>JAHDQS010000048.1 GCA_018433675.1 Clostridia bacterium
AACTATAACATAATCTCTTTCTATGATATACTTATTGTAGAAAGAGAGGTGACCCAATTGCCCAAGAAACGGTACCATGTCAATCTTACTGCTAAGGAGCGCAAGACACTGCTGGATATTGTTAAGAAAGGCTCTGCCTCAGCAAAAAATATTATGCACGCAAATGTCTTATTGGCAGCAGACGAAAATAACCAACAGCCAAAACGGAGTGAGAATGAAATTGCTGAGATGTTCAATGTTCATAGTCAAACCGTGCATACCATTCGCAAAGAGTATTCACTGAATGGATTGGAGGATGCTCTTTTAAGGAAGAAAAGAGAGACACCTCCTGTACCGCCTAAAATCACCGGTGAAGTTGAAGCAAAGATTATTGCTCTCAGTTGCAGTGAGCCACCAAACGGCAGATCACGATGGACCCTCCGGCTTCTTGCTGATAAAGCAGTGGAATTAAACTATGTGGACAGCATTTCTCACGTGGCGATTGGAGGCCTCCTAAAAAAAACGAATTAAAGCCTCACCTTCACAAGTGCTGGTGTATTCCGCCTCAACATAATGCTTCCTTTGTAGTCTGCATGGAAGATGTTCTGGATCTTTACATGCAACCCTTGGATGAGAGATACCCTGTCATCTGTATGGATGAAAAACCCTTTCAGTTAACAGATGAGAAACGAAACCCTATTCCGATGAAACCACTGAAACCAGAAAGAAGAGACAGTGAATATGTTCGTAAAGGCGCCTGCAGTATTTTTGTGTTCACAGAACCATTGGCTTCATGGCGGAATTTATCCGTCCGCGAAAGAAGAACGAAAATCGATTGGGCTCATGAAATCAAGAACCTGTTGGACATTTATTATCCAACGGCAGCCAAACTCCGATTGGTCATGGATAATCTCAACACTCATACACTGTCATCATTGTATGAAGCATTTGATCCTAAAACAGCTCGTAATCTGGCAAAACGTCTTGAAATTCACTACACCCCTAAACATGGAAGCTGGTTGAACATTGCCGAAATAGAACTCAGCGTAATGACAAGACAGTGTTTGGGTCGAAGAATCTCCTGTATTGATGACTTAAGCACGGAACTGGTTGAATGGGAAACTCAGAGAAATTTGATTCAAAAGGGTGTCGACTGGCAGTTCAAAACAGACGATGCTCGCATTAAATTGAAGCGTCTGTATCCACAGTTTAAGAGTTAACAATGTACTAGGTTATATTGAGGAAACTGATCTGGGAACTAACATGGAGCTGAAATTGCAGACAGACTCCCTGGAGGTTTTAGGCAGACAGTTAATGGATTATATATCAGATATCGATACAGATATCGAAGTAATTGAACCTGAGCAATTAAAGTGTATAATACGAAAACGCCTTGCTCGGACTACAGAGCATTGCATGAAGCTGACTTGTAGTTTGTAACCTAAGAAACAGCAATTCTCTACTGACATACAGTTGTCAGCATACTGTGATATCCTAAAAAAGGATTTATAGAAACAGAAAGGATAATAACAATGAATGCAAATGATAATTCTGATATCAATAGTTATCTTGAGCAAAAACCAGATAATTTAAGACAAATAGCTGTGAGACTTATAGAAATTATTCTACTCAGCAACCCATACATGAGCGGGGAAATTAGATGGGGTAAACCGACCTTTGGATTAAGTAGTGACTTTCACCATTGGATATGTGCAATTCAAGTTATGAAGGACAAAGTCTCGCTTGTTTTTCATTTTGGCGGATTGCTGCATGACGAGAATAACAGATTGATTGCCGGTACCAGCAGATTCTTAAGAAAACTGGAATATGAAAGTATAAGCAGTATTAATGAGGTGGAAATTTAAGCTTTCATTGAACAAGCAGCCGAAAAGCTTCCATACTTTAGAGATAACTGGAAAGAACTGAATGCAAGATGGAAAGAGTCAGACGGTCAAACAATAGAGTCGTAATGTAAACGTTCTAACGCAAGTATTAAGTGGTTTAACGATGCTGATAAATGATTATTTTTTAATAAATAACTATATGTTAAAGGCAAACTTGCTGAAAGGCAGGGCTTTTTTTTGTTATAGCAGTTTGAAAGGTGAAGATATAATCCGCTAAATAAAAAAACGTAAGTTTGGCGGTCTTATCGTAAGCGTCAAATCTCCATACACAACAGAACCGCCGCGGTGACCCCTTAGCACTGTTCGGCGGCTATAGGTTCTTTGGTTTCCGTCGTACACGGCATTCTTCTGGCGTATTCCAGGGAAGCAGTTTCTCAAGCTGTTC
>JAHDQS010000039.1 GCA_018433675.1 Clostridia bacterium
GCATCCCTTTCTTGACTTGAGCTCGCTCTCAACTGTTCAGTTTTCAAGGTCCGTTTTTTCCTTCCCTCATCGGGCAGGAGTTTCATTCTACCACATTCCTCCGCTTTCAGTCAACAGGTTCTTTTTGGTATTTATTCCCTTCCCCTCTCGACCTGCTTCGGGCCTTGTGGCTCTTCTTTTCGCCGCCGCAGCGACTTTTATATAGTATCACATCACTTTTTATGTGTCAACGTGTTTTTTCCCTTTTTTAGGCCTTTTTTTAGGTTTCACGTTTTTCTTTCCATCTACCCTTATATTACCTAGGCCGCAACGTTGGAAAAAGGATCACGTCCCTAATCGATGAAGAGTCCGTCAACAGCATTACCAGACGGTCAATGCCGATACCCAAGCCGCCTGTGGGTGGCATGCCCACCTCCAGCGCCCGTAGGAAATCTTCATCCATCATGTGTGCTTCCTCATCTCCTTTTTCTCTCTGCTCAACCTGCTTATTAAACCTTTCCCTTTGATCAAGGGGATCGTTAAGCTCCGAAAACGCATTGCCAATCTCGCGAGCCGTAATAAAGGCTTCAAATCGACATGTCAGCTCAGGCTCTTCCTCTTTCCGTTTGGCAAGGGGTGAAACCTCAATAGGGTAGTCCATTATAAAGGTGGGCTGCACCAGGTTTTCTTCCACCTTTTCCTCGAATATTTCGTTCAAAACAGAACCCTTTGTGGCATCCTCCGGCACCTTGACACCAATGCCGTCGGCTGCCCGACGCGCTTCTTCGTCTGTTGTTATTGAAGCAAAGTCTATTCCCGTATACCTTTTCACCGCTTCTTTCATAGTCATCCGTGTCCAGGGAGGAGTTAAATCTATTTTTGTGTCCTGATAAGTAATTTCCGTTGTCCCCAAAACTTCTTGGGCTATATAGGCAATCATGCCTTCAGTCAACTTCATCATATCGTTGTAATCAGCATAGGCCTGATAGATCTCCATCAGTGTGAATTCCGGATTGTGTCGAACAGATATTCCTTCATTACGAAAGACACGCCCTATTTCATAGACCTTTTCCATTCCGCCCACTATCAATCTCTTTAGATGTAATTCCAAGGCTATCCGCAGGTACAGATCAATGTCAAGGGCATTATGATGAGTAATAAAAGGCCTGGCACTGGCACCTCCGGCTATCGCGTGCATGGTGGGAGTCTCGACCTCTAGAAAGCCCTGAGCATCCAAATATGTACGCATCACCTTGATTATTTTGCTTCTTTGAATAAACACATTCTTGACATCAGGGTTTACAACCAGATCGACGTAACGCTGGCGATATCTTAGTTCAACATCTTTCAGCCCATGCCACTTTTCCGGCAGAGGACGCAGCGATTTAGAAAGGATTGTTATGTCCTTCACTCCCACTGTTATCTCGCCTTTCCTGGTTCTGAAAACATATCCGGATACCCCGATTATATCCCCTATATCAAGCTTGGTAAAAAGCTCATGCTTTTCCGGGCCCACATCATTGAGTCTCACATAAACCTGAATCTGTCCGGTCAAATCCTGAACATGTCCAAAACCCGCTTTCCCCATATCCCTTTTTGACATCAGTCTTCCGGCAATAACCACATCCTGACCCTCAAGATTGGCAAAGCCGTTTATGATATCCTCCGCATAATGGGTCCTTTCAAATCTTGTACCAAAAGGGTTAATTCCGTTTTTTTTCAACTCCGACAGTTTTTCATGTCGCACCATCATCTGTTCATTTAAGTCAATTTCCCTGGCATTATCATTTATATCTGTCACAACAATTCTTCCTTTCAATAAGGATTACTCCGGGTAATTATTCCGGCCAAGTCACTGAAAGTATCTGATAAACCACTTTTCCCACCGGGATAGTTACTTCTACCTCGTCTCCCTCTTTCTTGCCCAAAAGCGCTTTCCCCACCGGGGCCTCATAGGATATTTTGTTGTTCATAGGATCGGCTTCTGCCGAGCCTACTATTGTATAGAAGCACTCTTTGTCTAGTTCAACGTCCTTCAGTACAACCTTAGCACCAATTTGCACCGATGCTTCGTTGTTTTTAACCGGTTCCACTACCTTGGCATTCCTCAGCATTTTGCCCAATTCCATTATTCTGCGTTCAATAAACGCTTGTTCATTTTTTGCATCATCGTATTCAGAATTCTCGCTAATATCGCCGAACTCTATCGCCTGCTTGATTCTTGCCGCAATTTCTTTTCTTTTAACGGTCTTCAGATTTTCAAGCTCTCTTTCCAGCTTGGCGAGCCCTTCCGGTGTTAAAATAACCTCTTTTTCAGCTGTCATACGATTCTCTCCCTTAAATAAAGTCCACTCAATGAATACTTAGCTTATGCACCGCATCCTATAGTGGTTACAGCCTCAATTTAAGAATACCAACAAGCACTGCGCACGTACGGCAGTGCTTGTTTTCCATGTTGTTATCACTACTCCTGCAAATCTCTAGACCATTATATAGACGGCAATACCTTTTGTCAAGACAATAAGGGAAGGCAATACTAAACATACTGGCGAAAATATACTGGCGAACACTGAGAGCATAGACAATATTGTTTACTTTTCTTGTGTTTTTATGATCTTGATAACATTATTTACCGCATCATGTAAATCTGGTTTTGACACATATGTTTGTGAACGTTGTTCTTTCATCATTGTATTAGTATCAACAAACATAAACATTCCTTTTTCAAGTACAACGACCACTGCATTCGGTTGTGCTATTTGATCATTTTCCACAAACGTCATTATATAATTGTTGCCTTCATTAAGTAATTTTCCATTTTCAAAAACACTTGCTTCTATATCTTTTGTCGCTTTCTGCAAACTAATATCTTGAAGCTCCTCAATTATCTTCTGCACTCTGTCTAAAGAAGTGATTTCTCTTGATCCTTGATGCATTCCACCTTCAATGAGAATAGCAGTTATCTTTTCCGGCTCAATAATTAATTGAGTGGAATTTACCTGTTCGTTATCATTATTGGTCTTTATGACATTATTGCGTATAATATAACAAACAATTATCAGTATTATGAAACTAACAATCAGTGCTTTCCTCTTCATTTTTTCACCATCCCTATAAAAATCAAATATTAGCAGACTCAACAACCCTAGTGTTATTTCTGCGGGTGTCCGCTGTTTTCTTTATCACTGCAATCTCCTCTTCGGTCAGACCCCTCTCAAAACTGCGAAGTCCCGCCAGTTTAAAGCCATGTTTCTTGCCCAATTCCCCAATAGCAAGCACTTTATCAATTGTTAGTTCCCTTCCCAGCGAATAGGATTCATATTTCTTTTCCAAAGCCAAAATCATCGTCTCGGCCATACAAGCATAACTCTTGCCCGGCGGAAACCCAAAATCAAAATTGAATCGCGGCTCTCCGGGAACATCAACTACCCCGCCTTCTATCACCAGCACATCGTCTCTTTCCTTGGCAACAGCCGGTGAAACATCCCTGGGCCGAGCCACATCACAGATAACAGCCCCCGGCTTGATATCCGCAGGTTGAATCTGGTAATCCAAGGAAGCTGAAACAGCAATGATTATATCGGCATCCTGCAAGGCTCCCCTGTCACAGCTTATTTTAGCGGCGGTCCCCGTATCGTACATGACTTTTATCCTTAACTTCTCCAATTCCGTTTGTCTGCGAGCGATAAGGGTCAAATTCTTATTCTCCCTCGCGACAAGTTGTGCACATACGCTGCCTATGGAACCGGTTGCACCAAGTATTACTATTTTTGCCTTATTAAAATCAATACCCATCTTATTCGCGGCATACTTAACACCTTCCAGGGCCGTATAGACAGTATAACTGTTTCCCGTTGTAACTGGAATATCCGCGTTTTTTGCCACAGTAATACCGGCATCCCCCACCACCGAAGTCAGAGCCCCCAAACCGACAATCTTAGCTCCGTTTTTGGCAGCAAGTCTAACGCACGCACTTATTTTCTCAAGTACTTTTTTTTCGGGCAATTCTAATAACTGGTGCGAGTTCAGTGTACAACCGATAAACTCACCACAACATTCGTTATATGACGACCTCACCCCGGTAATCTCGGACACCTTAAGGGGAGGAAGGAGTCGTGTCACTCTATCCAGCAAGGTCTGGGGCATACCCTTTGCTAAAGGAAATTTTCGCAAAATATCCGAGTCGTCAATCGGATGAACCACAAAGGCAAATTTATCCATCAATTACCTCCAATACTAACTGAACTGAGTCATTCGCTCAGTTTAATGACGCGGGGCTTGAATTCCAGTCGTTCAAGCAGCTCAAGATAGTCTTCATTTGTTATTTCAGCTAAAGGTTTTTCCAGCAGCGCTACCAAAAGGGCTTCCATAACATTGGTCCCGAAGGATCGTCCACTAAACTCCGGTGTAGTCGTAATCAGATGAGAAACCCCACGCTGTTTTAATAACTCAACATCTTCTGTCGTAACCGTATTTGTCAATATTATTTTCCCCTCAACCCTTCGCGGCAAATACTTTTTGATATACAGAAAATCTCCTGCAATAACTTCATTATCATTATAATACTTGCTATATTTATCCGTTATGACCTCCTGCCGTGAGCCGGTAGGATACAAGAGTTTGAAAGGCAGCTTGCTGACAATAGGCCCCAGCAAACCTGCTGTAAACGCGAGTTTTTCCAGGGATCTAATCGGCGCCGGCAAGTTCAAGCCGAAAATCAAATCGCCAAAGGTCATTACTGCCCCATGTTTGACCAAGGCCTCGGCCATGCCGAAACGATCCACACCACAAACAAGCAACACTTTCTTCCCAGCAAAATTTATTATTCCTGTATCCGCTAAATATTCTATTGTTTTTCTCTCCAAAGTATCCTTAAGTCCTGTACCGTCAACTATAGGCGTAACTTTTGCCGCACGGGAAATACGTTTCGCATCCCTCATTACGTATTTTCTCCTACCTGCCTGTATGTATAGGTCGATACCTCCCATTCCAAAGGCATCGACCTTACCATCCAACTCTTGTATCAGTTTAATCGCCTTTCCGATATCCCCGTCTGTCCCTACCCTCTCAATTTTAAATTTATCTCCCAACAGGGTCGTCTCAACAGCGTGATTTCTTCCGGATGCTCCTAGACTGACACTAACGATCCGTTTCATTATGACACCTCGATCTTTCTGTCACATAGATAATATGATTTCCATATTTTAACCCAGTTATTATTATAGCACCAAAATACCACCATAAAAAAGAACTTGCAAAAAATAGCAAGTCCAGCACATTACTGTTCTGAGATTATATGTGTTTCATAACCTGCAATTCTGTTATTCTTTGAACGGAAAGGTCAATATTAGCAATCACAGAGTTTTTATTTGTATCAACAACTGAAATTATTCCCGACTGATAATTACTTACAAATAGATAATTATCTATTAACTCCATCGAAGAAGCACCGTTAAAACCTGTTATTTTACCAACTATATCATCTGTATTCGTATCATAAACAGTAATAGTATCTCCTGAAAAATCACCCAGATCTACCTTTCCAATGTGGTTAATATAAGCGATACCTCTGCTGTCAATAATAAGTCCCACGGCCCATGGTTCAATTGCCATATCCTTAATAAATGTACCATCATTTTTTATAACAGTAATTCGGGGTTCATTAATACCGTCTTTAATAGGATTTATACCGCTGACTAAATATATTTCTCCCTTTGAGTTTATTTTTAAATCAGTCGGAACAAAGTCTAAACCTTCCTTTGTAATAATTTCTATTTCTTGAGTATCCCTATCTATTGAAGCTATATAACTATCTGCTAACCCTTCATAACCAAGTCCTTCTGCACCATATACAGCAACATATATTTTTTCATCCAAAAAATCATAGTCACTAAAAAAACCTTTAAGGTTGAACTGTTTAATGACTTGATCTTTTTCAGAATCAATTATGGTAAATGGGGTACCATCGGGATTATATACTTTCGGCTGTGCAGCCATCATCGTATATGTCTTTTTTCTATCCAGGTCATTTATAAATTCATTTGGTCCATATTTTTCTAATTCAATGTATTTATCAATTTTCCCATTGTTTATAATTGCTATTTCCTTTCCCATTTTGTCACCATTAGCCTTTCTGTATATAGAACAATATATTTTGTTTTGAGGTGTTTTAGTAATACCTCCAAGTTGCATGCCCTTTTTTCTAAAATCAATAATTTTCAACTTATCTTTCGTCAGTTTTTCATTGACCTGTGCGTATACTATTTTTTTTCCGGCTCTTGCGTATATTTCGTATGTGGGCTTTCTTCCTGTTTCAAAAGTATTACATGCAGTTGTCATTAACACCATAATAATTAATAATATTTTTTTCCCATTTTGTCACTCCTGTCTCAATACTTAAATAACCAAAGGACTTTTTCTACCTTAAAATATCCCTTTTCTTGGTTGAACATCACTCTCATCTGTTTTTGAAAAACCAAAGTGCTCTGGAATTCTAGAGCACTTTGGTTATAGCTTCTATTCCCAGTGATACCAGCAGACTACATCGTCATCATACAGAACATCTTCTGGAAGCACCCAACAACCACCGTCTTCGTCTATATCAATAGAAACAGCATTCTTATAACCATACCAAACAACTTTTGAACAGTACCATTTTGTAGTATCGGTTTTACTGGCGTACCAATAATATGGCTGTCCAACATAGTCGTCAGATAAATCTACCGCATCTAGACGTTGTGAAGCTGTTATTCCAGATACCATACAATTATATGCCTCATCATAGTTATCTCGATATGTATTTGGACTTTCATATATCACACCTAAGTTTGGTTGCGCTGAAAGAAAGCATAAAGAATCATAATCAGAATACTTGCTTTTATCAATTATTCCTGCATGTTGTATTTCACCTTGGAGATGCCCCCCAGGATTGTCTATTAAACAAATATCACCAGTATCGTATGACTGAACTGATAACGAGTTTTCACCATCTCCATTACCACTACCCATATCTATTGAGAGTTCAAAAAGGTTCTCGCTATTAATTATTTGCTCAACATCAAAAGTATTCTTATATCCATGTTTTTGTTATATTGATCTACTTTTTTAGCTAAGTTTTTGAACTTTTTTTCAAAATCAGGATCATAAGGTGTAGTATCTTTGTAGAACTCACTATATCCAATTTCTTTATCCATCATTTTGTTCTCTTCTAAAAATGGACTTAAATCTAACGGCTTACCGTCTAATGCTTCTTTCTTTGCCATAAAATCCTTTTGAATCATATCATCGTTTTTGTCATAAGCAAATACAAAACTATTAATTGAAAAAACCAGTATTATTAAAATTATTAGTGAACAGTAATTTTTTTTTCATAATCTTCTCCCCTTTGTTTTTAATTGCCTTTATTTAAAACGTTTAATGACTTACCTACTTTCTGCATTTCTCTCTTCACAAACATCACTTTAGCAGTGTATAAATATATGTATTAAAAACCATTTGTTTATGAAGCAACGAAACTATTTATTAGAGAAATCGCCTTCAATTATTGCTATATTCCCAGTACCTCAGTTCTGTATTTATTTTGTATATTATTGTGCTTTCTTGCAAAATTAATTGGTTGTAATTTTTGATATTTTAAAATAGAAGCGTAGCAATATTTTACATTTTTTAGTGTATATTACTACATAAACCTTGTCAATATGTATTTTGTTTTTTACCTTTATTCCCCATTTTACCCATTTCAAGCTACAAAATCGATTATTTGAATATCTGCTAAATGTTTTTTAAGCCGCCTAGTCTTCTTGTCTCAAATACTCTTCCAAAAGGGAAACGACTTCTGCTCTCTTTTTTGCTTTATAAACCGCTTCCTTTAAAGGCGCTGTATACGGCAGACCTTTGAGATACCAAGCAATATGTTTTCTCATCTGTAATATCCCCGATTTTTCGCCCTTTTGCGCAACAATCAAGTTCAAATGCCGGATAGCCCCGCGGACTTTCTCTGTCGCATCCGGGGGTTGAAGCAATTCTCCGTTCTCCAAATAATACTTTGCCCGGGAAATAATCCAGGGGTTTCCTAATACTCCACGTCCCAGCATAACGGCATCACAGCCGGTTTGCTTCAACATCCTTGCCGCGTCCTCAGGTTCCCAAATATCCCCACTGCCGATAACCGGTATCTTGACATTTTCCTTGACCTTTTTGATCATATCCCAATCTGCCGGACCACTGTAATACTGTTCCCGACTCCGCCCATGCACCGCAATGGCGGCTGCACCCGCAGCCTCCAATCTTTTAGAAAACTCTACTGCCACAACCCTGTCTTTACTTAGTCCTTTGCGAATTTTAACCGTGATCGGCAATCCTGTCGCCCTGCCCATCCTTTCAACGATTTCGCAGGCCAATTCCGGTTTTTCCAGTAATGCAGACCCTTCCCCGTTTTTCACCACCTTTGGTACCGGACACCCCATATTGATATCAAGCAATGCAGCACCTTCCTCAGCCGCCATCACAGCCGCTTCGGCCATAACATTCGGTTCCGAACCAAAAAGCTGGACAGCCACCGGTGGTTCTTCCCCCGACAAATCTAAAAGCTCTTTTGTTTTACTGTTTTTATATGTTAAGGCTTTTGCGCTTATCATTTCTGTATAGACCAAACCACAGCCGTGTTCACGTGCAATATTCCGGAATACCTTATCCGTTATACCGGCCAAAGGTGCCAGTACAACGGGACATGAAATCTTAACATCACCTATTTTCAGCATCTCAATCTCCCTTGCGAAAAGAAACCGGCTCTCATCACCGGTTACGCTCGAAAATTATCCTTAAACCTTCTAATGTCAAAAAAGAATCAACTATATTAATGGTTTCGGACCCGTCGGCTATCAAGTCCGCCACTCCGCCCGTGGCCACAACAAAAGCCTCGCTTTCAAGCTCCTTTTTTATCCGCTTTACTATCCCGTCAACCTGCCCAATATAGCCAAACACCATACCGGCCTGCATGCTGGCTACAGTATTGCGGCCAATGACCTTTTTAGGCTTAACCAACTCAATACGAGGGAGCTTAGCTGCTTTCTGAAACAACGCCTCTGTGGCAATCCCTATCCCTGACGTAATCAAGCCGCCAAGGTACTCACCTTGAGCGCTGACAACACAAAAGGTCGTAGCGGTGCCAAAATCCACAATAATCAATGGTCCACCATATTTTTCATACGCGGCAACAGCATTCACAATTCTATCGGCCCCGATTTCCTTCGGGTTATCGTAGAAAATTGGCATGCCCGTCTTTATACCGGGCCCTATTACCAGCGGCTGCACATGAAAATACTGCCGCGCCATTTCTTCCAGAGCAGGCATCAAAGGAGGGACAACCGAGGATATTATGACATTTTTGACCTCTTTATAATCCAAACCACTGTACTCAAAAAGGTTATAAAGCAAGATGCCGTACTCATCCTTCGTTTTATTTCTATCCGTAGACACCCGCCAGTGTTGAACTAATTTCTCCCCGCTGTATACACCCAAGACAATATTAGTATTACCCGCGTCAAAAACCAGCAACATTTCAGCACTCTCCTTTATACTATGAACCAACCAAACCTTGTCGGCTCAAACGAAGATTTATCCCTCTGGCCAGAACCGCCGCTATAAGTCCCTTCACAACATCCAGCCCTATAAACGGTAGCATTCCAACTTGCACGGTCTTCCAGAAGGTAAAGGGTTGCCCCAGATACAACCTAACCATCCCATAAAGATAAGGGATACCTATTAAATACATCACACCTATCCCCGCCAGCATCGCTCCCACATAGCGAACCATGCTTCTTTCCGGACTTTTTTCCATCAACCTGCCGATTATGTAGGCCATCGCAATGAATCCCAATAAAAATCCGGCGGTCGGTTGCAGGATATAGGCCAAACCCCCGAAGGGCGGCTTAGCAAAGACGGGAACTCCCAGCAAACCAATGAGCACGTACACGGTAACACTTAAAGCTCCTAATCTTGCTCCCAAAACGGAACCCGCCAGCATCACCATAAAAGGCAAAATGCTGAAGGGGACAATGACGTCTCCTCCCATCTTGAGGATTAAAGAGGCAATACATATGAGGGAAGAAAACAATGCAACCCTTGTTATATCTCTGGCTGATAATCTCATTACCGATCCTCCTTGTTACGGTCTGTTTGTATAATGTCACCCATGTGCATAATCATGGTTAACATTATTACTCATTCTACCCCCCGACCGGCATGATTGTCAACCTCATATTCACTCTAGGTTTACAATTATTTTCTTCCTCCTCTATCAAAAGCCTTCTCCACGCCTTCTCTGACAACCTTATTCTGTTCGTCGACAAAAAGCACGATAGGCTGATGTTCCTGTGCTTCTTCGGTAGTCATCATCCCATAGCTGATGATTATCACAAAATCTCCCGGCTGAACCAAACGGGCTGCCGCGCCATTTAAACAAACCTCTCCGGAATCCGGCGGTCCTGGAATAACATAAGTTTCCAACCTCGCCCCGTTATTGTTATTTACTACCTGAACCTTTTCGTTAGGATAAAGATCCGCCCTTTTCATTAGCTCGGAATCAATAGTAATACTCCCCACATAGTTCAAATCTGCTGCTGTTACCACTGCCCGATGAATTTTAGATTTCATTATTGTCCTAAACACCATTCTTCCCCTCCAATACGATGTTGTCGATTAAACGTGTACTACCAATTCTTACGGCTAAAGCCACAACCACGCTCTCTTTTATCTCGTCTACCTCCTGTAGGAGTTCGGCACTGTAAATCTCGGCATAATCGATAGCCGCCAGCGACTCTTGCCGAATTCTCTCCTGCATGGCATCCAACAACTTGCGAGCAGAACGCTCGCCTTTATCATACAATTCCCGACATATCCGGAGCGCTTCGTAAAGGCAAAGAGCTTGCCGCCTTTCCTCCTTTGACAGATACACGTTGCGTGAACTCATAGCCAAACCGTCTTTCTCTCTCACTATCGGAACCATCTTTATTTCTATAGGCATATTCAGGTCTGTGACCATGCGCTTGATTACCAAACATTGTTGATAATCCTTTTGCCCAAAATACGCCCTGTCGGGCTGTACGATATTGAACAGCTTGGTGACCACGGTAGCTACACCGCTAAAATGGCCGGGACGCACCGCCCCGCATAATACCTCGGTAATTTCCGTAACGTTGACGGTAGTAAGCTGAGGGTAATAAGGGTACATCTCACTGACCTGGGGAGCAAAGATGACATCCACGCCTGCTGCGGCGGCCAACTGACTATCGCGCTTTAAATCCCGCGGGTAAGTATCCAAGTCTTCGTTGGCCCCAAACTGCAAGGGATTAACAAAGATACTCATTATCACAAAATCGTTTTCTCGGCGTGCCGCCCTAGCCAAACTCAAATGGCCTTCGTGCAGATACCCCATTGTGGGAACAAGCCCGATCTGCCCGCCTTTACTGCGTTTTTCCCTTACCCAATCCCTAACCTCGGATATTTTCTTCAAGATTACCATGATACACCTCGCTGCCAGCCATAGATTATACTTACCCTAGTAAAGCTTAGGAATGTTTTCCTCACTCATGCCAAAGGAATGCTCCTTTTGAGGAAATCCACCTTTTTCTACGTCTTCTTTGTATTCTTTTAAAGCCTTGATCGTTTCCTCATATAACTCCGCATACTTCTTCACAAACCGCGGTTTCATACTTTGTGTAATGCCGAGTACATCGTGCCAGACGAGAACTTGTCCGTCACAGCCACAACCCGCACCAATGCCAATTGTCGGGATGATCAAACTTTTTGTAATCACTTCTGCCAGCGGAGCAGGAACACATTCCAATACAACCCCGAATGCTCCCGCTTCCTCAAGAGCCTTGGCATCTTTCATCAATTTTTCAGCCTTCTCCTTATCCTTACCCTGAACCTTAAATCCACCCATTTGGTGAACAGATTGCGGCGTTAGACCGATGTGAGCAAGAACGGGAATCCCGGCTGCTACCAGAGCCTTTACTACCGGTACTTGCTCCTGGCCACCTTCAAGCTTGACGGCTTGAGCCCCTGCTTCTTTTAAGAACCTGCCGGCATTAGTCACCGCCTGTTCTACAGAGACATGGTATGACAAAAACGGCATGTCCCCTATTACAAAAGTATTTTTAGCCCCGCGTACAACCGCCTTGGTGTGATGCAGCATTTCCTCGACAGTCACCGGCAGGGTAGTATCGTAACCTAGCATCGCCATACCCAACGAATCTCCCACTAAAATCGTGTCCAATCCGGCAGCCTCCACCATCCCGGCGCTTGGATAGTCATAAGCAGTAATCATCGTGATTTTTTCGCCATTTGCCTTCTTTTCTTTTAGGGTATTGATTGTAACCTTACTCATTACTTTTGACCTCCTTTAGCATATTGCTCAATTCTCCATACATCTTTTTGAGCTTCTCATCCGAAAAACTACCTGATCTTTTCACAAGTGCCAACAGTGCGGGCACTAAAGTCAAATACGGCGGCAAAGCTGTAGGCAACTCCCTTTGCAGGATCTTGACATGACCGGCAACAACCTGCATATCACCGCGGGAAACCGGTCCCGTAAGCGCCTGGGTTAAGGGTAAATGTGAAATGTTGTTCAGCGTTCCCTTCATCAAGGGCAGGAGTGCCTTTTGTGCCTCCTCTGCAGAAAACCCCGATTTGACAAGGCACTCTGTTCCAAGCTGGGCTAAAGCCACCATATAATTTGAAACAAACACGGCCCCGACATGATAGATCGCTTTCATTTCTGCCGAGGGCAGGATGTTCAAAACCCCATCCATTTCGGCCACAAACCGGGTAATCCACGGTTTCAAGGCTTCGTCCCCTTCGTAAGTAAAATATGAACCGGGCAGATTGGCTATGGCTTGTTCCACCGTAGCGAAACTCTGTAACGGATGTATTGATCCTAAAGAAATACCCTTCCCCTGTAGCGGCTCTAATATCCCTGAGGTTTGGGAGCCACTCATGTGTAGTGCGGCTTTAATTTTTAAATCCTTATCTTTAAGCCGCGCAAGCTGCCCCGCTATTTCACCAATCACACCGTCGGGTGTCGTGATAAAAAGAATATCTGCATTTCGGGCGGCGCCACGTAACGAAAACACCTCGGCCTCTTTACCGTTAACAGATACCGTTTTTATGCTCTGAGCCCGTGTCACAATAAATATCTCATATCCCTTTTTTTCCAATGCGGTGGCCAGCGCCGTTCCGACCCTGCCAAACCCTACAATCCCAATATTCCTCATTTCAGCCAACTTTACCACTCCCTGCGTTGCCAATTAACGTGAGGTAAATTGTGAATAAAGGCACATACTTGACAAACAAAAAGACCTCCCGGACATTATCTGGAAGGTCGTGACAGACAAGCACAATAAGCTCTTTACCTTCCGTCTCGGTCCGCATTCGGCTCCAAGCGGTCAATACAAAACACACAAATTCCACGGCTAAGTCATCTTCGATAGACTGATACGGTTCTGCGCACAGATACCGGTCAGCTAATCTTACCAGCCTGGTTCTATTAAATTTTCATGCCCTTATTCCTCAAGAACATTTTAACATCACTGCTTGCATATTTCAAGTCTACTTTTTGCATAGGTATTTCCAAAGAAAGCTCGGCAAACCTCTGAGGATCCATTTCCCTTAAAGGCATAAGGACAAAAGCCCTCTCTGCCATTCTGGGATGCGGGACTTTCAGAATTTCTTCATCAACCCGTTTGTTTCCATAAAAAAGTATATCTATGTCAATAGTTCTTGGCCCCCAGCGTTCAAGCCGCACTCTGCCTAATTTCTTTTCGACCTCCTGACAGCCTTCCAGGGCCGCTAACGGCTCAAGTGCAGTTAACCCCTTTATTACCATATTTAAAAAATCCGGCTGATCAACCTTGCCGACAGGGGCGGTAAGATATATGCCTGAAACATCTTCCACTTTAATACCCTGACCCAAAAGTCCGATCACAGCATCCAATAAATTGTTCAGTCTATCACCCTCATTACTGCCCAAGGACAAAACGATCTCTTCAGTCTTCATCTTTGCTCCGCTCCATTTCCACGGCAGCATAATCCAGCAGCCCCCCAAGCGGGGCTTGGGGTTTCTTGACCCTGACAAAAACCTTCTGTGCTAATGGTAGAGAAAGCAACTGCTCGATAATCAGAAACGCCAGCCTTTCAATCAGATGACAGGAAGAACCTTCAACGATATCCTTGACCTTCTCGTAAACACAGGAATAGTCCAGGGCGGCTCCTATTTCGTCTTTCAAGGCGGCCTCGGTGAAATCTCCCCATATTTCCACATCCACTTCAAAGAGCTGCCCCAACACCTTTTCAGCCGGCTCTACTCCATGATAACCGTAGAACTTCATCCCCTTTAACACTATCTTGTCTGCCCTCTTCATACCGCACCCCTCCCCTCAGCTCTTGGGTATCACCAACCGCTGTTTTTGATAGCATCCAGCACCCGGACAAGCCTGACCGTTTCTTTGACATCATGGACCCTGATTACAGACATCCCCTTTTCCACACCCCAAGCCGCCGCAGCCAAAGATCCCTCCAGCCTCTCGTCGACGGGCAAGTCCAGCACCGCACCGATAAATGATTTTCGCGACGCTCCCAGCAGAACGGGATAACCCAAGGTCCGTAAAGAAGCAAGATTCTTCATCAAGGCAAGATTGCCCTGAGGGTCCTTACCAAATCCTATGCCGGGATCGATCATAATTTTTTCCTTACTTAAGCCTGCCTGCAAGTAAAGCCCCGCACCCTCGGCTAAGCCCTCTACCACGGCGGCTACTAATTCCCAGTGCGTGACCACGGGACATTTCTCGTTATGCATAATTACTACGGGAGCCTGAAATTCCGCAGCCACCTCGGCAAGATGCGGGTCCCTTTTGCCGCCGCCCACATCATTGATAATATGTGCCCCCATTTCCAACGCTGCTTTTGCCGTTTCAGACCGATAAGTATCAACGGAAATAGGTACTGGTATCTCTTTGACTAAACGCTCCAAAACCGGTTCTATTCTGTCCAGTTCTTCTTCTGCAGTTATCGGATCGGAACCCGGGCGAGTAGACTCACCGCCCACATCGATAATGTCTGCCCCTTCTTCTACCATTTTCCGCGCTCTCTCTAAGGCTTTTTCAGGCGTATCATGACATCCTCCGTCAGAAAAGGAATCCGGGGTAACATTCAGGATACCCATCACCAGAGTCTTTTGTTGGCCGATAGTCAGCCTCAGATTGCCGTTGGTCTTCCAGTTCCAAACAGTCTCCTTGTCTTTTCTCAGTCCGGCCAAAACAGCCTCTATTCTGCCAGCTAAGTCTTTTAACCCCCAGGGTTGATGGACAAGACTTTTCGCCAATTCCGTATAATGCTTTCTCGTCCCCAAAAGCAAAACATCTGTTTTTTCCCGACCCAAATTGACAGCCCATCTGGCAACTGCCGCTTCACCGCCTAATGAAAGCATCTGCTGTTTAAGGATATTAGCTGCCGGGCACCTAACCTCCCGGACATAGAAGGGCAGAATTTGCGCCTTGGCGGTCATCTTTTTTTGCCCCAAAGGATCCGGCCCTACCACCTCAAAAGCCTGCTTCATACTTACCATATCATTAAGCTCCAATAAGTATGGCCCCTGCAATTATCCCACCCCCCGACCGTTCATACTATTATACTCGCTTGTACTCGATACAACCTTTCTCTTAGAAAAGTCCTGTTATTCTGCCGTTTTCATCAATATCTATCTCATTAGCCGCCGGTTTTTTCGGAAGTCCCGGCATCGTCATGATGTTCCCCATTAAGACTATTACAAAGCCCGCTCCGGCGGAAAGCCTCACCTCTTTGACGTGTACGGTAAAATCCCTCGGCCTTCCTAATTTAGCGGCATCGTCAGATAAAGAGTATTGGGTCTTTGCAACACATACCGGAAGATTACCGTAACCGAGCTTCTCATAATTATCAATAGACTGTTCGGCCTCCTTGGCGAAATCGACCCCTGCCGCACCATAAACCTCCCGGGCTACCGTTGCGATTTTTTCCTTTATGGGTAGCTGCCAATCGTACAACCGACGGTAATTGCTCTTCTCTCGTTCCAGCACTTCCAGAAGGCATTTTGCCAGTTCTATACCGCCCTTTCCTCCCTCGGCAAACACTCTGGATTGGGCAGCTTTGACGCCCAACGCAGTACAACGTTCAAGCACCAAGTCTACTTCCTCCTGAGTATCTGTCGGAAAATGATTTAAGGCTACCACAACGGGAACTCCGAATTTTTTTACATTTTCAAGGTGTTTTTCCAGGTTTTCTAACCCTTTTGCCACGGCTTGAAGATTTGGTTGGGAAAGGTCTGCCTTGGCGACCCCGCCATGCATTTTCAGAGCCCTGACTGTTGCCACTAACACAGTTGCATCAGGTTTGAACCCGGCATATGGACAAACGAGATCAAAAAACTTTTCCGCACCCAAATCTGCTCCGAATCCTGCCTCGGTTACAAGGACATCGGCCAGCTTTAATCCCATTTTACTGGCCATAACGCTGTTAGCCCCGTGAGCTATATTGGCAAAGGGCCCGCCATGAACAAAAGCCGGGGTGTTCTCCAGAGTCTGAACAAGGTTGGGTTTGATGGCATCCTTCAGCAATAAAGCCATCGCACCTTGTGCCTTTAAATCCCGCGCCGTCACAGGACCCCCCTCGTATGTATAGGCTACGACAATGCGGGCCAGTCGTTCCTTCAGATCCATCAAGTCCTCAGCCAGGCAAAGACAGGCCATAACCTCAGAGGCAACGGAAATATCGAAGCCGCTTTCCCGGGGGATTCCGTTGGCTTTACCGCCAAGCCCGACAACTATGTTCCTTAAAGCACGTTCATTTAAATCCATAACCCTTCTCAGGACAACGCGCCGCGGATCTACACCCAGTTCATTACCCTGGTGCAAGTGGTTGTCCAGTAAGGCTGCAAGCAAGTTGTGGGCTGCCGTAATGGCGTGAATATCACCGGTAAAATGAAGGTTAATGTCCTCCATCGGGATCACCTGGCTGTATCCGCCTCCGGCCGCACCTCCCTTTACACCAAAGCTGGGACCAAGGGAGGGTTCACGCAGTGCAATAATAGTTTTTTTATCCAGCAGGTTCAAGGCTTGCCCTAAACCGACAGTAGTCGTTGTTTTCCCTTCCCCGGCAGGTGTGGGGGTAATAGCCGTTACTAATACCAGTTTCCCATCCGGCCTATCTTTGAGCCGCTCCCACAGCGTTAGAGTCAGCTTCGCTTTATACCTGCCGTAAAGCTCAATTTCGCTCTCCACTGCTCCCATTTCCTCAGCTATCACTGTTATCGGCTTCATACACGACTCCTGGGCGATTTGAATATCGCTTTTCACTGCAGATCCCTCCCTTTCTCTTTTTTTTCGCAATCCGCTATTTTATTAACTATTCCTTTTTTTATTAACCTTGCCTAAGAACCTTTCAAGCTCAACAATAAATCGTTCATGTATTCCTTCCCCTATTGTTTCTTTTTCATCATAAGCTTCGACTTTAAACACCAATCTGCGTCCGTCAATTTCAACAAGCTCCGCTTGTGCCTTGACCTTCATGCCGATAGGTGTTGCCGCCAGGTGTTTTACCTCCAAGTTGGTGCCGACTGTGGTCCAGCCGTCAGGAAGAAAACGGCCAACGGCATTAAAGGCTGCGTTTTCTATCAAGCCAATCATCGCCGGAGTAGCATAAACATCAACCGCTCCACTGGCATAAACCCTGGCTGTGTTACCGTCAACTACCAGATCCTCCTTTTCACCCTTCATGCCCGTTTTTAATTGAAACTCCATACGTCAATCCCTCCCTTATTAAGGATATAATTTTCTAACCGAAAAGGACAGCCCATTATGATCAGCCGTCCTTTGTTGCATACCAATTGCTTTTACCTTTTCCTTATAACCATTTGTCTGTTCCCCGGTCGTACCCTACAAGCTCTTTTGGTGAAAAATACAAGCCAATTTCCCTTTCTGCGCTCTGCAAGGAATCGGAACCATGAACAATATTTTTCCCGATACTGAGAGCATACCGCCCCCGTATACTCCCCGGTGCTGCCTCAAGGGGATTCGTAGCCCCCATTAGCGTTCTGATTCCTTTAACCGCATCCGGCCCTTCCCAGACCATCGCCACAACAGGCCCTGAGGTGATATAGGCAAGCAAGGAATCATAAAAAGGTTTCCCTTTATGTTCGACGTAGTGCTCCGCAGCTTTATCAGATGTCAACTGCAAAAGCTTCAGACCGACAAGTTTATATCCCTTTTTCTCAATCGCACCGATGACATTGGCGATTAGGCCGCGCTGCACGCCATCAGGCTTAATCATCACAAAGGTACGTTCCATAATACCTCCAGTTGAATGTAGCCCCTTAGGCCATGTCCTCGTCTTTAGGGGCCCTGCCATTCTTTCCTTCTTCGATAATCCGCTGAAATTCTTCGGCATCAATCGTCTCTTTTTCCATGAGTGTTTGTGCTATCAGATGCAACAAATCCATATTGTCGTTCAAAATCTGCTCTGCTTGCTTGTAGCAAGCATCTATCATGCGGTGAGACTCCTTATCTATCGAATGCGCAACCGCTTCGGAGTAATTCTTGTCTTTGGCTATGTCTCTTCCTAAAAACACCTGTTCTTGCTTACGACCAAAGGTCAAGGGCCCCAGCTCTTCAGACATCCCATACTCAGTAATCATTTTTCTGATGATGTCGCTTGCTCTCTCCAAATCGTTTTGAGCACCGGTGCTGATCTCATTGAGAATGAGCTTCTCGGCAACCCTTCCACCTAACAACATGGTAACCTGGTTTAATAATTGCGACCTGGTCATATAGTGCCGGTCTTCCTTGGGCAACAACAGCGTATAACCGCCGGCTCTACCCCTAGGAATGATTGAAACCTTATGCAGGGGATCGGTATGGGGCAAAAATTCCGCTACCAAAGCATGACCACCCTCATGGTATGAAACCAGCTTCTTTTCGTAATCACTGATCGTACGGGCCTTCTTTTCCGGGCCGGCGATAACCCGTTCAATAGAATCCTCCAGCTCGTTCATACCAACCTTCTTCCTCCCGCGTCGAGCCGATAAAAGAGCCGCTTCATTGAAAAGATTGGCCAAATCGGCACCGGTAAAACCAGGTGTCCTGCGTGCCAGAACGTCCATATCAACGTCCTCTGCCAAAGGTTTCCCTTTGGAATGGACCTGAAGTATTTCCCTTCTGCCCTTAACATCCGGTATATCGACAACAACCTGTCTGTCAAACCTACCCGGTCTTAAGAGAGCCGGATCAAGGATATCCGGACGGTTGGTTGCGGCAATAATGATGATCCCTTCGTTTACGTTGAAGCCGTCCATTTCGACCAGGAGCTGGTTCAAGGTCTGTTCCCTTTCATCATGTCCCCCGCCTAAACCGGCTCCACGCTGACGCCCCACGGCATCAATCTCATCTATAAACACAATACATGGCGCATTCTTTTTCGCTTGTTCAAAAAGATCCCTTACTCTGGAAGCACCCACACCGACAAACATCTCAACAAAATCGGAACCGCTGATGCTGAAGAAAGGCACTCCGGCCTCACCTGCTACGGCTCTTGCCAACAGCGTCTTACCTGTTCCGGGCGCACCGAATAAGAGGACTCCTTTAGGTATTTTTGCTCCTAATTCCGCAAATTTTTTCGGCTCCTTAAGAAATTCCACTACTTCTTCCAGTTCTTCTTTGACCTCATCGGCACCGGCCACATCGGCAAAGGTGACACGTTGCTTTTCGTCGGTATGCATTTTGGCTTTGCTCTTGCCAAACTGCATAACGCGACTGCCGCCCCCTTGTGTCTGCTGCATCATAAAAAACATAACTCCTACCAAAATTATAATAGGGAGTAATGTTCCCAGGATGCTCACGTACCAAGGCGTTCTGGGCGCTTCTTCCTGAGAAAAGATAACATCCTTAGATTTGATCAGCTCAATCAGCTTCTCGTCAGCAGGAGGCCCCTTTACTTCAAACGACATATCTGTTTCCTTAATAACACCCTTGATAATACGGACATCTTGCTCCTGAATTATCGTAACAGATTTAATCTGATCCTTTTCAAGATACTCTAAAAAAGCACTGTATTGATTGTTAAACGGGTCTTCTTGTTGTGGAGGAGTATTGAACTGATTAAAGAGGGAAACGGATAACATCACTATCAATATATATATTGCAATGTTTTTAAAAAGACGATTCACGAGTTTCCTCCTTTCGAACCTCAAATTGCTAAACAACACTATTATGCGAGTCTAAAATACCAATATACTTTACCACATTGTAAGAACTTTTTCAATCGAGATTTTCAATGGTGAACCATAATAGTGAAGACAACAAAAAAAAAATAAAAAAATTTTTCGATACATGAAGGAAATTTCTGATATCTGAAGAATAATATTCAATAGATTGACATACTAAATATTAATATTCGATAAGGATGTGGCTTATGAATAATTCAAGATTATTAGACAAGATGCAGAATTCCTACTCTTCTCTTACACCGGGGGAAAAGTCTGTAGCAGAATATATCGTCAACAACCACCAAAAAGCAGCATTTCTTACTAGTATCGAAATTGGTGAAGCCGCAAATGTGAGCGATACAACGGTCATTCGCCTTGCTAATACCCTAGGTTATAGCAAATTCTCCGATTTTAAAAAGGACCTGCAGGAGATTATCAAAGATAGGATCACACCAAAAGAAAAACTCGATATAACTCTGGAAGATATTGAAGAAAAAGATATCGTCCGCGAAATTTACGAGCTTGACCGTCAGAATCTGGAAAGAACCTTTGAGGCTCTGGATGCCGGAGCAATCAATCAGGTGATTGACGGGATCTGCAAATCGAGAAAGATTTTTGCCATGGGAATGGGTTTATCGGCCAGTGCCGTTCATTTTCTAAGCTACCGTCTCAAGCGGATCCAAAAGGATGTAGTAGAAATCAATGCCGGTTCATATTCCTTGGTTGCCCAAATGTCGATAATGCTTCCCGAAGACATTTTCATTGCCTTCGATTTCCCCCGCTATTCCCGAGAGATTTACGAAACAATGAAGTTTATTAAAGAAGACATCGGGGGGAAAACAGTGCTGATTACCGACAATCCGTTGAACCCACTGCAAGAGTACAGCGATATTACCTTAACGGCGCATAATGACACCCTCGGTTTCACCAATTCTTGTATCGGAACTGATTTTTTAGTAAATATTCTCAGTGTCGGCGTCATTTTAAGGGAAACACAGCATTCTCTGCTTTCCTTGGAAAAAATCGAAAAGTTTTCTCGTTCATTAGGCCATTGTCTTTAATCTGCAAAGACGAAACCGTTGAATAATAAAAATTAAGGAGGAGATTTATCACATGAAAACATCCTGGAAAAAAAGTCTGGGAGTTCTGCTGGTATTCATGCTTCTGCTAAGCATGAGTGCTTGCGGCTCCAAAGAAGCCGGACCACTTCCCGCAGAGGAAAAGGTGCCGAAAATCAATTTCTGGATCACCAGCCAGACCTATGACCCGGTACGTTATGAAATCGGCTTGCTGGCGGCGGAGAAATGGAGAGAACTGGGATTTGACGTGGAAACAACAACCATGGAATGGTCCACCATGTCTTCCCAGGGAATGAAGTCACATGAACACGAAGTCTTTATGATCCAATGGGGAGGAAAAGCAGAAAGAATCGATCCGATGCAATGGCTCTATACCATGCACCATTCAGCGGAGGCCGGGGAAGGAGGATATAACATTGCCGGCTATCTAAACCCCGCCTATGATGAACTGGTAGAACAATTTGTAACCACCATGGATATGGACAAAAGAAAAGAGCTGGCTGCCCAAGCTCAAGAAATCTTGGCTAAGGACGTGCCACAGCCGCCTGTAGTCCACCGCATCTTAACTCATGCCTACAACAGCCGGGACTTCTCTAATCCTACTTTCGCTATGGGAGAAGGATTGAACAGCTTCTGGAATTGGATGAGCCTGACTCCTAACGGGGATAGGAAAACAGTCAAGTACGGATATATTAACGACATAAAATTGCTTAACCCTCTGATGACCAAAGATGGCGCGGATATTTACATTCTCAAAATGATTTATGACCCCTTAGTCAGGATCGATCCGGACGGCATTCCTCAACCCTGGGCAGCCGAATCGTACAGCGAAATAGACAGTACGACTATTGAAGTCAAGCTCAGAAAAGGTATGGTTTTCCACGATGACAAGCCGGTTACGGCTGAAGACGTCAAATACACCTTTGACCTGGCGAAGGAAGTCAAATCCCCTTATTACCTTTCTAAAATCGATAAGCTTCAGGAAGTACAGATCATCGACGACCAGACCCTTAGATTTGTTCTTAGCGAGCCATATGCGCCTTTTATTTCCAATGGTTTAGGCACGATGGGTATCCTGCCGAAGCATATCTGGGAGCCGAGATTCAAGGAAGGCGGAGCCGACGCCGTCCTGAACTGGGATAACATCCCGCCCGTCGGCAGCGGACCCTTTAAGTTTGAATACTGGAGACCCAACGAAGAACTGAAACTCTCCAGCTTTACAAAGCATTTCAGCCCGCCAAAAATCGACGGCATGATCCGAATTCCCTATGCTAAGGCTTATGGAGTAGTACAAGGCTTAAAAGCTGGGGAGATCGACGCCGCAGGCTGGTCCCTCTTGCCGCTGGAGCAGCAAGAGTTAAAAGATGCTTCGCAGCTCACCATCGGAACCGCCTACGACCAGGGGTATTACATGCTGCATTACAATATGCGCAAAGCACCTTTTGATGATGTCAATATCCGTCGTGCCCTGACTTATGCCATCCCCAAATTACAGATCGTCAATCTGGTCTTCGAAGGCCAGGCTATCCCGGCTTACTCAACAGTGGCGGAAGTCAATAAATTCTGGCATAACCCCAATATAGAAAAAGTTGGAGACGACATGGAAAAAGCCAAGGAAATCTTAGTCGAAGCAGGCTTCCGTTGGGATGACAACGGCGCGATCTATTTCCCAGAAGACTATCAAGTGAAAAAATTCTCCGACTAATTTTGAATGGAAATAAGGGCCGGAGTAATTCCGTCCCTTATTTCCATACTTTATGAAAAGGGTGAGGACATTCATAATGAAAAGTTTGAGTAAATATATTGCCAAACGCTTGCTGCAAATGGTTATCACTCTCTTTGTCTTATCGACCTTGATTTTCTTATTATTCAGGCTTGTACCGGGGGATCCTGTCAGTATGTACCTAGATGCCGGGATGAGCGCCGAAGCAAAAGAAATGTTAATGAAGCAATTTGGTTTGGATAAGCCCTTATGGGAGCAATACGTCATTTTTATCAGCAATCTTTTGAAGGGTGAGTTCGGTATTTCTTTTCAGTATGGAAAACAGGCTTTGGCCGTTATCGGTGACAGCTTCTGGAATACTCTTATCCTTATGGCGGTTTCCCTTTTTATTGCCTTTACCATCGGCATAGTGGGCGGGGCGATCCTTGCCTGGAAAAGAGGCACCCGTCTGGAATTAGCAGGTATTATCGGAGTGTTGACCATTCGTTGCGCCCCTGTTTTTTGGCTGGGCATGATTTTGTTGTCATTTTTTGCCTTCCGTTATCAGCTATTGCCCCTGGGTGGTATGAATACGCCCGGTACTAACTTTGAAACGGTTTATGCCAAGTATTTTAATTTAGACTTTCTTAAGCACCTGATACTCCCGGCTATCACCGCGGGCTTAAGTGCGGCCGCTACCCCTCTTTTAGTGATGAGAACCTCTATGCTGGAAGTTATCAAAGAAGACTTTATTGAATTGACCAAGGCTAAGGGGTTATCGGATCGCGAAATACTCTTTAAGCATGCTCTGCGTAATGCCCTTTTACCGGTGGTCACTGTTTTTGCCGTGCAGGCCGGGCTGGCTATCGGAGGTGTCGTGCTGGTGGAAACCGTTTTCCGCTGGCCGGGGATGGGCCGGGGCATTGTCTTAGCCGTTGCTGCCAGGGACTATCCCGTGGCACAGGCCGCCTTCTTTTTGATAGGAGCGATGACAATAATGTTTAACCTGATAGCCGATATACTTTATGCTTTCCTCGATCCCAGGGTCTCCCTGGATTGAAAAGAAGGAGGCGACGACATGAAATTCAGTACAAAATTATTTGGTTTTATCAAAAAGGATACAGCCGGGGCTATTGGTATCTGTATATTTATCTTTTTTGTAATCGTAGCTCTCTTTGCACCGCTGATCAGCCCTTATGACCCCGGAGCCATGCATTTTGACGAAACAGGGGCCTTAATGAGGATTCACCCCCCCTCCTTTCAGCACTTGTTCGGCACCACCTGGATGGGCAGAGATGTTTTCAGCCAGGTCGTGATGGGAACAAGAATCGCACTTTTTGTAGGTATCCTTTCGGCGGTATGTGTGGTTTTTATCGGTACGAATATAGGCCTGATCGCCGGTTATTACGGGGGCAGGATTGACAATATCATCATGAGGATAGTAGATATCATTTATGGAATTCCCTTTTTACCCTTTGCACTTATCCTGGTCGCAGTTATGGGTCCGGGAATCAGCAATATTATTATTGCTATCATTTTGATAACCTGGCGCAATACCGCCAGGGTCATCAGAGCACAGGTCTTAACCATTAAACAAAGGGCTTATGTCGAAGCGGCCCGCATCAGTGGGGCCAGTAATTTTCGAATCATGTATAAACACATCGCACCCAATGTCATACCCCTTTCCCTGGTTTATATAGCGCTTTCGATGGGTACGGGTATTATGACCGAAGCAAGCTTAAGCTTTCTCGGCTATGGTGCTCCCGAGGTTCCCAGCTGGGGCAAGATCCTCTTTGAATGCTATAACTCACAGGCCATGTTTATAGCCTGGTGGTGGATGATACCTCCAGGGATAGCCATCACTTTGCTTGTTCTTTCCGGTTTTCTGGTAGGCAGGTCTTATGAGGAAGTAGCCAATCCAAGGTTAAGGGAGCGATAAATGTGAGCAGGGACAACATACTCTTAAAAATTGATGACCTCAAGCTGTATTACCATACGACGGCGGGATATGTACGCGCCGTGGACGGCGTTTCCCTAAATGTGGCTGTAGGTGAGAGACTGGGTCTGGTGGGAGAGTCCGGCTGTGGCAAAACAACATTGATGAAGGCCATTTTAAGGCTTCTTCCTGCCAACTGCCGACAAATGGGCGGCGAAATGTATTATAAAGGTAAGGCCATCAGCAGTCTTTCGGAAAAAGAAATTAAAAAAATGCGTTGGCAAGAGATTTCTATGATACCACAAAGCGCTATGAACGCTCTGGATCCGGTCTACCGGATAGGGGCACAAATCAAGGAAGCAATGAAGACCCATCAAAAGGGGATTAGCTCAAAGGAAATTCAAGAACGCGCCGCTAATATTTTTGAATTGGTAGGAATCAACCCCAAACGATTGCGGGATTATCCGCATCAATTCAGCGGCGGCATGAAACAAAGAGCGGCCATAGCCATGGCTTTGGTCCTCGACCCCAATCTGATTATTGCCGATGAACCGACAACTGCTCTGGATGTTATTGTTCAAGCCCAAATATTAGAGAGGATCAACGCTCTACAACAAAGATACTCCGGTTCTCTAATCATGATAACTCACGATATTTCGGTTATCGCCCAAACCTGCGAAAAAGTGGCAGTCATGTACGCGGGAAAAATCATGGAATACGGTAAGGTAAGAGACGTTCTTAATAACCCTTTACACCCCTATACCTTAGGTCTTAAAAACGCCTTCCCCAGTTTATTGGGAGAAAAGAAATCCCTTATCTCCATACCGGGATCCCCACCGGATCTCATTAAGCCACAACCGGGATGCTTATTTGCCCCAAGATGTCCTTTCGCCATCGCTGTTTGTCAAACAGAAGATCCTCCGGCTAAGGAAGAAGACGGACGTATTGTAGCGTGTCATCGTCTCGCCGAAATGGAAGGTCTGAAGGTATTGGCGGAGGATGAAACAATCTGGGAAAGGAAGGTACACGCTGGTGACTGAGAAAGATAAAGTAATCGAAGCAATAAATATAAAAAAGTATTTTCCTGTCCGGGCCAGGGAGAGAAAAACAAGCGAACAGTCCGTTCTTAAAGCCGTGGACGGCTTAAGCTTTCAGATAGGAAGGGCAGAGACCTTGGGCTTAGCCGGGGAAAGCGGCTGCGGCAAAACCACCACGGCTAAACTTTTGCTCAGCCTTTACCCTTTAACCGAAGGGAAAATCTTGTGTAACGGTACCGACATTTCCGCTCTGAAAGGTAAGGAACTAAAAAACTTTCGTCTGCAGGCCCAAATGGTTTTCCAAGACCCTTATGAGTCGCTTAACCCTCGTTTCAAGGTGAAAAGCATTTTGGAAGAACCGTTAGAGATTCACCGCCTTGGAGATAAAAATGAAAGGTTGGATAAAATCCTTGAAGTTCTAGAAGAAGTTGGCTTGAACCCGGCTAATAGGTATCTGGAAAGCTACCCTCATGAATTAAGCGGCGGTCAACGCCAAAGGGTAGCCATTGCGCGGGCTTTGATTCTGCGCCCCTCTTTTCTGGTAACAGACGAACCGGTTTCTATGCTGGATGTTTCTATCAGGGCCGGCGTCTTGAATCTGCTGCAAAGAATGATTGATGAACGAGCTTTGGCGGGACTTTGTATTTCCCACGACTTATCGCTTTTAAGGTACCTCTGTCACCGCAGCGCCATCATGTATTTGGGAAGGATTGTGGAAATCGGACCAACGGAGGCCTTAATCAAAAAAAGATACCACCCCTACACCGTGGCCCTTCTCGAAGCTGTTCCCCACCCCAACCCCGATTACAAATATCGCTTGGATAACATTACAGGGGAAGTAACCAGTGCAGCCAATTTGCCCTCCGGATGCCGCTTCTACAATCGATGCGTCAAAAAAATGGAGATTTGTCGGGAAATTGCTCCCCAACCCGTTGAAATAGAAAAAGGGCACTGGGTGGAGTGCCATCTGTATAACAATTAATATGCTAGGAGGGTTTCAAGTGAAGCGATTAGTTTTATCAGAGTTAACCTCTCCGGAGATTGCGGATTACCTGCCATCTGTCGAACTGGCAATAATCCCTACGGGCTCCCACGAGCAGCACGGCCCCAATCTCACCTTCGCCACCGATGCCGATCGTTCTTACGAGACCGGCAAGCTGTTGGCTGAGAGGCTGTTTCCAAGAGTACTGCTCTGTCCGTGTTTTAATTATGGGGTTTCCCATCACCATATGGCATTCCCGGGCACTATCACACTGCGTGAGGAAACCTTTATCAGCATGATTATCGATATCGCCGTAAGTCTTAAACAACATGGGATTCAAAAGATTCTTCTCGTCAATGCCCACGGCGGTAACCGGCCTGCCTTAGGGGTAGCCATCAATAAATTAAAGTTTGAATTAGGTTTGCAGGTTGCCTGGATAGGTAGCGGTACCGACCTTTCCAGTGACTTGATGGCAAAAAGAAAGTCATCCGAAATTACGGGACACGCCTGCGAAGGCGAAGTCTCCCAGTCAATGTATCTCGCTCCCTGGCTGGTAAGGAAAGAAACCTTAGCTAAAGCCGAACTGAAGGATACCCTTTATAAAAAAAGGCCCTGGTGGGGTCAAGTTCCCTGGTCTTTTGATGAAATCACAGAAAACGGTGCTTTGGGAGATGCCACCAAGGCTTCTGTGAAACTGGGAGAAGAAATAACGAACCTCGTGTTGGACAGGATAGAAGCGTTCATCAGAGAGTACTTTTTTGAAGAGACCATCACAAAGTAGGTGCAAACATTTGAAAAAACCGATAATAGGCATCACCGCATCATATGATCACGAAAAAAATACTTATTTTTCTCCGGGAGAATACATCCAGGCTGTAGAATCGGCAGGGGGATTCCCTCTTCAACTGCTTCCTCTGGGTACGGATAAAATAGCAGCATATCTTGGGCTCATTGACGGCCTTCTTCTGACGGGAGGCCCTGACGTGGATCCTGTTTACTACGGCGAAGACCCGCATCCGGCGGTGGAGAAGATTTCTCCAAAAAGAGATGCTGTAGAAATACCGCTGACTCAAACAGCGCTAAGTGCCGGATTGCCGATTTTCGCTATTTGCCGCGGTATGCAAGTCTTAAATGTTGCTGCTGGCGGAAGCATCATTCAGGATATCTGCAAAAATGGCAATGTCGCAATCAAACACACCCAACAAGCTCCCAGGTGGCACGGGACACATAGCATACACATCAAAGAAGGTACTGTTTTGTCCGAAATACTAGCGGAAAAAGAAATCAGAGTCAACAGTTTTCATCACCAAGCGTTAAAAGAGATTCCAGCAAATTGTTATATCTCGGCTCACTCCCAAGACGGTATTATCGAGGGAATTGAATTCAACGGCCTTACAAATGTCCTGGGCGTTCAGTGGCATCCAGAGTGTATGTATCCAACAGATCCGCATTCTCGGAAGCTATTCAGTTGGTTCGTCGAACAAGCTAAAAACTATCGAAAGAAAAGATAGCCGATGCCATCTCCAAATATAATTCCGGGAAAACCCCCTATTGATTAACTAAAAACTACTGGCAGATAGTTTGAGGCAGGCATGACTGGTTAATGTCATACCTGCCTCAAACTGTCAATCAAACACACTCTTGGTTGTGACAGTAACTGGTCGATTATTCATGATTATAACTAGAAACTACTCAAAACTTAAATTCAATTGGATATAACGAGTTCCCATACGTTTTCATACTAATCCCAAAACCCCATACTCCCCCGGATATATCCATAACATATGTCATTCCATCGTAGTTATTCTTGAAAAACTTTTGTATATTATCCATTATCTTTACTGCTACTTGTGAACTAGTTTCTTCTCCATTTCCCAAAGGTCCATCCCCTATTCCCCAAACCTCACCATGTTCTGTTAATATATAGACTTGAGCGTATTCGATAGCACTTGAATAACAAATAGAGGTTACATTGTCGAAAATTTTAACAGGATTATTTACATTATCGTCATCATCGTTTATATATAACAATCCTTCCTGGCCAGGTTTTGCTCCCCAGGCCCAGAGTTCTCCATTATTTTTGATTGCGTATTTGTATTCTTCCGGAAAGAGATAAAACTCTTTTACTCCATCAAGAATCTTTTGAGGTGGTATGTTGCTTTCATTTCCAACCAGTTTTAAAAGATCTCCGTTTTTCTTTAATACAAATATTTCATTATCCAAGCTATGATACACCTTAATTACATCGTCCATTATCTTTTGTGGCGAATAAGCCGGTGTGTTTTTACCATCACACAACTGATACAGATAGTTTGAACCATATCCCCAAAGTTCTCCATTTTTCTTAAAAATAAATACTGTGTCTGGAGAACTACTTACGCTTTCTACTTCTTCTAAAATTTTTTGAGGGAAAAAGGAGGGTTCTGTTGAACCATTACCGAGAATACCTTCAAATATAAATCCTTTATTATCTCCCCAGGTCCATAATTCCCCATTTTCTTTTATAGCATAGCTCATTCCATTTTTTAGACTAGCAGTTTTAACGCTATCCATGATTTTAACAGGCGTAAGAACTGGATTGCAATGACCGACTCCAAGTTTTCCTGTAGCATTATAACCACAAGCATATAGTTCTCCGTTTTCTTTTATATATGCAGTCCCCTCACTATTATCGCAGGTTTCCCTTACGTTATCAGCAATTTTAATAGGAATACTTTTTTTAATAGTCGTACCATCGCCAAGTTGTCCTTCGCTATTATTTCCCCATGCCCAAAGCTCCCCGTTTTTTGTTATTGCAGCTGCGTGACTCTCGTGATGGAATGATGCTGTTTTGATGTTTCCCATAATTTTCACTGGAGTTTTTGCAGTTGAATCTCTACCATCACCAACTAGACCCCAATGATTAGAACCCCAACTCCACAAGTCCCCGTTCTCCGCTAAAGCAAGTGCATTTGGACCATATATATCAATAGTTTTTATCTTTGTTTTAGCATTTTCAGCTTTTGTTGCATTCGTATCACTTATTTTCTCTATCATTGAAGAAGTAAACATTGGTTCTTCATTTTTGTCCTTAAGACAACCTGAGCACAGTAAAACAGTTGCTAGTAAACAAAAACACATGCGCCTTTTCAAAAGAAAGCACTTCCTTTGCAAAATTACATTCTCGCTAATTATATACTATTATACTGTCCCTATTGTTAAAAATAAACATTGCTACTATAACCTAGGTGGCAATAATAAAGGTCAAGAAACTATTTGGATATGTATTACAACAGACCAAAAATATAGCAATAGCAATTGGTATTAGTTTTTATAATAATATTAATAATAGCCTCTCCTTTGACTTATGCAATCGGGTAGGAGGCTACCCATTACTTGAGTAGCCGACCTCCCACAGAACCGCACGTACCGTTCGGTATACGGCTCCTCCCAAGTTTACACACGAACAGACTCGTAGTAATCGAGAAAATCAAAATATCCAGCCTTCTTA
>JAHDQS010000016.1 GCA_018433675.1 Clostridia bacterium
CAGGCCAGAGATTTGCCGCCACCTTCCTTCGCACTCCACCTCACGATGGACGCGCTTGGCCTTGGCTATACACTTCCCACTACCGGGCGTGTTCGGGACTTTCACCCGTTAGACTGCGCCCATGCCGGGCGCACAAGGAAAAGGGACCTGGCCGGATTTCTGCCAAGTCCCTTTTCCTTTTCTCTATTTCTACAAACAGAAAGCTCCAACGAACCCTTTTAATGTTCCACCCACTTTGCCTTCAACTTCCGTTTCCCACTACCATACTTTACTCAATCTCTTCGTCTTTCCAGTCTCAATACTCGATGTCTACCTCGGTCTTACTTCACATCCATCATTCTTCACCAGAACCTTTTCGGGTACTTGTGAAACCCAACTTCAATGTCGTTGATTCCGAAACAAACCTCTTTCTCTCTTCCCTTCCAGATATAGCGGACTTTAATCCACCGAGATTTAAGGCCAGTCGATATGTTCGGTTTCCGTCTCCAGCTCTATAGGCTTCCCACGCTAGGTATTCCTTGGAGCTCACTTTCATAATACCAGGTCCCTAGAGTTGTGTCAAAGTGTTATAACGTCATTACGGCATGTTTTTTCTCTCATATCTCTTATATTCGTCGTTTTACTCTTTTTCCCCCTGTTTTTAAGTTATTGTCATTTTATTTTATCTTTTCTAAAACAGTAAGTACGCTTACTATAACCGGTTGATGCAAGAGATAGATAAGCAGCGTATGAGAACCTATCCCGGTAATAATGTTTTTTTGACTCAGAACACGATCGCCGAAAATACTTCTTTTTTCTCGATACAATATTTTTCCGACAGCAAGTCCATATAAAAAAATACCGAACCAGGGTATCAGGGGATAATAATCGGAAGAAACAAAGCCGGATGTGGATACTCCAAACATGAAGAAAAGGTTATGCGTCACAACCAGATCGGCTATGAATTGCCTTAAGAGAATAACGACAGTACCTGAAACCAGCAACAAAATGGCGGGAATCCGCCGCAATACAGAAGCCAAAAGGATACTAACACCTAAAAAGTGCAGTATCCCAAAGGTAATAACAACATCATTATCATATAAGTATGTCGCGAGAGTAATCAGCATGGCGACAGCAAGTATTTTTACGGCTCGTTTTCTATTACCGGATGTGAGGGTAGAACTGATACCGGCCACAAAAATAAACAATATACCTGAGGCCTTTCCTATATAAAAATTTACACCCTCGGAATAAGTGACACCATATCCAAAAAACTCTTTCATATCAAAAACGATATGAAAGAATATCATTAAAACAAGTGCAATACCTCTTAAAAAATCTACTTCCCAAATCCTTTTCTTCTGCATTGAATTCTCCTGTATCATTATTCCTTGGCCTTTACCTCTACTCCACCCATAAAAGCGCGGCAATAAATTCTCACTACAGGACCGCCTTCCGGCTTGCTATTGATCATTTCTGCTTTTTGAGAACCAATGATCCCCCCTGAGCTTTCCCCTAATAACTCTACGCCGCCTAAAATGGCTGTACCCTCACAAAATACGGTTATATCTGTCGGCACGACTAGGTCAATCCCACCCATGATAGCATTACACGTAAGAGAGTATTCCTTGTCCTCGACCACTGCCTTCCGCAAATCCAATTCAATACCACCCATCACAGCCCAATAGGTTTCATCCTCCAATACCCACTCATTCTGCTTTTTTTCCAAGCCGCCCATGAAGGCCACCCTTCTCTTTCCGCTTGACTTTGGCCCTCGCAAAAAACTAAGACCCACTAAGATGATTAACACAGGCCACAAAGACTTCCAAAACATAGAAAAATCGATGTCAAACAAACCCTGTTTCTTACCAATAATCAATACGCCAAGCGTGAGCAATATCAATCCGCTAATCAATTCCCCTGTGCCTTTCCTCCTAATAAGGACTTGCAGTCCCCACAGAATAAGCACCAACGGCCAAAACTCCGATATTATATATCCTAGCCCAATATCCGTTATCCCAAAATTATTGAGTAACATTATCACGCCCGCTACAACGAAGATCCCTCCAAGTACCCATTCCCTATTTGCCCTCATCCGCAACATTCTCCTTTTGCCTTTTAATAGCAAGTTTGCTAATAGTATTTTATCATGAGTTTTACCCCATATCGAGATGAGTTGTAATATTTGTATACTTGTTTTTCAGTATCTGCTTTTTACCATCTACATTTATTCCATGCCCAGTACACGGCTGGCACAATCGGCCATTATCATATTCCCCTCCGGCGTAAGGTGAAGTCCGTCCAAATAGTATTCCTTTTTGACACTGCCGTCCTCATTCAAGAACGGCTTATAAAAATTGATTACTTTGAGCTTAAAGTTGCGGGCATATTCGTAAAGCCATTCCGTATACTCTTCAAGCCCCTCATTGACCCGTGTAAAGCTTTTCACAATACCCCAATGCTTTTCTGCCATCTCGGCAGGGATAGGGGTTTGAACGCCTAGTATGGGCAGAATGCCTTCATGAAACGACTGCTGAACCATTGAAGCAATATTAGACTTGAGCAAAAATAGCGGAGCTTCCCACATCAGGTCGTTACCGCCTCCCATAATAAAAACATGGGAAGGTTTCTGGAGCACGACATCTCGATAAAAGCGGGACAGCATCCCTGCCGTGGCATCCCCGTTAACGCCCTTGTTTAAAACCTCAATCTTATGCCTGTTTGCCAACAGCGCCGGCCACGCTTCCGAACGCCTGACTCCATAACCGTATGTCAAACTGTCACCAAGACAAACCAATTTCATCTGCGATCACTCCTTGTATCATCTGCTTAAACTATTCTGCAATCCTTTCCAAAGCTTCTTCTATCAACCTCTGTTGAATCCCCTTCTTTAAAACTACACTCCCTATTTCCGTAGGCAGGACAAAGGTAACCTCATTGCCGATAACCTTTTTATCATGCTCAATCAGGTGCAAGACCTCTTCTTTCAAATGTCCGGAAAAGCTCACGGGTAGGTACCATTTTTTCAGGAGACTCTCGACCCTTTGCAACTCTTCAAGAGAAAATAGATCTAGATTGCACGCTAAATGCATGGCTCCTACCATACCCACGGCCACAGCTTCTCCGTGCCGATACTTTTTGTACTCGGTCGCTGTCTCTAAGGCGTGTCCGAAGGTATGACCAAAATTTAAGATATTCCGCAAGTTTTCGTCCTTTTCGTCCCTTTTTACTACTTCCCCTTTGATTTCACAGCAAGCAGCTATCATTTTCGGCAGAACTTCTCTCTCCCGCCTGAATATCCGCTCTGAATTTTTTTCGAGAAAATCGAAGAACTCCTTATCCCAGATAACAGCGTACTTTATCACCTCGGCCAGTCCGGCCTGCCACTCACCCTCGGGCAATGACTCTAACATCCCCATTTCTGCCCATACCGCTTTTGGTTGATAAAAAGAACCGATCATATTCTTCCCTAAAGGATGATTCACCGCAACCTTACCGCCTACACTGCTGTCGACTTGCGCCAGCAAAGAAGTCGGTATTTGGATAAAGGGCACGCCTCTGCGATAAACCGCAGCCACAAAGCCGGTCAAATCACCGACTACTCCCCCTCCCAAAGCGAGAACACAGGTCTTGCGGCTGTAGTTTTTTTTCAGCATGACCTTCAATATTTCGTTAGCCATATCCCAAGACTTGGAGCTTTCTCCGGCCGGTATTATATACTTTGCTACCGCAAAACCGTTATTTTTCAAGGTAGCCTCCAGCCCGCCGCCGTGTATTTCATAAACATTCCTGTCACTGACTACAAAGACTTCCCTCTCATAAGCAGTTCCCCTCAGTCTTTCCACACAGTCTGAAAGGATGTCATAGCCCAGCCGGATGTCATAACTGTTCTCCCCCAGTTCAACCTTAATCTTCTCCATCCTCTAATACTCCTTAACATGCTGCAGATAGTTATGGTAATTTTCAACCGTCTCTTCAATCCTGTCTCCGCCGAATTTCTCCATCACGGCCTCTGCCAATACCCAGCACACCATTGCTTCTCCCACTATTGAAGCTGCGGGAACGGCACAAATGTCGGAACGTTCGACGGTCGCATACATTTTCTCCTTCGTATCGATATCCACACTCTGCAGCGGCATGATCATAGTAGGAATAGCCTTCATGGCAGCTCTGATCACCAGAGGCTCCCCATTGGTGATGCCGCCTTCGAGGCCGCCGGCATTGTTTCTTGCACGATAATAGCCTTTTTCTTTACTGTAGGAGATCCCATCGTGTATATGACTGCCGGGTTCAATCGAGCTTCTCAGACCCATCCCGAATTCAACCGCTTTAATACCGGGAATGCTCATGACCGCCTGGGCCAATCTGCCGTCCAAGCGCCGGTCCCAATGAACGTGAGACCCCAAGCCGGGCGGTACTCCTTCGGCAACCACCCGAATCGTCCCGCCGATAGAATCGTTACTGCTTTTGACAGTATCGACCACCAGCTTCATTTGATCCCTTACCCTTGGGTCGGAACAGTAGAAGGGATTATCATAGATCTTTTCATCATATATTTTGGGAGGCGAGTCCGCCTCGATACCGCCTATCCTGAACACATGACCCTGAACCTTTATTCCCAATGCTTTCAAGAGCTCCTTGGCTACCGCGCCGACAGCCACACGAGCTGCTGTCTCCCTAGCACTGGCACGCTCCAAAATGTTGCGCATATCCTTATGCCCATATTTTATCCCCCCCGGTAAATCGGCGTGTCCGGGGCGGGGTCTGGCCACCCTTTTACTCATGTCTATGACTGGATCCAAGGGATCCATGGCGGTCTGCCAATTCTCCCAGTCCCGGTTTTTAATTAAAAGTCCCAAGGGACTCCCTAAGGTATAGGAGCTTCGTAAACCGGATATGAATTCAACCTCGTCTTTTTCAATGGACATACGCCCACCGCGGCCATAACCTCCTTGCCGCCTTTCCAAAAGAATGTTTATCTCACTTCCGTCCAGCTTAATCCCGGCCGGCAGCCCTTCAATAATTGCCAGCAAAGCCTTGCCATGGGATTCTCCCGCCGTTAAGTACCTAAGCATAATGCAGAAACCACCCTTCCTCTAAATGGTAAATGTATTATTATTCTTTTAGCCCTTTAAGGACTCAATAACCTCCATAAAACCGGGATACGATATATTGATTGCTTCCGCATCCTCAATGTGTGTTTCGCCATCAGCCTGCAAAGCCGCTACGGCAAAGGCCATAGCAATTCTGTGGTCATGATGGCTTTTGCATCTTGCCCCCCTAAGTTTATAGCCGCCATAGATCCTCAATCCATCCGGAAGTTCCTCCACACGTCCTCCCAGACGTGTTATCCCCTCTGCCACCGTACTGATCCTATTGCTTTCCTTGACCTTCAATTCCGCAGCGTCACGGATCTCAGTCACGCCGGAAGCAAAAAGAGCGGCAATGGCCAGCACCGGTATTTCGTCGATCAAACGGGGGATCATTTCTCCACCAATGCTAACTCCCCGCAGAGAACTGCTTTCCACCGTGATTGTTCCCCTTTTTTCCCCGGCCGCAACAGCTACATTTGATACATCTATCTTCGCACCCATGGCTTGCAGCACTTCGATGATACCGCTGCGGGTCCGATTCAGACCCACATCATCTATGACCAGTCTTCCCTCTGGAACAATCAAAGCGGCCGTCATCAAAAACGCCGCCGAAGAGATGTCACCCGGCACTATAACCTCCTGCCCCTGCAAGACAGGCTCACCTTCCAACCTGACATGATTCGAACCCGTCTCTATTTTTGCGCCAAAGGCTTGGAGCATGATTTCCGTATGGTCTCGAGATGGAGTTGGTTCAACAACCTCAGTACAACCGGTGGCAAACAATCCCGCCAGCAATACTGCCGACTTAACCTGTGCACTTGAGACAGGTGATTCGTATCTGATGGCCTTAAGGTTACCGCCCCTGATAGTCAGAGGTGCCAGTTCACCTTCCACCCGTCCCAAAATAACGGCCCCCATCTCCTTTAAAGGTCCAGTCACGCGTTTCATAGGACGTTTGCGAATAGAAGCGTCCCCTGTCAGAACCGTTGTAAAATCCTGTCCGGCAAGGATACCACTTAATAGTCTGATCGTTGTCCCGGAGTTGTTCACATTCAAAACATCCTCCGGCTCCCGCAAGCCATAGAGCCCTTTCCCACGAATAAGCAGCTCATCTTTGGCGGAAGCTGTCACTTGTACACCCAGAGCACGCATACAATCGACCGTACTTAAACAATCCTCACCGGGTAAAAATCCCTTCACCACAGTATCACCCTCGGCCAACGCACCTATCATTACGGCCCGGTGGGATATAGATTTATCTCCCGGGACGCTGAGCCTTCCCGTGAGTTTTTTTGTCGGTTTTACGCACATTATCATCTTTTTTGTACCCCATCCTGTTTTGCTCTATTATAACCTAAATTTCTGAACATTAAAACCATTATCCTTCATTAAGGTAAATGCTTCATCCCGATATTTTCCCTGAGCAAAGCCTAACCTAATAGTGCCGCCCCCTTCTTCCCGCACCCGCATTATTTCAATATCGGCAATATTTATACCGTTTCTTCCCAGCAGATTTGAAATATCACCAATCACCCCGGGTTGATCCGGTACGGTAACGGATAATTCATAAAGCTGCGGCAGTATTCCTTTCAATCCGGTGGGCACTGCCTCACGCCATACCCTGGCTTGTTCCAGCAGCTTTAACAGGGAAACCTTATCTTTGTTGGCAATTGCGGTTTCGTATTCCTTTAAAGATTCTATGAATTCTTTCAGGGAAGGGAGAATTGCATCTTCATTGTGCAACAAAATATTACACCACATCTCACTCTGGGAAGCCGCGATCCTCGTGGAATCACAAAACCCCCCGGCCGCCAGCGTAAAATAACCACCCTTGTTTTCCTCCATTTTCCCTACCGTACTCACCATCGCACTGGCCACCACATGCGGCAAATGACTTACCGCAGCAACCCTGTTATCATGCTCCTGAGGTGACATTAGGATTACCTGGGCTCCGATACCTTCCACGATATCCCTTACTGTTTGGACAGCGGCAATATCATTACCATCCACCGGCGTGAGGATATATGCCGCATTCTCAAACAGCAGCTCACCGGCACCCTTGAGCCCTCGCTGCTCGGAACCGGCCATAGGATGACCCCCGAGGAACTTAATTCCGGAAGGCAACTCTTCCCTTATCACCTTAACAAGAGCAGCTTTTGTGCTCCCCACATCTGTTACAATGGTTCCGGTCTTTAAAGACGACGCCATTTCTCTGCAAACCTGCTGCATGGCACGCATGGGAACAGCTAAAAAGACAACCTCGGCTTCCTGAACCGCCTCCTGCAAGTTTTTGCTGCCCCGGTCAATCACTCCTGCCGCCAAGGCCTCTTCAATAACAGCGGGGCTGATATCCGTGCCCACAACCTTGATTCCGGGAAGAAATCTTTTTACTGCTAATCCCATCGAACCGCCAATTACACCCAAACCAACGATGGCGATTTCCTTTACAATCATTTTTAAGTCCTCCTCTTTGCTCATTTTAATTTAATTGAATCATGTAAACGGTAAGCAAAAAGGTGCAAAAAAAGCACCCATAGGAAATAAGAAAGGTGCTCCTTTGTTAGACACTTCTTCTTCCTACCATTCTACCATCCTACCGTTTTTCGATGCTTCTCGCCTGAGGTTTATCAAAAGCCTTGGTTTAATTCCCGAAGCTTATTCCTACTGCCTTACCGGCGTTGACCATTTCACCTTCCGGGTCAACCTTCTTCAAGGCTTTGACAGCCTCGGTCAATTCAACATAACCTATTTCCTTTCCGTGCAGGGCAACCATTTGTGCCCAGGGGCCCTCGGCCGCAAGCTCCGCAGCCTTCACGCCAAACCTGGTGGAAAGAATACGGTCTGAAGCTGTAGGACTTCCTCCCCGCTGCAAATGTCCAAGTACCGTCACTCGGGTTTCCAACCCGGTTATCTCCGCCAAGCGCTCAGCTACCACTTGCCCTATCCCACCCAGACGTATAGGATCGGTACTTTCCTTAATATATTTCGCAACTACCATTTGCCCTTCCTTCTCCGTTGCTCCCTCGGCGGCCACCACAATGCTGAAAAGTTTGCCGTTTTTTCTTCTCTCCTCAATCTTTTCCTTTATCCTATCATAAGTAAAAGGTATCTCGGGTATCAGGATCACGTCAGCCCCTCCTGCAATTCCTGCATTAAGAGCAATCCATCCTCCGTAACGTCCCATGAGCTCCAGCACCATTATTCTGTGGTGGGATTCTGCGGTCGTATGAAGTTTATCCAAGGCTTCTGTAGCGGTACTGACGGCAGTATCAAAACCAAATGTCACATCCGTAGCAAAAAGGTCATTGTCTATCGTCTTCGGAACGCCTACAACTTTTAGACCTTTTTTGCTCAGTTCATGGGCTATACTTAAACTCCCGTCACCACCGATTACTACCAGTACATCCACTCCCAGCTCTTGTAAGTTGGCAATAGCTTGATCCGAGACATCACGATAAACGGTCTCTCCGTTTTCCGTAACCGGGAAACGAAAAGGATTGTCCCTGTTGCTGGTTCCGAGTATTGTACCTCCCCTGTGTATGATCCCGGAAACACTTGATAAATCGAGATTAAGGTATTTATTCTTAATCAGCCCGTAAAAACCGTCCTTAAAGCCTATTACTTCCAACCCATACCGGTTTATAGCCGTCTTAACCACTGCACGGATTACTCCGTTCAAGCCCGGAGCATCACCCCCACCTGTCAAAAGGCCAATGCGTTTTACCTGCACCCTGTAATCACCTCCCTGCTAATTATATTTATCAGGATAACACATTTTGGTTTTCTGTTAAAGCCAACATTTCCTCCCAAACCAGTTCCCCGGCATGAGGAGAACCCAAATACTCAGCCATTTCCTGCACATGCCTTCTTCTGATCGGATTTTCCCAAAAGCTTTCAATCTCGGAAACCAGCTTGCCAATCTTTTTGATCTTAACGGCTGCCCCTCGGTTGAGAAGGTAATCCGTGTTACGATCTTCTTGTCCGGGCAGTGAAGAATAAATAAACAACGGCTTTTTCATGGCCAGAATCTCGGCGATGGTAACTCCACCAGGCTTGGATATTATTATATCCGCGGCCGCCATGATTTGTGCAACGTTATCAACAAACCCGAAAACCTGCAAACGCGGATCATCAATATCCGATAAAATGCCTAATAAGCGTTTGTTTTTGCCTGCCACAACAACGACCTGAAAGTCACTGTTTTCCAGCAACTCCTTAGCAATTAACTCAATCCTCCCTAAGCCAAGACCGCCTCCCATTACCAAAGCAATGGGCTTGTTGGATAGAGATAAGTTTTCTCTTTCCTTATCTCGGTCTATCTTTTCACTGAACTGGAGACGGATCGGTATTCCCGATACCTTGATTTGTTCCCCTTTAACCCCGCTTTTTTTTAACCTGTAGTCCAAGTCCGGAGCCGGCAGAAAATACCGATCTACCCCCTCATGTACCCAAAAAGCGTGGACATGAAAATCCGTTACTACGGAAGCTAAAGGCACGGTAATATGGCCTTTGCGTTTCAACATAGCTAAAATGCCGGTCGGGAAAGCATGTGTTGCTATAATTACATGCGGGCCAAACTCATTCAAGAGGTGTTCCAACTTCGGGGAGAGCAGTTTCGACAGTATTTGCCCCATATCAATCAGACGCTCGCCCTCCTCCACTTGTTCATAAAGCAGGCCCCACACCTTTGGCGTAAATCTTATCGTTTCCATATAGCTACCTTGAACAACCTTATGTAAAACCACATTGATGTACTGAAAAGTATCAACAATCCTTATTTCCGAACCCGGCACATCATATTTCAGCCTTTCAGACAAAGCATTGGCCACGGAATCATGTCCCGCACCGATCGAGACTGAAAAAATCAAGACTTTCACAGGCCCTATCTCTTTTTTCCCGCTTTTCACGCTTCATACTCCCTCCGCGCTTTTCTATTCTTTATCGTTCTCCAGCCTGTTTGGGCACAAATCCCCGACAGGACATACACCACATTGGGGTTTCCTCGCTTTGCAGACAAGACGGCCATGCCATATCAGCCAGTGATGAGCCTCTTTCCATTTGTGCCGAGGTATAACAAGCATCAACTGCTCTTCCACCTGCCTGGGCGTTTTCCCTTCCGCCAGTCCTAGCCTATTGGCAACGCGGAACACGTGGGTATCGACACCCAACGCCGGCTCGCCGAAGGCATTAGCCAGGACAACATTTGCTGTTTTGCGTCCCACTCCTGGCAATTTCATCAGTTCCTCGCGGCTTTTGGGAACCTGTCCGTCATATTCGGCCAGCAACAGCTTCACAGTCGACAAGATGTTTGCGGCCTTAGTCTTATATAGTCCACAACCTTTGATCTCTTCAGCCAAATCTTCTTTTGACAAAAGAGCAATCATCTCCGGTGTCGGATATTTCGCAAAAAATCTGTCCGTAACCTTATTCACCTGATTATCCGTGCTTTGGGCAGACAGTATCGTTGCGATCAACATCTCAAAGGGATTATTGAAGTTCAGCGCGGACTCTTTACCCTGATAAATCCCTTCAAGCTTTTCCAAGATTTTTTCATTTCTTGCCGACAACATTTTCTGTCTCCTTTAAAAATTAAAGAAGCCTTTGAAAACAGCTTCTTTAAAGTAGTATCTTTTTCCTCTATTATCTCTTAATGCAGGCTAAATTTGTGATCGCTTCCCGCAAGATCAATGCTTTGCCATGCTCCTTAAAAAACTCCTCATCCAGCGGGACCCATTCACCGTATTCCCCAAATACCGCAGCCACATCGCAATCTTTGTCCATTGCTGCCGTCAGCGTCAGATAATATTGGTCTTCATATTTATAAAGGGCACTTCTATCCACATGAATCGGATCAATACGAGCACAAACCTGGATGCAATCCTCTAAATCGAAAAAGCACCATACCTGATTGAGCTCCCGCTCGTTTTCCATTTCTTCCTTTTCATCATCAAGTTGATAATTAGGCAAAAGATTGCTCAACTGCTCATTCAAAGTAACCGGACGAATTTTCGTCATTACTATGACAAAGCTATCACCGGACAGGGGATAAGCTTCAACTATCAGCTGAGAATCATCCTCCAATTCAAAACCACACTCGTGGTACGCCATATCCAACAGATCCTGAAACAATTCCTGGGCTTTAGGAGTGATCGGCATCAGTTCCCACTTTTTGAAATCTCTTTCTTCCAAGTCTTGATTGGTGATGATTATTTGTACTTTGTCGTCATTAATCTTTTTTATTCTCATGAACCCAACCCCCCTCTTCGGTCTTTGAAATTGGAGGCAAATACGTATAACTAATTATATTGCATAAAAGCTTAATGTCAAGTAAAAGCCCAGTTTTCTTTTTATTTGTTAAATCTCTTGCAGCAGAAAACCTCTACCCTTTAGCTTTCGAGCAATATCCGCCAATTTTCCCTCATCATCAGCCTCAACCGTGTGCAAATGTATACCTCTTGTCAGTGCAGCCAAAGGTTCAGCCCCGGTAGCCTTTTTTTTGCTTAAAAATTCCTGCAGATCTTCTTCTTTAGTTATCATTAAAAGACCTTTTAATTCGCCATAAAGGGGATGCTCAACAATAACATCGAGTATTTTCCCACCGGACTCTATAATCATCCTCAATTCTTCCTCAATTTCCTCCGGTTGGTGATTTACCGCAAAGACCCTTTTAGGTCTGGCCCGCAAACAAAGAGAGTGTATATAGCCCTGGGGCGTTGCCAGTATGTCTTCACCATTTGCCCTCAACAAGGCCACATCTTGGACAATAACCTGACGGCTGACTCCCAATTGCACGGCTAAATTACCGCCGGAAACGGGAGACTGGCCCTCTTTCAGTATTTTTAGCAGTTTTTCTCTTCTCTCCAATGCATTCATACAATACCATCCCGATTTTTAATTTGATTATCCCATTCTTTTTTCTCCCTAGCAAGCCTATCTCCTTTATAACTATCCCCTTAAAAGCTCTTCTATATTGATTATATCACTTACCACCTTTTATTCACCAGTGTATTTATTAACGACCAAATTTCTTCCGTTTCAAACCCTCTGCGCCAAGCCGCAAGCCCTGCCAAATTATATTTTTTCATTAACTCAACCCTCTTTGTCAACGAATAC
>JAHDQS010000049.1 GCA_018433675.1 Clostridia bacterium
ACTTCCAGTAAGCTTTTACGCATTATCTTCGGTATTTGGAAAAGCCGTCAGCCATTTATTATTAGCTAGTCCATAGTTATATTTTACTTTAAAAGCTTATCTTTCGGTAGGCTAGCTTTGCTATTGTTGTTTTCCATGTGAAAATATTATTTTTATTCCCCTCTTGACAGAGATTAGCTGGTTTAGATGAAGTAGCGATATCATATATTCTTGGTATACCTACAATCAGGATATCCTGAACAGCCGAGAAAATTCCCGTATTTACCCTTCTTCACAACTAGCTTATGCCCACTTTGTCACAACCATGCCTTTGTTTGCGTCATAGTGCTTGATAGCTCCTATTACCTGTTGTATTGCGTTTACTCCAACACTTCCTTTCCCCCTCTTAGCCTGAACGACTACCCTTCTTCCATCTTTCTCTAGTATTAAATCAGCTCCATAATCATCAGTCTTAGGTGTTAAACTCCCTGCATAACCCATTCTATTAAAATGAGCTAACAAATACTCTTCAAATACTTCTCCTGGCATATTATCAATTACATCAATCCCGCTTTCATATAGCTTCTTTCTTTTATTTGCTTTGACTTTTGATATTATGAAATACAGCAAACTTAAGCAAACCACAAATGTTAAAACGGCCATCCATACCTTTCCACTCTTTCCCCATGCCCAAAGGGATAAGAGAAACGCTACAGAGTAAAAGGAATCTATCAGTTCTTTCTTTGCTTTGTTGCTTTTTACTCTGCCCATGAAAATCTCCTCCATTAATCGCTATTTCATCTAACGGTCCCGCATTGCCGACGTCCCTGAGCTTACAGGCGATGTTCGAGTCCTAGAACTGCTTGTCAGTTCTTGACGAGGACGCGACGACTCGGTTAGCGAAGGGATGTGGCGCGCATGCTACAGCCCAGCCCCAAATCCTTGCCCCCGCTGAGCCCGCTTACCGCGCCCGTCGCGGAGATGCAATGTTGAACTAAACCGCTTACGCGGTAGCTTTTCCAATTTCTTTCTACCCGTTTATAGCACTTTCCTTTATCCTCAAAAGAAAAAAGGATGGTGTTTTTCTATGCAAGATTATATTCAATTAATGACTACCTCTATGGAACT
>JAHDQS010000033.1 GCA_018433675.1 Clostridia bacterium
GGTAACACACATTAGTATCCCTAAGCCGGCTCCGTGAAAAGATGACGACGTTTTTGCCTTTTTTTGTGCAAACATACCTATTGCTATGGTTAAGGCAAAATATACAAGAATAACAATCAGTTGCGTTGACATATTCTCTTCCTCCGCTGTAATTGAATAATAAAATTTATACATCCTATATTTGTCTTTCAGGTCTGAAAATAATGTATGCAATATTATAACATCCAAAGCAAAGCAAAGTCAACAATGATCATACAGTAATCATACAACTTTTAGGGTTATTTTATTGTTGTTTTATTGTTAATTTAATAATTCATATTTTTATATATTAATGCAAGCCAACCACGTTCATGGCAAAACCCACATTATGCTCATTTTCAGATCTTCACCTCGATATCAGAACTAACACTGCAATAATCAGTCCTAACTAAAGCTATCGCCCATTTTTCATTCATTTTGCCCCGCCGAAATTATTTGCTTTTTTTTATGTGATTATGTAATATAATTATATTAGAATATGCTTATATGATTTAGGTAGAATTACAATTTATTTAAATGAACATGATAATAAACCATGGAGGTGTGATTGTGGATATTAAAATTGTAGGTTCAGGGTGCGCGAAATGCAAAAAGCTTGAGGATACTGTACGCATGGTGGTACAAGAACTAAGTGTGGACGCTGAAATTGGCAAAATCTCTGACATTAAAGAAATCGCCGAAACCGGTATCTTAATAACCCCCGGACTGATTATTGACGGGAAAGTTAAGCTTTCCAGGAAAGTACCTTCCAAAGAAGAGGTGACCAAAATCATCAAGTCTTCTCTTCCTTAAAAAACATCCTCAGGGGTGTTTTTTTAAGCCCATTATATAAGTGTTCGCGAATATATTCACGCAAAGGAGCGTTTAAAAATGAAAGAATGGCAAAAATTCATGCTTTATCTGGGTGTTTTTTTAGCTGCGTATCTGGTGCCGTTTAATAGTCCTGCCGTGGCTACCGCTACCCTGGAAGCTTTTAAAATGTTGAATGGGTATGCCAGAGAGCATGTCCTTTTCTGTCTTGTTCCTGCTTTCTTTATCGCCGGCGCTATTGCCATTTTTGTCTCACAGAATGCAGTGTTGAAGTATTTCGGTTCAGGAGCAAAGAAATGGCTCTCTTACTCTGTTGCTTCCGTCTCAGGCGCAGTATTGGCCGTATGTTCCTGCACAGTCCTGCCTCTTTTCGCCGGAATATATAAAAGGGGAGCCGGAATCGGTCCCGCAGTGGCCTTCCTTTATTCCGGCCCGGCAATTAACGTGTTGGCCATCATCCTAACCGCCCGGATTCTGGGCTGGGAATTCGGGGTAGCCCGGGCAGTGGGCGCCGTGTTGTTTGCAGTAGTGATCGGCCTGATCATGGCCCTGCTTTACGGCAAGGAAGATGTCAATCGGGAAGGTCTTGTAATTGGTGAGAACGAAGAAGAAGAAAGAAGAACGGGCTGGCAAAACCTTTTCTATTTCGCTAACCTTGTCTTCATTTTAATCTTCGCAGCCTGGGCTAAGCCCCAATCCGCTGAAGGCTTCTGGTATTCTGTTTATCAAATACACTGGCCGATAACATTTGTTTTGTTAGCAATACTGGCTTGCATCCTAATACGCTGGTTCCAAAAAGAAGAACTTCGCCAATGGGTCGATTCCTCTTGGGATTTCGCTCAAAAAATACTTCCCCTTCTCTTTGGTGGGGTATTGGTGGCAGGTTTCTTGATGGGACGTCCGGGTACTGACGGAGGAATCATCCCGTCCCAATGGATTTCAGCCTTAGTGGGAGGCAATTCCCTGACAGCTAACCTTTTAGCATCCATTGTTGGTGCATTTATGTACTTTGCCACTCTGACCGAAGTTCCGATTATCCAGGGCTTGATGGGATCCGGTATGGGTAAAGGCCCGGTTTTGGCCCTCTTATTAGCCGGTCCGGCTTTAAGCCTGCCTAATATGCTGGTCATCCGCAGTGTCATGGGAACAAAAAAAACATTGACCTACGTTCTCCTGGTTATTATCATGGCTACTATCAGTGGTATTGTTTTCGGCAGTATATTCTAAGATAGCACTAAAATACTTTGACAAGGAGCATCTACAATGGATAAAAAGCTATATAACGCCTTTAAGGCGATTGGAGAACCAACCAGACTAAAACTTATCAAAATGCTCTCCCATTCCAGCTATTGTGTGTGTGAACTCAGCGAATACCTGGGCATGCTGCAGCCACGCGTCTCTCAGCATCTTAAGATTCTCAAAGACGAGGGCTTGGTCAGAGAAAACCGGGAAGGCTACTGGGTTTACTATTCTCTGGATAAAGAAACCTTTCACCGTTTGTGGTATGATTTTATGGCTTTCCTGGATGCCGACCTTAAGACCATGACTGATTTTAGCGATGTTGTCAAACGTATGGATAATACGGACTGTCGCCAACGCATCAAAGACACAAAAGAAAGAATAAAAAAATCATCTTGTTATTCATAGCTATTTCCTATAAACTGTCGATATACTGCACTACAACGGACTGCAATTACAGAATCATAAATTGAAAGGTTGTTTGCTATGGAAAACAGACTAATGGTCATTACCGACAGTACGGCCGACCTGCCAAAGGAATTCATCGACCAACACAACGTACAGGTCGTTCCCCTTTACGTCAATTTCAAGGACAAGACCTATCAGGACGGTGTGGATCTCCATCCACAGGAATTCTACCCTCTGTTGAAAGAGGCAAAAAACGACCTGCCCCGCACGTCAACACCGTCAATCAACGATTTTATCGATGTCTACAAACCCCTGGTCGAAAAGGGATTTGAAATCATCTCCATCCACATCTCTTCAGGTCTAAGCGGTACTGTCTCCATCGCAGAAGCCGCGGCCAAAACATTAAACGGCAAAATTCACGTTTTTGACTCCAAATCCATCAGCCTGGGAATCGGACTGCAGGTGTTAGAGACAATCGAGATGATTAAACAAAACCTCAATGCCGAAAAAATAATGCACCGCCTGCAAGAAATCAGGCAGCGCACAGAGGTGCTGTTTTCACTTGATACCCTTGAATATCTGCACAAAGGGGGACGAATCGGTAAAGTTTCCTCTCTTCTCGGCACAATCCTTAATATTAAGCCCATCGTCCGTGTCGAAAACGGTGTATACATACCTTTAGACAAAGTCCGCAATCAAAAGCAAGCCATCAAAAGAGCGGTGGAACACATGCTAGAAATCCTGGGCGACAATATTCCCCGGCACGTAGCCGTTGCTCACGGTGCTTCGGAAGAAGCGGCACAGTGTCTTGTTGACCTGGTAAAGGAAAAGCTGCAGATCGATATCTCCCTTTTTCGGGAAACCGGTCCGGTTATCGGAGTGCACACCGGCCCCGGCACACTGGGCTTAGCCTTTACCTACTAATGGTTTTAAGCCACATGGTCACATCCGCATCACTTGGCATCCGCCAATCACCACGGGGTGAAAGGTTCACCGAACCTACTTTAGGCCCATCGGGCATACAAGAACGCTTAAACTGCTGACTGAAAAACCGTTTATAGAACAACTGCAACCACTTTTTAATTTCCGCTCCTGAATAGTTCTCCTTAAAGGCCACTTCGGCCAGGAATAAGATCTTCCCGGGCGTCATTCCGTAACGAAGAGTATAAAAAAGGAAAAAGTCGTGCAGTTCATACGGCCCAATCAAATCTTCCGTTTCCTGCCGTATCCTGCCCTGCTCGTCAGGCGGCAAGAGTTCCGGGCTAATGGGCGTATCGATGATCCTGTAGAGTGTTTCCTTGCCGTCTTTAGTCATAACATTATCGGCGGCCCATTTCACCAGAAACCTCACCAGAGTTTTAGGAATACCGCTGTTTACGGCGTACATCGACATGTGGTCGCCGTTATATGTACACCAACCCAAAGCCAGTTCGGACAAGTCCCCTGTCCCCACGACAATACCGCCTATCTTATTAGCGATATCCATCAAAACCTGCATCCTTTCCCTGGCCTGTACGTTTTCATAAGTCACATCCCAGGTGTCTGGATCATGCTTGATGTCCTGAAAATGGCGAAGACATGACTCTCGAATATCAATTTCCCTTATGGTTACACCCAAAGCATTCATTAATTCTACGGCGTTACCACGAGTTCCCTCGGTCGTTCCAAAACCGGGCATTGTGCACGCCGTAATATTTTGCGGTGACATGCCTAACAACTCGCAGGTTTTTCCGGCAACAATCAAAGCCAGCGTGGAATCCAATCCCCCCGAAACCCCCAACACCAAACGAGGCGAACCGATATGTTCCATTCTCTTGGCCAAACCGGCAACCTGAATGTTGAATATCTCGCCGCATCTTTCTTCCACCGTTGCAGGGTCATCCGGAACAAAGGGCATTTTTTCAACCTTCCTGCCAAAGCTCCCGTCATCCAAAGCAAACCCCCGGTGTTTGAATATTTCAACGACCCTGTATGCTTCCTCACCGTCAGCAGAATCCGGCCCATCGGTGAAATTATTATTAACAAGGCGGTCATGCTCCAGCCTGTCCAAGTCTATCTCAGCGAACAAGATTTTACCTTCCCGCTGAAATCTTGCCGAACGCCCGAGAATCACGCCGTTTTCGCAAGCAATACAATCCCCGCCGTAGACTAAATCCGTCGTGGATTCATGCACTCCTGCCGAGGCGTAAACATAAGCGCACATCGCCCGCGCGCTCTGCTGTGCGACCAACTGCCGCCGATAATTCGCTTTCCCCACCAGTTCATTGCTGGCCGACAGATTGGCAATCACATTGGCCCCGTTTAAGGCCAGATAAGAACTAGGAGGTATCGGGGCCCAGAGGTCTTCGCAGATTTCCATGCCCAAAGAAAAGCCCGCTTCTTTCGACTTAAAAATAAGCTTACCAAAGGGAACTTTTTCCCCGGAAAGCAACTCGATTTCATCCTTTTTCTCGCATATCTTTTGACCGGAGGCAAACCACCGTTTTTCGTAAAATTCCATATAATTGGGCAGATACATCTTAGGCACCACGCCCTTTACCCTACCTTCCTGCAGGGCAATGCCACAATTATATAATTTATCACCGATACGAAGAGGTGCCCCTACCAGAGCAAGGACAGAGGCATCTTTTGTCATATCCAACAGTTTTTCCAGAGCCTCGAGGGTTCCTCGGAGCAAAAAAGCCTGCCTGAACAAATCCCCACACGTGTACCCGGTTAAGGAAAGCTCCGGAAACACGACAAATGCGGCACCCTTTTCATCTGCCTCTTTGATCATTCCCGCAATTTCCATGACATTGTAATCCGGGTTGGCAACCTTTAATTTCGGCGAAGCAGCCGCAGCCCTGATAAAACCGTAATTATTCATATATGACCACTATCCTATCATAAGTATTTGATTATCCTCCCCCTATTCTTACAGAAAATGTAGGATATTTCAAGTCAAGACCCGGACAATCAGCTCATGCATCCACATAATTTAAAGCATGTGCTCCTTCTTCGTTATCCGTCAACGGACTGCTGTTACCGGGCCGCCTTGAACATACAGCCACACACAACGGCTCATCCCCGCACATGTCGCATTTAAGGATATTACCCGCCGGACTGATTCTAATCGCGCCAAAAGGACAAGCCTCCACACAGGCATAACATCTTGCACATTTACTTTCATCGCAAACAAGCGTGCCTATTCTTTCATCAAAAACCAGGGCATCGTGACAACACGCCTCCTTGCACTTAGGCGCGGCGCAATTACGACAGACATTAGGAGTATACCTGTTTGTTTCCCTGTTATAGTTAACCTTGATCCGTGCCTTAGCAGGATTAAACTCCCCCTCATGCAGCAACGAGCATATTAGTTCACATTCTTTACAGCCACTACACAGGTTGGGGTTAATTCTTAACCTCTTCATAGCCATCTATCCTATGACGTAATTACTGTGCTTTTCCAAATGCTTCAGTAACTTATCGAATTCATCCATTGAAAGCTGCTGCTTACTGTCGGAAAGGGCCAGTTCGGGGAAGGGATGGACCTCTACCATAATGCCATCGGCCCCTGCGGCCAAAACGGCTCCGGCAATACTGTTCACAATGTCCTTTCTCCCTAAAGAATGACTGACATCGACAATTACCGGTAAATTTGTTTCCTTCTTAACGATTGGTACAGAAGAGATATCCAGCGTATTGCGAGTTTTCGTCTCATAGGTCCGGATACCCCGCTCGCACATGATTACGTTTTTATTGCCTCGCAAAACGATGTATTCCGCCGCAAACATAAACTCTGAAATTGTAGAACTCATGCCTCTTTTTAACACCACCGGATGGCGGGTTTGTCCGATTTCTTTCAACAATTCATAATTGTGCATATTCCGTGCTCCCACCTGCAGTACATCTATATGCTGAGCCACAAGTTCCACATCCCGGGGGTCCACCACCTCCGACACGGTAATTAAATCGTATCTCTTGGCAACATCCCGCAGCATCCTCAGTCCGTCCGCCCTCAACCCTTGAAAATCATAGGGCGAGGTCCGCGGCTTATATGCTCCGCCCCGCATAAACTTGATTCCTTTTGCCTTCAGAAACTCTGCAACCTTCTCCAGATAATCCAGCTTTTCCACTGCACACGGCCCGGCAATTATCACGGGATTATCCCCATCTATATTGAACATCTTCTGTATGGTTGGATAAGTTTCCGGAGAAGAAGAACTAATCAAAAGCTTCTTCTCGCGACTTTTCCCCATGAATTTCAACGAGGTGGAAAATATCGAAGCAAAGACCTGCTTGACCAACTCGTTATACAACGGACCTTTGTTGTTCTGCAGAATATATTCCGTCATTTCCGCTTCACGTTCGGCGTCAAAAAACTGGATATCCTCTTCGTCCTTCAACTCCACAACTTCCCTCAACAGGTTCGCCCGCTTATTTAACATTTCTAAGATCGAAATGTTGACGTTATCTATCTCCTGCCTTAAACCCTTTAAATTCTTCTTCATCCAAACCGTCCCCCTATAATTTTCTGCCTGTCTGCTCTTTGATAACCACCTGGGCAATTATATTACGCTGAATCTCATTCGTCCCCTCATAAATCTGGGTGATTTTCGCGTCCCTCATCCTCTTTTCCACCGGATAGTCCTTCATATATCCGTAGCCGCCGAGAATTTGCACCGCATCCACCGTAACCTTCATGGCCACATCCGAGGCTAACACCTTAGCCATGGCAGATTCCTTGGATATATCCTTAGCCCCGCTGTCAATATGCCGACAAGTTTGATAAAGAAGACACCTTGCTGCCTCCAACTGAATTGCCATATCGGCCAGCATATGCTGAATCGCCTGGAAAGAGGCAATAGGCTGCCCAAACTGCACCCTCTCCTTCGCGTATTTAACCGCCTCATCAAAGGCCCCCTGGGCAATTCCCAGCGCCTGAGCAGCAACCCCCGGCCTTGTCCAATCCAATGTCTTCATAGCAATGATGAAGCCTAAGCCCTCTCTGCCAAGCAAATTCTCCGCAGGTATCCTGCAATTGTCAAATATCAACTCCCTGGTCGAAGACGCTCTGATCCCCATCTTATCTTCCTTTTTACCAAAGGTAAATCCCGGAGTATCCTTTTCAACAATGAAAGCCGAAAACCCCCTGGTTCCTTTATGCCTGTTCGTACAGGCAATTACAGTATAAATATCGGCCTCTCCGCCATTTGTAACCCACTGCTTCGTCCCGTTAATTAAATACTCTCCGTCGTCCTCCACCGCGCTGGTGGTGATGCCTGCAGCATCACTTCCCGCATTAGCCTCCGTCAAACTGAAGGCAGCCAGCTTTTCTCCGGAAGCAACAGCAGGAAGATACTTCTGCTTTTGCTCTTCTGTACCATACAGGATAATCGGATAGACGCCCAAGGCTGTCCCCGCAAAAGCCAGTGCTATTCCGCCGCACGCTTTGCTTAACTCCTCCACCATCAAAGAGGTCTCAAAAATACCTTCCCCTAATCCTCCATACTTTTCTTCTATGTATATTCCGCACAAATCCGCATCAGCCAGTACCTTTATTATCTCGTGGGGAAACTCCTGCTCCTCATCATACTTGGCGGCAAGAGGCGCTATTTTCTCCCTGGCAATCCTCCCCGCCAATTCCTTAATCATCTGCTGCTTTTCGGTTAAAAAATGCTCCATCCATGCCACTCCCTTCCATATATTTCTTTTCTATTCCTGAACTCACCCATCTAAATCAGTAAGGGCTCTGATTACCTCCGGTACTATTTGATAGACATCCCCTACAATTCCGTACTGGGCATAATTGAAGACCGGGGCCTGTTTATCCTTGTTCACCGCCACCACCACTTTACTTCCCCTCATCCCGGCAATATGCTGTGCCGCGCCGGAAATACCCAACGCAAAATACAATTTTGGAGCAACCGTCTTGCCGGACTGCCCAACCTGCATCTCCGGAGAGGCCAAATCGGCATCAACGACCGCCCGCGATGCACCGACGGCAGCATCGAGTTTTTCTGCCAGCTCCTCCAGCAACAAGAAATCTGCCTTCTCTTTCAAAGCCCTTCCGCCTGCGACAATGGCTTCGGCTTCCAGCACATCCTGCTTCTCCGTTTCCTTCATAATTATCTCGACTAACCTGCCTTTCGGCTCCTCAGCCGCAATATATTCTATTTCTCTCTCTTTCGTCCCTTCCGCTACTGCTGCCTCTTGCCCTTCTATTTCAACCTCCGCTGAATTAGGAACCAGGGTAACGATATATGGGGGGTTGCCCGTAAAGCTCAATTCCGCCTGCTTTTTCCCATAAAAGCAGGCCTTAACGACCTTTAACCCAGGCCCTTCGAAGGTAATTTTCTGACAATCGGAAATCATCGGAACACTAAACATAGCCGCTATTCTTGGAAACAAATCTTTCCCCAACAAAGTAGAACCTCCCATAATCACCCAGGGGGTTAAATCCTTCACCACCGAATAGAAAGCAGGTGCATACCGGTGGACATCATAGTCTTTAAGCTCTGCTGACTTAATATAATGAATGCAATTAAGCCCTTTCCTTAATACTTCCTCGCCATACTGTTTGGGGTCTTCTCCCATTAAAACAGCCTCAACCGGCTTTCCCGTCTGCCGTGAAAGAAGACAAGCGGCTTTAAGAAGCGCCCCTGTGCTCTTTTTAAGGCCCTCTTTCTTTTTCCCCTCCAAAAAAACAATGATCCTTCCGTTCATAACAATCCCCTTACCGTTTTGCTGTTAATGTTAAATAACCTTTGCTTCTTCCCTTAACAGTCTGACAAGCTCTGCGGCCGCTTTGCCCGGCTCTCCCTCAATGAATTTGCAAACCCCTTTTTCCGGTGCTGCGAAAACCCTTTCCACCTTTATCCCGTATAAGTCTTCCCTAGCCAGACCAAGTTCCTCCAAAGTTATCTCCTTGATTTCCTTCTTCTTGGCGGCAATAATCCCCCGCAGCGAAGGATAACGCGGCTCATTGAGCCCCTTGGACGCACCGATTACGGCGGGCAGCCTTGCCCTTATCACCTCTATCTTGCCACCTTCCGCCAATCTATGCGCGGTCGCTTCATCACCCTCTATAGCCAACTCTATAACATCTATCGCCTGCGGCCAGTCCAGCAACCCTGCCAGCAGGCCTCCTATCTGATGGCTGGCGTTATCAACCGCTTGCTTTCCCAGCAAAACTAGGTCTATTTCCTCCTGCCAAACAACACTTTTCAAGATGGCAGCGATACCAAAGCCACTCATACCTTCTTCTGTGGCAACTACATGCACGACCCTATCCGCTTTGGTCGCCAGGGCGGCATACAGCATTTCCCTTAGATCTTTAGGGCCTACGGTAATCACCACAACCTCCGTCTTCTCATCCCTTTCCTTAAGCCTCACTGCCTCCTCCAAGGCATACTCATCAAAGGTGTTTATCACCCACTTGCTTCCCTCATTGTCTTCAACTACTCCCTTAATACAAACTCCAATCCTCATCACAGCCTACCTAAATCCTTTCTTTATGCAAACTCACTACAAGAAGCTAACTGCCAGAAGAGAGTTGATTCTTTCCCTCGCCTTATTCAAGGCTAAAACACGATTCATTTCGTTATAGACAATCATATAGCCTTCGTCGACACCCATGCCCGGTTTCGCCATGCACAAATCAGCTCCGCAAGCCATCGCGATATTCGTCGATACCCTGGCTGACTTGTCAGTTCCGTTGCAGGTCCCCCCGCAGTATGCAGCCACACCTTTCCTCTTGCAGTAAAGAATAGCTTCAACGACATTATTGACCCCGCCCAAATCAGGGGTCTTGATATGAATCATATCGACTGCCCTTTCATCGGCAAACAGCTTAATATCCTCCAGGCTGTTGCACCATTCGTCAGCCACTATTCCCACAGCTATTCTTTTTTTCTTCAGGGTTTCGCGTAAGTCTTTAAGTGCCCGAATCTGTTCGGCTTTGTTTTCCATTTCCACAGGTCCTTCGATAAGCAGCTTAAAGGGAGAAGCCAACTTCCTCAACTCTCCTATATAGGCGGCTATTTCTTCCGTCTCATTATTAAAGGCCTGCCCGATCGTTCCATAAACATCTAAGTGTATCACGGGCTTATACGATTTCTGTGTCCTCAAGCGCAAAATTCTTTCCCGCAGCCAAGCTACATATTCCTTGAGTATCTCTCCCTCGTGCCCCAGTTTTTTCTCCACATTGTTGAACAATCCGTGGGGCAGCACATCCGCACCCTTGATAATCATTTTATCGGCATTGATGTAACGGTCATCACCCGATTGGGCCAAAATCGGTACACGCTTTAACCCTGAGGTTATTCTATATTCGTCTTGGATCACTTCGGCCATCGTAAGCTTCCGCGTCTTAGCGACGGCATCAAGAATGGCTTGTGTTACTCCGTAGCGGATGGCGGTATGCAGCCTTTTCCCGTTGATGGTGATTTTATCCATCTCCTCCGCTAAACCTCGAAAATCACTGATCTCTCTCCCCCTCAAGCGCGGTGCTATTTCCTTTTCTATAAGGGGTAAAGACTTTTCCGCCAGAAAGAGCGGATCCCTCCCCGCACTCCCTGAATACTGAACTGCAACACAATCCCCTGAGGCCAATTGCCCATCCTCCAGAATGAGCATAAAAGAGACCGCTTCCCCGGCATGCCTTATTCTACTGAAACCCGGCGTTACCGGCTGTCCAACATAACAAAATCCGTCCTGTACAGCCTTGATTTTAATAGCTCGCTGGTCGTCAAAAAAGAAACCGGTTTTGCTGGCAGAACACACAACATCTAACACCTTCATGCTTTCCACCTCACAATCCATCCGAAGTTTAGTTGAACTTGTCCCAGAGCTTACCGCCACTTCATCCCTGCTTTCTAACTCAATCACTCAATAGCGGTTTGCTCCAGGACAAAACTTACATCATTTTCAGCAATGCAGCATTCCAACTGGTACCCCATCCTAACCCGTAGGATATCATCTGCTCATTTCTTTTCAGCAGCCTCTCTTTATAGATATCCGTCAAGTTCCTTATTATATCAACATCCCCGGCATGAGCACCCCTCGGTATGTTATCCAGGAAAATCTTATCCATGCCGATATCCAGTAGGTTGGCATAAATCTCCCAACCCCCGTAAGTGGTGTTCTGGGGTGAAATCAATTTTATGTCATCAAAGCTTAAGTTGTTTCTTGACAAAAGCTCCTTCATCGTATCGGCACCGTTTTGCAGGTATTTTACCAGTTCCCTGTAATTCTCCCTTTTTGTGAAACTATCCATAGTAAAGCTGCGACTTCCGGTGGTCTTGGCCAAGAAATCCTGTATCAAAAATCTGCGGGGGTCTGAATCTATGTACATTAACCCCACACCGTCACTAAGCAAGGTCAGCTGGACATTGCGCTTTTCCATGTCCTGTACAATACTGGAAGACAGAACCAGCCCTGATCTATACCTTCCGGTTTGGATCATGCTCTCGATGATATGCAGAGACATCAAGGAAGCACCGCAGGTCTGATCAACATTAAAAGTGATCACGTTGTCCAACCCGAACTCTTTTTGGATATAAAAGGGCACATTGACATCGGTAGAATGCATAGGAACACCCTTGGTGTAAATGAGAATATCGATATCCTCCGGCTTGACATCTGTTTCTAAGAAAAACCGGTTCATCAAGCCTACAAATACTTCAATCTCCTTCTTTTCCTCTTCAATGTAAATACCCTTGATTTTCCTCTGTTTATAATAGTTATCACAATAAGAGGCCAGATCCTCATGTCCTGCGGGGAGTGTGAAGTTTTTAATACTGCCGAAATACTCCTCAATACCCATAAACCTTGCCGGCAAATAGTAATCGCTGTAAGTTATCCCTATCCTTTTTATCCCGGAGAGTCTCATCCTTTTAGCCCCTTTCTTCCCGGTAAAATATTCTGCTGGAATTAATATTGTCCAGCGTTTCCTGGGCCTTAGCAATAATACGTTCTCTCTCCTGTGGATCGATTGTTATGGCCCTCTTAGCCCAGTTTCTGCAATACGAACAAACTTCTCCTTTAACGTCATCTTTCGTTGCTGTTTCCACGTCATAATCACTGTCGTCACAGATTTTATGGTCACACTGATAATTATTGATAAAGAACTTCAAGAACCCATCCAGCTTGGTATTATCCACATAAGGCAGCTTATAGAAAACCGACTCCCGGTAATTCTTGACCATCTCCTTGTTGTAACCTTCCTGCTCTACCTTGTCCCAGTACTTCTCATCATGCAGCTTGCCGTAAAAGTCTCCCTTGCCGACATAATTGATAATATCGAGCAGATTACCTTGATATGATCTGTTATGATAAGCCTTGGCGGTTCTCAACAACCATTCGCTTGTCCTGCCACGTTCCGTCAGCTTGATTGTCAAATCCTCATACCCGATTTCCTCGCATAATTCTTCGTAATAATGAATGTCTTCAGGCCTGATCCATTCGGAAGCCATAATACGATAAGGGTTCTTAATCTTAAAAAGATTACAGTTTAAAACCTGGTAGTCGATATGAAACACCCTTGTCTGCTCATCGTCTTTGGATCCATGAGCGTGAGTAACCGCATGATTGGCATGAAAAGGACATTCGTGAAGACAACTGTTATTGGCGATCAACCGTATCACCAAGCCGATCTCCTTGGCATAACTTAGCATCCTTCTCAACGAATTAAAGTCCCGGTTGGCTGTATGAAACAGCGTAATCTCATCCGCCCCGATATCACGCCAATATTTTAGCGGTGGTATGCTCTGCACCTTATTGTAAACGGACACCGAGACATAAAAATGCGGAAACTGTTCCTTAATAATTTCACACAAGTACGGAGAAGCCACGGTAACGCCATCAACCTTTATCTCAGTCAGCTTCTTTAAAAGCTCGATAACATCTTCATGAAAGGATTTCTGAAGTTCCATTCCCCCCAGACACAAGGCATTGAGAAGATAATTGAACTTAATGCCCCGCTCATGGCAATATGCCACATAATCCTCCAACTCTTCCCAGGAGATAATCGGCAGCCTGATTGAAGGCCTGCCGCCTCCGACGATATCATGGTTCAGCTTCCCATAAACCCACTTAAAATCACCATACCCAGCAATCTCATCTGTAAAGTCCTTATCAAAGTTGGTCGCAATATCAAAATCCACCTTGTATTTACTTTGTATATCCTTCACTCTAATCACCTTCATATCTCTTAAGATACTTGCTTTACTTTCTGTTGATCATACTCCTCGCCAATCCAAACAAAGCGTTACGCAGCGCATCATTCGCCCCGCCTCCGACAGTCAACGGCGCAATATCGTTAAACATCGTAATCATACCGCTTTCCTTCGTAAAACCGTAGGCCCCCGTCAGTTGCATCGATTGTAAAAGTATGTCCCGGGCCGCTTCGGTAGCCAATATCTTACAAAGGATAACCTCTCTTGAGCACTCCTCGTTTGCCAACAGCTTCTCCGCCGTGCTTAAGATATACGTCCTGACCAATTCCAACCTGGCAGACATATCGACTATCTTATGTCTGATAACTTGATAATCAAGGAGCTTTTCCTCTTGGTTCTTCCTCTTGCTCAAAAAGGCTAGAGCACGCTGCAGCCCTTCTTTAGCAATGTATAACGAGCACAGGGAAATATCCATTCTTTCAAAACCCAAACACTTCGGCAAAAGGAAAAACCCTGTACCTTGCTTGCCGAGTAGGTGCTTTTCATCAAGCCCCTGACAAGAAATCTTAATCTTCGAAATCCCTGAATTAACATTCCCCATAAACCCTATTCTTTCCTCAATACTGATATCCGCCGTTTCCTTATCCAGCAAAAACAAGGATATCTTCTGCTTGCCTTCATCCGAGGTATTAGCCACCACAATGAAGTAATCAGCCAAGGCAGAATTGGTTATATAGACCTTCTCTCCTTCTATCCTCCACTTCCCATCTTCTTCAACCGCATAGGTCGACAGATTACTGTAGCTCGACCCGTAATCAGCCTCAGTCAGGCAAAAGGCCCCTATCTTCTTGCCCTCCTTGCATTCCCGCAAAGCTCTTTCATGGTATTCATTAGTAGCCAACCTCTCAATGCATTCGATGATCCAACCCTGACTAAGGAAACTAATCAACAACCCACTGATCGACACCTTGGATAATTCCTCAATTAAAACCAAATGTTCCTCAAACAGAGCCGGTTCTTGATTTCTGCAGGCCCTTGACAAAAGTCCGAATAGATTTTCATCACCGAACAAGGGCCAGCTTTCGGCAAAATTGTGCGGTTTTTTTTCAAAGGGTTTAATCTTTTCCTCAATAAAAGCCTTGATTTTCTCCCTCTTTGTACAGCTTTCATTCTGAGACATCTTTTCACTCCTTCCTGTGGGACCCTAAGGTATTTAGCTTACCTTCTCTTCAATTAATCCTGCCAGGTAGGATATTGAGTTGAAATTCTCCGGTATGAGTTCGGCATCATCAATTGTGATGTCATATGCCTTCTCAATGTGCATAATCAAAACCAGCACCCCGGAAGAGTCAATGATTTGTTCATCCAGCAGCTTAGAATCATAGTCCAGGTTCTCACCTGTGCTCCCCGCCAAAAACCTTTCTTTAATAAAATCCTTTAATTCTTCTCTGACATTCTTTTGTTTCATCATCAATTTCCTTACCCCTTTGCCATTATAGTATCTTGGTGACAAATGAAACCTCACGCGGTGCATCCAACTCCTCACCTAAAAGCGCAAAGGCATCAGGTGCCACTTCTTTCGTCGGCTTCAATCCCCGGTTGAAATTCCTCATGTTAAGCAGCAACGCATATTTTTTTTCAAATGTTTTTTTACTGCGTTCCCAATTAGCCAAATACCGGTCCCAGCCGCAACCTTTTAGTGCCTGTAATATCATAAACTTGTTTCCCCGGCTTTTAATAAACGCCACTATACTATCCAGACACATCTCCATCCCTTTATACCCTGCCTTCGCAATGTCCTCATAATATATCCCCCCTATTTCTACCCCGGAAAAACCGTCTATTTCAACCTCAAGATAGGTGAAATATCCTACTATCCTACCGTCTCTTTGCAGTCCCACAAGCTTATAGCAAGAAGGATGTTTAAAATACCGCCACTGTAAATAGGCACTGTTTTTCCTGATACATGGTGCGTTAAGCGACACCTGTTCAACACATTCATACTCAATCCTCCGAATGTCTCTCTCCTCATAATCCAGAAGTAATGCCCACTTGTTAATCTCATACATCCGGTCGAATTTGAACATAAAGCGCCAGGTAATAAAGGACTCCCGGTTGACGGGGTAAAAAGCACACCAGTCAAACCTTGACAATGCTTCGCTGAACAAACGCCGCGCAAACTCCTTCACATGCCCCCGCATTCTGTAGTGCGGGTCAAAAATAAAGTCTGTAAATTCGGCTGCCAACGAACGCCTTCCCTGGCGAATAAGTTCTCTCTTACCGATACCGCAAAAACCGATTGTATTGCCGTTTTCATCGAGACAACAAAAGGCATCGGTGTAGTTATTATTAAGGCAGCGATACTCGTAATAGGCGACATCATGACTTCTTATCACATATTTATTGTCTTCCCAGTACCCCTGCCACAATCGGCTCCACTGTACCAAATCTTCCGGGCGTACAGTTCTAATCGTAATCATCCTCCGGACGCCCCCTTACTGCACAAATTTAATCATTTCCCTTCTTTTCAGTTTGCCGGTATTGGTGCGGGGCAGATTCTCCACAAAAACTATCCTTCCCGGCACCTTATGAGGCGGCAGATTCTCCTTGCAGAATACAAACAACTCGTTTTTCGTCAGACCTTCTTTAGGAACAACAAAAGCATATATCGTCTGACCCATGTAATCACTGAAGGATTCCCCATCACTTACCTCTTTGACCCCCAGCACCCCTGCCTCGTCAACCAGCTCATGTGCTAAAAGCGTCTTCTCAATCTCAATAGGAAAGACCCTTTCCCCTCCTATCTTGATCATCTCATCCATTCTGCCGGAAATGTACAGGTAACCATCCTCATCAAGCATGCCAAAATCACCCGTATACAGGTAGGAATCTTTGATCTTACCGGCTGTCGATTCCGGGTCATTCCAGTACCCCTTCATAATATTAGGTCCGGATACTATCACCTGACCATACTCACCCGGCGGCAAAACATTTCCCTCAGCATCTATTATTTTCAAATCCACGCCTTTAATCGGCCTGCCTACCGAACTTGGCTTCTCTGCTAACTCCTTTGGCTTGAGGATTGATATTCTCGCTGTTGCCTCAGTCTGTCCATACATCACATAAATATCCAATCCCATTGACTTAAGCTCAGTAATGACCCAGTCGGCAACAGGCTCTCCGGCAAAGGTAAGATACCTCAAATGAGGCAGCTCCATCTCCTTAAACTTAGACCTTTTTAACATCATAATGAAATTCGTGGCAACTCCGGCCACACTAGTACATTCCTTCTCCGTAAGATCCTTGAGAATAAATACCGGCAACTGTGAGTTGTTATTGATGGTCAACTTTGCACCACTAGCCAAATGGCTTAAAATCAAGGAATTCCCATAGGAATAGTAAAAGGCTAAAATAACCAGCATATTGTCCTGCTCCGTGATATCTATCCTGTCTTTAATCTGCTCCATATTGGCAATGAGATTTTGGTGTGTCAGGCATACCCCATTAGGAAAACCTTTCGTCCCTGAGGTATAGATTATTTGCGCAATCTCACTATCTTCTTGCATATAAAACATCTCTTTATCACTTTCGGCTACATCACCAATGTACGCCTCTTGCTGAAAGCTTTTAATCCTTAATCCATTCTTATCTATAAACTCTTCCTCCGAATTATCTAAGCTATAAAGCTCCAGCTTTTGCAACAATTCCTCATCCATCTCTAAAACGGTCTTTAGCTGTTGGCTGCCGGCAAACAAAACTCTTATCCCCGCATCCTTCATTATTTTCTGTAAATCATTCTTTCTGTTTAATGGATTGATTGCCACAAAGATGTTGCCACTTTTAATGACCGCAAAATAACAGAGCAGGTACTCCAAAGAGTTCTTCGCCAGAACACCCATAGTTAGTCCTTTACCGTACATTTGCAGCTTTAAGGCTAAGATGTCGGAATAATAAGCGAGTTCCCGGTAAGAAATTTGTTTCTCTCCACAAACGGCAAAGGTCTTGTCGCCATATTTCTCTGCGCCTTTTTTCAACAGCTCCTGTACCAGCATGTCATCAACCCCCTAAAGAACCGCGGTCAATATCCAGCTTCCGCACGCACTCATCTATGATATTTTGATCAAGGCTTTTTTCAAGCCTTTCCAGACCTTCTTCCCGGGTGATTATACCTGTACGAATCAGTTCGCTGATCTCTTGCACATAAGGATTATATCCATGCTTCTTTTGATGCATATAATTACCAAAGGTATTGAGTAAACAATTGGTTGAATTAGAATCCGTATCCCGCGGGTTTCTCCAACCCAAGCTTTCAATGACCGCCTTAATTTTCCCCAGATCATACTCATTAAAGAGCAAGGGATTGACAAAGTGCGGCATACCGTGGCCATCACTGTACTGCTCGGCCGTTAGGAAGTAGATATCCTGATATTTCTCCAGATAATTCTTATTGGCATTTACAAAAACATCCTGAGACTTCTTCATAAATGCAGGCTGGGGCTTTAAGATTATCGAACGGGCATCAACCTGCCCGGGAGCCCAACCGAAAATCAAGAGCGGGATCCTCTTTTCAACCGCTAACTTTAGAGAATTGTAGCGAATGAAATTTATGCAAGTCGTACAAATAGCCGAGGCCCTCATCAAAGCCGCCTGGGAATAGACATTATCATTCAACGCAGCATTTTTGAACATCGCCTTTAGAAGCTCGATTCGCGGCGAAAAGATGATGCTGTCCGCATCCAGATTCTCAGTCACTGTTTTAATATTGACCTTAGCCGCATCTGATATGAAACCATTGTCAAAAGTATAGGCCAGCACATTCAACCCATATTTCTCCCTTAACAAGTACAGCGTGTATGTGCTGTCCTTGCCTCCGCTGTAGGCCAGCAGACAATCATATTCACTGTTTGTTTTGTGGGAAGCACAAAACTCTAAGAACTGCTTCTCATAGCTGCCTAAGTCTTCCTGTCCTGCTTCCTTTTGATACTCCTCACAGTAATTGCAAACCCCTTCCGCAGAAAAAGTTATCCCCGGAAATTCCTGCGGCAATATGCACTTTTGGCAAATATTTTTCTCAACCATTTTTTCCTCCAAAAAGGTTATTTTTAGGGCTCCATCGTTCCGCACATCGGCGGCAACACTTTTAAATGCTTGGTATTGTTTTGTTTATTTTGGAAATTCCTAAACACCGCTGCAACCTGTTGTTCCTCAAGACCCAACACCTCTGCTGCTTCAGTCGCCGAGTACCCCTTTGAGTGAGTCGACAACAGCAGATCCAAAATGCTAAAAGGAAGCGAAAAGAAGAATTCTTCATCGGTGACAAAAGCACTGCACGTATCTGGCGAAGGCGGCCTTTTTTGTATTTCCACCGGAACATCCAAATACTCGGACAGACTATAGACCTGAGTCTTGTATAAATGCGAAATCACTTCAAAGTCAATCCCTCCGTCGCCATACTTGCAAAAATTGCCCAAATCAAACTCCGATCTGTTCGTTGTCCCGGCAACCGCCCTGTTGTGCTGTTCCGCATAATAATAGAGATTAATCATACGCAGCCTGAGCTTAACGCTGAGAGCAGCCTGGAAAGCCCGGTAATCGTAAAACGATAACGTCTTTCTAAAGACCTCTTCCCCTTTTTCATTTTCCACAGACAAAGAATAGAGGTTCAAAACCTGTTTATCCAATAAATTGTTGGGTAAGGAAATCTTGTACCGCAGGTTCTTATCATATTCCGGGTAATATTTCCTGATGATATCTTCAATATTCTGATATACACCGAAGGCTTCAGCCATCGCGGTAATATCCCTTTCGACATACTCAATTCCCAGCTTCTGAGCAAGCATTTTGGCATAGGGAACGCTTTCTTGGCTTGACTCCTTTTCCGGCAATAAGACACCCAGCACTTTTTCCTTTCCTAAAGCCCGTACACACAAGGCCGCTGTTACGGAAGAATCGATCCCTCCGCTCAAACCCACAACTACCCCGTCTTTCTTTAAGAAACCATAAACGATCTGTTTGATCTTATCGCAGATCTCTTGAGTCTCGATTTCCCAGTTTTTCTGCAGATTTATCTTCTCGACCATTTCCCCACCCCTTTCCTAAATATCCATCGCAAGAAAGGACTTCAATCTGTCGGAGTCCCCACCTAAGATGGTCATCGCCCTGATATCCCGATAAAGACGCTCAATGGTATTCCCCTGAATATATCCGTATCCCCCGAAGATTTGCAGACAGTAATCGCAAATAGATTTTGCCTTTTCCGTCGCCTTGTACTTCGCCATCGCACAATTCGCAAAATCCTCCTGGGGCTTTTGCCGGAAACAAGAAGCAGTGTGAAAAGTCAACAGCTTAATAACCTCTAACTCAGCCTTCATATCGGCAAAATTATGCTTGATGGCCTGCATTTCAATCAAAGGTGTGCTGTAAATCTTCCTGAACCTGGCATAGCTCAGGGCCTCCTCATAGGCTCGTTCTGCAATCCCTAAGGCAATGGCACAATTACTGATTCTCATCAGGTTGGTGGTATCTATGATGATATCCCCTCCCTGGTTTTGTTCCCCTAAAAAAGAATCCTCGTCAAGCTCAATATTATTAAAAAATATTTCCGCTATTTTCAATGAGTTGAGCCCCATGGTCTCTTCGGCTTTACCAATTTCTACGCCCGGGGTGTTTTTTAAATCAACGATGACCGTCGTGAGCCTTTCCATCTCAGGTACGGGTTGATGATTAGTTACCGCCACCATCGCATAATCGGCATAAGGTGCATTCGTGATCATGCATTTCGTCCCGTTAAGCACATATGCTTCACCGCCGGGCTGCAAGATGGTTTTGATTTCTGTCTGCGGTTCAACATAAGCAAAAATTCCTTCTTTATCCCCTGCGGCACAAGCCCTTAAATATTTTTCATGCTGGGCCGCACTCCCATACCTTAGTATCGGGTAGACAAAGCCAAAATTCGCCGTTGCCAGCAGATGGGCCAAGGAAGCATCAGATTTTGCCACTTCGTAAATAATCAACGCCGCGGATACGATATCCAATTCCGTACCTTCATAATATTCAGGAATCAACAACCCTTTATACCCAAGCTCCCCTAATTTCTTGAGCACCTCGGCGGGATAGAGCTTATTATTATTCCTTTCATTGGCGCCTTTTTCAATATACTTTTCAACCAATTCTCTTGCCGATTCTTTAAAAACCAACTGCTCATTATTAAACTTAAACATGGCTCCTCCTTACTTTTGCAGCTTCAACGCCTCATTGAACGCATTCGCGCCGGGACTGTAGGCATATTTATCCACCATAATGTTCAGACACGCAGGAAGATGGGACTCTTTGGCCTTTGTGATACCTTCCGTTAAGTCTTTTTCGTCGGAAATGAGTTCTCCATATCCGCCCAAAGCCTCGGCCATCTTCTCATAATGGATCATTCCTAAATCGGCCGCCTCCGTCTTGTTATAGAGGATTTCCTGAGTTGTTTTACAAAATCCCCAGGTCTCATCGTTATGAATGAACACCTTAATCGGCAGGTCTAACCTCACAGCAGTATCAAACTCAATGGCGTTGAAACCAAAGGAACCGTCCCCAGTGTACAAAACAACCTCCCTGTCGCCGGCAGCCGCCTTTGCTCCCACCGCCAAAGCAACCCCGGAGCCCATCGGCCCCAACACACCGTCGGGGCCGATAATGACCTGCCCAGGGTGGTTGCAATCAAAACACAACGTCGCCCAAAACATGGCGTTGGAACCATCAATAACTATCACAGCATCCTCATCTATCAGTCTTTGTATCTCCCGGATACACCGGTAGGGATTGACCAACGAGGTGGGTTTTCTGCTGTTCTCTTTCTCCAGTTCTTCCCAGTATCTCTTTTTGTTCTCATTCAGCAGATCTAGCCACTCGGAAAAATTATAGTCAATGGATAGCCCGACTATCCTTTCGGAAATCTGTTTCATCACCCGTCCCACGCTTCCCAACAGGGCCAGATCCGTCCGATAATTTCCGTTGATAAGGCTAAAGGCCTCCTTATTTATACTGATAAACTTTTGCTCATCTGAAAAATTAGGCGGGCCCAAATACTCCATCTGGTAATCGTTTTCCATACCTATAGTAATCACCGTATCAGCGTTTTGATAAGCATAAAGCTGGGGACCTGCCTCCAATACCCGGCCTGACCCCATACATAAGGGGTGTAAATCTGCAATACAGCCCCTAGCTTTATTGACGGTAAAGGCCGGTATCCGTGTTTTTTCCACAAACTCGGTAAGCTCCTTCTCCGCACCTTCGTAATAAACTTCGTCCCCGGCTATTATCACCGGTCTCTTGGCTGATGAAAGTATTTCCAAAAAAGCATCTATTTTCTCCGGCGCAGCCAAAGAAACATCCGCTTTTGTTAAATCACAATCATACCTCAAAGGCTCACTTTCCACCCTCTTCTTAAGGACATCAATGGGTATCTCAAGCACCACCGGCCCTCTGCGCCCGGTGGACGCAAATTGTATCCCTCTGCTGATATATTCAGGTATCCTCGCCGCATCATGCACGGTACAAGACCATTTAGTGTAGGGCTTGATAAACGATACCTGTTCAATATCGGCCAGCACCCCCATATCCCTTTGCCTCGGCACCACTCCTCCTGTAATCAAAAGAAGCGGTGTCTGGGCATAATATGCCTTAATAATCCCAGTAAGAGAATTGGCAAACCCCGGCCCGCCGCTGACGATGGCTACAGCCGCCCGGCGCTCAACCTGCGCCCAGCCTTCGGCCATGTGCACAACACCCTTTTCGTTGCGGGCATGGATTACCCTGATGCCGTAATCAGACATATGAACCAACGTCGGCGATACCTGGTTGCCGATAAGTGTGAAAATGGTATCGATGCCTTCCCTTTTTATTTGATCCGCAAGCAGTTCTCCTCCTGTTAGTCCTTTAATCACTAAATTCAACTCCTACCCCTTATATTTCGAACATGAACAGTTCGCTGTTTTCTTCCTGCAAAACCAAGCGAAAGCCCTCATCCTCCACAAGATATATCCTCATGGGCTGTATTTCATACTCCCTGCCGTTAACCGTGACTTTGCACCCTTTCCCTGTGACAAAATATCTTTTTTTCCTTAAATCCTGTGGAACATCCAGTTTTGTGCCTTCTTTCTTGTTCCTGATCCTCTTTAACCCAATCTCGTTCAGTACAACCTCTTCGACCACCAATAACTCATTATCTATCTTCTCGGAAAACACATTGAATCTCACCGCAAAATCCACTTTGGATAATTCCTCAGGGGTCGGAATATATTTAACGTCCAGCGACCTGAAGTCTGCCAATGCATCTGCCGCATGTATGACCTGGGAATTTACGATCAAGGATAACTCCGGAACTATACGATGGCTCTTGCCCTTGATATAGAAGTCAAATTCCCCTTTAAAACAGTAGACAAGCTGACTGTGATAATGGGAATGCGCATCCAGATCAGTCCCTTTTTTAATATCATTAAGTAAGATTTCATAATTGCCGGAAACCAGATATCCCTGCTCATAACCTTTTTTGACCGTCCTTATTTCCGTTATATCCCTTATCATGAGACCCTCCTTTCAAATACATTCCAACTCATCAGAATCGAGCCGCAATCCTTAATAACATTCAATCCATATTCATCAATACAGATAGAATTAGTCATACAAGCATCCACTTTCCCTTCGGCCACCATTATTGCCGCCTGACTGCTGCTTTTTGCGAAAACCACTTCAGCCTCAGGAAGATATTTATGAATCCAGTTGCTAGGCGCCGGATGCCCTGCGACTTTTTTGATCTCACTTGCATCTTTCATTTTGCTGCCAATGATAAGCCGCGGTGTTTCGTATGTAAATGTATCTACAATTCTTGTTGTTTCTGAATTATAAAATAGTATTTTGTCAAAGTTCTGGTATGCCGCAGGCACAAGAGCACAATCTGACTCTTCTCTTTTTAAGGCTTCGATCGCCTCTTCGAAGGAATCGTATAGCTTGATCATCCCCTCCAGCTTACGCGCATCTAAATAACATTTAGCAGTGTTCTCACTGCATGTTCCGCCCGGTCCAAGGGTCGATATCACAATACTCTTCTTCCCGGTTGTTAACAATATAACCACCCTCTTTTTTTAAAAGATTTTACACCTTCTTCGCCAAGATAATGCTCCTCTTGGCGACTGTGGGGATAACCAGAATTCCGGTAAAACCGATTTCATTCAACATATCCCCCAATTCCTGATAAGAATAGCATTTTCCCCTGGTTGAATACATTAACAATACGGAGTATTCTGCTATTTCAAGTGGCCCGTTTTTATCAAAATTCACATGGGCATCATGTATCAGTAACATTCCACCTTCCGGCAAGGCCCGGTACGACTTCTTCAGCAATGCCCTTACCTCGGCAATATCCCAATCATGCAACACATTCGAGTAGAGATGAATATCACAATTCCCTGGAAATTCCACCTCAAACATATCTCCGGCTATAACATCAATTTTATCCTGCAAACCCCTTTTCCCTATGGCATATCTGGCGATCTTATCAACGGGAGTCCTGTCCAGTACTGCCGCAGTCATATGCTCATGCTTAGAAACAACCGCCGCCGCATATATTCCTGAGGAACCCCCAATATCTAACAGCCTTTTATGTCCGCTGAAATTTACCCTTTTAGCAAGTGCAGGAGCAAGATATGCTCCTCTGCTGTCCATAGCAGCCGTGAAAGTTTCGGAAAAATCTTCCCTTTCCATAGCCAGAGCCCATTCTTCCTCGTCCTTTTCTCCTCCCCAGCCCACCGGCTCCCCTGTCTTAAGCACCTGGAGCATTTCCAGGCAAACAGGCCTGCTTTTCTGGGAAGAAATATATGGCCCTAAGTTCCATTCCGCAGAATCAGTCAGATGTTCCGCTGCTAATGCCGTCACGGAATAACGACCATCCTTTACCTCCAGCAGACCATAAGCTTTCAAAAGGGTCAGCATAACATCCGCAGGTCTTTCTTTTATGCCGTATTTTCTACAAATTTCTGCAAATTTCGCAGGTTTACGACATAGCCAAGAAAAAATATTCAAATGTCCAACGGCTACCGTGAACAAATCGGCGGCATAAACACCATCTCGCAAAGACATCAGTCTACTCGGGTTTGTTGCAGGAACCGCTGTCAAATTTTCAAGTATCACATCTATCCCTGCCTTTTTAATAAATTTTCCTCGAGCAAGTATTAAATTTTGTCATTAATCTTATTTATTGTTCCTTTTGTATATTTATAACATTGCATGGCTGACTCCGCTCCCTTTCCGCCCTATAGGCCGGGCCGTCGGCCGGGATTCGTCCCTTGCAACAAATCCCGGCTTTGTCCCCTTCCTTGTGGTCGCTCCCAAGGAGCTTTGCCGGCATGCTGTCAAATTATTATTTGATCAAGCCAGTCCTGCGGGTTTTTTGGGTTCGTAATAACTACATGCACACAAACAGGAATACGAACTCATACTACCCACAGTCACAAATATCACAGCCAGGAAAGGGACTAAGAATGCCGTAATTTTTTTCACTTCTGAACACTCCCCTTCTTCTGTCAATTACATTGTATCTCAATAAAAAGAGAAATGTAATTTTTGGTATAAAAATGTCGATTCTTGGAGTGAAAATGTTCACCTTTCCCTTATTTGATTTTACTGTCTAAAAACGGGATCACTGCCTTCCCTTGTCCTGTCTGTGATACGGCCTGAATAAAACCTCCCAATACGATCGATACGGCAATACCTCTTAAGAAAAAGACTTCGGGAAAATACAAGGCAACCGTCAGAAACACCGCACTTGTCAAGGCAAATATTGTCGCAACAAACCTCTTCTTCCTTACAATCAGAATAACGGAAAGAAGGGAAAGTACAACCAGAAGAATCAAAGCAAATGGTTCATCAAGGCTTTGAAAATGGAGAACCCGTGCTAAAAAAGAAGCGGGAACAAAGATAAACAAAGTAACTAAAAAGCAACGAAAATACGTCGTACAATGCGCTCCTCCCGTGTATGTCCTCAAGAGAAGAAACCCTACCATCACGAAAAAAGCGTAAAATGCAGTTCCCATCAAAAAAAATGAAGCCAAGAGTACCGCCAGGATTTCCAACCCTGTTCCCATTATTATACTGAGACCGTATTCCGCCTGGGCCTTTTCCTTTTCTTCAGCTTCCCTCCCTCGATACATCCGGACAATTATTCTATGAGAGATTTCCTCTAAGCTTGGCATTGTTTCACATCCTTTAAAATATGTGTCGGGATTTGGATTTCCGTAATGAAATGCGTATCATTCATCTCGAATTTCACAATTCCTCCCATCTTCTTCACCAGGCGGGAGATTATCTTCAAACCGTGTCCGTGATCCCCTTCCTCCTTACTGGTAAAGCCTCCCTCTTCCAGTTTTTCCGGTGCGATTTTCTCCCCGGTATATGTATTCATCACGCAGAAAACGATATCACAGGGGTCGTCCTCTATGAAGAACTCTATTTCCTTTGGCTTCCCTTCTTCTACTTTTGACGTTGCTTCAATTGCATTATCAAAGACATTCCCAAAAATAGAAACGAGGATAACCACATAATATGTCGGACAAGACAGTTCGACATTGCACTCATATTTAACCTCAATTTTCTTAGCCTTCGCGTCGCATACCTTGGCATACAAAAGCAAATCCAGTTCCACTATTCCCGTATCGATATCATTACCGCTGATATCGATAACATCGGAATAGACAGAAACATATCTCTTGAGTTCATTTGTCTTGTCAAGTCCCGCCATCAGGGCGATGATAGTCAGATGGTTCCTTGAATCGTGATGGTGCTGGCGATATACCTGGTTCTGTTCTTCAATATGTTGAATTCTCAGTTCATTCGCCTTGTATTCCTGTTCTTTTCTGCTCTTTTTGTACATACCCCTGCAAATCATCGCAGCGGTGAAATTCAAGGCAAAGATGAACATCCCCATTGAGAATTCAAATTGAAGCTCATTTTCGGGCTGAAAGAAATTATGCCTCGCCATGATGGTATTGTTAAAAAACACGCTCAACAGGATAAACTGCGAAGCAAAGATTAAAACAATCGCCTTGTAGTAATCCCTTGTCAACTCATTTAATATCTTCATTTTTCTCTTCCCTCGAAAATATTGCTATTCTCTTCTTGTGAAGAAAAACGGAGAGCATAATCAGGAGCATTATTTGTATTGAAAAACTAAAAAGAATCAGTGTTTCATTGCTGAATATTACGTCAAATCCTTTATTAAATACAATCTCCCACACCTTTAATGACGTATATTCAACCATCAACTGTACCATTCCTGTAAGAAAAGAACTGGCAATAGCCTCCATGATTCCAGTTACCTTGTTTAAATAAATCACTACTCCCAGCATTCCATAATAACACAATAAATGCACCATTATGTTGCCAAGATAAGGACGTATTAACCCCATTGTCGCCCCTGTGATAATACCTACCCCCAGTAGTTTCCCCCATCCTATCCTTTCCCCAGCAAAGGCAAAAGCTATACTCGCTAAAACCAGAGCTTCTGGAATTGAATAAATACAGATTTCCGATAAACTCAATTCAATCATGACACACCTACTTTCTAAATATGATTAATAAGTGCTGTTTCAAGCAGATTCTGTTTTATTATTATCATCCTCCTGTTCTATTAAATCTGATTTTGGAAAGATCGCTATCTTCCGCACATTAAGAAACACAGAAAGTATAATTGCTACTGTCATTTTCGATAGGAACGAAAGAAACATTGTCTTTTCTTCTACAAAAATCATATTTCGATTTAACCCCCAAAAAACTTCTAACAGTGTAAAATTAATGGTCTCAAGCATTACACAAATCGCACCACTCAAACAGGATGCTACAAAACTCTCAACCAAACTCGCCGCTTTGCTCACATAAAGCATTATTGTCATAATCAAATAATACAGAAAGACGTTTTGTACAATACTCCCAAGGTACGGGCGAAGAGTCACTGTTATCAGCGAGGTCGGTAATGCTACCAATAAAACTTTCCTCCATTTGAGCTTTGCCCCGGCCAAGGCAAAAGCAATGGTTGTTACCACAATCGCCTCAGGAATTGAATAAATCAATACCTGATAGATATTCAGTACCCTCATTATTCACCTTCTTTCTTTGTTTTGCTGAGAAATTTCCAAAAGCATCAGCATTTTTTGTTATCATCCCCCTGTTCTGCTAAATCTTTCTTCGGAAAGATCGATATCTTCCGCTTGTTAAGAAATACAGATAATATGATTGCTATTGTCATTTGTGACAAGAATACAAGAAATACTGTTTTTTCATTCGCAAAAACTACATCAAAATTTATCCCAAAAAAAGCATCCAATACTGTAAAATTAATAGTTTCAAGCATTACATAAATCGCACCACTCACAGAGGATCCTACGAAACTCTCAACTAAACTAGCCGCTTTGCTAACATATAGCATTATTGTAATAATTAAATAGTACAGTAAGATGTTTTGTACAATGCTCCCAAGGTACGGGCGAAGAGTCACTGTTATCAGCGAGGTCGGTAATGCTACCAGTAAAACTTTCCTCCATTTGAGCTTTGCACCGACCAAAGCAAAAGCAATGGTTGTAATCACAATTGCCTCAGGAATTGAATAAATCAATACCTGATAGATATTCAGCACCCTCATTATTCACCTTCTTTCCTTGTTTTCACGGGAACTTTCCAAAACCATCAGCATTTTTTGTTATCATCCCCCTGTTCTGCTAAATCTTTCTTCGGAAAAATCGATATCTTCCGTTTGTTAAGAAATACGGAAAAGATTATTACTACCGCAATCTGTGTTAAAAAAGTAATGAACCTTATTCTTTCATCCGTAAGAACTGACTCGTAATTAATTCCGAAAAATGCGCAATGCATCCTTATGTTGATGTTTTCCAACGCACAATAGAACGCTCCCGCCAGGATTGTCCCTGCAATACTTTCAATCAATCCCGCTACTTTGTTTAAACGAAGTAAAATAATAATTAGGACGTAGTAAACAAATGCATTCATCATCATGCTTCCAAGATGAGGTCTTAGCTGCACAATAATCAACGCTGACGGCACTGCTACCAAGATTACCTTTTTCCACTTAAGTTCCGCTCCGGCCAGGGGAAAAATCATCGTAGTAAATACAATGGCTTCCGGGATTGAATAGATTAAAGTTTGCAATAGGGTTAACTTTATCATGATACCTCCTTGTTTTTCGGGAAAATCGATATCTTCCGCTTGTTGAGAAATACAGAAATCAAAGTTACTATTGTGAATTCTATTAAGAATATGAGATATGCTCTTTTTCCATCGGCAAATACGGCATCAAAATCTATTCCAAAAAAAGCTTCCAATGCTAGAAAGTAAATAATCTCATTCATAAGATAAATACCGCCGGTCAAGCCTGCACTTGCAAAACTTTCAAGAAACCCTGCAGTTTTAGTAATATAAAGCATTAAAGCCAAAAGAGAATAATACAGAATGGCATTTGCCGATATACTGCTTAGATACGGACGAAGAGTCACTGTTATCAGCGATGTTGGAATTGCTACCAAAAGAACCTTCTTCCACTGCAACTTTGCTCCGGCCAAAGCGAAAGCAATGGTTGTTACCACGATCGCCTCAGGAATTGAATACATCAATACCTGATAGATGTTCAATACCCTCATTATTCACCTTCCTTCCTTGTTTGTTGAGGCTATCTCTTCCTTCGCCGCATTTTTTGCCTTAATTCTTGCACGAAAATCTTCATATCTCCATTTCGACAAAAAAGCACTGTAATTCTTATTCTTGAATATCACCTCGTAAGAACTTCTGTTAAAAGGTCTGATGGTATTGACCTTATTGATATTGACGAGAAACGAGCGGCTTGTTTTGAAGAACTTGTCCATATCCAGTATTTCCTCGACCTGTCCAAGGGTGTAGTCCGAAACAAATTCCTCATCTTCCGTGTAGACTTTCGTCTTTTTGTAAAAGGCTTCGACAGAGTAGAGGTCCCGTTCGCGCACCATAACTATCTCTTTCCCCACTTTGAACTCTATAGACTTCTCTCCGATGATTAGTCTTTTCCTCAGCCTATTCAATGTTTTAATCAGCCTCTCTTCGTCGAAAGGCTTATGAATATAATCGGCCGCGTAGAGTTCTACGGCGTCTCTGATGAATTCCTCGTGTGCCGTAATAAAGATGAACTCTGTCTCGGGCAAGCTTTCCCTGACTGCTTTGACTACTTCGAGCCCTGTCATCCCCGGCATAAAAATATCAACAAGGGCGATTTCATGCTTGATTCTTTTAATCGTCTTGAGGAACTCCGCTCCCGTCTCGCATGAGGCAACCACTTCGAAATCTTCAAACGAAGATACTATTTTCACAATTTGCCTTCTCAATAATTCCTCATCTTCAGCTATTACGACCCTTAATGCCATAATTTCATCTCCCTTGAAAATGTATTTCTTCAGGATGAAAAAGCGCCGTTGCCCGACGCGTTTTAGTAGTCCCCGGCTTATTTGGATTCCGCACCGGTATATGTATAATCAATATCGCTTCAGCAGTAACGCGACACTATGTAGTATAGCTGGGCCATATTTATATAATATCTTGATTTTTATTAATAGTCAAATAAAATGCTTTTTGTGCGTTTTTTATAAATTATACTGTTAATTCTCCCGCAGAAGAAAGAAGTTTGTCGGTAAGCTTGACTAAATCGTCGAGAAGTAAATTAATAGATTGTAATTTTTCCGCTTGTCCATTTGAAATTCTACTGACAACGTTTGCGGCGGAAACACTCGTTTTTATAGCTTCTTTGATTTTCCCAATAATAGCTTCAATTTCCCCAGTGGATTGACTTGTCATACCCGAAAGGTTACGCACTTCGTTGGCAACCACATTGAAGCCCCTCCCCATTTCACCGGCCCGGGCTGCCTCAATCGAGGCGTTAAGACCAATTAGGTTGGTCTGTTTAGCAATTTGTCTTACTACTTCAAGGATACCTGCCGTTTCTTTTACCTGAGTATCAGCATCATCGGATACGTCTTTCATTTCCTGGCTTGTTGCCGAAAGCTCTTGCGCTTCGGCCGCTATTTCCTGCATGGTGGCTTGGATATTGTGCAGGGCTCCCTCTAGTTCTTTAGCTATTCCTACAAGGTTATCCCTGCGCTGTGTATTTTCCGAAACCCCCATTCCGCCGATGACCTCTCCCGCTTCGTTAAAAATTGGAATTCCCACCGCTATATAAGGTACACCGTAAAGACCGGCATCAATCTCCTGCACCACTCTCCGTTTCTCCCGCATTGCGATATATGCGGCGGTTCCTTCCTTAACAGGGTCTCTGGCTTTTGCTTTGAGATCCAATGTTTCCGCAGGTATATACAGCAGCCATTTCTCACAGTCGCAAACAGCAACTCCTAAATCAGCCTGGGTAAATTGATTAATCAGGGGAGCAACCTTCAAAATATAATCGAGCATGGTTAGTTCGCCCATTAAAAAACCCTCCTTACATTAATCAGGCTTACCTGTACAGATTGTATTTAATTCTAAATTCCGAATTTTTATATTATATCCTTTTTTACTATTATACCATTATTAATTCGGTTTGTAATTGATAAAAAAAAAGGAGAGTATCTCATTTCATAATGAGACTTCTCCTTGTATAACGTTCCTTTACTTAAACAATTCATCCCCGCTTCTATTTTCCAGTCCGGGATGTATATCGAAGTGCACAACTCCCACCGCGGCTTTACCTGCAACCGCCATTTTTACCGCTGCTGTCCCTTCAATGCCGAATCCTCCACATAATTCTATTGCCGCTATCCCTTCATCCACCAGCTTCCGGGCGGTTTTTACCGCCTCATTGTAATCCTTAACGCCAACAGTAGTCAAGGAAACCGCTTTCGTATCGATTACGGCTTGGTCCTTTGCCGGATCAGCCTCAGGTGCTAAAAACATAAAAGCCGCTTTTAAAGCCATCCTTCATCCTCCCTATCTCGATATTTTATGGTTTTGCTCATATATATGTCACGTCAGAGCTTTGGCCGGTGAATCGATCAGCTTTAGGATAACAGCCAAAAACTCCGCCGCCGGCGCTCCGTCCAACACCCTATGGTCAAAGGCAAAGGAAAGACCCAGGGTGGGACGGTTTAGCAACTGCCCCTCTATTATAGCAGGTTTCTCAACTATCCTGCCAATGCCCAAGATTGAAGATTCCGGTCGGTTGATAATCGGAGTGAACCAATCGACAGAACCGTATGCCCCTAAATTGCTGATGGTAAACGTACCACCGCTGATATCTTCCCTGTCGATTTTATTCCCTCGGGCCTTATCTGCTAATTCTTTGATTTCTCTGCTGACTTTTGAGAGGCTCTTTCTATTCGCATCTTTGATAACGGGAACAACTAGGCCGTTTTCCAAAGCTACGGCTACTCCAATGTTAATATTCCCCATGACCTTGATTAGATTATCTGCCAGGATAATGTTAACCTTTGGCTTCATTTCCAGAGCCTTAGCGGCAATTTTAACTAATATATCGGTCAAGGATATTTTCTCATGCTCATCACTATCTTCATTGAGCATTCTTCTGAATGCTATGAGATTTGTTGCGTCAACACTTACATGGTGCGTTACCTTTGGCACCGAACCCCAACTGTTGAGCATGTTCTCACCAATACTCCTGCGCATACCTGTATAAGGGAGGGTTTCCAGCACCCCGGATACTTCTTGCCCTGCCCGCACTTCAGGCTCATTGGCTGTGACTTTCTCAATGTCTTCTCTGGTGATACGCCCTCCCGGACCTGTTCCTTTTACGCCTTTGTAGTCAATTCCTTTTTCGCAGGCTATTTTCCTGGCAGCCGGTGTTATTTTTATTCTACCTTCGGGAGACTCATTCCTTTTTTCGGGGGATTCGTTACTTTGAAAAGACTCTTGTGCAGTTTCCTGCACAACCTGGGGGGCTTCTGTCAATAGATCAATTACCTCCCCGGTTTCGCCGATAATTCCCAAGGTAAAGCCTATTGGAACCTCTTCACCCTCTTTCACCAGGATTTTCAGGAGCACCCCTTCGGCCGGGGCTTCGACCATGTTGGCAATTTTGTCGGTTGTTACCTCCAAAATCTCCTCACCTTTTTTTACTTTATCTCCTTCTTTTTTCAGCCATTTACCCAATGTCCCTTTGCTCATCGTTAAGCCCATTTTTGGCATTGTTATCTCAAAAGCCATTAATCCTCCACCCCTTTGATCTTTCTCCGGCCCATTTTTTGACCCTTTCGCTCAAAACGCTTTTCACATCCACAACCCTGGGGCCGTCAAAGGTAAGTTTAATGCAGGCCTCTTCGTCTTCCTTCACCTCTACCTCCCGTTCCCCATCTAAGGCGATAATACAGGGTTTACGGATTATTCTCACCTCATCACCAATCCTGATTTTTTTATATCCCTTAACTCCGACCTTCACTATCAAACCGGGGGCAATGGGTGATAAAACCAACCTTCCTTCTGTGCCGAACTCTAACGACATTCCCTCGTCACTATCGGGAGTAACTGGCTCAATATTTCCCACTACCGAGGCAATGCCGATATTGTGTGGCTCCCCTCTGGTAACAACCGCCTGCAGCAACCGTTCCGTCTCCCAAATCGCTCTGGCTCCCACAAATCTATCACGTAAAGTTACGGCATCGATTAAGGCAATATCAACTGGTTGCCCTTTTTTATATATTACCAGTTTCTTAGTCGGCATCACCGCAGGAGGGCCATCGGCAATTCCCAAGGCCACAACCCCCGCTGCCATTCCTGCCACTGTTCCCTCAATCATCCCGGGAAACACATTATTAGTTCCGGTTGATACCGGCAAAAGAGGGATATTGCCGCAGCCTTTAGCCACCATTCGGTTAGTACCGTCTCCTCCAAGGGTTACAATACAGCCCACACCGCTTTCTCGCATAAATATTGCTGCATTCAAGGAATCCTGCTGATCGGCGGTCAGCTCGATATCGGCCCTTTCCACCCTTAGCGAAACTTTATCTTCTCGTCTCAGGCCGTCTAAGGCTTGAGGAACAATACCGTAATAATCCGGCATGTATAGTACCCTGGCGACTCCTACTGCCGATAAACCCAGTATGATCCTCCGGACAATATTGACCTTTTCCTGGTTATCAAATACTGTACCATAAGACACCAGTCTCCTGATATCCTTGCCTGAAGCCGGATTTGCAATAATCCCTACCGTTGCCATTTCTGCCTCCCTCGTTATTACCTAAGCAAACAGTTCTTTAACTGCCGCAATGATTTTTTCCTCACCGGGCACATACGCCTTCTCCAGCACAGGACTGAAGGGCACAGGTGAATCAGGAGCAGTAACGCGTTTGATAGGAGCATTAAGATAATCAAAACCCTCATCCGCAACCAGGGCGGCTATTTCCCCGCCGAATCCTCCTGTCTTATTAGCCTCGTGAACGATGACCAGTTTGCCGGTCTTGGCTACCGAACTCAGAATGCTATCAATATCCAGGGGTTTCAAGGTGCGTGGATCTAGCACTTCCGCGCTGATTCCTTCTTTTTCCAAAGAAGCGGCAGCACTCATGGCTTTCCCGACCATTGCCGACCATGCCACTATCGTTACGTCTGAACCTTCCTTTTTAATATCGGCCTTACCCAGGGGAACGATCACATCCCCTTCCGGGACCTCGCCTTCTACCCCTAACAACCCTTTATGCTCGATATACATTACCGGATTGTCGTCGCGGATGGCAGCTATCATTAAACCCCTGGCATCCGCAGCCACAGAGGGCATAACTACCTTCATACCGGGAATATGGGTAAAAAATGCCTCTAAGCTTTGTGAATGCTGTGCCGCAGCCCCTACACCCGCGCCGCACGGCGTCCTGATTACCATGGGAACCTTAGCCTTCCCGCCAAACATGTATCTCATTTTCGTCGCCTGGTTAAGGATTTCATCCATACAAACACCTGTAAAATCTATGAACATTATTTCTACTATCGGACGCAGACCACTGGCCGCCGCGCCGACGGCATGACCGATTATTGCCGTCTCGGTTATAGGGGTGTCTATGACTCGCTCCGGACCAAATTCCTGATACAAACCCGCCGTCTGACCGAAACAGCCTCCAAAAATACCAACATCTTCTCCGGCTAGATAAACATTAGGGTCTTTGTTCATTTCAAAACGCATACCGTCTCTTAAGGCCTCAACATACGTCATTGTTTTCATTCTTCTCACCCTTTCTTAAGTAATATTAATCAGCGTATACATCCCTCAGAACGTCTTCCGGCTCAGGATCGGGACTGTTTTTGGCAAACTCGACGGCAGCTTCTATTCTTTCTTTCGCTGTATCTTTTATCGCGTTAAGTTCATCTTCGGAGGCGTATTCATATTCCAAAAGCTTCTTCTCCAGCTTTATGATAGGATCTTTTTTGATCCAGGCTTCCTGTTCCTTAGCGCTCTTATATATTCCGGGGTCTCCCTCAAAATGACCGCGATGCCTCCATGTCTTGCATTCAATCATGCTGGGACCTTCACCCTTTCTGGCCCTCTTGACTGCTTCGGCGGCTGCCTCATATACGGCCATAACATCGTTGCCATCCACCGATACCCCCGGTATTCCGTAAGAGGCGGCTCGATCGGAAATATCGCTGACATTCATATGGTCTCTCTGACAATTAGATATCCCATAAAGGTTGTTCTCACACACGTATATCACGGGCAGGTTGAAAACCGAAGCCAAGTTGAGGGCCTCGTGAAAGGTTCCCCGGTTAGAAGCACCGTCACCGAAAAAGCAGACGCAAACATTATCCTCTTTTTTATATTTGCAGGCAAAAGCCGCACCTGCCGCTATCGGCTGTCCCGCTCCGACAATACCGTTGGCTCCCAAGATCCCTAAGTCAACATCGGCAATGTGCATGGAACCTCCCTTGCCCTTGCAATATCCTGTTACCTTTCCCATCAGCTCCGCCATCATCAGGTCGATTTTGCCGCCCTTGGCAATAAGGTGTCCGTGACCCCGGTGGGTACTGGTAATAAAATCTCTTTCCGTTAGATTGGCACAAACCCCTGTGGCTACCGCCTCTTCACCTATATACAAATGTACAAACCCCGGGATATATCCTGCGGCAAACAATTCCATCGCCTTTTCTTCAAAGGTCCTGATGGTAACCATGGTTTCATAAAAGCCTAATAATGTCTCCTTTGTAACTTCCATCTCTTCGCTCCTCCTTTTGATAATAGTCTCTATGCACCTTATAATTAGACCTCAACGTAGACCGTTAGGGCCGCCACAGCCATTACAATATTACTGCCTTTTGCCAGCTGCGGCAGATGTAACCCCTGAACGATTAAGCCGCCTTGAACAACCTCAATATCGGCAGTGCCAAAGGGAATGGCTTCCTTGATTTTCCTCGTGTCTGCCTGTTCAGGATACGGCGACCCAATCTTGGCTTTGATATGCATTTCGTTTGGGTCAGTAATCCCGAAGATATCCTTCAATCCGCACAGACATGATTTTGATACCGCATCTTTTACCGCACGTTGTGCCGCCTTCGTCACATCCTCACCGTGCATATCGATGCCTACACCCATTTCAATTATCAACCGCTTGCGGCCCACTTCTAACACCTCCTTTTCTTCCGTAATACAAACTATATTCTGACGTCTAAAACAATATGCTCACTACTGTTTATTCCTTGATCTTCACTGACAGCAAAAACCATGCCGAATGTCACATAAAAAAAGAAAAGCCCGCGTCCCATATAAATTGGACATTTGCTTTTCTTTATCATATCCGTTTGCCTTTCTCTTGTAACATAACCGTCACATATGTGTAACTTGCTCGGAACACCAAAATGACAGTTAGTCTTAGAGCTTAATTTTTTATATTGTAAGCTCTCATTTTCCGATAAAGCGTATTGCGTGAAATTCCCATTTCTTTTGCCGTTTGACTGACATTGCCTCCGTTTTTATTCAGATAGAATACTATTTTTTTCTTCTCTTCCTTGGCCGTAACCTCTCTTCGTTCTATTCTGCTCTTTAAATCCCCATGATATTCCTTTCCCTCTGTCCCAGCAGCATGCTTGATTTCCTCGGGCAAATCCGCTACTGTGATTTCCCTGTCCTCAGCTAAGCAAACAAGCCTTTCCACCACATTTTGCAGTTCCCTGACATTCCCCGGCCAATCGTACTCATGCAAATATGGCAACACTTCTTCGTCTATCTGCATCTTTCTCCCGTACTGAGCCTCGAATTTCTCCAAAAAGTGATGAAAAAGCAAAGGAATATCGTTCCTGCGTTCTCTGAGAGCAGGAATATATATTTTCAGCACATTGAGACGATAGTAAAGGTCTTGTCTGAAATGGCCTCTGGCTGTTTCCACGGCAAGATCTTTGTTAGTGGCACATATTATCCGCACATCAACCGGAATTGTCCTATTACTTCCCAAACGAGTGATCTTTTTTTCTTGGATCACACGAAGCAAGGCTACCTGCTGCTCATTTGGCAGTTCCCCTATTTCATCGAGCAGGAGGGTTCCTCCCTCGGCTTGTTCAAATTTGCCCGCTTTTCCACCCCTGCATGCTCCGGTAAAAGCTCCTTCATCATAGCCAAAAAGTTCGCTTGGCAATAATTCTCGCGGTATAGCGCCGCAATTGACCGGCACGAACGGACCCTTCTGCCGCTGGCTGTTTTTGTGGATGGATTGGGCAAAAAGCTCTTTCCCTGTACCGCTTTCTCCCAATAGCAGGATATTAGCCTTGCTTTTGGCTGCCGAACACGCCTTAAGCTTCGCTTCCGTCAGTTCCTTGCTTTCTCCGATTATATCTATGAAATTATATAGTTCGTTTTGGGTTGAAAAGCCTTTATATTGCCTTTTTGTTTCACTGATCCTCTTAAGGATAACAAGCCCGCCTCCCCTTTCGTAGTTAGCGTTGTCAAGTCTTTCCCCAATAACCTGGTACTTTTGAGATTTTTTGTCCTTAATAGCGATATTTCCGAAATTTTCGGTATAATCTTTCGTTAGAACACCTTCCATTTTTAATAGTTCCTGCAATCTTTGCCCCATTATTTCATTCTCATGCCTGCCCAGTATCTCCCTAACAGCCGGATTGATACTGATAACACGATCATTTTCATCTAATTCAATCAAGCCGTCGGACATTCTTTCGAATACACTGGATATCCGTTTGTTGATTAAGTAATGACTGCGAGTGAGTCTCATGGTCTGATATTGCATGGTGATTGTTTTAGCAAGCATCGTCACCAAAGCTAAGGAATGGGGATGAAAACTGCCGGAAGGACCTGAGATGTCAATTATCCCTACGATTTTGCCGCTGTCGTCGAACACGGGTGAAGCCGTACAGGTCCATACTTGATGTTTTTGACAATAGTGTTCTTCTCCGTTAACTTGAATCGGTTTTTCGATACGGACTGCCGTACCGATAGCATTAGTCCCTACGTCCTCCTCCAGCCAGCTTGCGCCACGAATAAAATTAATCCTTCTCGCATTATCGATGATTTCCCGATCTCCAAAGCTTTCGATAACCCGACAGTTTTCATCCGTCAACACCAGCAAACAGCCGGAATTTTTTACCCAATCATAGGTATCTTTCATTACCGGTTTGGCAGTTTCGAGCAGACTATGCTTTTCTTCCAGTACCCTCTTAATCTCGCTGCCCTCCAAGATATTCCTGCAACGCCCGTCTTCCTGCCTGACCTTGGCAGAATAGCTTCTGTCCCAGGATTCTTTAATAACTATTGCGTGGCTGTGGCTCCAGTGTTCAAAGAAATTGTGTTCCGCAGCCATCTTACAACACCCCCACCGGACTTTTCTTATTTTAGTAACTATTCAATATATATTGAAAAAATCCTGCAAAAGGTTCTACCATAAAGAAAAAGAAATGGCACCTCGTCAGCCGACAATGCGCCATTTCTTTTTCTTTATACTCACATTCCATATTTACTTAGCTTTACCTGGCTGTCGGCGGCCAATGTATGGCTTGATTATTCACGGCCAAGGCAGCTTCGGCTACCGCTTCACTGACTGTGGGATGGGCGTGTACTGTTGAAATCAATTCATCTACTGTTGCTTCCAACCTAATTGCCATTGCAGCCTCAGCAATCAAATCTGTAACCCGCGGCCCTATCATATGAACGCCAAGAATCTCTTCATACTTGGCTCCTGCCAGTACCTTTATCTGTCCCTTGCCATTGTTCTCAATGACAGATTTTCCGTTACCCGCCAGAGGAAATCTTCCCACCTTATAAGGTATGTTTTTCTTTTTTAATTCGTCTTCCGTCATACCTACCCCGGCCACTTCCGGCTGTATGTAGATACAAGACGGTACCGTCTGGCGGTAATACGCAGGTTCATGACCGAGCGCATGTTCAACAGCCGCGACTCCCTGGGCTGAAGCGGCATGAGCCAGCATTAACTCTCCATTGCAATCGCCGATTGCGTAAACGTTGGGGATATTGGTGGCAAAGAAACTATTAACTTTGATCCTACCTCTTTCCGTTGCTATCCCCAGTTTTTCCAAGCCGGCACCCGTCGAATTCGCCCTGCGTCCCACTGCCATCAGGATTTTCTCGGCCTCAAGCTCATGTACTTTCCCCGCCTTTTCCACTTTGGCGATTAACCCGTTTTGCCCACGCACCGCCTCGGTCAGCTTGGCTTCATTCATGAACGCAACGCCTCTTTGGCTCAATTCTTCCCGCACCTGCACCGCCAATTCACTGTCTACGGGGGGCAAAATCTCCGGCAGCATTTCGACGACCGTAACCTTACAGCCCACTGAGTTGTAAAGAGCCGCCAACTCTATACCAATTACCCCGCCTCCGACGATCACCATTGAGGCAGGAATCTTCTCCAAGCTCAAGGCAGCCGCACTGTATATCACTCCCGGCAACTCGGAACCCGGGAAGTTCAACTTAACGGGGCTTGATCCTAAGGCAAGTATTATATAGTCAGCGGTAAGCTCTTTGCTACCAGCCCCAACGACCGAAACCGTATTTTTATTTTTCAGTACTCCTTCTCCCTGATGCACCTCAACACCATTAGCCTTTAACAAGCCCTTTACGCCATTGACCAAGCGATCCACAACCACCTGTCTGTGTTTTTGTAGGCTAGGCCAATCGATACTGCATTTCTCGACCTTGAGTCCAATCGGGGAAGCCGATTTCACAGCCTCATAAAGCTCAACCGTATGTAGCAACGCTTTGGTGGGAATACAGCCCACATTTAGACAGGTTCCTCCTAGGTTTCCCTTTTCGATAAGATGCACCTTTGCTCCTAATTGGGCTGCGCGAATGGCTGCCACATATCCGCCCGGTCCTCCGCCTATAACGATTATCGTTTTCTGCAACAGTGTTCCCTCCTTAATATGACCCGGTTATATCAACAACATCGGTTCTTCTAAATACTGCCGCACCCTTTGCATGAACTTCGCAGCCAGCGCACCGTCAATCACACGATGGTCAAAGGAAAGACAAAGTGTCATGATTGGGCGTATTTCAATATTCTCCCCAATAACCACCGGTTTCTTCACTATCCTGCATACTCCAAGGATAGCACTCTCAGGAGGATTGATGATAGGTGTGAAATGATCTACCCCAAACATTCCCAGATTAGTTACGGTAAATGTGCCGCCCTGCATATCATCGGGCAACATATTCCCGCTACGGGCTCTTTCTACGATTGACGCCAGATCTTCCCTGATGCCACTAATGTTCTTCCTTTGAGCATCCCTAATTACAGGCACAACCAATCCGCTATCTATCGCGACGGCAACGCCAACATTAACGTTTTTGTGCTTTTTGATGCCTTCGGCGGTCCAACTGGCATTCACTTCCTCGTAATCCTGCAGAGTCTGAGCCACACACTTGACGATTATTTCTGTGTAGGAGTATTTCTTTTCTGTGGCCTTTTGCAGGTTCTCTTTAAGTTTTCCGGCCATAGTCATATCCACGTCTACACTCAGGGTCACATGAGGAGCCGTATTCCAGCTTTCACTCATCCTCTGGGCAATAACCTTCCGAATTGGTGTCAGCGCCACAACCTGACTTTCTCCGGCCCCCGTTTCGGCTGAAGGCGTACTTCTTTTTATTGCAGCAAGTACGTCTTCTTCGGTTATTCTGCCTTCCTTCGCTATTTCCTCTAACTTCAAACCGTACTCCTTGGCCGTCTTTTTAGCCAATGGCGTAGCAGTTACACTGCTTGCACCCTTTTCTTCGCACGCCAGAACGTCTCTTTCCACTATCCGACCGCCCGGTCCGGTTCCTACAATATCCGCAAGTTCTATACCTTTGTCTCTTGCAAGTTTACGGGCAGCCGGTGAAGCCTTAATCCACTCACCCGCATTCGCCCTTGCCTTAGTGTTTTCTTTTTCCGGGACAGCAGTCTCAGCACATTGAGGGGATTTTTCCTCTTCATTCTGAATTTTCTCCCCTGCCGGTCCTTCTTGTACCACACTTTCGCCGGCAGCACCAATCACGGCTATGGTGGCTTTAACAGGAACACATTGGCCTTCCTCCGCCGTAATCTTCAAGAGTACTCCGTCCTCAGGGGCTTCCAGCTCATTAGTAATTTTATCGGTTGCAATTTCCGCCAGTACTTCCCCTGTTTTGACCTGATCCCCTTCTTTCTTATACCACTTCATTATTGTTCCTTCTGTCATAGTCAGCCCCAATTGAGGCATTACAATATTAGTTGCCATTTATTTCCTTCCCCTCCTCCTAGCGACAAAGTTCTTCAGCGGCCTGTACAATATCATCTGTCTGTATCTTAACAAACTTCTCCAAAGCCGGACTGAACGGTACCGGTACAAATGGGGCACCCAATCTTTTTATGGGAGCATCCAAATAATCCAGCATTTCCTCAGCAGCCATAGCTGCTATTTCAGCACCAACCCCACCGGTCTTCACAGCCTCATGGACAATCATCAGTTTCTTCGTTTTTGCTAAGGATTCAAAAACGGTTTCTTTGTCAAGAGGGGATATTGTACGCAGGTCTATCAGCTCTGCCTTGATTCCTTTACCCTCTAATATTTTGCCTGCTTCCTTCACTCTGTTCATCATCAACGAATAGGAGACGATGGTCAAATCCGTTCCCTCTTTAACTACATCCGCCTTACCGATCGGCACAAGATGTTCACCTTCAGGAACTTCTCCCTTCATGGGGAAAAGCGCTTTATGTTCGAAATATAGTACGGGGTTATCATCTCTGATGGCAGATTTGAGAAGACCCTTGGCATCTGCAGGATTTGAAGGTATTACCACCTTAAGTCCCGGTATGTGTAAAAACCACGCTTCAATGCTTTGAGAATGCTGAGCGGCAGCTGAGCGAATAATCCCATCCGGTGCCCTCAATACCAAGGGCATCGTTGTTTGTCCACCAAACATGTAACGAATCTTAGCCATTTGATTGAACACTTCGTCCATGGCCACACCGAGAAAATCGGCGAAATGCATGTCAACAACAGGGCGCATGCCGGCCATTGCTGCTCCTACACCGGCCCCAACAATAGCTGTCTCTGTAATAGGTGTGTCCCTCACTCTTTCTGTTCCAAACAACTGTGGCAAACCCCTAAATTGGCCGAAGATTCCTCCTTGCCGGGCTATATCTTCCCCCATAATAAATATCTTTTCATCACGTTCCATTTCTTCCTTCATTGCCTCTAAGGTTGCTTCTGAAAAAGTTATTTCACGCATTTGCTGTTCCTCCTTTATACGTATAAATCCTGATATAATTCTTCAGGCTCGGGACTTGGACTTTCACTGGCAAATTTAAGTGCTTCGCTAATTTCCTTTTCAATCTTTTTATCTATTTCCTGCATTTCTTTTTCAGTCATGAGACCTTTTTCAGTTGCTTTTTCCTTGAACCGTACTATCGGATCATTTTCTTCCATTACTTTCTTTACTTCTTCCTTGGTGCGGTACATTTCGGGATCCCCTACAAAATGTCCTTTGATCCGATACGTCTTGGCTTCAATCAAAGTCGGTCCTCCGCCGGATCTGGCCCGATCCACTGCCTTTTCGGCTTCTTTGTATACTTCAAATACGTCATTACCATCAACTATCACTCCCGGAATACCATAACCTATGGCCCGATCCGCAATGTTTTCAATTGCGGTCGTTGTCCGATACGGAGTCGTCGAAGCCCACTGGTTATTCTCGCAAACAAAAATCGCCGGTAATTTCCAAGCTGCAGCCATATTAATGGCCTCATGAAAAGTACCTCTGTTGGAAGCCCCGTCACTGAAAAAGCACACCGAAACGTTATCTTTGTTTTGCAATTTGCTGGCTAAGGCAGCACCTGTCGCCAGGGTATAGCCCCCACCAACAACTCCGTTGGCTCCCAGCATCCCAACACTGAAATCGGCAATGTGCATTGAGCCGCCTTTGCCTTTACAGTAGCCTGTCTTTTTGCCAAATATTTCGGCCATCATGTATTTGACTTTTGCACCCTTGGCGATGGTATGACCATGTCCACGGTGCGTACTGGTGATGAAATCAGTATCGAGCAAGTTGGCACACACCCCGGTACCAATGGCTTCTTCACCTATATAGAGGTGCACAAAACCGGGTATTTCCCCTTTGAGAAAATATTCATTAATTGTTTCTTCAAACTTTCTAATGCGAACCATAGTAGTGTAAAAGTATTTAACTACCTTGCTATTGAGTTTATCCATCTCACTACCTCCTGTTATTTATTGGTGTCATATACCACATGCTGTTAATTTATGGGCCTTTTTGGGCTCAAAATAGGCAAAAAAAATATATGGAAGCAAAATATTGCCGCACAACAATATTGCATCACAGTTATCGGCACTGCCGAGATGTATCCTTTTATCAAAGATTAGCAACAGGACTCTTCTTTTTCTCTTATCCTGTTTTTTTTATACTACATACCCATGAGATTTGGTAACCAGAGTGAAATAGAAGGTATGTAAGTTATTAAGAGCAATACAGCTATGGAAGCCAGCATAAACGGAACAACCGACCTGGCTATTCTCTTAAGCGGTATGTCTGCGATATTACAAGCTACATAAAGGTTAACTCCTACCGGAGGTGTAACCTGTCCGATTGCCAGGTTAACAGTCATGACGACACCAAAAACCAGCGGATCATAACCCAACTGCATGATGACCGGCAACAGTATCGGAACAAGAATATAATATGCGGATATGGCATCAATGAAGCAGCCTGTAATTAAAAGAAGTATGTTGATCATTAGTAAAATGACATATTGGTTGGAACTGATACTTAATAGTAGTTCTCCCGCAGCGGTCGCTATGCCTTCCGTGGTAACCACCCAAGCGAACAGACTGGCATTAGCGACAATAACCATGACAACGGCCGAAGAAACCGCCGAATCGACTAATACCTTAAATAGGTCCTTGATCTTTATTTCCTTGTATACAAATATACCTACGACTAGACCATAAACCACAGCCACGGCTGCTGCTTCCGTCGGCGTAAAGATACCGCCGTAGATTCCCCCTAAAATGATGATAGGAGTCATTAATCCCCAAAATGCATCTTTAAAAGCCGCAAGCGTTTCCCTAAAGGGGGCCTTGTCCTGTAAGCCATATTGTTTCTTTAACGTGAGAACCAAGCTTGTTAATATCAATCCGGCTCCAATCATCAATCCGGGAACAATACCGGCAATAAAAAGCTTTCCGATAGAAACTTCGGCAACAACGCCGTATACGACAAAGGCTATGCTGGGAGGAATGATGATACCGATGGCCCCTGAAATGGACAAAAGCGCGGAAGACATTCCTACATCATAACCAGCCTTCACCATGGCAGGAATCAAGATAATTCCCAAAGCCGCAACTGTTGCCGGACCTGAGCCTGAGATAGCGGCAAAAAAGCAGGACGTTATAACCGCAACTATCGCCAAGCCTGCCGGCAAGTGTCCAATTGACTTGTTTGCCAAATTAATAAGTCTTTTTGAAATACCCGACTTTTCCATAATGATACCGGCCATGATGAAAAAGGGTATCGCCAAAAGCGTAAACCTTGAAATGGAGGCATACATAATCATTGGGAACATCGAGAAGGGCATATTCATTAAATAAAGTGCAACTAAGCTTGCTCCCCCTAAGGCTACAGCAATAGGCACGTTCAAGATCAGTAAAACTGCAAATACGGCAAATAATCCGACTGCTGGTGACATTTTATTCCTTCCCTCCTCTTAGTTCCTTGTAGCCAAGTTCAATAAATCTAATTATCATAAAAATCGAGCCAATCGGAATCGAAAGGCCAAAAACCCACTCTGGGAAACCCATGGCGGCTGTGGTTTGTTTGAAGTTGTATTGCGATATCACCATATCCACGCCATATTTGCACAGTATCACGAATAACAACACAGAGCACACCACGCCGAAAATAGTGACTACCTTCTGCATTTTAGGACTTAACAAATCCGCTAGAGCGCTGAAACCTAAATGACCCTTCCTTTTAACGGCAACAGCCCCCCCCAGAAAAGTAACCCACACGAAAAGAATACAAGTGATTTCTTCGGTGAAGGCCCAAGAAGCATGTAATATATAACGAGAAACAACATTGCAGAAAGCAATAGAGGTCATCACTGTTAGGCAAATACCGATTAAAGTTTCTTCTGTATATTCCAATATTTTCAATATTATCACTCCTAGTCATGAGAAGCCTCGGCTCGAAGATAACTCCGGCCAAGGCTCCTCTTAAGCACAATTATCATCTAAAGAGGTCGATGACATCCTCGCCAATAATGGGTCCATATTGTTCATACACGGGTTCTACCTTTTTCTGGAAGGCAGCGATCTCATCGTCAGTAAGCTTGGTTACCGTCATACCCTGTTCTTCAAAGAACTTGATCTGGTCGCCGACTTTTTCCCTGTTGAGGTCACGCTGGAATTCCATGGCTTCTTCCGCAGCATCACTCAGAAGTTTTTGAGTGTCTGCATCGAAACCGTCAAACAATTCCTTGTTGATCCCAAGGATTAAGGCATCATAAGAGTAGTTCCAGAGAGAAATGTAGTCTTGAACTTCATAAAGCTTGGAGGAATAAATAACGTCTGTGGGGTTCTCCTGACCGTCTATGGTATTCTGCTGTAGTGCCGTAAATACTTCAGCAAAGTTCATAACGGTCGGGTCTGCTCCAAGTGCTTTGTACAAATCAGTATACATCTGTATTCCCGGTATCCTGATTTTAAGTCCACTCATGTCAGCCGGACTCTTAATTTCTTTTTTGCTGTTGGTTATCTGTCTGAAACCGTTTTCACCGTATGCCAGACATTCAACACCTTTTTCTCTCAGCATTTCTTTGAATTTCTCACCGGCAGCGCCATTGATTAATTTCTCATCAACCTTCGCTTCGTCAGTCAAAAGCCACGGCAAACTGATAACCCCGTACTTCGGATCGATAACCGAATAGATTATGTTGGAGTGGAGAGTAAGGTCGGTCGCACCCGCCTGCAGCATTTCAATACCCTTGGGCTGGTTCCCGCCGGAGAGCTGCTCGTTAGGATATACGGTGATTTCGATTTTGCCGTCGGAACGCTCTTTTACTAATTCGGCAAATTTCTTAGCCCCAATTGTCCAGGTGGAACTATCGGCAGTTGTGACACTCATTTTTAATTTGACAGGCTTAACTTCCTCTTTTACTTCGCCGGCCTGTTCATCCTGGCTTTTATTGCAGCCCACAAACACCAGCGATACGCATAGCAGCGCCACTAATAAAACAATCCAAGTCTTTCTCACTCTTTTCTTACCTCCTAATTTTTATTAAATACGATAATATAAAATAATTTTCTGTCCTGTTTTCCTTCACCTCCCATATGTCTTGTTGAATATTTTCTTAGTTATCTTCGTAAAAGACCTTGCCACACATACATATTTACAGCTTGCAATTACTGTGCCAATTATGAGAATCACGTAATAGCAAGGCTTTCAACGCATATTGAAAGAGGAACCGAAATGAGGGTTTGTTCAATTTTTGTACACTCTAGAGTACGACAACCTGAGCCCTTCAAGAAACAGGGTTGCTACAATTTTGAACAGTGTCATTATTTCTAACACTTAATACCATAATTTCTCATTTTGCAATACAAGGTGTTGCGCGCTATCCCCAATAAATTTGCTGCCTGACTGATATTACCCCTGCAAAATTCCAGCACTTCACGAATTGCTTCCTCTTCGACCTGTTTTAAAGTACCGAAATGATAGTACATGCTTATTCTTTTCTTATAATTATTAATTATATTTTTAGGTAGGTGCTCGGGAAGAACCACTTGATTCTCAGCAAAAATAACGGCTCGTTCTAACGCATTTTCTAATTCCCGGACATTCCCCGGCCAACTGTAATTTTCCAAGATTTCGGCTGTCTTTTCGTCTAGTCTGCATACTCCGTCTTCCTTAACATACTTTCTCAAAAAGTATCCGGCTAAAAGGAGAACATCTCCCTTTCTTTGATGTAACGGGGGGATATTTATCGTTATTACATTGAGCCTCCAAAAAAGATCTTTGCGAAACGTACCCTCTTCCATTTCTCTTCTCAGCTGCTTATTGGTAGCGGCTATTACCCGAACGTCAACAGGTATTGTTTTGTTTCCCCCTACTCTCGTTACTCGTTTCTCTTGCAATACCCTTAAGAGTTTAACCTGCATATCAAGAGGCATTTCTCCTATTTCATCCAGAAAAATTGTACCACCGGCAGCCATCTCGAACTTGCCCGGACGCCCGCCCTGACGCGCACCGGTAAAGGCACCCTCTTCATAGCCAAAAAATTCGGCCTCTATCAGGTCCCGGGGTACGGCACCGCAATTGACCGCAATAAATGGGCCGCAGGCACGACTGCTTTCGTTGTGGATCGCCTGGGCAAAAAGCTCCTTTCCCGTCCCGCTCTCTCCCATTAATAACACGTTGGAAAAACAATGCGCAGCAGTCACTGCTTGTCGCTTAGCCTCGAGTATTTCTTTGCTTTCCCCGACAATATCGGTCAAATCAAATTGGGCCTGGGCACCAACCATCTGGTTGACCAAGCTCTTTATTTCCTTAATTTCCCGGAATACGTCTACGACTCCGTCAATCTCTCCATTTTCATCGACAATGGGTATGGCACTCTTCACGAAATGTAGTCTGCCTCTCTTTGAGTTTATGATAAACTCTTTATTCTTATAACCTTTGCCTGCGTTTAAAACATCAAGAATAACAGGCCGGAAATCTACGATTTCGGTGACATGCTTGCCAATAGCCTTTTTTGCGTCGTACAGTAAAATCTTACTCGCACTTTTATTCATGTATGTAATGATCCCGTTGCGATCAATCGACAAAATCCCTTCTGTCACCGCGTCCATCACCGCACGATGATAGCGAGAGGTAAGCATCATCTTTTCGGAAGCCTCCATAACCTGCAGCTGATTCTCGATGGCCATTTCAGCCGCTACAAGCATTCCTAAAGTATGTAGATGGAATTGTTCGCTCCTTCCCGCCATACTCAAGACAGCAAGCGGCCTCCCGAAAGCATCCTTAATAGGAACTCCCGAGCAAGTCCATTTCCTTTGCTCATAACAGTAGTGTTCCTTACCCGAGATTTGAATAGGTCTTTCTTCTTTTAGAACCATATTCACAGCCGTTGTTCCGACACAGTCTTCACTCCAGTTTGCCCCCACCTGAAAATTAGAATCTGATTTATATTCCTCAAGAACCTTCTCGTCGCCCACCACGTGCAGGACGGTTGCATCATCGTCGGAAAGGAAAATGATAAATCCCGAACCTTCAACTATATTATAAATGTTCTGCATATAAGGCTTAACAACTTGCAGCAAAGAATATTTCTCCCTAAGCCTTTGCTGTAATCTCTCGCCTTCCATGACCTTATTTGTTTTCCTTAAATAGGGATCGATCCCCCAAGCCCTACATCTCTTCCAAGATGCCAAAATATTGGAACGAATATAATGTGGTTCTTTCCCGGTTTGGATAAAACTAAACCATTCATCGTCCATAGTAATCTTTTCTTTCTTAGTTATCGGCGCAATGTTAACGGAAATGTCAACCACCTCCTACTCCCACTCATTATTTTGGTCACCATTATAGATTAACAATATAAACAGGCACACTACCACCGACTATCATATATATAATCCTCTTACCTTATCTTAGTTGTTTTTATTGTAATTGTCAATAATATTGCTTTAATTATGCTATTATAGAATTCACCTAACATATCCGGAATGCCTTGCATTTGCGAAATTATTGTTTATTGGGAGCATTTTCTTTGAAAAAATTATTGTCCCGGATGCTATTTCTTCTTCATCGCTATGTTGAGACAAACGACCAAGCCACCCCACAAAAAACCGCATCCGACAACCATCATGATAATCGCACCGCTATTCATCTTTGCTTACCTCCTCACCAGGCTGTAGCATTACATTGTTTTTGCTTTTCAGGTTAGGGAAAATGATTCCAAGGACAAAGCAAGCAATCACTACTCCCCAACCAAAAATAAGCAAAGCAGTAGATGAGTATCCTTCGTAAGGCACTTTGATGTTTTCTATAATGGTCATGATTACCATAACACTGAGAACTAGGGGAGTTACAAACTTAATCATAACGTTCCACCATCTGCCGACCGCGAAATCGGAGTTTTTGTTGGCATGCTGTCTGAGTTCTTCAAGGTTAAAGAACCAACCGATTAAAATAACCTCAATTAAACCACCGATCACGATGCCCATATTGTTTATAAAGTAGTCGACAATATCCAGAATATATAACCCGGCCTTTGTTGCAAACAAGAGGCTGATTACAAACGCAACACCGCAGCAAATATTGAGCGCCTTCTGTCTGGGCATATCAAACTTATCCCTGACGCCGGCCAGAAATGCCTCAATAATTGACATGCTGGAGGACAGCCCCGCAAACAATAAGGTGCCGAAGAAAATCGCCCCGATGATTCCTTGCATAGCCGGCAAAGTACTGATGGCTTGTGGAAACACAACAAAGGCAAGACCTACACCCGCAGCAGCTACTTTCTCCACAGGAACCCCCTGTGCTTGGGCCATATAACCCAAAATGCTGAAAACACCAAACGCGGCAAAGAGTGAAAATCCATGGTTGCTGAAGGCTGTAATAAAAGCATTGTTGACGATATCCGTCTTTTCAGGCAAATAACTGGAGTAAGCGATCATAATCGCAAAGGCGATACTCAAGCTGAAAAAGACCTGTCCGTAAGCGGCAACCCATACCTTAGGATTGGCAATCTGTGACCAGTCCGGAGTGAAAAGATAATTCAACCCATCAACAGCCCCGGGCAGAGTAAGACCACGGATCCCGATAATGCCAATCAACACTACCAGTGCGGGAATCAAAAACTTGTTGGCTTTCTCGATCCCGCTTTTAACACCCTTAGAAAGAATGGAAAAGTTCAATACCCATACAAACAAAAGCGGAATAAGCACCTTCCACTGGAATCCTCCCAGTTGTAAAGGTCCGTCGCTTAATCCCAGATATTCACCGAAAAAGAACCCGCTGGTATCAGCGCCCCAAGCCTGAGTAAAAGCAAAGAATATATAGCTTAATGACCAAGCAACAACAGCCACATAATACACCGTGATAAAGAAGGCGACCGCAGCTTGGAACCACCCCAGCCATTCCCATTTTTTGTTCATTCTCGAAAAGGCTACAGGAGCTCCTGCTTTGAACTTATGCCCAACAGTGAATTCCAAGATCATAATGGGAATACCTGCGGTTATGATTGCAAAGAAATAAGGAATCAAAAACGCGCCGCCTCCGTTCGAAGCACACGCATACGGGAAACGCCAGATGTTACCCAGTCCGATTGCGGAACCTACAGCGGCAAGAATAAATCCTACTCTAGTGCCCCATTGATCTCGCGCCATCTTCAAACCAACTCCATCGTCATCTTATATCGTCATCTGCTGACTATGTCTAATTTGAGCCGGTTTGGCGCAAGCTATTCATCCAAATTTCACCATTTCGTTAGTTTTTATGGATTGAACTGCCACCAATAAATTCCCGCATAATAGAATTAAGGGGAACATACTCAGCGGACAACTCCGGAAACATGGCAATCAAATCCAATAACCGCTTGGCATCTGAATATTCGCTCTCGTTTTGTTCTATTGCTTTCAAAAGCGGATAGGCGTATTTTTTTAGAACGGGAATCTCGTATACCAAGGCGGAATTGAACATAATATCCGCATCTTCCTGGTAAGGAAAAATGTTTTTTTCCTCACCACGCCGTACAGACTGCCAACGTTTTAGAGTATCCAGCGCGTTCTGGGAACGATAGTTCTTATCTCTGACAATACGTCGTAAAAGACGGGTATCGGTGGTCTTAATGCGGTTACTGTCATCAATGAGCAGCTGTGTTAAGGCGCTGATATAGATCTTATACTTATTCTCACGCCGAATGGACGGCGTTAGTTTTTCATTCAGGGCGTGAATTCCCTCAATAATTATTGGATTATTCTCTTCCACCTGCAGCTTTTGTCCACCTTCTTCCCGTACACCCCTTTGGAAATTAAAAAAGGGACACTCTACTTCCTCGGAAGCCATCAGCCTTTGCAAATGCTTGTTGAAAAGTTCAACATCCACGGTTTCTAACGCTTCAAAATCGTACTCTCCTTTTTCGTCCAACGGGGTTAGGTCACGATTGACAAAATAGTCGTCTGTAGAGAGGGCTACCGGCTTTAATCCTAATACACGTAGTTGTATGGCCAGTCTCTGGGCAAAGGTGGTTTTTCCTGAAGAGGAAGGACCTGCAATCAGAATAATGCGAAGCCTATCGCGGTGGGCAAAAATCACATCTGCTATTTGTGCAATTTTTTTCTCATGTAAGGCTTCATTCACATGAATAAGTTCTCTCCCTCCGCAGGTATCGTTCCCTAATTTGCTTAGGAGTCCAGACATGTTGCAAACACCTAGGATTTCCGCCCATTTCGCTGATTCATTCCATATTTGCCCCAACTTAGGCAGGTAAAGGCAGGACGCAATAACAGACGGATCTTCTGCAGCAGGAAAACGCAGTAAGAATCCGTTCTGATACAGTTCAAGCTTAAACACACCTAAAGCACCTGTCCCGGCAGCCAAAACAATGTGGGAATAGTAAGAATACGAACCGGCAGAGTACAGGGTTATATTCTCTATGTCCAGTTCATGCAGCAGTTCGACAGTATCATCATGGCCGGACTGTTGCAACAGCTTTTTAGCCTCTTCTTTTGGTAGCAATTGAGGAATAATTGAAATATTTTTTTCCACCAGTTCGCGCATTTTTGCTTCCAAGGCAACAATCTCTAAAGCCGGCACGGACTGAAGTCCTTCTATTTCACAGTAATAGCTTTTACCCATAGAATGCCTCACGATAACTCTATAGCGTGGGAACGCCTCAAAAACGGCCTTTGTCAAAAGCATAACCAGGCTCTGACGATATACCCTCAAGCCGTCCTCGGTTGTTAGATCCAAAAATTCCAAACTGCCGGACTCTTTCACTTCTTCATGCAATCCCAACAATTCATTGTTGTACCTTACGGCAACGATAGGCGATGAGCCCCCATCAGCCAAACGCTCAATAAGCGACAAAAAAGTGACTCCCGCCATCACCTTAAATGATTTTTTCCGGTAATTCACTGTAATCATTTGTTCTTTGCTAACGCTTCTTCTCGGCAAAACAATCTCCCCTTTCACGTCCAATAAGTATTTGCAGTGATACCCACCCGAAAATCATCATTCGCATCAACATGCTTTAGCAGGTTTTGGCCTTATCCCATATATATAATAAGAGGGGGAATAAAAATGCAAAAACCTTTTTTCAAAATCCATTATGGAAAGCCTCAAAACAAAACGGAGGACAGAAACAACTACACCAGGGATTGTGTTAGCTTGAACCTTTGGGGTATAAACTTATCTGTCTCTCGTGAAACCACCTCCGACACTCCTGCCGAACTATCCGTAATCCTGCCTCGTGCGGAATACCGTCAGCAATGCTCTCATGAACATCCGGGAAACTGCAGCACAGAAATGATCATCAGCAGCATCACTGTTGTCATCTCACCCCAAAGGTAATTGTGGTCACATTATACATGAAGATGCCTTATTTCTCAAGCAAGGACCGGCGTATTTGTGTTTACCGTTTACCATGTCAAGAAAAGCCTCCAAGCGCGTTTCCAGGCCCGTTACACTCTGATGTCCGTCCAAGGACATGCTCATTACCGGAAGTTCTTCCTGAACACATATTCTATTCAAAGCACTATGGGCCACTATTTCAGGCATACATCCTAGAGGAAACAATTGAAGCACACCGTCTACAGACACATCCCTCATCCTCCTGGCACCGGCAACCGACTCAAGGCCAAAGCCTCCCACATGGTTTTTTAAATAAGGAAAGGCTTGCTGTAACAACGTTTTCCGATACTTCCCTTTCCTCCAAGGGAATAAAGCATTCGGCAACCAGTTTACGACGGATATTTCCTTTTGCACACTTACTCCGTTCTCCATGAGGAACTCTTCTATGCCGTGATTGGCATAAGGTTCCAACAAAGTATAAATATCTCCGACCAATCCTATTTTTAGGATCATCTCTTCCGGATACTTTACCATTTCTTCAACATACTTAGAAATATTTTGTTCTATCCTTTGTATTTCTCTTTCGTCGGATATCCCCTTAATCTTTTCTTCCCAGTATAATATCGCCTCATCAAAACCCTTTTTATCTACCGCATAGGCCCGGTCTTCCCTTTCTGTCTTTTTCAAAAATTCTTCACAGGCCAGAAGATGCCAAGAAAAGCTCACAGCCCGCACAAAACGTGACCAAGAAATACCTGTATTATTTCTAACAGTTTTACAGCTTTGATATATATGGCCTCTATCAATAATTAGTGCTTGGAAATCATATCCTACCTCTTTAAGTATTTTTACGGCCAAATAAATAAAATAACCAAAGCGGCAGGGCCCATTCCCGCCCAGCATCATCAAAGTATCGGCTCCCATTTCCAGCGCTTCGCTCATATTACCCAGGATAAGGCAAAACGGTAAACAGGAACCTTCCGGTGCCAGTTCACTACCTCTTTTCAAGGTCCCCGGCCCCGGACGTGCAGGTACGATACACGGTATAGCCATGAGCTTACACATTTTTTCTACAGCCAGGCACAACTCTCCCATGTGCGGAAAAGAAACCAGCATAAAACTTTTCACTCCCTAAAAATATCTATCTTTATCCGACCTTTACATCCTCAGTCTTGACACCCAGATCCGACCATTTCCCGCACCGATCGCCCCAACGGGCAATGAGGACATCATTTTCGAATATTTGTATTATCTCACAACGGTTCGGACAGCCCTTACACTCAAAGCTGCTGGGACGGAAACTGAAGCCGGCGGCCTTCCACCCCTTAAAAGCGGTTTGTTTTCCTTGCACGGCATCCATGGCAAGATAACAGGCACCTACCGCACCCATAACATTAAAGTATCGCGGAATAATCATTTCTTCACCAAGGGCTTTTTCAAAGGCAGCCTTAATTCCCTGATTTGCGGCAACCCCACCCTGGAATACTATCGGGGCAAAAATTTCCTTCCCTTTGCCCACATTGTTCAAATAGTTTCTCACCAAGGCCTCACACAAACCGGCAATAATATCCTCGGTAGAATGCCCTAACTGCTGTTTATGGACCATATCCGATTCGGCAAATACCGCACAGCGCCCGGCAATCCTTACCGGGGTTTTTGCTTTTAAGGCAAGCTCCCCAAATCTTTCAATAGGTATGCTTAGGCGGGCAGCCTGTTGGTCTAAAAAAGACCCTGTACCTGCCGCACATACCGTATTCATGGCAAAGTCGGTGACAATACCGTCACGCATGATAATGATTTTAGAATCCTGTCCACCGATTTCAATTATTGTTTGGGCGCCGGGCACCATGTTCGATACCGCTACGGCATGTGCGGTAATCTCATTTTTTACAATATCGGCCCCCACTAAAACCCCTGTTAAATTACGAGCACTTCCCGTAGTACCGACTCCCGCAATTCTTACTTCATTACTTAGTTTTTCGCCCAGTTTCCGCAAACCATTTTGAATAGCCTTCACCGGTTGCCCAAGGGTCCGCAGATACAAGCAATCGATTACTGCCCCATCCTCATTCATCACTACAAAGTTAGTGCTTACCGAGCCCACATCAACACCTAAATATGCTTTCACCATACGGTCCTCCTAACATTTTGCCTTGTCATCAGGTCATCCCCATATCTCTCTGTCTCTACATATGTTTCCCCAATTATTCATGTTTTTAACATACAATCAGCAAGAAGTCTCCCGCCTCTAAGTCACCCTGCTCACGCAAGTGAGAGCGTAGGCGGGAGATGAATTGCCTGCTTCACTTCTCCCTAAAATTCTGCGTAACACACAGAGTAAAAACAACAGAGTAAAAAAAGCTTGAAAAACATATCCTGATGGGATAAACTGGCACCAGAACACATGTTCGCTTGAAGGTGATATCCTATCGGAAACAAAGCATATAGGTACCGTCTAATGCCTAACACTGAACAGGAGTTGCTAATCAAAAAAACATTCGGCTGTGTAAGATTTGTCTACAATCAAACGCTGGCAGAACGCAAAGAACAATATAAAAAAAATCAAGAAGCTAAAGAAGCCATAAAAAAGCTAAAAACACCAACCCCTGCAAAGTATAAAAAAGAATATCCATGGCTCAAAGAAGTGGATAGTCTGGCTTTGGCAGACAGAAACTGGACCTGCCACCATTGCGGAAAAGAACTTGAAAGGGACATCAACGCTGCCATCAATATCAAAAACGAAGGTTGCCGGATACTTGGTATAGCCTAATACATTATATGAACCGTTGGGCGAACGGGGATAGCTTGGTAATTATACCGACGTTAGTTGGTACGTCCCAAGATGCCCCACCTCTTCAGGTGGTGGGAGTACGTCACCGTGCCCTCTGTTTTTCCGCAATCTCAGCATATCCACAAAGGCCTCCACCCTGGTGGCGACCCCGGCTTCGCCCGTGTGCTCATCAAGGGAAAGCGTCATGAAGGGCGTTCTCCCGAAATCTTTTGCCTCAAGCTCCATGAGCTTATTGACCATGGCGTCCGGCCCGCAACCAAAGGCAGTTACGTGTACAATGCCGTCTATCTTATGTTCTTTGAGATAATATAAGGTTGCACGAACAGTACGATTGCTGAAATGCCAAAAAAGATTCTTTTGCATATGCTCGCCTTGTTTCTTGAGGCATTGAGGCGGAACCATTTCCACCGTCTGAAGACCAACCCCCATTTCTTGCATTCTAGCAAACAAGTCAGCATTGATGAACGAATCATATACTAAGTAGGGGTAACCTAAAACGGCAAGACTAATATCCGCAGATGGGGGCTTTTCCTCTAAAAGCTGCAGCGTTTTTCCTTCTATCATTATGTCAATGACTCTATCGGCCAAAATACCCTGTGCCAGATATTTCATAAAGACTTGCTGGCTTTTCTTTCCGCTGTTTATGGCTCGCCATACAACGAGGCCGCTTTTGCCCAGCCTACGCGCAATTTTATGACAAGCCTTGTCTAGGGGAAAAATATCGTGTACTAATTCGATATTGTTGTCAATAATTTCCGGTAATCCTGTAATGGAATTTCTTATCATATCCGGCAGCCCAAGAAATTTCGGACAAAAGGTTTCCTTGCCGAACCCTCTCACATTTACCAACCGAGGTAGGAACAACACATCCGCTTTATCTTTTAATTCAGCAACATGACCATGATAGAGCTTAATCGGCAAACAAGCATCATTTACGGTTTCCTTGACACCAAAATCAAGACTTTGTTTGCTCGTAGAAGACGATACAATTACCTCCAGCCCCAGCTCAGAAAAAAAAGTGTACCAGAACGGAAAATACAGGTAAGAAAAAAGGGCACGCGGAATCCCTATTTTTAATCTCACTGTCAAACATAGCCTCCTTAGCTGCACAATAAAACATAGTATTATTCTTACCATTTCCGCTTTTAAATAAAACATGGGGTCAGGCTTGAAAAATTCACTTATTCCCATGGGAATAAGTGAATTTTTCAAGCCTGACCCCTTTAGTTTACTTTAGTTTAAATTTAGAGAGCAGCCTTTGTTTTAGCCGCTAAACCGGACATTTGTTGTGTCGGTAGAGCACATACGGCAAAACGAATACCCTTTTTCAAAGGAACCACAAAGATATTATCCTCTTCCAACTTTTCCGCTGTTGCTTTAGGATCCTCCGCAGGCACGGTAATGAAAAATCCTCCGTGATAAGGCAACATTTTCAACCCTACCTCTTGCGCTTCTTTGATGAAGATATCCGCCCTTTTAAGAATCAGACTGCTGTATTGCTCTCTTTCTTTATCCATTTTATCTTTTAACTGCGGATCTTTCATCACATCCGCCAACATTCTCTGACAAGCCCGAGTTCCATTGGACCACACACCCCGACTGGAAAATTGGCAGCCGTTAGCAAACTCACACACGACATCGGCCGAAGAGCTTACAGCAATCAAAGCCCCGGAACGCATACCATAGCTTGTAAATGATTTTGACATGCTAAAAGCCAGTGTGATTAGAATGTTTTCCGGCAGTCCCCCGAACAGCTTCATAAAGTTTCTGGTTTTCTGAGGCGAACCTACAAAGTCAATATAGGCCATATCAACAACTACCGTTATTTTCTTCTGCTTATCCGACACTTGGGTTTTGAAAAACTCTAAAATCTCGCCCCAGTTTTCATCGGTCATGCTGTACCCAGTGGGATTATGACCCGGTGTGTTGAAAACTACCACGACATTGTCCTGTGCCGCCAAAAGCTCACCGGTTTTGACTTTGACATCCTCAAGGGTAAAGTTATAATCTTCGTCAAACATCTTATAAGTTTCCACACCGCGCAGGTGTTCATCGGCAATCGTTTTATACGGGCCCCAGAACCAATCCGGAATAAGGGCTTTGTCCCCTTGCTCCAAATAGTTGTAAAAAGCATGACGTATGCCGCCTGTCCCCCCGGGTGTTGCCACCGCAGCCGTATATGTATTCTCAGGCTGATTACCCTGAAAGGCATAATCTATTGCAGCCTGCAAGAACTCAGGTATTCCGGCGATAGGGGCGTAACTCATCATCTCTTCATCCGCCATCTTGCGATAGTATTCGCTTACAGACGAAAGGGCAACGAATTTTCCGTCATCATCGTAGATCGCACCTATTGTAGCATTAACAACCTTTTCCTTGCCATACTTAGCCATAGCATCATTGGCCCTCTTTAAAACAGCAAACACAGCATCTGGTTTCGTGCCTTTGCCTCTGGCGTGGGAAGCCATCATAGAAAACTCAGTCATTTACTCACTCTCCTATCTATCACCTTATTCAATCATTCTACCATAAATCTCAATATATTAATAAATAAAACTTACTTTAAGTGGATTTTTTACTCCATCTGAAATATAGTAAAACGCACACCATGATGTACATGCTCATTGACAACCTCCTGTATGTACATTATAATGTACATACAGGAGGTTGATAAACAATGATTAACACCAATGCTACTAATTTTAGAAAAAACATCTTCGTTATACTGGAACAAACTATAAAGTATAACGAGCCTGTCAATATCAGCACGAAAGACGGAAATGCCGTGATGATCAGCGAAGAAGATTACAACGGTTTAATGGAAACTCTCTACCTTTGCTCTATCCCAAACATGAGAGAACGAATTATGGAGGGTTTAAAAAGACCTATTTCTGAGTGTGTACCTGAAAATGAGGTTGAATGGTAATGTATTCTATAGTCTTCGATAAAAAGGCATTAAAGGATATACCAAAGCTGAAAGCTGCAAAACTCGCCGGCAAAGCAAAAGCTCTTATTAAGATTATCAGAGAGAATCCATTCCAGTCACCCCCACCATATGAAAAGCTGCAAGGTGATTTACAAGGAGCATACTGCCGTAGGATTAACATCAAACATCGGCTTGTTTATGAGGTCTTGGAAGAACAGCAAATTGTAAAGATCATCAGTATGTGGACACATTATGATTTTTAATCATATTTATTAATAATCTTGCTTAAATCCAGCTGCCTTTCCCATGTCGCTCAGATTATTTGCGGTATCGCTCAATCAGTTTAACAGTACGTTCAATGGCTTGTACGGCTGCTTGATGATCCTGTGAAAAATTTAGGCGAAAGCTATCGGTGAATTGCGGGCCAAATTCCGTCCCGGGCGTAACCGTAACATTTGCTTGCAGACGCAGAATCTTGGTAAAATCCTGCAGGTTGACAGTCAATTCAGGAAACCGCGGAAAAAGATAACTGCCTGCCTCTGTTGTCCTCGCTTCCATGCCCTCCACCAAACGGATTTTCGCAAGCAGGTCATCCCGAATATCCTGATGTTTTGCAATTCTTTCCTGCAACCATCCCTCCGGCTCTGAAAACCATAATTTCAACACGGCCTGACTATAACCCCCGGCACGTAACGACACGATGGCCTGTAATTTCTCCATCCGCGCAATGATCTGGGTCGAACCGAAGGCCACGCCCAGACGGTAACCGCTTAAGGACTCCGTTTTGGAAGGTCCCATGATTGTAATTAAGTTTTCCGGTGCAATATTTTCCGCCCGCATATGAGTATATGTTTTGCCATCAAATATCTGTCTGGAGTACAATTCATCTATGATAACAGTAACATCGTACTTTTTGGCCAGTTCTGCTATCAAACGGATTTCCTCAGGCGAATAAATGACGCCGGTCGGGTTGTTGGGATTGGAAAAAAGAAAAACTCTGACGCCGGATTTGAAGACATCTTCCAACTGGTTAAAATCCAGACCCGCACGCCCGCTTATTCCCAGATAATCAAGCTTCACAGGTACGATTTCACCGTCAAAAAACTGAACCAGCTTACGATTAGCAAAATAATCAGGTTCAACGATGGCAACCTTATCTCCCTTAGCAATAGTTGAACCCATGGCCAAAAAAAGTGCCCCTTGTGTTCCGGGGGTAATAATGAGACCCTCATCGGCCGAAACTGCGGCACCGGTAAAATCTGCAAGTTTTCGGGCCAGGTCCTCACGAATACTGCTTTTTCCGCGATACTCCGTATAAGCCTGTTTGCCACCAAGTTCAACGCCGGCAATAAAGGTATCCAGCGTACCTGGAATTGGCACGAATGCATCTACATCGCCATGAGAAAAATCAACAGGTTTCCCAGGTATGGCATCTCCCTTTATTTGAATTCCGGCCGTTTTTTGACGGATTTCCTGTCCGGGGGAGTTATCAACACCAAGCTTCGTGAATTTTTCGCTTAATAAATCCATATTTCAGCCTTCTTTCTTTTGTTATTTATGGTCTCTGTTTCAACTATACCCATGGCTTGGGCCTCTTTCAAGGCATCCGCGTATGAACTTTTTTCTTTACTAATAAACCCTGTTAATCCTATTACATCAGGACTCACAGGGTTCTCTTTTTCTATTCCCACTCAACCGAGATCAAACAATTCTGTTTATGTAATATTGCTCGGTCTGATTATAACGATAGTGATTATTTATAGTATCCATATTATCCTGCCCTTTGAACCCCCTGTTATCATTTTGTTATCGAGCTTGATAACAGGAATAGTTGCACTGCGGATAATACCGATGTTGTATAAAAGTATTGTAAACAATAACGCGATAATTTGCAATGCGAAAACTAATATTTATAACACACTTTTTTGGAATAGTGTGTGAAAAGTTGTTGATAATTCTCGTTGTCAATGTTATAATATTTTTCAAACACAAATTTCAGTCTTTGTATTTCGAAAGTTGGTGAGTTAATGACTAAAAAAGAAATAGTAAAAGAGATCATATTGGAAGCAGGCGGTATTGCAAAAACTGCGGAGTTCATTTCTGCCGGGCTCTCCAATTTCGATGTGGCTTCTCTTTGTAATGAAGGATATATTGAACGTGTTCGCCATGGTTATTATCAACTTGCCGAGAAGAACGATATCAGCGAAGAACATTTGCTTGCAACACTGCTGCCTGAAGGCGTAGTTTGTGTGGAGTCCGCACTGTTTCATTACGGCTACAGCGATTTTGCTCCAAGACAATGGGCAATTGCCGTACCACGTACAATTTCAAGAGCTAAACTAAAAATAGATGCGGTCCCAATAAAAGCCTATTATATTCAAAAAGGTCAATACCTACTCGGCAAGACAACTTCTGATTTTGATGGTGTAACACTTACAATCTATGACCGTGAACGCACGATATGTGATTGCTTTAAGTATCGTACCAAATTGGATAGTGAGCTTTTCAGCAAGGCAATTAATGCCTATGTTATTGACGACAAGAAAAGCCTCAGCAAACTGTCTAAATACGCAAAAGAAATGAAGCTCTATAAAAAAGTTACTGAACTGATGGAGGTGCTACTGGGTGGCTGATATAGCGGCATCCGTACTTGCACGACTGAGAAACAAAGCGCTGACAAGCGGAAGAAGCTATCAGCTATGCTTACAGCTATTCTGCCAAGAAGAATTCCTACGCCGTTTGGAAAAATCCAAATATGTTGAGAATCTTGTATTAAAGGGCGGTTTATTCATTTACTCGCTTACCGACTTCGACAGCAGAGTAACCGTAGATGTAGACTTTCTGCTCAGACTAATACCAAACACACCGGAACAGCTAAAAACAGTTCTTGAAGAAATCATAGCCACATCTACCGGAAATGACTTTATTACCTTTGAAATCAAAGATGTTGCCCCTATCGCTGTTCAAAAGAAATATGCGGGTATCGGTGCTTCTGTTGTGGCTCGTATCAAAAACACCCGTACACCATTTAGTATTGATTTCGGTGTTGGTGATGTTATCGTGCCGAAACAAGAAAAACGCAAGATACCTACCCAGCTTTCAGACTTCGATGCACCGATGGTAAATACATATTCTATTGAAACCACTATTGCCGAAAAACTCGACGCCATTTTAAGTCTAATGGAGTTTTCAAGCAGAATGAAGGACTACTACGATATTTATTATCTTACTAATAAATTTGATTTTAACGGTAGCATATTGTGTGAAGCACTGCAAAAGACCTTCGAAAATCGCAATCGTTCTTTTTCAATTGAACAGTTTGAACAGATTATGACCTACGATGCTGATGATGGCATGCAGAAAAAGTGGGAGACATTTATAAAGAAAATCAACACCAAAACGGACGACTTCAAAACTGTCCTTGAAATAATAAAAATCTTCCTTGCAGAGCCATTTGTAGCGGCAGTTGAAAAACATAAATATACAAAACAATGGTCTGTAACAAAGCAGGGATGGAAAAAATCTAACTGATACTCACACTTTGAAATGTGGCATTGATCTGGTCACCCTTTAGAACGTGCGCTCACCGGGCGCACATAATAAACCCTGTTAATCATATTACATCAGGACTCACAGGATTTTCTTTTTTTACTCCCACTCAATTGTCCCGGGTGGTTTGGAGGTAATATCGTAAACAACCCGATTGATTTGCTCAACCTCATTTACTAGACGATTCGCAATGATCTCCAACAGGTCATAGGGCAGGCGAACCCAGTCGGCTGTCATTGCGTCTTCACTGGATACGGCTCTTAAAACAATAGGATAAGCATAGGTACGTTCATCACCCATCACACCTACGGTTTTGATGCTGGGAAGCACCGCAAAGGTCTGCCATAATTTCTCGTAGAGGCCGGCCTTTTTCATTTCCTCAATGATTATGGCATCCGCTTCCCGCAGGGTATCGAGTTTTTCCTCAGTAATATCTCCGATGATACGCACAGCCAAACCGGGACCGGGAAACGGTTGACGGCTTACTATATCTTCCGGCAACCCCAGTTCTCTTCCCACTATACGTACTTCATCCTTAAACAATAGACGGAGCGGCTCTATCAGCTCAAACTCCATGTCCTCCGGCAAGCCTCCCACATTATGATGAGATTTGATAGTAGCCGCCGTACCTGTGCCGCTTTCAATAACATCGGAATAAAGGGTACCTTGGACAAGATAATCTATTTTCCCAAGCTTTTTTGCCTCGTCCTCAAAGACACGAATGAACTCGTTACCGATAATTTTACGTTTTGTTTCCGGCTCGCTCACTCCGGCTATCTTATCCATGAATCTTTCTCTGGCATCAACAAAATCTAAATTTATCCCGAATTTTCCGTTGAATGTCTCCCTAACCTGCTCGGATTCACCTTTTCTCATAAAGCCATGATCAACATAAACACATGTTAAGCGGTCACCGACTGCCTTGTGTACCAGTAAAGCGGCGACTGAGGAATCAACCCCTCCGCTCAGAGCACACAAAACCTTTTTCGAGCCTACACGGTTTCGAATCTCCTCCACTTGCTCTTCGATAAACGAACCCATCGACCACTCACCGCCGCAGCCGCAGACGTCGAACAAAAAGTTGGACAGCAGTTTCATCCCGTTTATGGTGTGTTTAACTTCGGGATGGAATTGTACTCCATACACTTTCCTCTCCTCATTGGCAACAGCCGCAAAAGGGGTATCTTCAGTATAACCGCAGGATATAAAGCCCCCGGGGACGGATGAAACATAATCCCCATGGCTCATCCAGCACTGTTCTTTATCTTCAAGACCTGAAAACAAAGGATGAGACGCAGAAATATTCACCATCGCTTTTCCGTATTCCCTTTTATCGGCCCTTATCACTTCGCCGCCTAACATGTAGATAAGGAGCTGCAGTCCATAGCAGATTCCAAAGATGGGAATTCCCATTTCCAGTATTCTTTTGTCCATTGTCGGGGCGTTTTTTGCATATACGCTGGCAGGCCCTCCGGAAAAAATTATTCCCTTTGGTTTCAGGGCAGCAATTTTTTCTATAGAAGTGTCATAAGGTAACATCTCGGAATAAACGTGCAACTCTCTCACGCGACGAGCAATCAACTGGCTGTATTGTCCGCCAAAATCAAGTACTAATACTAATTCATGTTCTTGAACCATGGGATTCCCCTTTCTCGTTCCTCTTTTTCAGGCACTGGCCCTTGTATTCACTACCCCTACATAAGGAAGGTTTCTAAAATTTTGGTTGTAATCCAGACCATATCCCACCACAAATTCATCAGGAATCACATATCCATTGTAATCGGGTATTAGTTGTACCTTTCTGCGGTCAGGCTTGTCCAGCATTGTACACACTTTCAAACTGGCAGGCTCCCGCGACAGCAGATTCTCCTTCAAATAACTAAGGGTGAGACCCGTATCGATAATATCCTCAATAATCAAAACATCCTTATTGTTTATATCGGTATCCAAGTCTTTCAATATACGCACCACCCCTGATGTATGAGTGGTTGCGCCATAACTTGAAACAGCCATGAAATCAATCTCCAGCGGCAGTGATATTTCCCTGATCAGATCCGCTAAAAATATTACCGATCCCTTTAAGATACCGATAACAAAAAGGTCTTTATTTTGATAATCATATGTAATCCTTTTTCCCAGTTCTTTTACCTTTTGCCTGATTTCCTCTTCCTTAATCAAAACCCTGCTAATCTCAGCTACCATAATACCCTCCCTCCTCAGTCCAAACACCCTCAATAGCTTGTCCGGCCACCGTTGGCTACAATCCGTAATGATTATATCAACGGCACAAGGCAGTGTCAATCTGCGGCAGGGGCAACATGTGCGGAAGGGGCAACCGGCGGAGTTATTTCAAATTCTTCATTGTAGTCCCAGAAAAGCACACTTACTTTCAATAGGTATTGAGAATTATCCCTGTGCTCAGCAACTATTTCAGATTTCCTAATCGCTCCACTCTTTTTGTCTAGCCATAATCTGTATCTGAAATCCTGCCAGTACAACTCCATAAATTTATTGACTTCTCTGCCCATTATTTCATAAACACGACAGACCTTTCCCCCGGCTTTTTCTTTACCAGTGTATTTAACATCAAGGTCTCCGGAAAAATCAAAAACAGCCAAAGGATTCAACTCGGCAATTAAATTTTCCACGGCCGGATAAGACCTTTCCGGTATGATGAGCCAATCCGCAGTAAATGAATCCCGCCGGTACATGACATCCTCATATTTATAGATCTCAACTTCTGAATTTATCAGGGGAATATCCCCTTTCAAATGGACACTCTTGCCGTACTTTTCCCCTTGTATATCCGAAATAACCGCTTCCTCCCCCATAAGTGTGCTCGTGGCAAGCGAGCTATAGCGATAACTCTGGGCGTTGACCGTTTTCAGCAGCCCCTGCCGAACTGCTTCGTAAGGAGGCAACCGTGTCAGTTTTTCATATAAAAACAGATTAGCAAGCAGCAAAAGCACAATCAAGCAGAGGATTGCAGCCCGTTGATAAGTCTTTTTCATCTGATCAACTCCAGTTAAACTACTTCTTAATTTCTACTATAGAAACAAGAAAATTATGCCTGCCGCTAACCTGTATTTACTATTTTTTTCTGTACTTTTAGATAAATTAATGTCATAATAATTACAAGATTATCGACAATACATCTGTTTTTGGTTTTTCCGACAACTTCTGAAAGGATGGTCAAATATGGTATTCAGGAAAAAAACATCACTCAACATCGGAACCCGGATAACCGTTTATATTACATTGTTAAGCCTGATAGTCTGTAGTATTATGGCCTTCGTCTCCTATCAGAATGCTAAAAGCATTTTGAGCAATCGCATCCAATTATCTTTAGAAACACAAGTATTTGACAATGCCCGTATTATGTCAAAAGACATCAACTCCAAAATGATTAACCTTGAGACAATTGCCGCTCAACAGCAAATAGCAAGCATGGTTTGGGAAGAACAGGTGCCTATTCTAATCACCGAAACAAGGCGTCTTGAACTTATCTCCCTTGGAGTAGCGAACATGGACGGTGAGATAGCATATTGCAACGGAGATATCGGAAATATTGCAAATGAATCTTACTTTCAAAAGGCATTGACGGGGGAAAGCAATTTTTCCGAGCCTCATTACAACAGTTTCCTGGATGCCTTCCAAATCATTATTGCCGTTCCTATCAGGGACGAATACTACCATATCAACGGGGCCTTAACGGCTTGTATGGACGCCCAAGCGCTTAGTGACCTAGTATCTGAAATTTCTATCGGTGAAACAGGTTACGGCTTTCTACTGGATAGAAACGGTACTGTAATCGCACATCCTGATTATAATATGGTCAGCGCACAGACCAACCTGATAATAAACGAAGCAGAAAACCCTCATTATACAAACCGAATTGAAATAGAGAAAAAAATGATTTCGGGAGATGTCGGCACCGGCTCCTTTGTATTTGACGGAGTAGAAAACCTCCTCAGTTATGTCCCGGTCCCCGACACCAATTGGTTCCTTGGCATTATTGTCCCAAAGACCGAGTTGTTCCACGAGGTCGATTCACTTTTGATAAAACTCATCTCCGTAACACTCATAGTTATCTTGCTAGGAATAGTACTCGGTGTGTTCATCTCCAGATTAATCAAAAAGCCTACCCTTAACGTTCTGGAATTCTGCAAACGACTGGCAAGCGGTAATCTCACCTACAGAATAAGTTCCGCACGCAACGATGAATTCGGACAGATAAGCGAATCATTGAATGTTGCAGCAAGCAATCTGGAGGACACTATTAACACCATCCAGCAAAACAGCAATGCCTCTGTCAATCAACTACATACCACCAACCAGCTACTTGAGGAAATAAAGACGGATACTTTTCAGATATCACAATCCACAGAGCAAATTTCCGCCGGTATGGAAGAATCCTCAGCAGGTATGGAGCAGATTTCCGCCAACATTAAAACAGTGGAGGATGCCATCAACAACGTAGTCAGCAAAGCAAACGAAGGACTGCAATTATCGGAGGGTATTAAGGAAAGAGCGGAAAAATTGCGTAGCGACAGCATAATGGCGCAGGAAAACACAGATAATATTTACCAAAAAACTAAAGCTGACCTGGAAAAAACAATTGAGGATGCGGCAACAGTGAAGGGTATCTCAGAAATGGCTGGTACCATCCTTGATATATCCAGACAAACAAATCTCATCGCCTTGAACGCCGCAATTGAAGCGGCACGTGCTGGAGAATACGGTCATAGCTTTGCCGTAGTAGCAGAGGAAGTACGAAAGCTTGCCGATGAATCCTCTCAAGCGGCAACAAGAATTCAAGATTCAGTCTCCTCTGTCTTAACCTTTATTGAACAATTCATTCAATCAGCTCGTGAAATCATGCATTTCTTGGAAACAGACGTAGTACAAACTTACAGCAACTTGGTAAGTGTCGCGGAAAAATACGAGCTTGATTCGGAGACCGTTGCGACTATGATGAAAGACTTCACACAGCATTCGGAAGAAAGTGCAGAATCTATCAGCGAGATCTCCAGAGCCACCGAGGAAATAATCCTTTCCATCACCGAGGGAGCAGAAGCTTCCGGAGAAATAGCCGCAGGTTCCAATCAAGTCTTGACAAGAATCGAAAATATTACTGAAAAATACGCTCTGGTGGCTAACAGCTTCATGATAATGCTGGACAAAATCAATGAGTTGGTCACTTCGGGAAGCGAAGTAACAGAACAAACAGTTGCACAAGAAAGCAAAACTGTTCTCCGAGAGGACGTAGAAACCGTTAATGAAGAAATCACTGCTCAAGAGCAAGGTGAATTTGAAAACACTGATATAGAAGCAACTGAACCGGAAGTATTACCTGAAGACACAGTTGAAGAAATAGTTGAAAACATAGTTGAAGAAACAGAAGCAAACCTTATTGAGAATGAACCAAGCAATGATGAAGAAGACAATGATTTGTCCAGGTACTAGTTACCACAAAAGTATAGACACACCCATATGACAATACCCCCTGTTCGAAACGAACAGGGGGTATTGTTGCATACATACTACATGCTTGGCTGGCTCGGTGTGGAAATCTGGCCAAGGGCTTCCTCTGTTGCCCTATCGTATCTGGTATTTACAGCCATATCCCCTAATGACACGAAACCTGCCAGTCTGCCGTTTTCCACTACCGGCAGCCTCCTAACCTGTAAATCCCCCATTAAGTCGATTGCCTCTTCCACATCCATTTCTGTTTTCCCTACTGCCAACCTATCAGTCATGATGTCTTGGCACCTCACATTGTGCGCATCCTTGTCGTCACACACAACTCGCAGCACGATATCACGGTCTGTTACAATCCCTTCCACATTCATATCATCGGTACATATCGGTACTGAACCCACATTCCGATCCCTCATGATACAGGCAGCATCATACACCGATGTGTCCAGGGATACCGCCGTTACATCCTTTGTCATAATGTCCCCTAGCTTCATTATTTTTCATCCCTCCTGCTATTTTTCATTATCCGTATTATGATACCTCATCTTTTTTTATTTATTCATCGCGAAAATGAATGAAAATAATTGATATGCAAAGGTTTATCAATATATTTTTCCCTAATCATTTTTTTCTGACCTTTGCTGACCATAAGGCATCTTAAACATCTTTGACTATATCTGACCTTGATATTAAACTATGAGTAAAGTAAATAATATCAATAAAAAAATAGGAGGTCGAACAATATCGACATCAAAGCAGAAAACGGAGTAATCACTATCACAGCCTGCCGTTATGAGGAGGTTAATGAAGAGAAAAATAATTACATCCACAAGGAAACCTTCTCCGGCAGCATCAGCCGTCAGATTTTTCTAGAGAATATCGTCGAGGATCAAATAGCGGCAAAATATGAAAATGGTGTTCTCTCTCTTCTTGTTCCCAAGAAGCAAACCGGCAAAGAAAAAAGAATTCTCATCGAATAGTAAAAAGCCCCTCAGAGCTTGCAAACTCTGAGGGGCTTTGTCTATTCCACTATTCGGTAGCATAATTATCATAATAACCCTGTATCAGTACTATCGGCGTTCCCTTATCACCGCTGCCGCTGGTCAAATCACAGAGGCTGCCCAGCAAGTCCGTCAATTGACGAGGCGTAGTACCCTGAGAGGCAAGTTCCCCGACAAGGTTATCATCTTTTCTCCTTATTTGAGATTTCATAGCTTCAGTCAGCTCATTACCACACAAGTCTTTCAAATGATGATCGGCAAAATACTTTATCTTCAGCTCATTAGGTGTACCGGAAAGCCCTGTAGTATAAGCAGGAGAAACAACAGGATCAGCTAGCTCCCATATCTTACCAACCGGATCTTTAAACGCACCGTCGCCATAAATCATGACTTCGACCTTTCTGCCTGTTAACTCCCCTAATTTCGCTTGAATTTTTTCTACGTAAATCTGTCCGTCACGTGGAAACAGCTTCAACTTCTCATCGTTGGCCATGTTCGAACCTAATAAGCCGAATTCAGGGTTATAACCTTTGCCTTTATGGGGCACGTTGCAAACGTCAGTCAAAGTGTAGACTAATTCGGCGCCGGCCTGTTCGAGTAGTTTTTTCGTCCTTTTTCTCGTATGGACATCGGCTGTCAGTACCTTTTTAGTGAATTTCAGAATAACCCGCGGGTCATTAGCCAGGTGAATTGAGATATTATCATCTACTGCCAATTCTTTATACATTTGGACATAGTCAATACCGGTAAAAGGATGCCGAAAGGTTCCAAACATCTTGCAGTATTCCTCTTCGGATAAAACATCCTGAGAGGGTATAATACCTAAATCATCCATTTTTTCAATGTCCATAAGATGATTTCCAACCTCGTCGGAAGGATAACTTAATAACAGGTGGACTTTTTTTGCCCCCCGCGCTATTCCTTTCAAAATCATTGAAAATCTGTTCCGGCTGAGGATAGGAAAAACAACCCCTATTTCAGCATCGCCAAACTTACTCTTGATATCTGCGGCAACCTCATCCACCGTTACATAATTTCCTTGAGCCCTAGCCACCAGGGATTCGGTTATTCCAATTACATCCCCGTCTTTTAGTTGATACTCTTCTGTTTTTAGGGAAATCATAATCGAAGTAACGACCGTCTCGACTAAATCGTCCCCTTCTCTAATGATTGGTGCCCTAATTCCACGTATCTGTGTGCCTGTTGTTCTGGACAAAAATCCTCACTCCTAATCAAAGAACCATTTTTAACAATTATAGAGTTCTGCTAAAACCTAAGAAATCCTTCAAATATATAATCATAATAATACTCATAATGATATCTTTACAGCTAAAATTATTAATGCTATAATGAACTGTAATTCATTATTGAAAAGAAAGAGGTTTTTTATGGTGCAGATCTTAAAAGAAGAGGTTGCTGATAAAATATACCGTTCCGCAATTGATGAATTTTATGCAAAAGGCTTTAAATCAACAACCATCAAAGGCATAGCCAACAGTGCATCCGTCTCTGTAGGGCTTGTTTATACCTATTACAAGAACAAAGAAGACTTATTCGAAACTATTGTAACTCCGACATATTCATTAATAAAAACCACTTTAACTGAAATCAACAATTCCGGAAACCTTCCATCTGAAAGTTTTATCTTAAAAAAAGAAATGCAATTAATTATCGATCTTCTAAAGCATAGACGCAAGCAATTAGTGATATTACTTGATAAAAGCGATGGAACAAGATATGAGAATGCTAAGGAAGAAATCATTAATCTAGCTAAGGTTCATATCCAGAAAAATTTAAGCAAAAAAATCAAAGGCTCACAAGGTACCATTGATGAAGAATTTTATCACATCCTAGCCAACAACTTTTTCGAAGGACTCTTCGAAATCGCAAGACATTACAAAAATGAAAAATGGGCTGACAATATGGTGGAACTTCTGGCCAAACAATATTTCTATGGCATTAACGCTTTGATTGAATAATTTTTTTTGAACAAAATTGAATATATATTCATTTTTGATATAAATTAAGGAGGAAAGAAAATGAACAATGAAAGACAAGTAATACTCGAGAAAGAAAGAAGGTTTGAACACACACCTATTCCCAAACTGTTGCTTCAGATGTCACTGCCCATGGTTTTTGCCATGATTGTCAATGGGTTATATTATCTCATTGATGCGGTTTTTGTCGGCAAAGCAGTGGGAGGAAATGCCTTAGGTGGTCTGGCAGCGGGATTTCCCATCGATATGCTGGTGGTGGCCTTAGGTACGATGCTGGGAATTGGTACATCTTCCATCGTTTCATTTAAACTAGGTTCCCATAAGAAAGATGAGGCAGCTTCGGCAGTAATAAGTGCCGTACTATTCACAATTATATTGGGGGCATTTTTTTCTGTGATACTCATGATTTTCAAGACAAATATTTTTCATCTTTTTGGTGCTCAAAAACAATTATTCGAATATGCAAACGATTATTATTCGGTAATTATTCCGGGTAGTGTTTTAGTTTTACTTAGCTTTTTGGGGATCAATACGGTACGTGCAGAAGGCAACGCAAAACTGGCAGCTGTTGTAATGTTTTTTGGCGCATTGCTCAATGTTTTCTTAAATGCCCTTTTTATTATGGTTTTTGATATGGGAATAGCGGGAGCCGCATGGGGAACAATCGTTGCCAGATCGATATCGGTAATAATCTTGATAGGTTATTACGGTTTTAATATGAGTGCTATAAACCTGCGTTCTGCAAACTGGCGTATCAACTTCATTGATGTAAAGAGAATTATATTGATAGGAATAGGATCATTTTTAAATCAGGTGGGATTTTCGATTTTAGCGGCTACAGTAAATATCCTTTTGAAAAAATATGGAACAGCTGCCGACCTCTCCGTTTACGGAGTGATAAGTCGCATACATATTTTTATCACTATGCCTTTATTAGGTTTAGCCCAAGGCTTTCATTCCATTGTAGGGTTCAATTTTGGAGCAAATAATTATAAACGGGTTTCCGAAACTGTTAAATTTTCATTTATCTTTTCATTCTTTATCGGTCTATTTCTCTCTGCTTTCTTAGTTTTCATGCCTCAAGGGATTTTAGGATTGTTCACTAATGAGCAGGAAGTGATACAAAACGGCGTTTACGCTCTGCAAATCAGTACATTGATGACTCCTATCATTGGTCTGCAAATCCTGGCAAACTTCTACTTTATGGCTATTCATAAGCCTGTTAAGGCCATGTTGGTCTCTCTCTTCAGACAGGTAATATTTATTATGCCGCCACTTGTTGTTTTGCCATTGTTTTTAGGTAAGCAGGGAATATGGTTATCCTTTCCGGCAGCAGATGTTGTTACGGCCACAGTATCCTTTATCCTTCTTTTGAGGTCTGTAAACCTGTTAAAGCAAAACTGATTGACAAAAAAGCATTTTAGACCAAGCAAAACAAGCGAAAAATAAGCGTTTTATCCCTCCTTGTGGGCAAAACGCGGGAAGCATCAAAAATCAAAAGAAGCGCCTAGTCAGTATAGAACACTTCTTTTTTTTACATCTACATTGGCCATTTCTCCCAGTATTACTGGGCGTTTCGTCTAGATATCAAGCACATTTTTAACTTTTTAGACGTGTTGGCTATTATTTTTTAATCCATTTACATTAGACAGTATGTCTATATAATATAGTCATGGGGTGTTTTGCTGAAGAGTGTTGTTATGTTAAAATACAGAAAGAAGAATAATAAGTGTTTGTATATACAGGCAGACAATAAGGAAATCACTAAATGCCCTCTTGATACGATTGATGACATATATAAGTATTCAGATATATTAAGTGACGTACTGATTGTATGTTAAAAAAGGGTCGAGAGATAGGAGTGTTAACTTAATGGATAATGAAAAACTGTTTGACTTCATGACCAAGATGTACTCTGAAATGCAGAAAGGGTTCAATAAAGTTGATTCCAGATTAACATCCGTTGAAAACGTAGTTACCCGTATAGAACACGATCACGGTCAAAAGCTTCAAGCATTGTTTGACGGCTATAAGCAGCATACGGATCAGCTTGAACGTATAGAAAAAGAGGTATCGAAACACGAGGAAGTTATTTTAAGAAGAATAAGATAAAAAGCTGGCAGGATACCCATTTAAACAAGCCCAAAAGAAAAACCCCTGAAATTTCAGGGGTTTTATAGTTGTCTTACATCATACCGCCCATACCGCCCATGCCGCCCATACCTGCAGGCATTCCGCCACCGCCGGCGTTTTCTTCCGGCTTATCGGCCACGAGGCACTCGGTTGTGAGCATCATAGCTGCGATTGAGGACGCATTCTGCAGGGCAGAACGTGTAACCTTGGCGGGATCAACGATTCCTGCCTTATGCATGTCTTCGTACTGACCTGTCAAAGCATTAAAGCCAATACCGCTTCCGCTTTCTTTAACCTTTTCAACTACTACCGAACCTTCAAGACCGGCATTACAAGCTATCTGCCTTACCGGCTCTTCCAGGGCTCTCTTAACTATGTTGATGCCTGTCATCTCATCCGTATCATCAGAACTAACACCTTCCAGGGCCTTGAGGATATCAATAAGGGCGGTACCACCACCTGAAACTATACCCTCTTCAACAGCAGCACGAGTTGCCGCCAATGCATCTTCGATACGGTGTTTCTTTTCTTTCAATTCGGTTTCTGTAGCAGCACCAACCTGAATCACAGCAACGCCTCCGGCCAGTTTAGCCAAACGTTCCTGCAGCTTTTCTCTGTCAAACTCGGAAGTAGTATCTTCAAGCTGCTTGCGAATCTGGGATACACGTCCGTCTATTTGTGATTTCTCTCCACGTCCTTCAACGATAGTGGTTTCTTCCTTGCTAACTTTAACTTTTGCCGCACTTCCCAGCATGTCAAGGGTAGCATTTTCCAGTTTTAAGCCTAAATCCTCAGTAATAACTTGCCCACCTGTCAGGGTAGCTATGTCTTCCAGCATAGCTTTACGACGGTCACCAAAGCCGGGAGCCTTGACTCCGACACAAGTAAACGTTCCGCGAAGCTTGTTGACAACCAAGGTAGCAAGGGCTTCCCCTTCAATGTCTTCCGCAATAATTACAAGCTGTTTCCCGCCCTGTACCACTTTCTCCAGGATAGGCAAGATATCTTGAACAGCGGCAATCTTTTTATCTGTAATCAGGATATATGGATCCGACAATTCCGCTTCCATTTTATCGGTATCAGTAATCATGTATGGGGATATGTATCCACGGTCAAACTGCATCCCCTCAACAACTTCCAGGGTAGTTCCCATGCTCTGGGATTCCTCAACCGTGATGACACCATCATTTCCGACAGTTTCCATTGCTTCGGCAATAAGGTTACCTATTTCGCTATCGGCTGCGGAAATAGAGGCAACCTGGGAAATAGCTCCTTTGGATTCAATTGGCTTGGATACCTTTTTGATTTCTTCAACAGCAACATTCACTGCCTTTTCGATACCTTTTTTCACCATCATAGGATTAGCGCCGGCAGCTACGTTTTTAAGACCCTCACGGATTATTGCCTGTGCCAATACAGTAGCAGTAGTTGTACCATCACCTGCAATATCATTAGTTTTTGTTGCTACCTCTTTGACCAGCTGCGCGCCCATATTTTCGAAAGGATCTTCCAGTTCGATTTCCCGGGCAATCGTGACACCATCATTTGTAATTGTAGGTGAACCAAATTTCTTATCGAGAACTACATTACGGCCCTTGGGACCTAAAGTGATTTTCACCGCTTCAGCCAGAGAGTTAACTCCTTTTTCTAAGGACCTTCTGGCCTCTTCGCCAAAAATAATCTGCTTTGCCATTTTTTTCCCTCCTAAATTAGATAATTACAAGGTTTTCTTTTGTTAGCTTCTTTTATCACCCGTTAAATTACGGCGTGTATATCGCGTTCACTTAATATAAGAACTTCCTCGCCATCGATCTTGATTTCTGTTCCTGCATACTTGGAATAAATGACCTTGTCCCCTACTTTAACCTCCATAGGCACCTTTTGTCCGTTTTCCAGGATTCTTCCTGAGCCAACAGCCAACACTTCGCCTTGTTGCGGCTTTTCCTTAGCGGTATCAGGTAGAACGATCCCACTTTTGGTCTTCTCTTCCTGAGCCAATGGTTTTACAATTACTTTTTCGCCGAGGGGCCTAATATTCATTCTGACAAACCTCCTTAATAATTTAGATTTATTGTTAGCACTCAACTATATCGAGTGCTAATATTCATTAATAATAATAGTTGAGGCCTTGCAAGTTAGCAACACCGGTATTTCCTTTTCATCTTGATATATTATCCATTTTCTTCGTTTTTATCTTTATTTCGCTTCTTTTCTTCCGGATACGTTTAAATACGCACAACACCCGCTCCCCACAGCATTTTACACATACTAAGAATATTCCCACCTCATAATTTTTTATACATAATATACCATCTACTTTTCTTGCTTTTTTATCCCACTCCGATTATTATAAATTCTAGTTGAACTTATCCTGAGACTAGGAGGTACCAATGTCAAAAACAGAAAAAAGTTTTTTACGGCAGCAAATGCTAAAAAAAAGAAGCGCTCTTAACTGGCTGCAGGTACAGGGAAAAAGCCATGAAATGACGCAGTACCTTTTTTTGCTTCCTCAATTTGTACAAGCCAATACCGTACTTGTTTATTTACCCATTAAGAATGAAGTCGATACTTTTCCTATTATTAAAACAATATGGCAGCAGAATAAGCAAGTCGTCATTCCGATTTGTCAACCGGATAATAAATTGCTTCTATCGCATTTTAATAATATTGACGATTTGACAGAAGGAACTTTCGGTATCATGGAAGTAAAGGAGGATTGCCTTGACCCTGTTCCAAGCAGCTCAGTGGAAATAGTATTGGTACCCGGTCTTGCTTTTGACAAAAGCGGACATCGCCTCGGATACGGCAAGGGATACTACGATCGCTTTTTAAAGACCCTGCCTCCCAAAACCCCTAAAGTTGCTTTAGCCTTTGACTTTCAATTCCTTGAAAAACTGCCCGCCGAAGAACACGATGTACCGTTGGATATTATCGTAACCAACGAAGGCATCCATTATGTGGATAAAGGTAATTAAAAACGCTGTGGCAGCGCCACAGCGTTTTATATTCTATTCACCTTTCACCTTAAACCTTAACTTTTACAATTAATTCAACCTCACAGGTCGAATCCAAAGGCAACTCATTAACACCGACAGCGCTGCGGGCATGGGCGCCCTTTTCTCCAAAAAGCTCAGCAAACAATTCCGACGCCCCGTTTGCCACCTTGGGCTGCATGTTGAAACCGGGAGCACTGTTGACAAACACTACTACCTTAATTATTTGTTCGACTTTATCTAAATCACCCACAAGTCCTTTGACAACTCCCAGGCAGTTTAATGCACACGCCTTGGCAGCCTCATAACCTTCTTCAATCGACATTTCTGCCCCTAACTTGCCCTTGTACTTTAACTCACCACCAACTAAAGGGATTTGCCCGGCAGTATATATCACATCGCCTGTTAAGACACCTGGGACATAAGCAGCAACCGGACTTGGTGCCTGGGGAATACTCAATCCCATTTCCGAAGCTTTTTTTTCAATTTTTGACATAATGCTCCCTCCTATTACCATAATAAATTTTTATAACCATTCTATCATATAAATTGTTACTTTGTACTATTTAGCAACGTTCGCTGAAATTTTCTCCTTATCCTTGCCCGCAAAGACTCCCGTTAAACCCATTTTCTCTACTCTGTCCCTTATTTGGTCTATATTTGTTGTATAAAGACTCTTTTCCTTCATCCGCTCAAAATAGACCGACCCGGAAAAGGTATATTTATACCGCAAGCCTTCCTCGGTCTTCATTTGTGCACCAACGTACGCAATGGCATCACCAATAGCTAACTCAGCCGGCAGCGTTAACAATTCACTTCCCATTGCGTAACGAGCGGCATTATGCCCGGCTAATGTCCCCGTTACAATAGCTTCAGTATGTCCAACCAAAAGTCCGGCCTTTTCTCCCGCGCAGAAAAGGTTGTCCACTCCATCTACCTTTAATTGGTTATTACGCGGCGACATCGCAAAATAACGCATCGAATTGCCGATACCACCCGCATAGGGGTCTTCGAAACGCGCGTTTTCAAACCCGGGAATCTGTCTTAGACTTTCCAAAGGATAAAACGGGGTCATCAATTTGGCATGACCGGTATCCAATAGAATCACGTTTTCACCGAACTCTTTCAAGGCATACTGCTGACAAGCCTTTTTCTCCAAGACACCCTTTTTCTGCAGATAATCCGGTATCGGTACAACACAAACACCGGTACTGTCCAGTTCTTCAACGATCTCAGGAGAAAGCGAATCCTTATTGAGCTTACACGAACCGCTCATCGCACCAATGGAATCATCTGCTTTTTTGCCGACCATTTCTTTCACTCCTGCTTTACCCGCCAAACTCACACGCGGACCAAAGGTCGGGCAACGGAGAATACACATGGCACACCCGTTTCCATATTTTGTGCAGTTTCCCTGGGGACCGAATGTTCCCGTCGTATCAAGAAAGACATCCCCCTCCAACACTTGACCATCTGCCGTTTTTACTGCTTTAATTTTTGTGTCTTCCATTACTGCCTCAGTCACTCTTGCCTGCAACTTTATCTCTATACCGGCATTCTTTAAGACCTTCTTAATTGCCGGCTCAATTTTGCTGACATCATACAACCAAGCATGTTTATGACCCGGAAACTCAATATTTTTGTGACGCGCGTTTTCATCTATTGTTGTAAATATTTCCGGTGCCCCTAAAGCAATGCATTCCTCAGTGGCCGTGAAGCGTCCATTGTTCCTCATTATTCCGCCAACAAGTCCGGTTCCTAAAAGCATATCGGCTCTCTCTAATAATACTACTTCGGCCCCTAATTTCACTGCGGATACGGCAGCTGCCGTACCTGCCCATCCCCCGCCAACAATAATAACTTTCATCGCCTTCATTCCTCCTGTCTTTTAAACCTATTATACTATTTAATTAACACGATTTCCTCCAGTTCAAGCCCCATCTCAACACCCGTCCTTCTCTTTTCTGACTTAATCACAATGTTGAGGTGATTGGGCATATGTGTCTCATCAAATCCTGCAATCTTGCCTATGGTAAGCTTTCCGATTTTTATTTCATCCCCCGTTACAATAACGGTGCCCTGCAACACTTCAAAAAAACCCACATAGGCAATTGCATTAACCTCCCTTCCCGGTCCCGCCGTATCCTCATCCGTAACTATCAGCTCGTGAATATCTCCCACTGACAGGGCTCGCGATATTGGTGTTATCAATTGCAACCCTCTGTCTGTAATTTTGCCGTCTAAAACCACTACCAATTTCCCCAGGCAATCCCTTTTTACCGCATAAGGGTTTTGCTTAAACATTCCTTTTTCATACGGATCGACCACTTTCACCCTCCTCCCTCATCAAAGATGAGTAGTTCGTACTTTTATCTATTCTCTATTTTGCTGCAAAACTCCTGCTGCTTGCAAATATTTTTGTTCTACAATTGCATTTTACTTCATAACATGTAAAAAGAATTTTTTCTTCGGGTTTTGCGATTGGGAACATACGCTCGCTATCCACATAATCCACATACTTATCCACAGGTCTGGAGCAATTGCTTCCGTAAAATCCGCTTCGTTTTCCACATTACAAACAAAAAGTGTCGATTTTCTGTCATTTTTTTATCAACACCTAGAAAATCTTTGAAACCTTTAAAAACCTGTTATGCACATAACTGTCCACATTATCCACAATTTCCTCATTACCGGAAGCATCAACAGAATAAATTCCTATGATTAAAACCTGCCTTAATTCATAAGGCAGGCTTTTTTAAACGCAACTTCGCGATGCGGTGGCCCTCCATCAGCTGGACAACCAATTTAACTCCGTTCACACGTAAACTGTCACCAACCACAGGAACACGTCCCAACTCCGCAAATACCAGTCCCCCGATAGTGTCTGCTTCCTTGCACTCAAGGTTCAAACCTAACATTTCGTTTAGTTCATCAATTCTGAGACCCGCATCGATTTCATCCGTCTGTTTATCTATTCTTATCAAAGAGGGTTCTTCAACGTCATGCTCATCCTGAATATCTCCCAGGATTTCCTCGATTAAATCCTCCATGGTAACCAATCCGGCGGTGCTACCATACTCATCAAGAACTACGGCCAAATGTATTTTTTCCTTTTTCATTTCCTTAAACAATTCATTGACCTTTTTTGTTTCAGGGACAAAAAACGTTTGGCGCAAATAATCACCGGACCTAAAGCCATTCTGTTTTTCACTATCTATTGCTATCAGATCTTTAATGTGGACAATTCCTAATATGTTATCAATATTTCCCTCATAAACGGGAATGCGGGAGAACTTTTTCGCATTAATTATCTTCATGATGTCCGTATAAGAAACATCATTTGCGACGGCTACAATGTCGAGGCGCGGCACCATTAAATCCCTAACAACCCTATCGGAAAAATCAAAAACGCTGCGAATCATCGTTTCTTCTTCTTGATGAATCACTCCTTCTTCCTGTCCGGCCGCCACCAACCCAATTATTTCTTCCTCGGCAGGATCTCCTACGACCGGTGACTCTTTAACGCCTACCAGCTTGGCAACAATCACGGCTACCAGTCTATTTATTTTTACTAGTGGGGACAAGACACATACCAGCACTCGTGCTGTTTTAACCATAATATAGCTTACATGTTCCGAGTTTCTGGAAACTAATACCTGGGGAATTGTTTTGGCGAAAATTATAACAACGACTGTCATAATCAATATTGCCGACAATGCTGACATTCTGCTTTGATTACTGTTTATTATCAGAGAAGATCCCAGCACAATAGCAGACGTTAAAACCAAAGTACTCCCAATCATCAACGCATCATAAAGCTTAACGGGTTCCTCTAAAAGCATACAAAGCTGCCTTGCTTTTGGATCCGACCCAGCTGCCAAGTGTCTTAAACGATACCTGTTCAACGACGACAACGCTGCCTCCACACCCGCAATTAACGCAGATATGAGTAACAAAATAATAAAAAACAGCATTCGATAACAACCATCAGGGTCCAATCTAAAACCAACTCCTCTTTTTCTAATCTACACTTTCATTGTATATGTTTTTAGATTATACCACAATATTAATTTATTTGGTTGGTGTTCATTTTAAGTACGTCTTAGGTACGTCACGATTTCTTTGATAATACTTCGGGTAGATAGGTGATCAATTCCGGAATAAATGTTATCAGCACCAAGATGACTAGACCTACAACAAAGAAAGGTAAAGCTGCTATAACAGTTCTCTCCATTTTTTCCTTGGCGATATCGTTTCCTATTAGAATACTTGCCCCAACCGGAGGGGTTAGAAGTCCCAAACAGAGATTAAAAGTCATCACAACTCCAAATTGTAGAGGTGTCACACCTATTTTCATTACTAGAGGAATGAGTACCGGAGTTAAAATTACAATAGCAGCGTTTGCCTCCATTAAACAACCAACAACAAGGAGAATTAAGTTTACTAATAACAGGATCCCTACTTTGCTAGTTGTATAGCTTAAAATACCACTAGTAATAATTTCAGGCAGGTGTGAAGTAACCACAATCCAACTGGAGACTTTTGAAGTTGCTAAAATAATCATGATAACTGCAGTTCCGATAGCCGAATCAATTATTACCCCACATAAGTTTGATATTTTTAAATTTTTATAGATCAAGAATCCAACAAGCAAAGCATATACCACAGCAATAACCGATGCTTCAGTAGGTGTAAAAATACCCCCAAATATACCACCTAAAATAACCAAAGGCATGACTAAAGCCCAAATTCCGTCCTTGCCCGTTTTTAAGATTTGCGGAAGAGAAGCTTTGCCATGCTTAGGAAAATTATTTTTTTTGGAGATGACATAAGCAGTCGCACACATCACAACCCCTAAAATTAGTCCGGGGATTAGCGCTCCGATAAATAAATCACTAATGGACATCCCCAAAGCCGCACCATAAACAATTAAGGGAATACTGGGTGGTATGATGGGGCCACATACTGCAGCCGAGGATGCCAGTGCCCCGGCAAAAGGCGCACTATAACCTTCTTTTTTCATCGATGGAATAGTAAGTCCTCCTACAGCTGAAACCGTGGCAACAGCCGAGCCGGAAATAGCTGCGAAAAACATTGAAGCAACAACAGTTACCATAGCCAGACTTCCCGTAATCCACCCTACAATTGAATTAGCAAAATCAATAATTTTTTTATTTAAACCGCCAACGGTCATCAGGTTACCCGCGAGGATAAAAAATGGGATGGCCAAGATGGGAAAAGAATCAATTCCCGTGAAAATTTTCTGAGGAATAACCAGTAATGGCAAATTACCATTATATAACAAGGCAAACATAGATGAAATTCCTAATACAAATCCAATGGGAACTCCTAAAAGCGTCAAAACGAGTATTCCTATAATCAAAACTGATGCCATTTCTTAATCATCCTCCTTTAACACTACCCTATTGGCCTTTAAGTCTGCAATGAGAGGTTCAAATAAAAATATTAGCATTAGGATACCACCAACCGGAATAGACGCATACGCATACGACATTGGTAAGCTTAAACCGGTAGAAAGCTGTCTATGAGCTAATAAAACCAGTCGAACGCCATAATAGGTCAGAACAATAAGGAATAATGCCAAACTGAAATTTAACATTGTTTCAATGACTCTTTTCACTCGCAGAGGAAATAAATTTATAAAAAAGTCTATTCTCATATGTCTGCCTCGTCTAACTGCTACAGCCGCCCCAAGTAATACTAACCAAACGAACGAATATCTCGCTAACTCTTCAGCCCAAGAATTACCCATGTTAAAAACGTACCTAAGAACTACCTGCAAAAAAATCGAAAATACCATTACTGAAAACAGTATGATTATTACTGCTAAGGAATATTTCTCAATCATGTCCAATATTTTTTTCATAACAACCTCCCTACAAAATCAAGTTATTCACTACTGGATAGCTTGTATTTTAGCTACTAAGTCTTTAAGCTCGGGAAAATCATTAATGAATCCTTCTAATTTTGCTGTAAATGTATCGATATCAGGTTCGATCACTGTCACGTTTTTATCTTCAAACATTTTAATATATTCGGCTTCTTTCTCAATGATATAATTCGTTCTCCACTCCGCTGCTTCATTGGCTGCTTCCGAAACGGCATTTTTAATATCATCAGGCAAATCAGCAAAGTATGTTCTGTCAAAAATGAATACATCAAGGCTAAAGACGTGTTTTGTTTTAATTAAATATGGGCACACTTCATAAAATGCTGATGAATAGGATAGCGTAAGTGGGTTTTCTTGCGCCTCAACAGTACCCTGCTGCAAACCTGTATAAACTTCGGTAAAAGCCATAGGAGTTGCTGTAGCGCCTAGTTTTTCCCATGTTTTCATATAAATCTTAATATTTGGAACTCTAATTTTTAGTCCATTTACATCATCAGCGGTTTCTATTTTCTTTTTACTTGTTACATACCGGGCACCTCTGTGCATAGGCCCCATTAGTTCAAATTGGCCTTGAGCGCCTACGTCATTCAACAATTGTTTACCTAAGTCACCATACCAAACTTTTTTAAAATGGTCTTCGTCCCGATACATAAAAGGTACCGCATCAATTGCCGCTAAACTAGTATAGGGTTCCAGTGTGCCAACACTTTCCAATACTACTTGTACAATACCCGGTTTTAGTCCCTCAATTGTTTCTCTCCAGTCACCAAGAGTTCCTCCGGAAAAAACATCGACCTTTACCTTCCCATTGGTTTTCTTTTCTACTGCTTCAGCAAATTTCTTGGCAGCCATATCTCTGGGATCACCAACAGGAGAAACGTTAGCCAGTTTTAAAACAATAGCTTTATCTCCTTCTTTATCAACCGTTTTTTGCCCACAACCCACTACAATACCAAATATAAATACCAAAATTAAACCTAACACAATTGGTTTTTTCATTCTCAAAATCCCCCTATCATTTTATTAAGGTCTTTCTCACAAATAATCACAGATTCATTAATCCATCATTAAACCACCGTCTACGTCCATAATCTCGCCTGTCATGTAATCAGACCAACTGGAGGCTAAGAAACAAACAGCTTGGGCAACGTCTTCCGGACGTCCGGTACGGCCTAGAGGAACTAACTTAACGATTGTTTCTTTTTTCTCCACATCAATATCCTTGGTCATGTCTGTTTCAGTGAAAGCAGGCGCGATAGCATTAACATTAATACCGTGTTTTCCTCCCTCACGGGCAATACCTTTGGTAAAAGCAATTACACCGCCTTTTGAAGCAGCATAAGCCGAATTTCCCAGGAGCCCGCCACCTCTTTTGCCTGCTACAGAAGCAATATTAATAATTTTCCCGGATTTTTGTTCCATCATCAAAGGGAATACTGCTTTACAACACAGGAAAACACCTTTTAAATTTACTGCCATTACCAAATCCCATTCTTTGGATGTAATTTCTTTTAAGGGTTTGGTGTGTACGATTCCTGCATTATTCACGATAATATCAACTTTCCCAAAAGTAGCCATGCATGTTTTAACCATATCATTTACTTCTTCTTCATTCGTCACGTCTGCTTTGACAAAGAGTGCTTGGATACCCATCTTTTTAACGTCATTCACTGTTTCTAATGCAGACTCCATATTTATGTCATTAATAACTATATTTGCTCCTTGTTCCGCCAAGGCAATAGCAATAGCCTTTCCTATTCCTCTTCCCGAACCTGTTACAATAGCCACCTTGCCAGTTAACATAATTTCCCCCCTTTTTTGTGTTTTGGTATGGTATTAATTGTATATTTTAGTATTGGAGAAAATATGATGCCCTTGTATTTTCGTTGTTATTTTTACTTTTTGTGATATATTTTGTGATTATTGTTATTTATGGTCTGATGGGAAACCAAAAAGCGGGCCGCTACCCCTTATTTATCAAGGAGTTGCGCCCCGTTTCAGGACTTCATTGTATATGTTTTTAAGTTATACCCGAATATTAATTTACTTGGTTACCACGAGTTATTTGGTTTTAAACTTGTTAACCTCTTGGTTTAATACCTTCGCACTTTCATCAATGTTTTTGCACATCTCAACAACTTCCTCTGTTTTTTCCATGATCGTTACAATGCTTTCGCTGATGTTATTGGCCCCTGACGCTCCTTCGTTGACAGCAATGGCAATTTCGCCAATCGCCTTGGTTACCTGATCTACGGTGGCAGTCAATAAATCGGCTGTATTACTAAAATCATTCATAGTCTCATTAAACATCTTCGCATCATCATCATACTGAATTATCGTTTCAGTAAAGGTTTTGTAATCTTTTTTAACGTCGTTATCGACAAAAGTCAGGAAGTTTTTCGAGCTGTTGACCAGATTATCCACAGAGGCTATAACATTGCCGATAATATTGTATATGTTGGAAGCCGTTTGAGCAGACTGCTCGGCCAGTTTCCTTACTTCCTCGGCTACCACGGCAAAACCTCTACCCTCTTCGCCGGCCCTTGCCGCCTCTATCGCTGCATTCAAGGCCAGCAGGTTTGTTTGTTCGGCAATGTCCATAATACTTCCTGTCATTACTTCAATTTCCTTAACAACCTTGGATTCCTCCATAGCTTTTTCCAATTCTGCTTTTGTATTGTTAAGTATACTCTCTGTGTTTTCTATAGATTCGTTAGCGCCTCTTCTCAGATTATCCGCCCTCTCTTGTATCAGTGCCGCATTTTTAGCCCCGTCCTCTGCCTTGTGTGCCATAACCTCTATCGAAGAGCTAATCTCCTGAGAAGACGCATTGACCTCTTCAACCGCAGAAGAACTCTGCTCCATCCCCGCCGATAGTTCCTCTACTGTGGCTGAAATATTCTCTACAGTAGTACACAACTGTTCAACTGAAGATACTGATGCTTGAGCCGCATCTCCTGTTCGATTACTCTCTTCCATTACGTTATTTACAATATTCCTCAAATTATTCAGCATGACACCGAATTGTTTACTGAGCTGCCCAATCTCATCATTATTATTGACAATAGTAACAGAAGAAGTCAAATTTCCTGCAGCCATACTCTTTGCAGCCTCCGTAACATGCTGCAGCGGCTTAAGACTTCTGCCGATTACCAACACCATAGCAATAATGCTTAATACTACAAATACAACAATCAAGATCAAACTAAAGGTACGGACACTATTGACCTTAGCATTTATTGTTTCCGTATACTCGGTCATAACTACCGTCCACCCCGTAGAACTGATAGGCGAAAAGGCTATGAACTTTTCTTCTCCTTCATAAACCCACGAGCCTGATCCCTTTTCTCCGGACAGCATTCTTTCCGCCATCTGAACAGTTTCGGGAATTGGCTGGTCTAAGATATTCTGTTCCATTACTATTTCCTGGTTGGGATGAGCTATCATCAAACCTTCTTTGCTCAGCATAAAGCCATAACCGGTATCTCCCAACTTTTCTTCATTGATTATCGCCGAAATCTTCTCAAGTTCCACAGCGCCTGCAATTACCCCGACGATCTCTCCTCCATCGTTTTTGATCGGTGTGGCTATGTATATATTTGCTTTCCCAGTAGATTTTGAAATAACAGGATCAGGAATACTTGTTCTACCCTTCATCGCTTCTATAAAATATTCTCTGGTGGATACATTGCCGGAAGCCCCGAGATTTGTGTTGTAATTGCCGTCCACTTCCGCCACCAATACCAAGCTAAACTCATGATATAGTGCTTTATTTTTCTGGAAATATTGATCGATTTGATTCCAATCCATCGTCTTCATTACATCATTGGCAGCCGTGATTTCAACTATTTCAGCCCATCTTGCAAGTTGATCCTCGATATATACCTGCAACTTGCCGGTTTTTTCCTCCGCGATAATTGCAATATCCTCTTCTAAATCTGCAATATATATATTTTGCGTGTAAATAAACACTCCTAAAGCTGCCACAATCATTATAACTATCGGTATTAATAATTTTGTTTTTAATGATTTCACTATTCTACTTCCTTTCATGTTTATTATTTTTATCTATTAAATTCAATATATAATTAAAATAACCTGCTATTAGTCCTTATTTTTTATGCAATTTGTTCTATTATCATACAAGGATATCTCTCAGTGTCTTAACCGATTCGGCTAGATACGTCGGCATGGCCTTTTTCAATTCGTCGGACGAACCGTACCCGTACAGCACACCTATTGAATCAATACCCCCTTCTTTAGCCCCAATAATATCGTACTTTCTATCCCCCACCATTACTATTCTTTTATCAGATGAAACCTTAACTTTATCAAGAACGTATTCTATAACTTCGCTTTTCACTACTCTGCTACCGTCAAGATTGCTTCCGACAACCAGTTCAAAATATTCCCGTATTCGGAAATGATTTAATATTCTTTCCGCATATACAGTCGGTTTTGAAGTTGCCACAATCAATGTTTTCTCTCTTTCAGATAGTTCAGCAAGAAGATCGGCCATAGCCGGATACACCCTGTTCTCAAAGAGACCCTTTTTAGAGAAATACTCTCTGTATTTTTTTATCGCTGTTTCGCCCTCCTCGTCATTAAAACCATAGTACTCCCAAAATGACTCCTTCAAGGGCGGCCCGATAAATTTAATAAGACTTTCTAAATTGGGCTCGTTGATACCGAATGAGGCCAGCGCATATTGTACCGACTTGGTAATACCCTCTTTGGGATCGGTGAGAGTACCGTCCAAATCAAACAGGATGACATCATATGTCCTTTCTCCTTTGGCACAAAGCATCTTGGCCATTCTGTTGTAACACAAGACCTGCCGTTTGGGTGTAATGATCCTTTCATATTTTATCGGCTCGTAGCCTCTTTTTAAATACATATTGTACGCGGGGAAAGAAGAATCAAGCACCGTTGTGGCATAACCCGCCTTTTCCGCCCGTTGTTCGAGCCTATCCAGCAACAAACTGCCGCAACCGCTGTTTTGGTATTCCGGCAGAACAAAAACCCTCTTGATTTCATTTTTAAAAAGCGAACCTGTTCCGATAGTCTTTTCCCCAAGTTTGGCCAGCAAAACGTATTCCCTGCCAACAGCCTTCTCAATGCTATCCGGGGAGTGGTAGTTTAAAAAGAAATTTACCACATCCTCGGGATAATAATTAGGATAAACCTTTGTAACAGTCACCCGAACAATATCATGTATTGTTTGTACATCCTGCTCTGTTGCTTTAAACAACTTCAACTCTCATACCTCCGTTTTTTCATCCCCCAAAATCAGAGGCTCATGCTGCCATCACCGACAGACTTGATATATCCAATCAATTCTTCAAGGTTTTCCTTCCTTGTAAAATCCACAGGATTTTCATAAGCGGCAAGCATGCCTCTATCGTCTGCTGTTAATTCCTTTTTCCTTTTCAAATATATTTTTAATATTATCATCATCATCTTATCTTTAAAACTTAGTTTGCTGTAGTCAAAACCACCCCGTAAATAGAAGAAAGGAATCTGCTCTTGTTGTTCCACATAAAAATTTCTATTCCTTATTTCATCAATCACTTCTTTTCTGACCGGAGACGCCCCGGTCGCAAAGACAATAATCTTTTTACCCTGAAGTTTATCAAGGTCTCTGGTTATCATCTTCACCCCGTTGATTCCACCGGCGTATAAACCTCCACCGTAGATTATCATGTCATAGTCTGTTAGCTTTTCAACAGGGCACTTTGAGGCTTCAAAAACATCAGCGGGCAGTTCCTGGGCCAACCATTCGGCATACTTTTTTGTAAAGCCTGTTTTTGAACGATATACCACTGCAATTCTCATTTTGCATCTCTTCCTTCCGCTATCATACTTACAACTTTTCTCATTATACTATTCAACAAATCCTCAAAATTTCCTTGCCTTTCAAGGTAGAAATCATACTTGTCTCATTTGTTATTAGACTGCCCGTATAAATAAAAAGAAAATGCACAAAAAATATAGATGTCAAAACAATGTCTATGGAGGGATCTTCTTGTACGAGCACGGATACGAAACCATATCTACAAACGAGTATGAACCCATATTTCTAAAATGGAGAGAAAGGAGCACCATTCCGGATCTCCGAGAAGAGTTGACTGCTATCGAACAAAACCCCGACGAAATCATCGACCGTTTTTACAAAAACTTGGAGTTCGGCACCGGCGGCATGAGAGGAGTTATCGGGGCAGGCCTTAACCGTATGAATATCTATACCGTCCGTAAAGCCACTCAAGGACTGGCTAATTATATCAATAAAACGACGGCACCTGCCGAAAGGAAAGTCGTAATAGCCTATGATTCACGCCATAAATCAAAGGATTTCGCCCAAGAGGCCGCTTTGGTATTGGTGAATAACAGCATTAAAGCCTTCCTGTTTGAAGATATCACCCCTACTCCCCTTTTATCTTTTGCCGTCAGAGAACTTAAGACTTTTTTCGGTATCGTCGTAACCGCCAGCCATAACCCAAAAGAATACAATGGTTACAAGGTCTACTGCAGTCACGGCGGCCAAATCACAGACGAACTTGCAACACTTCTGACCGCGGAGATTGAAAGGATCACCGATGTATTTGATATTGGAACCGCGGAGATGGACAAAGCCTTAAATGACGGGATGCTGATCTGGCTCAAAGACGAAATCCTCAATAAGTATGTAAACGCCACCCAAAAACTTATTCTCAATAAACAACTCATCACCCAAAATTCTTCCGACTTGAAAGTAGTCTATTCCCCCCTGCACGGTACCGGTCTCGTTCCTTTGACCAAGCTTTTTGCAACCTGCGGCTTTAATAACTTGCATCCGGTTGCGGAACAAGCCAAAGCCGACCCTGATTTTCCCACAGTTGTCTCTCCCAACCCGGAGGAAGACGCAGCCGCCGCACTCTCTCTCCAAACTGCCGAAAAAATCGATGCCGATCTCATTATGCTCACCGATCCGGACGCCGATCGCCTGGGTGTTATTGTCAAGGATGAAAAGGGACGTTTCGTCAGACTAACCGGTAATCAAATCGGTGCTTTGCTTATCGATTACCTGCTGCAGACTCGCTCCCGTCTCAACACACTTCCCGCTAACGGTGTCATAATAAAAACCATCGTTACTTCCGACCTGGGAGTTGAAATTGCCGCCGATTACGGAGTCAAGCATCTGGACGTCTTGACCGGATTCAAGTACATTGGCGAACAAATCGCCGATTTCGTTAAACACGCCGAGCACGTCTTCTTGTTTGGCTACGAGGAAAGCTACGGCTTTCTCATCGGCGATTTTGTACGGGATAAGGATGCCATACAAACCGCACTGTGCACAGCTGAAGCCGCACTCCATCATAAGACCAACGGCTCCGGTCTCTATCAACGCTTACAAGAGCTCTTCGCACGATACGGCTATTACCTGGAAGACCAAAAAAACATTCACCTGACAGGAATCGCAGGACAGAAAACAATAAAAAATATTATGGAAACCCTTAGGCAGGCTCTTCCTCAACCGCTGCAGCGTTTAGGGATAATCTCCGTTAAGGACTATCAAAGCGGTGTGGAAACACCTATCAATCTACCGCTTTCCGATGTGCTCTATTACCGACTGCAGCAGGACAGTTGGTGCTGCGTAAGACCGTCAGGCACGGAACCTAAACTGAAGATATATTTTGGAGTCAGGGAAAAAAACCGCACAGCTGCGGAAAAACGTCTCGCCCAACTCAAGGAGGCCTTTTTTACAGTACTGCAACCCTGGTTTGAAGACATTCGCTGAACAGCAACATACATCTGTTGCGCAGATTGAACTCCCTATCCACTCAAGATCTGTCATGCTTTACCGTCAATGCCGCTAATCTTTCCGTCAATTCTGCTGTTAAGCATTCTCTGCCAAATCGCCACTCCCAATTGTCGCCCACTGTTCCCGGAGTGTTCATTCTGGCGCTGCTGTCCAGACCTAAATGATCTTGCAGCGGCACAATCGCCATCCGGGCATTACTCCGGAAAATGCTTTCGATCAGGCTTTGGCAAATATCCTGGATTTCTTGCCTCTCAAAACGTCTCTTGAGGGTGTCCGTCACCGTTTTCGTGTACCATCCCAGCAGGGTATCATTGTCGTGGGTACCCGTATAGTATACATAATTATCTGTCTCAGACTCTTTTACGACCTGCTCTTTGTCAACAAACTGCAGAACCTTCATTCCCGTATAACGAAAAGCATCCCTGAGCGCGTATACCTCCGGCGTAATATACCCTAAATCCTCGGCCACCACAGGTAATTCCCCCAGATATTTCTCCAATACAGAGAAAAATTTCTCGCCCGGGCCCTTCACCCACCTTCCGTTAACAGCCGTTTCGGCTCCGCCTTCTACTTCCCAATAAGCCTCAAAGCCCCTAAAGTGATCTATCCGCACAATATCAACCATCTCCAACAACAGTTTAAACCTTTCTCTCCACCAGTAATAATCGTCTTCTGCCATCACCTCCCACCTGTAATGGGGATTTCCCCATAACTGCCCGGTATGGCTGAAGAAATCCGGCGGAACACCGGCCAACTTGGCAGGATAACCTTTTTCATCGAGTTCGAAAAGCCGGGAATTGACCCAGGCATCACTGCTGTCATAACAGATAAACAGCGGCAAATCACCCATGATTGCCACCCCGTTTTTTACTGCATATTCCTTCAATGACTTCCATTGACTGAAAAATTTATATTGTAAAAAAAGATGATACTGCACATTTTCAGCCAGCAGGTTTTCAAAATACCCTCTGGTTTTCTTTTCTCTCCAGGCTATGTCTTTATCCCATTCGTTCCAAGGCCTATTATCATAGTATTCCTTCAGGGCCATAAACAAAGCAAAATCATGCAGCCAATAGCAGTTTTTTTCTAAAAACGCAAAGAAACCCTGATCAACAGTACACTGTCTAAACCGACTATAAGCCTTTTTCAACAAACCGTACTTGTACTCTTTAACCTCCCGATAAGCGATTCTGTTTTCCGGAAAAACCGGGGCATCTTGTATCTCTTCACTTGTCAACAGCCCCTCGTGTCGAAGGTAATCAATGCTAACCAACAGAGGATTGCCCGCAAAGGCCGAATACGATTGATACGGGGATTCTCCGTAGCCAACCGGATGCAGGGGCAATACCTGCCAGATCTTTTGCTTGCTGTCTTTGAGAAAATCAACAAATCGGTAGGCTTCTGCACCAAGCTCCCCTATGCCATACCGTGAAGGAAGCGAAATGGGATGCAGCAAAATACCGCTGCTTCTTTTTGTCTGTTCCAAACACCGCATTACATCAAGGTTCAACCCTTTTCATCTCCCACTTGTCCTTCTTGGTGTAAAAACACTCTGCCTTCCAGCGGGGAGAGCACAAATTCCTCTGCCTCCTCTTGTATTTGAAGGGGATCCTTTGGCCGTTCGGTCAACAATTCTTGCCATAAGCCCTTACCCCAAAGCCCCAATTTAAGAGTAATAACATGCGCACTCACCGCGTTTCTGTTAATAACAACCGCAATCGTTTCCTTCCCATATCTTCTGATAAAACCGTAGACATCACCCTCAGCATATAAAAGCTTCCAAACTCCTTTTTTTAAAGCTTCACTGCCGTTACGCAGCATAATTGTCCTGCTGTACCAATTCACCAACTCCGCTTCCTCCCTACCCCAGGGATACGGCCCCCTGTTGAACGGGTCCGCATACCCTTCCATTCCTGCCTCATCCCCATAGTAGACACACGGCACCCCCGGAAAAGTCATTTGCCATAACACAGCCAACTTCAAACGGGCGATTCCCAACTCGCGTTGGGCCTGAGTTAATCTCACTTTTTCCTGTTCGGCCTCATTTAGGACATCCTGTGGTAAACCCTCTCCCAATAGGGTGAGAACACGGGGCACATCATGACTTCCCAGCAAATTCATACAGGCATAAAAACAAGGAGCGGGATAATTTTCATAGAGGTTCATCAATTTCCTGTGAGTCAGGAGCGCATCATTTTTCCCCAGGAAAAACTCTAACAAGATCCTGCGAAAGGGATAGTTCATCACAGAGTCAAGCTCTTCGCCCCAGACAAAAGCTCTGTTTTTCCCATAGCTCACCTTGTTTGAAGCGTCTTCCCATACCTCCCCGATCAGCACAGAATGGTTATCTTGCTTTTTCATCACTTGGCGCAGTTCCTTGATGAATTCATCGGGCAGCTCATCGGCAACATCCAAACGCCATCCCGCAGCCCCCAGCTTCATCCAGTATTTAGCCACGCTGTTCTCGTCATGCATGATAAAGTCTCGGTAGGAAGGCTCCATTTCCTCAACGTTTGGCATTGTCCCGATACCCCACCAAGATTCATAGGCATCGGGATAGTGACTGAACCTGAACCATTTATAGTAGGGAGATTCCGGCGACTGGTAAGCACCGATATCAGAGTAATTACCCTCTTTGTTGAAATAAATACTGTCACTCCCCGTATGGCTGAAAACTCCGTCCAGAATAACCCTGATACTAAGCTTGGCCGCCTCCTTACACAGCTGCTCAAATGTTTCGTTTCTGCCGTACATCGGGTCGATTTTGAGATAATCACCGGTATCATATTTATGATTGCTGGGTGATTCAAAAATCGGATTTAAATAAATAACTCCTATTCCTAATTCCTTTAAATAGGGAAGTTTTTTTATCACTCCCCCTAAGTTACCGCCGAAAAAATTCCAACGCAAAATACCGTTTGTCTGCGGTTCCCTGATATATATGGGGGTATCGTGCCACTGCCCGTGAATAAGAGAGCCTTTTTTGGGGTTTAGAACCCTCCCCTCTTCCTGCCCGTTGGCAAAGCGGTCTACAAATATCTGATACATAACTGTTTCACTGAACCATTGTGGTACAACAAAGCTGCCCTTGTACACCGTAATCTGATAAGAAGGGGGCACCAATTCTTGCAGCAGACCCAATCCGCCTAGTCTTTGAGGGTTGTTGCCGTAGTAATAAACGTTGCCTTCCCTAATGACAAAAAAGTAGTACCACATCAACCCCGGGTCAGAGGGAGCGGTCAATACCGCCTCATAAATCCTACCCTCCACCGACGCCATCTCGATATTCTGCTCTTTTCCCCTCTTCCAGACACGTAAATGAACGGAATCAACAGCTTCCTCCGCTAATACCTTTAACCGCAAAATGATTTCAGTATTACAAGCAACCGCGCCGAAGGGGTTGCGATAAAAACTGTCCTGGGAATCATGAACGAGCCAACTCAAGGCGTTCCCTCCTGCCCTTTCAATTTTCGATACAGCATGTGATAGGCACGTGCGGAATTTTCCCAACTGCAATCGGTATTAAGCGCATTCCCCACAATCTTAGCCCAGACTTCTTCTTTCCGATATAAACTCAAAGCCCTTCTGATTGTAAAGAAAAAGTCATCCGCATTATAATTTGTAAAACTAAACCCGTTCCCTTCACCGGTCACCTCGCTATAGGAGAGTACTGTATCCTTCAACCCCCCCGTTTCCCGCACTACAGGTAAAGACCCATAACGCAGGGCTATCATTTGGCTCAGCCCGCAGGGTTCAAAAAGCGAAGGCATCAAGTAAATGTCGGACGAGGCATAAATCCTCCGAGCCAGGCCCTCATCGAAAGAAAGCTTGACCCTCATTCCGACCGGATGTCTCCTTGCCGCATCGGTAAGAATATCTTCGTATTTATCTTCCCCGGTCCCGAGTATCACCAACTGCAATTCCAGAGAAAGCAGCTCTTCAAGGATGTGGACTAACAAATCCAAACCCTTTTGCGCCGTTAGTCTGCTGACAATACCCAACAGAGGAACCCTTTCATTTATCGGCAGTCCAAGCTCTTTTTGCAGCCGCACTTTGTTCTTTTTCTTCTGCTCCACCACCGCGAGGGGATTGTCGTTCTCATAGTTTACGGCTATGTAGGGATCTGTTTGAGGATCGTATGCTTCATAGTCCAGACCGTTTAAAATACCTATCAGCTTGCTTTCCTTTTCTCTTACCAAACCGTCGAGACCCTCGCCAAAGAAAGGATATTTTATTTCTGCGGCATAAGAGGTGCTAACGGTACTCAGCACGTCAGAATGAATGATTCCGGCCTTCATCAGGTTAACCTCTCCGTGGTATTCCAACTCGTCTTTGGTAAAGAATTCATCGCCCAAACCCAGGATGTTATGCAAAATCCAGTGGGTGAAAATACCCTGGTATTTGAGATTGTGAATGGTAAAAACCGTTTTTATTCCTTGTTTGTCCGGGTCTTCCCGATAGCATGTCTGCAAAAGGAGCGGAACAAGTCCGCTTTGCCAGTCGTGACAATGCAGTATCTCGGGTTCAAAATCTAAATAAGGCAGACCCTCCAAAACAGCCCGGCAAAAATAAACAAAACGTTCCGCTTCATCGTAATATCCATAAACCCCGTCCCTCTTGAAGTAGAACTCATTATCAATAAAATAAAAAGGTACCCCTTTGTAGTCCAACCTGAAAATGCCGCAATACTGATTGCGCCAGGCCACCGCTGTAGTATACGTTTTGAGCAATCTCATTTTTTGTTGTAAAGATGGGTCGATCGACCCGTATTTAGGCATTATTACCCTGACGTCCACGCCTTGTTTTCTTAAGTACAAAGGAAGGCTGCCCGCCACCTCGCCCAGGCCTCCTGTTTTGGCGAAGGGCACAGCCTCTGAAGATACAAATAGTACTTTATCCATAACTAAATAAAAGCTCCCTCTTGAAAATAAGTTGCTCCTCTTTCCACCACAACCGGCTGTTCTTTTGGGGCCTCCAAACGTACACCTTTCCCCACGGCGACACCCTTGTCAAGAATGACCCCATCTAAATAAGCCTCCACCTGCACCTCTACCTTAGGCATAATAATACTGTTTCGTACGATAGCCCCTTCTTCGATCTTGACCTTGCGGAAAACCACACTGTTTTCCACAACACCTGCGATCTGGCAGCCGTTGGCAATTAGAGAATTACTGACCCGACAGGTCCGATAATACTTACTTGGCGGTCCGTCCTTCCACTTAGTACATATTGGTCCATTGGCAAAAAATAATTCCTGCAGCACTTGCGGCGATAAAAGCTCCATCTGACAGCGATAATAACTTACAAGGGAGTTGATTAAAGCAAAATAACCGTCGTAAAAAAAGGCCCGGATATTTAAATCCTCAATTCTTTTCGCCAGCACATCTCGGATCAAATCCCACTTGTTGCTGTCGGCACACTCTCGCAAAATATCCACTAACAACTCTTTCTTTAACAAGTACATATCCAAAGAAAGCACCGAACGGATATCCGGTTTTTTGTTTTCGCCGACTATCAAGCGGCGAATCCTGCCCCCTTCATCCACATCAAAAAATACCTGCCCTTCGTTTTTTCCCCCGGAGCATACCACCGTGATGTCGGCCCCCGTGTCTAAATGACGTTGAAATACCTTTTGGTAGTCAATATTGCAAACCACATTGCTGCCGGAAATTATCAGTTCTTCTTCCCCCCGGTTTTCAAGAAAATCGAGATTATGGTAAAAATCCCGCAGATCAACAATACTCCTTCGTCCTGTTTTGCGTCCGTTTGCTGACGGAAGGAAAACCAAGCCTCCGTGTTTTTTATCAAGACCCCATCCCCGACCGCTTCCCACATGGTCCATGATAGAACGAGACCCGGCCGGAGTGACCAGTCCAATATTATTGATACCCGCATTTACCATATTAGATAGGACAAAATCCACCAGCCTGTACTTACCGCCAAAAGGCACAGCGGCCATACAGCGATGATGGGTTATGCTTTTTAGCAGCCGTTCGTTTTTCATCTGATGCACTAAACCTAAAACCTTCTTCATATCGACCTCCAACCTGTTACAGGTTCTTTACACCCCGGAAATCCCGCTCAGTTGTTCTTCATCCTTCTTGACCATTACCAAAACACCGATATGGCTATACGGCGCGATATCACTATTATTCTCGATAACTGTAATATTATGTTCCCTGCTTCCCCTTACTTTAGCGTATTCTTTGCCGTATTCCCCTCCCACAACGGCACCTTCGCCAACTGTTACTTCTTCACCGATAATGGCCTTATCTATAACTACTCCTGCACAGATTTTCACATTTGCCATGACAATAGAATCTTTGACCCTCGCCCCCGGTTCCACTTCCACACCTGAAAAAACAAGAGAGTTCTCTATCTCCCCAAATATCCGACAGCCCTCGGCAACCATGGAATTTTTCACATAAGACCCGGCAGCAAAGTACGCAGGAGGAAAGGACGTGCTCTCCGAATACACGCACCAATCGTTATCAAACATCTTAAGCCTAGCATCATCATCCAATATTTCCATACTGGCCAGCCAGTAGCTCTCCACTGTTCCCACATCCCGCCAATATCCTTGATAAGGAAAGGCATAGATGCTGCGGCCCTCCTTTAGCATGCGGGGAATGACATTCTTGCCGAAATCGTTGTTTGAGGTGCTGTCTAAGGCATCCTTTTTCAAATATGTCTTCAATACCTCAGTTTTAAAAATATAAATCCCCATAGAGGCCAAATTGTTTTTCGGTTTTCTCGGCTTTTCTTCAAATTCGGTGATCCTCATATTTCCATCGGCACTCATAATACCAAATCTGCCGGCTTCCTCCCAGGGTACCTCAATCACAGATATCGTTAAATCGGCATCTTTGCTACGATGGTAGACAAGCATTTCCTCATAATTCATTTTATAAATGTGGTCCCCCGACAGTATTAAGACGTGCTCAGGTTCAAAGCTATCGATGTAATCAATGTTTTGATATACTGAATGGGCCGTGCCCTGATACCAGCAGCCGCCCCTGTCTCCCACATAAGGCGGCAACACCGTTACCCCTTTCCCCTTGCCATGCAAATCCCAATTAACACCCATACCAATATATTTATTCAACAGCTGGGGCTTATATTGAGTCAAAACACCCACCGTATCTATCCCGGAATTGGCACAGTTGCTTAGGCTAAAATCTATGATGCGGTATTGTCCGCCAAAGGGAACCGCCGGTTTAGCTATATTCCTGGTCAACCCCCGCAGGCGGCTTCCCTGACCGCCGGCAAGCAGCATAGCAATGCACTCTTTTTTTTGCATTTTTCATTCTCCTATCTCAGATTCGTCAACAGGTTTGATTTTCCATATTTCCTCTGCATACTCACTTATTGTCCTATCACTGGAAAAATCCCCGGCATGAGCTATATTGTGGATACACATCCTTCTCCATGCAGACTGTTCCCTGTACTTTTTCCCTAAACGCTCTTGGGCTGCCGCATAATTACTAAAATCATGCAAGACAAAGAAAGTATCGTTATGAAAAAGCAAATGCTCATAAATAGCTTTAAATTCTCTGTTTTGCCTGAAAAACCCGCGCAACAACTGTTCACAGACGGTTTTAATTCTTTCGTTTTGGTTGCAAATGGTCAAGGGGCAATACCCTCCGTGACGGCAGAAGTCGCCAGTCTCCTTTGCCGTAGCGCCGAAGACAAAGATGTTGCCCTCGCCAACCTTTTCCATAATTTCAATGTTGGCACCGTCTCTCGTTCCGATTGTAACGGCTCCATTCATCATGAATTTCATGTTCCCCGTTCCCGAAGCTTCTTTACCTGCCGTGGATATCTGCTCACTCACATCGGCAGCCGGATAGGCTTTCTCGGCTAACGACACATTGTAGTTTTCTAAAAACACAACCTTGAGCTTATCGTTTGTCTTGGCATCATTGTTGACAACATCGGCAACACTGTTGATCAGTTTGATTACCTGTTTGGCCAGGTAATAGGCAGGAGCTGCTTTTCCCCCAAAAATAAATGTTCGGGGAAAGAATTCTGCCATCGGGCACTCATGTAAGTGATTGTAGATACTCATGATGTGTAAAATGTTTAGCAATTGACGCTTATAGCCGTGAATCCTTTTAATGTGCATATCAAATATGGATTCCGGCTCCACAATAACGCCCTGAGTCTTTTTGAGATATGAAGCAAGATTTTTTTTGTTTTCCAGTTTTATTGAAGCAATTTCAGCCTGAAAGGAGGCATCGTCGGCGTAATTCTTTAGATGTATTAGTTGAGCAGGTCTTGCAATCCACTCCCGGCCTATGGCCTCAATTATCAGGCTGCTCAAACGCGGATTAGCCAACAAGAGCCATCTCCTATGGGTAATACCGTTTGTTTTGTTTGTAAATTTACCCGGGTAATACTCATGGAATTTCTTCATTACACTTTGTTTTAATATCTGAGTATGAAGCTTGGCTACCCCATTGACAGTATGACTGCCGATAACGGCAAGGTTACCCATTCTGATAAAACCATCCCAGATTATGGCCATCTCTTTTAATTGCTCAGCACCACACGGATACTTACCGATTACTTCCCGGCAAAACCTTTCATTGATCTCCTCAATAATCATATAAACCCGCGGCAAAAGCTCACGAAAAAAATCCATTGGCCATTTTTCCAAGGCTTCAGGCAGTGTTGTGTGATTCGTGTAGGAAATGGTATTCTTGGTGATTTCCCAGGCTTCTTCCCAAGACATACCGTTATCATCAAGCAAAATCCTCATCAGTTCCCCTACTGCCAAGGTGGGATGGGTATCATTGATATGCACGGCTACCTGCTCTGGGAGAAAATTAAGGTCCTTATATTCCTCTTTACACTTACGAATAATGCTCTGCAGACCGGCTGAAACGAAAAAATACTCTTGCTTCAGCCTTAGCAATTGTCCTTCATGGGTTGTATCATCAGGATACAAAACCTGTGACACGGCTTCCACGAAACATTTATGTTTTAAAGCACCCGCATAATTTCCCCGGCAAAAGGTGTGGAAGTCAAAATCAACCTGGGCGGTTTCCGCGCTCCAAAGCCTCATGTAATTGACCATCCCATTTTGATAGCCGACTATTGGTATATCATAAGGGACGGCACGCACCGTTTCATAATTTACATGTTCAAAGTTCAAGCTGCCATTCTTCCCGCTGACGATTACAAAACCGCCATACCTTACATGTTCATCTTCTTCAGGCTTCCTGTATTCCCAAATGTTTCCGTCTTTCAACCAATCATCCGGAATCTCGACTTGTTCACCATTGACTATTTTTTGTTCAAATAACCCATATCTATAGCGAATGCCACAGCCATATCCCTGAAACCCAAGGGAAGCAAGAGAATCCAGGAAACCTGAAGCCAGTCTCCCTAAACCGCCGTTACCTAATCCGGGGTCTTCTTCCTGCTCCGCTAATTCATAAAGGTCAACCCCTATTTCTGCCAACCCTTTCTCAACCATATCCTTGATTCCTAAGTTAAGCAGATTGTTCAGCAAAAAACGTCCGGGCAAAAACTCTATCGATAGGTAATAGATCTTTTTTCTTTTTTGCGCTGAACAGTTTTGCACTGAAGCATCCCATGTCCTGCTTATTTCGTCCCTTACCAGCATCGCCAAAGCAGTGTACTTTTCCCGCCTAGTTCCGGTATCAATGTTTTTCCCGTATAGCTCAATGAATTTTTCCTTCATTTTTTCCTTGAATAATTCTTTATCCTGCAGCATTTAAAACCCCCGCTCAATGTTGGGTGCTAGTTCTTAAGTTTCCCCCAGAAGTCCTTTTTTATTTCTCCGCCTTTTGCTTCAACACCACAAATGCTAAAGGAGGAACAATCATTTCAAGGGAATAAGGTTGATTGTGCCATGGTATTTTCTCCGTCTCAAGAATACCTTCGTTCTTCTTGTCCGAGCCCCCATAAATTTCTAAGTCACTGTTAAAAATTTCTTCATAACTTCCTTCTTGCGGTATCCCTATCCGAAATCCGGCAAAATATTGGGGAGTAAAGTTACAAAGAATAAGGAGCCAATCCTGTTTCTCCTTGCTTTTCCTGATAAAAACAATGATGCTTTGCCGATTGTTATGACAATCGATCCACTCAAAGCCTTCCCAACCATGGTCAAGCTCCCAGAAGGCTTTCTGGTTAAGATAAAAGTGATTCAAGGCCCTCACGTAATTATGAAAAGCGGTATGCATAGGGAAATCCAAAAGTTTCCACTCAAGTCCTTCGTAATAGCGCCACTCAATAAACTGCGCAAATTCCCCTCCCATAAACAAGAGCTTCTTCCCCGGGTGAGACATCATGTACCCCAAAAACACCCGTAAATTAGCAAACTTTTGCCAGTAATCCCCCGGCATTTTCTCAATCAGCGATTTCTTGCCGTGTACCACCTCGTCATGGGACATGGGAAGTATGAAATTCTCTGAAAAAGCGTAAAGGAAGGAGAAGGTCAGCAGATTATGATGCCATTGTCTGAACAGAGAATCGGTTTCCATGTACCGCAACACATCATTCATCCAACCCATATTCCACTTGTAATTGAAGCCTAGTCCTCCCATATCCGTAGGTCTTGTTACCAATGGCCATTCTGTCGATTCCTCGGCTACCATCAGGGCATGAGGAAAATATGAAAACACCACCTCGTTCATTTGCTTGATCAGGGAGATCGCTTCCAGATTCCCATTCCCCCCGTACTTGTTCGGGAACCATTCCCCGGCTTTTTTACCGTAATCGAGATAGAGCATACTGGCGACGGCATCCATCCTCAAGCCGTCGATATGATAAAGATCAAACCAGAACACCGCGTTGGAAATTAAAAAGCTTTTGACCTCCGGTCTCCCGTAGTCAAATCTCATCGTTCCCCAACCGTAGAGCTCTTCGACCTCAAACAATTTACTTCCGTCAAAAAAAGCTAAACCATGTCCATCCTTGCAAAAATGGGCGGGCACCCAATCAAGGATAACCCCGATTCCACGACGGTGACAGCAATCCACAAAATACATGAAATCGTGAGGTGTTCCATATCTACTGGTCACGGCGAAATATCCGGTGACCTGATAACCCCAGGAACCGTCGTAAGGATGCTCCGTCACAGGCAGCAGCTGCAAATGGGTATAACCCATCTCGGCGGCATATTCGACCAACTCTTCGGCCAGTTCCCTGTACGTATAAAGGCTTCCATCCTCTTTTCCTTTCCATGAGCCAAGGTGCACCTCATAAATGTTCAGCGGCTTCTCATAAACAGACTCCCCGGACCTTTTCTCCATCCAATCCGCGTCTTGCCACTCATATCCTTCTAACTCAAATACCCTGGAAGCCGACTTCGGTCGACACTCCGCATAAAATGCATAAGGATCCGCCTTGGTCAGTTCATAACCGTCTGGAGTAAGAACCATGAATTTATAGAGATCGCCGTTTTCGACCCCGGTCACAAAAAGCGTCCACAAGCCGGAATTTTCTACCCTCTGCAAGGAATGGCTCTCTTTGTTCCAGGCGTTAAAATCGCCAACTACACTGACACTTTTGGCTTGGGGCGCCCATACGGTAAAACGCACTCCATGTTTGCCGTCTTCTTCCCGCAAATGAGCACCCAAAACACGATAGCTTTTGTATAAGGTGCCCTGGTGGAAGAGATAAACATCATCTAAACCGGGAAAGCTTGAACCCATATTTTCCAGTACCGTCCTTTTTTAATTTAACTACCTTATAACCATACCCATATATTTTGCCATTTATCAGCTTTGATTAAACAAAAAAAAGACCCCTTTTGGTTCGTTAATCCATAGGGGTCTTTTTGCCTTTAATGATTATTTAGGCACATCATGAGAAGAATCATTAATCCAGTAAAACTTGTACGCGTGTGATTGCAAATCCGGCGAAACACTATACTTGAAAACGCACAATTCGATCCTTTTATTCAAGTACTCTCTGACGTGGGACAAAGCATCCTCAGGGTCGCCGTCACCCGAAGATAAAATAAGGCTGTCATAATTCTCCTGGTAGGCCAGTTTTACGATCAGCATAGCAATCCCAACATCAACGTCTTTTTGCATTTGCTCGCCGGCATTCCCTCTTTTATTCGTTTTCTTCATCAGCGGTGCTTTCGGCAAGATCCGTTAACTCACGTAGTTTGTTTTCCAGTATGCGCTTATCCGGCAAGTGCAATTTATAATCCGCAATCATGGCGGGCGACAGGCTACGACTTAATGCGTACTCGACCACCGTCGCATCCTTCTTAGTACAGAGAATAAGCCCCACGCTCGGATTCTCATCGGTTTTTTTGATATCGCGGTCAAGAGCCTCAAGATAGAATTCCACCTTGCCAAGGTGTTCCGGCTCAAACTCACCAATTTTCAGTTCTATCGCCACAAGGCAATGAAGTCCGCGATTATAAAACAACAGGTCGATAAAGAAATCACGGGTCCCTACCTGAACGCGGTATTCTTCGCCAACGAAGGTAAAGTCTTTACCAAACTCCAAAATAAATTCTTTCAGGTTTCCGACAATAGCTGTTCGCAAGTCTTTCTCCTTGTGATATTCAGGTAAATCTAAGAATTCAAGCACATAGCTGTCGCGCAGGGCGGTCAAACCCTCGCTGCGTTCGGTTATTAGTTTGTTTGTGATTTCCGACATCATTGTGCGTTCATACAGGCCGCTATCCATCTGCCGTTTCAATTCACGGAAAGAATAGCGGTTTTTGACCGCCAAAGTAAGATAAAACTCCCGCTCCTCATCCGTCTTACACGACAATATTTGAAGATTGTGCGACCACGTCAGTTCTCGCAACAATGTTGCGAGTTTTTCGTTGCCGTAATAGGTTTCGTAAAATTGCTTCATTCTCCATATATTGGACGCAGAAAAGCCTTTAATGCCAACATAGCGGCTCTGTATGAATTCCGAAAATTCCTTGACGACAGACTTGCCCCAACCGCCCTCGGAAACGCAGCGGCTTACATACTCGCCGATGTCCCAGTACATATTAATGAGTTCCCGGTTGACAGCGCGAAATGCGCTCTCGCGTGCATTGTCAATAATGGAAATAACCTCATCAAAATTATTAGCGTCGTTCGGGATTAAGCTGTTGGCCATAAGTGTTCCTCCAATTGTGCCGATAATGTTGGCACTTTTCAAATTCTCGCAACGCGTTGCGAGTTTTACACGCTCGCTTCCTCAGTTGATCCGTGACGATCGCAATTGTACTGCTTTACGAATTTGATAGCGGTTCAAAAAAGACCCCTTTTGGTTCGTTAATCCATAGGGGTCTTTTTGCCTTTTTCTACTCTTATTTTAACACGTCATGAGAAAAATCATTAATCCAATAAATCTTATCCGCATATGATTGCAAGTCCGGCGAAACACCGTACCTAAAAACACACAATTCAATCCTCTTATTCAGGTACTCTCTGACATGTGATAAGGCATCCTCCAGGTCGCCGTCACCTGAGGATAGAATAAGGTTGTCATAATTCTCCTGGTAGGCCAGTTTTACGATTAGCGTGGCAATACCTACATCAACACCTTTTTGCATCTGCTCGCCAATGGCTTTAGCGCAATATGGACACCTGAATTCCTGTTCCTTCAATTTGTATAACTTTACAATAAATTGAGGTCCGTCAGGCCAAGCTGTCTTTAGCCAAGTATTAAACGCATTCTGCGCATCCGAGGGCGGGTTCTTGGTTGAATTCAGATAATACCCTCTGCTTATTGGCCCATCCTTTTCAAGCTCCTTTCTAAGCTTAAGATAGTCAAAATTATACCCGTTGTTAACCGAACGCTGAGCGTTGAACAAATAGGCTGCATCTATCAGCCACACGGTTTTCCCTGTTCTCAAGGGCACAACCACCTCCTGTTGTTAGTTGCCTTTTCTTCTCTCTCCCTTCTTTTTGTTGCTGTTTTTATTATTAAACACCTAACATTTGTGTATATTACCAATTCTAGACTGTACCATAATATTCCTGCAAGGTTATCTATATTTTAATAATAATTTAAAATAGTACAAGAAATCTCTCGCCTCAAAGCTATCTACCGCGATAGCTAGGTTAAAAACGAGAGATGAATTGCATTATTTGTTTATTTTAATTTCTTGGAGCCAGTCCAGAACCTTTTTTTGGTTAATCTCTTTGTCTTCTTTTTTCGTACGAAAGCTTATTTCACTAACAATTTGATTCCCAGTCAACTCTTTCTTCATTGCCTCTAAAGTCGAACCCTCACCGCCCCTATTAGTACAAAACAGAGCTATTTTTTTCCCTGCTATCCTTTCCTTGGTAAGAAATGTCCTGATCGCCGGCGTATAAGTCCAGGCCCAAACCGGAGTTCCAATGATAATTAGGTCATAATCGTTAAAATCAACATCATATGCTTGCAGTTTGGGAGTACTCTTTTTAACCACCTGACTCCCTCCGGTCATATACTTCAAAGCCCCGGGAGAAATGTCTTTTAAGGGCTTGAGTTCCAGCGTCTCCGCCGTAATTTCCTTGGCCATGATTTCGGCTATCTCCCTGGTGTGTCCTTCTAAAGAATAATAAACAATAAGTGTTTTACCCATTCTTATTCTCACCCCATAATTCTTTTTTTGCGCTTCTCGTCAACTGTTTTATCCGGTATTCTCTTTTCATCGCCTCCCTCTTATCGTCGTATTCCTCAAAATATTTCAGTTTTACAGGACTCCTGGTCCGTGTATACTTGGCGCCCTGTCCCTGGTTATGCTTATTAATTCTTTCCTCAAGATTTACCGTCCATCCAGTATAGTAAGTACCGTCACTGCATTCTAATATATATACATAATACATTCAACGATCCTATCTCCTTTTACCGATCATATTCAATTCAATTCAATTCAAAAATATTATAACTCTGCTCCGGCAAAAAGTCACAACTGTTAACGAGGGTGTAACCGGTATTTTTCATCGTCCTAAGAATAACTTCTTCCTCTACGTAATGCCCCCACAGGGTAATGAAGTTTAACCCAGTACGTCCTTTGTATTCAATTATTGCAACTTTCCCCTTGGGTCTTAAATATCTTTTCATATTTTCAAAATAACATGTTCTATCTTCTATATGATGGAGGACATTTCTCAAAAATATCAAATCGCAGCTTTGATCCGGTAAATTTAATCCGATGCCGTCGACTTTAACAAGCTCGATATTTGTTATTTGCTTTTTGTGAATATATTCTCCTACATAAGCCAAATATTTTTCATTAATATCCACCGCATACACTTTACCGTCTTGACCAACCATCTCGGCAAAACGCATCGTAAAGCAGCCGCCGCCACACCCAATATCCGCAATAACTGCTCCTTTTGAAATTGGAAGTTTCTTAAACATCTCATCAATCTTAAATTTTTGCCTATTTGCCCTTTTGTTTAACATCTCTGCTCTGTTAAAAATCATTAACAGTCACTCGCCTTTTTCCGGATTATTTTCGTACCTACTTAGACCATTATAACAAAGATTCTTCTACCCTGTGATAAATTCTATCTGCTATGGGTACCGCCTCAAGCAATATTGCTTCCCCCTTTGCCTTATACTCTGCAACAAAAGAGCCATCCTTAATACTGCCCAGGTTGATCAAGACATTCAACCAGGCACCCTGCAGGGCACTTTTTAAGACTAAAGCGCCGACACCCAAATCACTAACGGCATTGGAATTTGACCTGCCAAGAGATTTTTCTAAGAGTCTCAAAGCCTCAACTGATTTTTCCATCATGGAAAAAGGCACCTTCGTAGCAAATTTCAAAGCTTCCTGCAAGGCCTCCTTCCTCAAAGCCTTCTCTTCTTCGCTTGTCTTGGGCAGGGCAAAAACAGCCGCTACTTTATTAAAAGCCTCGGTATCACGATCGATCAATTCCGTAAATTCGTTGGCTATTACTGTAGACTCCTCAAGAATTTCTTTCATTATCTCTTCGTGATCCTGGTACTTTTCCTTGCCCACAGTAAGATTAGCTACCATACAGCCCAGAGCAGTGCCCACAGCCCCGCACAAGGCGGCGGCTGAACCTCCTCCGGGGGCTGGTTTTTTTGAAGCCATTATTTCAATAAATTTATCAACCTGCATTTCGCTTAGCATCTTTTTATTCCTCCTAAAAAAGTCCGGTTATGATCCCTTCTTCATTAACATCAATTTTTTCAGCGGCGGGAACCTTGGGTAAACCGGGTAATGTCATAATGTTTCCGGTAATAGCCACCACAAATCCTGCCCCTGCCGATAACCTGACCTGCCTGACAGTAAGTTCAAACCCTTTTGGCGCTCCCAGTAATTTGGCATCGTCAGAAAAAGAGTACTGCGTCTTAGCCAGACAGACCGGTAATTCCTTATAACCTAAGGCTTCATACTCCGCAATGGCTTTTTCAGCCTCTTTGGCAAAAACAACCGAGGCTGCCCCGTATACATCCCGGGCTATTATACCAATCTTTTCCTTAATACTCAATGACAACGGATAGACGTATTTGAAATCGTTTTTCTGTTCCGTCAGCCTAAGGACATTCTCCGCTAACATCAGTCCGCCTTCTCCTCCTTGGGTAAAGACCTCGGAAATTGCTGCCGGCACCTTCATTTTCTTACAACTGTCGAAAACAAGTTCCAATTCCTTCTTTGTATCGGTAGGAAAACGGTTAATAGCCACCACAACGGGCAATCCATACACCTTGGTAATATTGTAAAGGTGTTTTTCAAGGTTTTCTTTCCCTTTCTCCAAAGAGACCAAATCTTCTTTTCCCAAATCCTCTTTGGCACATCCTCCATGATGCTTCAAGGCCCGTATGCTAGCCACCAGCACCACGGCAGCCGGCTTGATTCCTGCCAACCTGCATTTAATATCTATGAATTTCTCGGCACCTAAATCAGCGCCAAAACCGGCTTCCGTCACTACATAGTCGGCAAGCTTCATAGCCAGCTTAGTGGCAATAACACTATTACAGCCATGAGCAATGTTGGCAAAAGGACCGCCATGGATGAAGGCCGGTGTTTGCTCTAAGGTTTGTACCAGGTTAGGATTAAAGGCTTCCTTCAAAAGGGCGGTAAGCGCTCCCTGAGCGTTGAGCTCCCCGGCCGTTACCGGTTTCCCTTGATAAGTGTAAGCCACTACCACCCTGGCCAGGCGTTCTTTTAAGTCCTTTAAATCCTGGGCCAGACAAAACACCGCCATGATTTCAGAGGCTACGGTGATATCAAATCCATCTTCCCTAGGCACTCCATTGGTTTTGCCTCCCAATCCGTCCACTAAGGCTCTCAGCTGCCTGTCGTTCATATCCAAAGCCCGGCGCCAAGTAATTCTCCTGGGGTCGATATTCAGCACATTACCCTGGTAAATGTGATTATCCAGCATAGCAGCCAAAAGGTTATTGGCGGCACCAACAGCATGCAAATCCCCGGTAAAATGAAGGTTTATATCCTCCATGGGCACTACTTGGGCGTATCCCCCGCCTGCCGCTCCTCCTTTAATACCAAAAACGGGCCCTAATGAGGGCTCTCTTAACGCAATAATCGTTTTCTTTCCCAGACGGTTCAAGGCATCTCCCAAACCCACTGTGGTGGTTGTTTTCCCTTCTCCTGCGGGAGTAGGAGTGATCGCTGTAACCAAAATGACCTTAGCATCTTTTTTATCCTGTCTTTCCTTATACAGCCTGTGGTCTATTTTAGCCTTGTATTTACCATAGTACTCTACATCTTTCTCTTGAATCTCCAATCTTGCGGCTACTTCCCCAATAGGTATCTTTTTTGCCTCTTGAGCTATTTGAATATCACTTTTCATAATCTCTCTCCTACCGTATTTATGTTTTTTCTTACCCTGCTTTAATTGGAAACAACAACTTTCCCCTTTTTGATGACGGTTTTCACCTGATTAATACCGTAATGATAAAAAATATAGTCCAGATCCGGAGCATCCCAAATGATGATATCAGCTTGTTTTTCGTTTTCGATACTGCCAATAAACCAGTTCCTGTTAAGTGCCGCCGCCGCATTTAAGGTAACTGCCGTCAATACCTCCTCCGGCGTCATCCGATATTTCAAGCATGCCAGATTCATGGGCAGCTGTAAGGATAGATTAGGACTGGAACCCGGGTTGAAATCGCTTGCCACAGCAACGGGGACACCCAGCTCAATCATCTTTTTTGCCCGGGCGTAGCTCTCGTTAAGGTAGAAAGAAGTAGCCGGCAGCAGCACCGCTATTGTACCTGCCTTTGCCATGGCTTCCAGCCCTTCGTCCGTGGCCTTGATCAAATGGTCCGCCGAAATGGCTTCTACTTCTGCGGCCAGGGCAGCTCCTCCCAGAGGGGTAATTTCATCAGCATGGATTTTGGGAACAAGACCGTATCTTTTCCCTTCCTCCAGAATTGTACGTGATTCCTCCAAATCAAACACACTGTCTTCGCAAAAGACATCACAGAATTCTGCCAGTTTGTACTCCTTTACCTGCGGCAGCATTTCTTCGCAAATAAGCTTTATGTATTCCTTTTTATTGCCTTTATATTCTTGCGGTACGGCATGAGCCCCCAGAAAAGTGCTGACCAAGTCGACAGGATGTCTTTTTAATTGCAATTCCCTTACTGCTTTCATCTGCTTTATTTCACTGTCTGTATCCAGCCCATATCCGCTTTTTGCTTCACAGGTGGTCGTTCCGTGCCTAAGCATCTTATCAAGAATCCCTTCGGCCTTCTTTAGCAACTCTTCGTAGGAAGCAAGGCGAGTGCTTTGCACTGTACTCAAGATTCCCCCACCCCGGCGCAGTATCTCCAGATAGCTTACTCCTCTTAGCTTCTGGGCTAACTCCTTTTGCCGCCAGCCTCCAAACACAAGATGGGTATGAGCATCTACCAAACCGGGGGTAACAAGTTTGCCTCCGGCATCTACTATCTCTGTCTTTTCGTCCGTCTCGACATCGGCAAGCTCATTTTTCGTGCCCACCGCACTTATTATGCCGTCTGTTACGGCTATAAAAGCATCATACAAAACGGTCGGCTTTCCCTGCTCCTCACCTTTTTTCGCCTGATTTCCTGTGGGAGTGACCAGCATCCCAATATTTTTGATTACTACATCCGCCTTTTTTTTCATCATCTTCACCTCGTTACCTTCACCTTGTTACTGATTCAAATCTACCCGCAAAGGGCTACCCCTGCATTAAATGTTTTTCCAGCACCTGCTTTTCGTTGTCAAATCCTTCCATTTGCAGGTAGTATTTAGCCGTATCAACCAGAGCATCCACCGGTGTTAACCCTATGATCTCGCTGCCGAGCACACCCACTCCGTATCTTTGGGCCTCTATTTTAACGAGTTCAAAGACCCGATAAAGAGGTGTCCTTTGATAGTTGGTCATGTTGATAGAGACCTGGGCGATATTTTTATCCTCCAGCATTACCCCGATCGACTTGACAAAACTCAATCCTCCGCCTGATTCCCTGATGATTTTAGCGATGTTATTGGCTATGGTGATATCCGAGGTATTGAGGTTAATGTTATAGGCGACGAGAGGCATCCGGGCACCTACCGCTACAACACCGGCTGTCGGATGTATTTTTGTTCCGCCAAAATCCGGTTCCCAACCGGGCGTCTTGAGTTTCTCGGGCATACCTTCAAATTGCCCCCTCCGCACTGCTGCCAGATTTCTTCTTTCCGGTTTAGCAGCTGATTCTTCATAAAGATATACGGGTATACCCAACTCTTTACTTACTCTTTCCGCCACCTCTTTGGATAGTTCTACACATTCCTCCATTGTCACTCCCTTGACAGGTACAAAGGGAATAACATCCGTCGCACCCATCCGGGGATGCTCGCCCTGATGTTTTGTCATATCTATGGTTTCTTTCGCTTGCTTGGCCGAAAGAAAAGCCGCTTCTTTGACCCCCTCAGGTGTACCAACGAAGGTAAAGACACTTCTGTTATGACTTTTATCAGAGGAATAATCCAGGAGTACAACACCGGGTACTCCTTTAATAACTTCTCTTAGTCCCTCTATTACTTCTTTTCTTTGTCCTTCACTAAAATTAGGAATACATTCTACTAGTTTTGACATTATTCACTTTCACCTCTTTGTTTTCTATCGCATTACCGGCAGGCAATCGCCTCCCCTGGGAAGTACACCTACCCTTCCATTAGGAACCCGCTTTAAGACTTCATCAAGCGCACCTTGTAACGTTTCGGATTTTGCAAACCCTAATATATCTATTTCCTCTTGGGTAAGTCCGTCGGTGATAATTAATACCTTTTTCACCTTCTCCCTCACCCTTATCCCCTGTATAGCAATGTCTGCAGCTACCAAATCTGCCTCTTCATCACTAAAAGGTGTTTTCTCTGCCAAAGCCAAGGCCTCAGTCAGAGATAGTCTGGCCCAATCCTTGAGCTTAGGGTGATTATGCTCCATTCCCTCATAGCAGGGTGCAGCAAAGATTATATATCCACCTTTCTTTACAGCAAAATATGCCGCTATCAACCCTTTATCGGCTTGCCAGTAGTCAATATCACAGGGACAAGAACTCACCACTACTATATCGGCAAGCTCCGGGATCTTAACCCCATAAACCTCCCTTGACACCCTGGCTCCCTCTCGATGTGCTCTGATGAAATCTCCGGTAAATATATCCACAACTTCATCCTCCGGGTTCATGACCACATTGATGATAAATTTAAGACCAACTTTTTTTGCCACCATCTCTATCCCTTGTCGACAAGGATTTTCCACATTACCAAGGGGTATTTCATCTAATAATGCCCCCATGATATGCGTTGCAGAAGTTGTTGTTGCGTAGCAGATACCGGGCTGGACTATCTTAGCGCCTCCGGAAAAACCAGCATCGGAATGGGGAATAATATTCCCTAGTCCGATGATATAGTCTGCCTCAAGAGCCTTTTTGTTCACCTGTATAGGAATATCCCTTCCGCCGGCCCTTATTACGCCCAAATCCCTCATGGCGCTTTTATCTGTATAATCGTGCTGGAATATCCTTACTTTTTGATAAATATCTGCCCCTATTTTATCGATTACTTCCTCTTCACTCATGGCCCGATGAGTACCGGGGGCTATTAATATCTCTATTTTCGCTGTTGGGATTCCCGCTTCACCCAAATATCCAAGCAATATCGGTAATATCCTTTTTACCGGCGTATTTCTGGTGTTGTCCTCAACTATTATTAATATCCTCGCCTTGCCCAGTACTTCTTCCTTTAGAGACCTACACCCTATGGGGTGATCCAACTTTTCGCCGAGTGTTTTTTCGAAATCACACAATGGCTTTCTCGTTTGCATTTTCCCTTCAAAGATAAAGTTATTTTGAGGCATGTACGCTTCTAACTGTTTTTTCCCATAAGGTATCTCTATTTTTACCCTTTCTGTCATGATGCTTTACACCCTTTTTTTCAGAACGATCTTACCCGCATCGGCATCAAGCGATATTACATCCCCGTCTTTAACCGTTTCATAGAACTCTTCGTCAACACGATCGACCATTGGTGTTTCCATAATAATAGCAGTAGCCACCAAGACCGTTTCCGGGTATTTAATAATCATGGCTTTAGGTGAATTGTTATTCTTTGCAAGTTGATACATTCCGTCCGCCTGAACGACGGAGCTTCCTTTGCCGCTGGGGAAGACTAAAATTTTACCGGCTACACTTTTCCCCTCCAGGGAATGACCCTTTTCTATAACAATACCGGTTTTGGGGTCAATGAGATAAAACATGATATCATCCTGTGAAATCAACACTTCACCTTCCGTTGCTCCCTCGGAAATCTTGTGACACTTAAATGTTTTCTCGCTCATTCTACCTCCCCCTTCAAAGCTGCTTCAACACACGTCCTCAAGTCTCTGATTACAAAGCTTAGTCCTCTGCGTTTCGGGTAGTACGCACACTTCGGCGACTCCGTGACGCCCAGTTTGCCTTTCAAATGGTGCCAACAAGGTTGGTCCGGACAAGTGTCCTCTACGATATGCCCTCCCGCATTATTAATAACCTCCAATAGTCCCATGCGCTCAGCCAGCTCTTTGGTGTAACTGGATGTCAATATCCACATCTCCGACTTTAGCTTTTTTCCTGCCAGTATTTTTGCTATCTCCTGCACTTGGCTTATGGTAAAATGCGGACAACCAAACATAGCAAAATCTATCTTTCTTGCGCCCTCTTCGGATATTTCCTGCAAGATACCTTGTAAATCCTCATCAGTTATAGTCACTCTTCTTTTGGGCTCTTTTCCGCCAAAGGCTGCTTCTAAGGTCTGGGCTTCGGGTGTCACTCCTACAATGTGATAAAGGCCGTACGCCCCCGAGGTATTTAACTGCGCACCCAGATTCATGTGCGCTTCCGGTGTGACATATTTCGGCAACCCTGTAAATACCGGTACTCCGTTGCCAATTTTCTTGCCCATATACCCCAGCAATTGATATTCAAAATCACTTTTCATCTCAGCCTGAACCTCAACAAGAATATCCCCTTGACGGTTTTCGTCCGTCAATAAGCCGTATTCCGGAACCAACCCCGTTATCGCGGCACACAAGGCGCTTTGCGCTGATTCTCTATTGCTCCTGGCCCCCCAGACCGAATTAACGTACGGTGTAGCGCTTGACTCGGAAAAAGCCACAATCTCTCCAAATCGCGGAATGTTTCCTCCCAAGTACGGGGTGCAACTATACGTAAGTACTGCTCCCAAAGCCTTATAGGCCTCGTGGGTTCTTTGCATTAATGAAGCATCCTCTTCAGATATTGTCGTCACCTTTTGAAAGTACGATAAACAGAAGCCGGGATTCACTGTTGGCGGGATCTTACATTTTGCTCCCGCCTTTAATAACTTTTCTGCAAACCAAAGATCCGCATCCTGATTACTCAACGCAACGTGAGCCCTTGTAATGGGAACCAGGCGTTCGGCTCCAAATGACTCTCCTACAGCAATTTGAATTTTCAAGGCCGTGGCCGTACCCTCGCTGTATTTTCCGCCAAGCATCTCTTCTTGCTGTTTAGTTAGCTTCATGAACTTACCTCCTCGTCTTCACTTGGACTCCACTTTAATTAACAACATTTATCGGTCTTTTATGAAGATACCTGATTACGTTCTCAATACAGACATCCGTCTTTTTTTCAATGGCCTCTCTGGTATTAAACCCAATATGCGGCGTGGCAACCACATTGTCCAGTTTCAGCAAATTCTTACCGCTCTCTTGAGAGAAATCAATATCATCCAAGCCGGCACCGTAAATCCTGCCTCTCTCAAGTACCTCATACAACGAATCCTGCTCAATTATACCTGCACGGGCGGTGTTGATAATAATTGTCGAATCCTTCATTAAGGCTATCTCCCTGCCTGTAATCAGCTCATTGGTTGCTTTGTTTAAAGGCAAATGTATGGTAGCTATATCGCAATCCCTAAGTACCTCATTTAGTTCAAGATATTTAAACCCCAGCTTATTAACCAACTCATCTTTTGGATAACGATCACTTCCTATCAGCTTCATGCCAAAGCACCGGGCGATATTTGCAACCCTTGCCCCTATTGCTCCGGTTCCAATAACTCCTAAAGTCTTACCCTTAAGCTCCAACCCCTGATAGGGATTCCAATTTATATCCGGCTTCTTCCTCATATCCTTGTCGGCACGGGTAATTTTCCTAATTACAGATAGCATCAGACCTATGGCTAGTTCTGCTACGGCGTTTTCTGCATAACCGGGAACATTCGAAACGACAATTCCGTTTTGTGTGGCAGCATTAACATTTATATTGTCATAACCCGTGGCCCACAAGGATATAAACCTTAGATTAGGCAGTTTCTTCAAAACCTGCTCGGTAATTTCCGTCCATCCGCACAAGATTATTTCAGCCTCACCGGCCCTTGATACGACTTCTTCCGTGTCAGACGGTACCCCTGAGCATACCCTCAGATCGCCATATTCTCTTAAACTTTCGAGTTGTCTGCCATTAATTTCTATGTCATCTAAGATAACTATGTTCATTTTTAAGCCCCCACATATTAAATTAGTTGACTTTATAGAACGTCCCTCTTCACTTTCTCCAAATTTACATTCCTGAATTCCATGATGATAATGCCAATTATTATCAGCAAACCGCCAAAGTACTGTATGATTTCTATTTGTTCATCCAAAAATATTTTTGCCATGATAGCAGCCATTACCGGTTCCGTTGTACAAATAATACTGGCACGACTGGGCTCAATATATTTGAAAGAACGGGTAAACAAACTATATCCCAACATCGTTGGGAAAATCGCCAACGCCAAAATCCCTCCAAAAGAGTACCAGCTTAAAGAAACATTTACGATAGCTGCCGGGTCTTTTAAAAACAGAAAGAGTGCCCCAATACCAAAACCATAAAATACAACCGTCAGCGAATTGTACTTGTTTGTTAAAATTTTACCCAAAATGCTGTAGCAGGCCATGGATAATCCGGCCGTAAGACCACAACAAATACCAATAAAATTATATTTAATGAAAGAAGTATTATAAATTTGTATCACCAGCAATAATCCTAAAAAGGTAAGCACTAACGCCGAAACCTTGTTTAGTGTGATTTTTTCTTTAAATACAATAGCCGATATTATAACCACCAGAGCCGGATACGTGTACAACAAAACAACGGAAACCGTTCCACTGATCCATTTAAAAGCGTACAAGTAGCTTGCATAATTGACGGCAACAGTCAATCCATAGAACAAAAGCAAAAGAAAATCACCGGCTTTGACAATTAGTAACGACCTGTCGTAAATAAGCAAAAAACCGCCCATCATAACAAATGCCATTATAGCTCTAATAAAAACAATCGCTAAAGGGTCTATACCTTCTTTTAAGAGCAATTTGCCAATCACTACTATGGAAGCCAGCAAAAATGCCGCCAGTGTAGCATAGATATGTCCCTTAAATTTCACCCTGCTACTCCTCCCAACTCTTTTCTTTGGCTAATTCAAACATCAATTGAATATTATCTAAATCAGCATCCTTCGGAAGGTCACAGCCTGTACTCAAAACAAAATTTTTCTTATCCTTCATGACCCCTAATAACTCCCTAATATTCTTTTTCACAACATCCTTTTCACCATAAGCTATCATACTGACAGGATCTAGATTTCCCATCAAAATCATATTTTCAGGAATCATCTCCTTCACCTCGGCAAAGTTCACCATTGAATCAAGGCTTAGCCCGTCTACCTTGGTCAAAACCATGTTGTTAATAATACGTGTCGTATTGCCGCAGATATGCAGAATTACCGGAGCCTTGCATTTGTCTGTGATTCTTTTTACATATACACCGGAAAATTCATCAAATTGGGCCGGAGACAAGAGAGTGGCCGTAGGCTCAAGGATACACAAGGCATCCGCACCCGCATTTATCAGAGCTTGAGCGTACTCTTCAATCACTATCGTTGTGATTTCCAATAGTTCCTTAAGAAATTCGGGTTTTTTTAAGACGTTTTTTATTACCCTACTCGCACCATTCAGCAGTCCCGCCAGCGTATAAGGTCCAACAATATAAGCAATATTTAAACAAGCAAAGCTCTCATGCATCCTCTTGACGACATCGAGAACCATAGGCATCCTCGCATCCTTAGCAGGGTTTGGTATCTTTAACTTCAGAAGATCCGCTTCCTTCTCGATCGGATGCTCCAAGACGGTATACGAAGCATCCTCCGGTTTTAAGAGTCTTAATCCCAGGGCTTCCGCTTCTAATGTCAAATCCATCATCGTGAACATGGCGGCCGGAGAATATCTTTCATACAAGCTCTTTAAGCTTTCTACCTGAGTGGCTGCATCCTCGAGGTTTTCTTTTATTGTTGTGCCTGAAAGTTGTGCACCGGGAAAACCCATTAACGGTGCAACAGGCACTGTATTTTGTTTAAATAGCATCTTTATTTCACCCTATCCCTTAATTTGTAGCTAACCATAGCCTAAAGCAAGGTTTTTACCAATTTAAAGGCTTTGAACGCATCCTCCGCATAGCCGTCAGCACCGATTTCCTCGGCCCATCTTTCGCTTATGGGAGCCCCGCCAACAATGACCCTATACTTATGACGTATTTTCTTCTCAACCAAAGCATCGATTACTTTTTTTTGCTGCCCCATCGTTGTCGTCATTAATGATGACATTCCTATCACACGTGCATTTTTTTCCTCTGCCTTGTTGATAAAATCGTCGGCACTGACACTGGCCCCAAGATCGATAACATTGTAACCATTGGCTTTTAAAACGATACCCACAATGTTTTTACCGATTTCATGCACATCTCCCAAAACAGAACCAAGCACTACCGTGACCTGTTCCTGTCTTTTATCAGCCCTCAAATGAGGTTCCACCACGTCCATAACCGCCATTAATGCATCGGACATGATAAGCAATTCCGGCAAGAATATTTCGCCATCCTCAAATTTGTCGCCCATTTCCCGCATCGTTTCTGTCAACACATCAATAATCCGAGACGGGTCATGATCCGGCACAATACTCTCAGCTAACGCTGCGGCCTCCTCCTCTTCCCCTTCAATCACCAGCTGAACTAACCTATCCATCTCATTCATTCTACCGCATCCTCCCACTAGTACTTGTGTTCTATGGCTGCTTCAACCATCGCTCTGACATTATTTTTCGGTGTATCGGGAGACATCAAACAGCCGGAACTTAGTATGAACCTACCATTTTGACCGGCATCCTCAATGCATTTAATACTATCTTCTTTTATTTCCCTCATATTTTTTGAAACCAAATGTTCCGGTGATACATTCCCCATTAGACAAACACTATCCCCAACAACTTCTCTCGCTGAGGATAAATCAACCTTTTCCTCAATACTTAAAGCATCAACGCCCAGTGAAGCAAAGGAATCCAACCTGTCCTGCGTGTTTCCGCAGACATGTAAAATTGATTTGGCACCGGCATTGTTTATATAATTTACAAGCTTATGGGTGTAAGGATACGCAAAGGTTTCCCACTGCCCGCGTGAAATAACATCACCCGAGGATATCGGATCGGATACAAATACTATATCCGCTCCCGCCTTGATCATAGACTCTGCATAAATTATCTGGCAAATGGTTGTCATTTCTAATAACTGGTATAGTTGCTCCGGCTTTTTTAACATGTCTTTTAGTACCTTGCCCGTTCCCTTTAACATGGCAGCACAACGTAAGGGGGCTTGTACATAACACATCACCGGTACATCCTGTCCGCCTAAGGATTTTAGTTGCCTAATTATTTCCAGTATCATTGGGAGCCTGCCATCCTTATAAGGGTCGATAACTCGTAACCCTTTTACATCCTCCTGACTCTTTACGGCATACTCATTAACGATCAATGACCACTCACTCTTTACCTCCAGCCTTGTTCCCAAAGCTTCTGCTTCCGCATGTACACCGCTTAAATCATTTAACGAATCATAACCATATTCCCTTAAGCAACTGTACTGGGAAAAAACATATTTCTCAGCATTTTGTATAATATCGTCCAGATTATAGCCCAACTGTTTGGCTACCCAATCCCGGTTTTGCAATATCACGGGGACACGGTCAGGGAGCCTTCCCTCTAAAACCGCCATCACTCTTTCGTAAGAAGTCATTCCTTCAACCATATCGTATCTATTCCTTTCTGTCTGATGGTCTCTGAGAACGAGCAGGTGTTTATCTTTACAACAGGGAAATTATTTCTTTTATACTTTTTTTACGGTCAAAGTATAGTATTTCATCAGCAAAGCTTTTTGCCTTTTGAATACCAACAACCGGCACCGAAAGATACCTGTATTTTTGAATAAGTTCTTCCCTTGTAAAGGGTCTATAGGGCGAACCTTTGATCCATTGAACCGATTTCTCCAAAACCTTCCCACCCGTCGTAATCTCTGACTTTCCAAATATTTTTTCTTCCTTGTTGAAAATTTCTTGTAACCCGTCATCGGGGAATACCTCTATCTTGGAAGCAATTGCCTGGTACTCATTCATATTCAGATACTTGTCGAAATCCAGATACCAATCGGGACCGGGCTTATGAGTCAAAAGCTGCATTGCTGCCAGGTACTTCACACTCGAAGCCGTATCAACCGAAGTACGAGGAGGATAGTAAATGAAATTCTTGGCAAATTCGGTGGGTGCATAAAGTTTTATACTATCTATTTCCTCCAACTGCAGGCCGTTTTCTTCAATTAAATCAGTTGTAGCCTGAATACAGGTTTGGTTGAAATAGCAACTGGGAATGGACTTATAAAAGATTTTTTCTATGGCGTATTCTTTACCCCATCCTTCAAATAGCAACTCCGGATGATAATGATCGGAACCGGCAATTTTATAATACTTAGCCTGGTCTTCAAGCAATAAATGTGTGCCTTTAAAATCTGTTTCCGCAAAGAGGCAGGCCATCACTGCCGCAAAATTGGAATGACCCGGCATATCACGATGCCATGAAGCCGGTCTTTCTCTGAAGCCCCACATGAGTTTGGTTACAGGTAATGGTGCCAGTGTTCCGGCAATTCCCAGCACATTTATCGCTTTATCTTCATCATAATGTAGCATTTTAGCACATGCCACTGCCGCCGCCAGCGTGTAATGCGTTGAAAAGCTATATACTTCCTCCCTGCGAGGTTCGATAGAATATGCATATCTGGCCGCCGTTTCAAATCCCAAAATAACCGCTGTAAAAACATCTTCCAGACTGGAACCCATTTTCTCGCCCAAGGCTAAAACCGCTGGGATAACAGCTTCACCCGGATGAGAAATGATGTACGATGTTGCCATATAGTTATCACTTAAATCCGGACCCATACAGCATTGTCCGGTTATATATGCCGCCAGAGGAGCAGGCAATTTTGTGCCAACTCCAATAACGGTGGCTTCCTTGACTCCCCCAAAACCACCTATCACTTCCAGTGCAGTTTTGCCTATCGGGGATTGTGTCCCGGCTATCATACAACCTACGGCATCCAGGATAGCTATCTTCGTTTCCTCGATAGTCTTCTTTGAAAAATCATCAATATTAGTGTCCAATACCTGTTTTACGAATTTTTTTGTCACGTTATCCATTGATATAAACCCCCTCATTTTATCTCCAAGTTTTTAATAAGTCCGTTTATCGACCTGTAATCCTCTAATTCCATAAAACTTTTCACCAACCGACTCTCCCGGTCGGTCTTGATGTCGGGCAGCATATTGAAAAATTTTTCCTGAAATTCTTTTTCTGTTAACGGTTTATCCGGATGACCCTTTGCGCAGTACTCCTGTTTTTCATACACGCTGCCATTTTTCATGTAAATCTTAACTTTAGGACTTAATATGCTTTTTTCCGTCCTAAGCTTTTCAATTTCCGCATCCGCTATAAGCCTTATCTTTTGAGCTGTTTCCAGAATAGCATCGTTGTTCAAATACTCTTCCTTGTACCAGAGGGAAGAGGGCGGAACTCTTTTTAACACCATAGCGGCAGCATAGGGCAAACTAAATTGTGCATCGATCATGGAGTACGGCTTGTATACCGAAAAGAACTTTTTCAAAGAAGGTGTTAAATAGACTTCAATCTTCTCGACATCTTCATTCCTTATCGCATTTTCTCGCAATAATAATTCAAGGGAATCCAGAGAGGACTGCATAAATCTGCAGGTTGGATACGGTTTGAAACTCATCTTATTTATTGCAAAGTTTTCGCCCAGACCTTTAATGATTTCTTCTTCATTGTAATCTTCGGAACCACATAATAAATAGTACCCCGTCTCTTTGTCCAACGCCTTCTGCGTACTATGAAAGCCTTTCTTTGCCATACAAGCACTCATTACCCCGGTTGATACGGCAAAACCAACACCGTCTTTTATCCAGGATATAGGTCTTTCCGTTAAGCTCCACATCATATTTGTATTGGGCACCGGGGAACAGGAAACAGCCGTACCAAAAGCGTTTATCATCTCCTCATCATTTAAACCCAGTAAAATAGCCGTAGCCGTTACCGCCCCTATGATTTGTGTATTGGCAAAGCCCCAGAACTCATCCCGTCTGGGTTCAATGGCTTTGGCAACCCTTACAGCAGCTTCATACCCAAGTATCACAGCCCTGATCACATCTCGTCCGGAAGATGATTCCTGCTCAGCTACAGTCAACGCTGCCGCGACAACAGCCGGGCCGGGATGGGACACAGCCAATGAATTTATCTCATAGGTATCATCGCAATCCAACACCTGTGCAAGACTGGCATTTACTAAACTAGCTTCCATCAACGAGGTTTTTTTGCCGGTACCCCATACCGAACAACACCCGTTGTCGGATTCATGGGCCAGTGAAACAAATATCGAACCTACGCCCGTGGAAAGAGCTCCTAACGCATTGCCAACATTATCCATGATGGCTAACTTCGCCGTTTTTATGTTTGAATCCGAAAAATCTTCGTATTTTATGTTATTTATCTTCTCAATGAACGTCCTCGTAACACTCAATCATTACTCCTCCCATCTTGAAAATTTCCAAGTTACATCTCTGGGGCTAATACAAACAAAACCTCCAGCTTTTTATCAGAGAAATTTAGCCAATAGTGGTTGGAGCCTGCAGGAAGATAACCGCTTTCGCTTTCAGATATTCTGTAAAATTGCTCGTCTTCGACAGATAATACCCCTTCTCCTTTTAACACATAATAGAATTCATCACCCTCATGGGGTGGTGTCCTCTCACCTCGGGAATTTGCCGGTATCGTGAAAATCCCGCAATGCATACGGTCGGTACTGACAAAATACTCCACCAATATCTTGTTAACGTCGCCATGAACTACCGATATACTGTCACTTCTTTTTATCACTCTCGTCTTTTTTTCATCAGGCTTGTCCGGATGCTTACCATAAAACCTTTTTATTAATTCATCCATTTGCTATCGCTCCTCAATGAATTGGTAAGTAAAAATACCGTAAGGTATGGGGCTATTACATTTTTAAAATGAATAGCCCCATACCCTTACGATAATGTACTAAGATTCTTTTCTTTCAATATAAAATGGCGCTATTCTCGATTCCTCCGACTTTTGGGTAAGCAGACTCCCTCCTATAAATAGGATCAAGCTTAACGCAAAGCCCACATACAAGGATTCCGGATAACCGGGCCAGGGAACCTGAATGCCCATTCTATGCAAGAAGAAATCGATCAGAACAAAAGCAACACCGCCGATAATGCTGATGTTGGCCCCAAATGCCGTGGCCCTTTTCCACCAGAAGGCTCCTACCAGCGGTACCAACATACCACATACCAAAATATCCGAACCTAAGAAAAGGGCATCAAGTATGGAGGTGAAAGCGAAACAAATAATAAGAACTAAAATACAGAAGATAAATGTCCCGATCCTTGAAATTCTGACCATCTTATCCGCATCAACATCACTTTCTTTTGCAAAATGTCCAAAATAGATATCTCTGACCACCGTCATGCTGGCCGAGTTAATGAATGTATCGGCCGAAGACATGATAGAGGCCATGATTGTTACAAACAAAAATACGCCAAACCCACCTAGGGCATTAGCAGCCGCCCAGAAGACCAATGTTTCAGCATCCGGTGCCTGTACGGACATTTTTTCAATAACACTAGGCAACCAAACTGCTGCTCCGATCCCGGCTAAAATCGGCATCAAATAAAGGGGAATGTTTATGCCTAAAGCCCAAAGACCGCCTTTGACTGCCTCATCTTCATCCTTGGCTGACGCAAACCTTTGGAATATTTCCTGCGAAGCAACCCAACCAAGGCTGAAGGCAATAATGAGCGGCAAGAACGTCGTAAAATCATGGAACAAGCTCAAATACCCGGGGTTATTTGGTATCATAGCTTCCCGTATGCCTGCAAAGCCTCCTGCTCTGGTCATGGAGATTATTGCGAATATTACCATACCGACTGCAATCAATATCGTTTGAATAGCATCGCTGATTATAACCGACATGTAACCTCCCATGACGACATAAGCAATGGTAATAGCTGCGGAACTCAAGAGTGCAATACTCCAGGACATCCCCGTCAAAACGCTGACAGCCTTAGCCAGGCCCACAAACGTGGCCACCGAAAGAGCAAGCAGATAAGCCAGTACACAAATATACATTAAAACAGATGAAGTATTACCATATCTGAGCTTAAATACTTCTGCCAAGGTGTAAACGTTTTCAGCCTCGGAAAGCCTTCTCATTTTCCGGGCAAATAACAGTGTTATTAAAAGTATGGCTATCCAGGTAGGACCGGCTATGACCCATACGCTGTTAATTCCTCCCTGAAAGGCCTTGCCCGTGGAAACAACGGCTCCCGTCGGGCCAAACCAGGAAGCAGTGAAGGTAAGGGCTATCAAGGTTGCCGTAACTTTCCTTCCTCCCAGAAAATATGTGAGACCGGAATCCTGCTTTTTCGAATAATAATACCCTATTGCCAACATAATTACTGCATAGACGATAAATGCAACAATAAAAATACTACTAGACATAATCTTCACTCCTTTTATTAATAAGTTACCGGAGTATACTTTCTGTCAATCTATAGAACAATCAATCTACCACCCCCTATCCAAACAGTTTTATGACAAAACTCAAAGCCCCTTATCCAACGCCTTATCTTTCCAAAGTCTCCCTCACAAGTTTATCAACCATCTCTTCATCCACTATAAACGGAAGAGTTATATGCCCCGCTCCCTGAGATTCCTTATTCCATTCAATACCCGTTTCAATGGAATGCTCGTTTCTCGCCCAGGAACGCCTGGCCACTCCGCCCATTACATCCCACAGCAGCGCCGACTTGATAGTGTTATCCACCCTCTCGCTGCCATCCAGTACAAGCCCGAAGCCCCCGTTAATGGCTTTACCAATACCGACACCACCACCGTTATGAAGGACCGCCATACTCATTCCCCGAGCGGCATTTCCGGCAAAACACTGTATAGCCATATCTGCCATAACATTGCTGCCATCCTTGATATTGGCTGTTTCCCTGAAGGGTGAATCCGTACCGCTCACATCATGGTGATCCCTACCCATCATAACCGGACCTATTTCTCCCTTTTTGACCATTTCATTAAACTTGAGGGCAATTTTGATCCGTCCCTGTGCATCTTGGTAAAGTATTCTGGCTTGTGTTCCCACAACAAGGTTATTCTTTTCGGCATCCCTGACCCAGATATAGTTGTCACGATCCTGCCCGCGCCTGTCGGGATCTATGCATTCCATGGCGGCACGGTCGGTCTTGACCAAATCCTCGTGTTTGCCGCTTAAGCATACCCACCTGAAAGGTCCATAACCATAGTCAAACAGTTCCGGTCCCATAATATCTTCTACATAAGACGGAAAGATAAAACCGTCTTTGGTATCAACGCCGTTTTTGGCGATTTCCTTGACTCCCGCATCATATATGGCTTTCATAAAGGAGTTCCCATAGTCAAAGAAGTATGTCCCTCTTTCTGTCAAGGCTTTAACCAGCTCATAGTGTCTTTTTAGACTGATATCTACCAGCTTTTTAAATTTAGCCCGCTCCTCGGTAAGCATCCTTGTTCTTTCTTCAAAGCTAAGTCCTTGCGGACAGTAGCCTCCGTCGTAGGGAGCATGGCAAGAGGTCTGATCAGACAGCAAGTCGACTTTGATGTTGTTTTTTACGATGTATTCCAATAAATCAACTATATTTCCGTGGTAGGCAATAGAGATTTTTTCTTTCTTTTGCATATATTCATTGGCTGTTTTAAACACTTCTTGCAGGTCATCAGAGGACTTTGAGACCCACCCCTGTTTGAGCCTCGTCTCGATTCGCGAAGCATCCACCTCGGCAATGACTCCTACCCCGTTGGCTATTTCCACAGATTTCGCCTGTGCGCCGCTCATACCGCCCAAACCTGAAGAAACGAAAAGATGTCCCCGGAAATCCCCTTCCTGGGGAACACCAAGCTTCATACGAGCTGCATTTAAGATGGTGTTAAAGGTCCCATGCACAATTCCCTGGGGTCCAATATACATCCAACCTCCCGCGGTCATTTGCCCGTAACTCGCCACACCCATTTGTGCGGCTGTCTCCCAGTCCTCCTGATTGTCAAACATGCCAACCATTAATCCGTTTGTGATGACAACGCGAGGAGCCTCGGGCTTCGAAGGGAACAAGCCTACGGGGTGTCCTGACTGCATCACTAAGGTCTGGTGATCTGTCATGATTTCCAGGTATTTTTTAATCAAGCGGTACTGCATCCAGTTTTGACATACGCTCCCCGTCTCCCCATAGGTAACCAGTTCATAAGGATACAGCGCGACTTCAAAATCAAGGTTATTCTCGATCATCACTTGAAAGGCTTTGGCCTCAATGCAATTCCCCTTGTATTCCTCTATGGGCTTGCCGTAAATCCTGCCTTCCGGACGGTAACGATACGCATATATTCTGCCTCTTGTTCTTAATTCGTTCATGAATTCAGGAAGCAATTTTTCATGAAGCTTTTCAGGCACATAACGCAGTGCGTTTTTCAAGGCCAGCTTTGTCTGAGCCGGTGAGAGTTTAAAACCCCTGTCGGGTGCCCTCCTGATACCCTCAACGAACGCAGGCATCTCCGGTAGTTCTTCATCCAGCTTAATGGTCATAGCGTTATAAATTTCCTCGTTACTATTCATATAAATCAGACTCCTTTGTATTATCACTGTAAACGCTTGTCATTTAAATTATCTCACAAGCCCATCTTCAATGTATACCGTTTCAACTAGTATTATATTGCTTTATTGGTCAAAATGTTTTATATATTGCTGCATTTGAGATATAATTTATATATGTACTCTATCATTCGGAAGGAGAAGCAACCATGCCGCATAACAATGACAAAATCCGCTGTAAAAGCTGGCAACAGGAAGGCATTCTGAGATTGCTTGAAAATTGTCTTGATCCGGATATAGCGAAATCACCTGAGGAATTGATCGTCTACGGGGGAACCGGCAAAGTTGCCAGAGACCATGTCTCCCTTGAAAAAATCAAAGAACACCTCGTCACATTAAACAACGACGACACGCTGCTTATTCAATCGGGGAAACCGGTCGCGGTATTCAAGACCTCCATCCTGGCTCCCAGAGTACTGATGTCCGGCACCATGCTCGTTCCGAAATGGTGCAACATGAAAACCTTTTCCGAACTAAAGAAAAAGAACTTGACCACCTACGGCCAATCCACCGCAGGCTCCTGGTCATATATCGGTGCCCAGGGAATATTACAGGGGACCTGGGAAACCTTTAGACAGGTGGCCAAAGAACACTTTAACGGAAGTTTAGAGGGCAAGCTGATTTTAACCTCAGGCCTCGGACAGATGGGAAGCGCCCAGCCTGTTGCCGTCACAGGCAACGGCGGGGTAGTGATCGTTGTCGATGTGAATAAAAACATTATTAAAAAAAGGCTTTTGACAAATGCAATCGACGTCATGGCCAGTTCTTTAGATGAAGCTCTTGAATACGTGAAAGAATATTTAGCAAAAAAAGAGCCGCTGTCCATCGGCCTAGTCGGTAATGCGGCCGAGGTGTACGAGTCCTTTGTCACCCAGGATATCGTTCCCGATATTGTGACTGATCAGACTCCGGCGCACGACCTTTTCAACAGTTATATCCCTATCGGTACCAAACCCGAAGAAGCCAAAAATATCAGAGAAAGCGATCCAAGCTATTATGGTCAAATCGTTAACATCAGTATCATCAAACACATTAAAGCCATGCAATCTCTTAAAAAAAAGGGAGCAATAGTCTTCGATTACGGGAACAATATCCGGGGAGCGGCAAAAATGGCAGGTGCCAAGAATCCCTTCAGTTTTCCGAACTTTATCTCCAGGTACCTGCGCCCGCTTTTTTGCGAAGGCCGGGGACCCTTCCGCTGGGTAGCCCTTTCTGGTGATCCCGAGGATATTTATAAAACGGATGATCTGGTCTTATCCCTTTTCCCCCATGACACAAACCTCAAAGACTGGATCGATTTTGTCCAACATCGCTTTGCCTTTCATGGACTACCGGCTAGAGGGTGCTGGTTGAATTTTGAGGAAAGACCTCTTTTTGGAGAAGTGATTAATAATATGGTTAAAAAAGGCGAATTAAGCGGTCCTATCGCCATTACCCGCGACCATATGGATGCGGCTTCGGTAGCCTCTCCTTATCGGGAAACGGAAAGAATGAAGGACGGCAGTGACGCTATTGCAGACTGGCCGGTTTTAAACGCGCTGTTAAACACCAGCTGCGGAGCAACCCTGGTGGGACTGTATCAGGGAGGTGGGGTCGGTATCGGCTATTCCATTCATTCAGGAATGACCATCATAGCCGACGGAAGTGAATTGACCGGCGAAAAGATCAAAATGGTTTTGAAATACGACCCCGGGCTCGGTGTAATCAGATATGCTGATGCCGACTACCAGGCGGCAAAAGACATCGTCCTTAGTAAAAATTTAGGACAAGCTGCATTTGAACCTGTAACTGAGGAAAAAAACGATGGATAAATTACTTTTAAAATACGCACGTGAAAGCTTTTTAAAAAACCTTCTCTATAACAACATCAAAAGCGCTAAAGAGGTTATTTACCTCAAAAAACTCTTAAATATTGAGTTAAACCTTAATACCGTCTTCGTGCTGACTATCGATAATTATTTTTCCCTTACCCTCAATAAAAGCGAACTGAAGAAACAGGAATTGAGGCTCACAGTTTTCAGAGCGCTGGAAGAAATAACGGAATATATGGGTATGTACGTTATTAATACTTCCGAATCTGATTACGCTATCTTGCTTAGAACCGAGCAGTTCAACAAGCTGGATATGAAAAAAAGCATCAAAACCGGAACCCTGATCGTGCAAAAAGTTCACAGTTCTACCGGAATTTCAGTATCGATAGGCCTGGGAAGACCCTATCACGATATTCAAAATCTGCACTTATCCTATAAAGAGGCCCTCATGGCCTGCTCGCAAAAATTCTTTTTGGGAGGCAGCCAAGTAATCCACACCTCACAGGTTGCTCCCTATTCAGAAGACCTGTGTATTTTTTCAAGTGAAATTGAATCAGAACTGATTATTACAATGTTGGGATGCAACGAAGAAGAAGCCCACCGTTTGATAGTGGACTTATTGGCTAGAAGCCTTAATGTATGTCATTTAAACCCCCTTGTCCTTAAGACGCGTCTCATTGATATAACGACCATGCTGGTCAAGGTGGCCTTTGAAACAGGTGCCAACGAGAAAAGACTTGGCGAAATAAGCGCCAATACTGTCAATATGCTACTGCAAGCCGATATTATCAGCGATTTGGATAAAACCATGAAAAAGATGGTTGGGGATATCATCAAAGAAATATTTCACACCAGAAAGAGAAAAAACCTCACTGCCTTTGAAAAGTCTCTCAAATACATTCAAAAGAACTATCACCGCACTATCAGCCTGGAGGACGTCGCAAATTACGTCAATTTAAACGCGTATTATTTCAGTCACAGTTTTAAAAGCTTCACGGGAATGAGCTTCATTGATTACCTGACAAAGATACGTATTGAAGAGGCCAAAAAGCTTCTATTACTTGGAAATAACAATATCACCGCCATTGCCAAAGAGGTTGGCTATGACAACGCAAACTATTTCAGCAGAGTATTTAAGAACACAGTAGGCGTTCCTCCCACCAAATACAGGATACATTTTGAACAGCAGGAATAACTTCTTCCTGCTGTTTTTTTGTTTGAATGATTATTTCCCGCTTACCTGGGCTTTGATAACCGAAAAAATATTTTTAAATTTTATCTATTCTTAATTATTTCGTAAATTATATGGCATAGTACAGATACACTTAACAGCCCACCTAACCAAGGGCCTATTTTTCTATTAAGTTTACTGTTTTTCTCTGAGTCCACGCGAGACCCAAAGACAACTGTTAATCCTAATGCGATCATGGACACCTTATAAAGCATTAAGCTGCTTAATACTAGGCTAGCCACAATTAGACCTATACCTATAACTATGGTCATATTTCTAGCTATTATGAAAAACCTATCACTTCTCATTTAATTAACCACCGTAATCTCTTAGTTTGCAATTGAAATATAAAGGCACTGAACAATTAAAAGCACAACGGCGCAAAGAAAGGTTGTATTCCAAAATAAAGAACAGCGTTGAAACAGTATTTGGTGAAAGTAAACGCTTCTACGTTTCAGGCAGAATTATGGCACATCTCTAAGATAGCAGTGAGACGGTAATGGGAATGGTAGGGTGTTAAGCAATCCCTAATTATTTCCCACTTACCTGTGCTTTGATGACCAAAAAACACCTTCACCGAGTCCCTACCGGCAACAATTGCCTTATCGCCTCTAATTCTGCTGCAAATATTAATTTGTTTTGCGTAAACCAGTCTTCATATAGATTAACATTATCCCCGAAAACCTTGATTTTCTCCATTTTCTTCCTCCTGGTTTCCCCTTTTAACCATCCCCGTGGGTTAACCGCACTTGGAGTAACCGCAGCTTCTGCAGACTTTGCAGCCTCCCTCATACTCCACAGGTGAACCGCATTCCGGACAAAATTCAGCGGTCTCCGACTGTACCCTCAGCGTTAGTTCTATCTCCTCAATGCTCGGATCACTGGATTCCAGACGCCCGTTGTTCAGTTTTTCCAACGTCCTGCCGATAGCATCCGGACAGGAGAGAACGTTGATTTCCTTATTTCCCTTAGCCCTCTGACTCAAGGTTGAATGACACCTGATACCTCTTAGCTGCTCAATAATGGCTTCCACACTTATTCCCGACCTCAATGCTATCGAAATCAGCCTGCTCGTGGCCTCACTCTGGCTCGGACAGCCTCCTGCCCTGCCGAGATTAGTCATGACCTCACAGATTCCGTTATCATCGTAGTTAGCAGTGATGTACAAGTTGCCGCAACCGATCTTCACCTTCTCGGTAAGACCTCTGGTTACCTTGGGCCGGGGGCGCGGAATAATACCCTTTTTCTGTTCCTGAGAATCCGTCTTGTCCGCATCCGCCTTCCCGATATTTAAGACCTGTGCGTCCCGGCTGCCGTCTCTGTAAATAGTTACTCCTTTGCAGCCTGTTTCATACGCCTTTATATACACCTCTTCCACCATTTCTTTGGTTGCGGAATGAGAAAAGTTGACTGTCTTGGAAACCGCATTATCCACATGCTCCTGAAATGCAGCCTGCATCCGAATATGCCAGTAAGGCTTGATGTCATGGGCCGTGACAAATAATCTCTTGATATGCGCAGGAATACCCTCTATCTCATGCAGGGAACCCTTTTGTGCGATCTCCTCCATCAACTCTTCGGAATAAAACCCCTCCCGCACAGCTATTTCCTTGAACAGCGGATGTGTTTCCACCAGCTTATCGTTATCCATGACATTTCTGAAATATGAAATAGCAAACACAGGCTCAATCCCGCTTGAGGTTCCGGCAATAATACTGATGGTACCGGTTGGAGCAATTGTAGTGGTCGTGGCATTTCTTAAGGCCAGACCGCTCTTTTTGTGCTTGCTGTTTTTATAGGCCGGGTAAGTACCTCTCTTTTTCGCCAGCTCCATGGATTCTTCTTTAGATTTCTTGTCGATAAACGACATTACCTCTTTGCCGAGCTTAACACCTTCTTCAGAATCATAGGGAATGCCAAGGGAGATTAGAATATCTGCAAAACCCATCACTCCCAAGCCTATTTTTCTGGTTTGCTTCGTCATTTCTTCAATTAACGTCAAGGGATAATTATTTACCTCAATAACGTTATCCAGAAAATGCACCACCAGACGGACCGTATCCTCCAGCTTCTGATAGTCGACAACGGTTTTTTTCCCTGATTGTTTAACCATCTTCGCCAGGTTGATTGAAGCCAAATTGCAGGACTCATAAGGCAGTAGAGGCTGTTCTCCACAAGGGTTAGTTGACTCTATCTCACCCAGGGCCGGAGTCGGATTGTCCTTATTGAGCCTGTCCAAAAAAATAATTCCCGGTTCTCCGTTGGTCCAGGCCATCTCTACAATCAAATCAAAAACCTTTTTAGCCTTGAGCTTGCCGACTGCTTTTTTGGTACGGGGGTCAATAAGGTCATACTCTTCATCCTTGCCGACTGCTTTCATAAAATCGGCGGTTATCCCCACACTTATATTAAAATTTGTCACCTCGGTGTTGTCTTCTTTGCATTTGATAAATTCCAGGATATCGGGATGGTCCACCCTTAAAATACCCATATTAGCGCCGCGCCGCGTTCCTCCCTGTTTAACAGCTTCGGTAGCGGCGTTGAACACCTTCATGAAGCTCACCGGTCCGGAGGCCACCCCTCCCGTAGAAGCTACCGTGGCACCCTTAGGCCTTATCCTGGAAAAACTAAAGCCTGTACCGCCCCCGGATTTATGGATAAGGGCCGCATTTTTGATGGTGTCGAAAATGCTCTCCATGGCATCCTCTACCGGCAATACAAAGCAAGCCGAAAGCTGCCCCATGGGCCTTCCGGCGTTCATCAACGTGGGTGAATTAGGCAGAAACTCCAAGTTAGTCATGGCCTGATAAAATCTTTCCGCCAACTCTTCAGTCTCATTCTCTTCCTGATACGCGCTTGCAACGCTATCGGCCACCCTTTTAAACATTTCCTCGGGCGTTTCGATGACATTGCCCTTTTCGTCTTTGATTAAATACCTTTTTTCCAACACCTTGATAACATTTTCCGATAAGTTCATTAAAACGCCCTCCGTACTATATGTAGTATGCAATAACTCTTCCATGTACTATATATTGTGTGCTCTAATGCTTATCTTGTCAAGGGACAAAAGACCCAACTTGGTCCCACTTAAGTCGAGTAGGCTTTGAGATGAACCAAGAAAAATTCCAGCCTCGTGGCATCAATACAATAAGAATCATTTCCATTAATAATAAAAGACCCCGATATTGTATTAAAAAGATAAACAGTGTCGCCAAAAACGATTTGCAGATCGCAATCCTCCTCGCTAATCTGTTCAATTGGGTCGGTGCTTGTTATCGTGAATTCAAATTCTTTTTTTATGACAGCAGAATACGACTTCATGACTATATAGTTTTTTTTAATATCACCAAACCCTGTGCCGGAATCCGACAGGACGGTTATTTGTGCACAGTTTTTGAGGTCGGTGTCATCTCGACGAATTGCATCAACAGCGGCTTTGATAGCTGAGAAGTTTAAAACGGCCTCACGTGGTCCACGCAGTTTGAGTTTGTTGTTCTCTACATCGGAAGGCTCTAAAACACTGTTATCCATATCATAAAACTCCAAATATGAATGATTTTCATCAACCTTTATAGTAAGGACATAGCTTTTACCACTACTTTCAATAAGCAAGTCGACACCCACGACACTGATGGTTATTACACCGGAATCACCAACGTTGGGTCCTTCATGTTCTTCAGAGATTGAAGAAAGGTCAATTTCCGCTAATAAACCGGCAAGTTCCCGAAAATGTTCATCGTTGGCAGGTGCAGCTATAGTGCCGCGGGAGAAAGTCCGTTCTATCACAACAGATATGCCATCCGGATTGTTTACTACATCTGACATAGCATCACGAATATCTTGGTTACTGTTTGTCTGTGAATCGGCTGCCTCTTTCGTTATCATACAGGCTGTTTGCAGTAACAACACAAGCAGAGTGATGATTATTAAAAGACATTTGTTTTTCATAGTACATGCCCTCTCTAATCTTATATTGTATCTGAATATTTCCATTTATAGTGAATATTTTCAACTTTATGCTGTGATTTCTCTTTGCCACCGTACTCATACAAAAAATATGGACTTCACCCAACATCACAATCATAGATTGTTGTCGGCTCCCGCGGACCTTGTTATTTCCACAATGAAAATCCGGGAACGCAAAGCTCTCAGCTCGTAAGAATGCTACTCCACAATAATGTCGAGAGATTTTATGTTCGAGGAAAAAAGAGCGTCCTTTGCTGATACTCTTAGTAATGCATCTTCGACAACAAGAGAGGCGTTTTCCAATATAGAAGAAATATCTTCACAATTCTCGGAGGGGAGATGGAAAATGAATTCCCCAAAATCAAAATTATTGTCCTCGTTGAAGTTTAATGAAGAAATCCCCTCAATTCTTTTGCCGTCTATCTCTAGTTTTGGAAAACGAGGAAGTGTATTTTCATGTGCTTCGATATTAATTGCAACTGTGTACATTGTTTCATTTGCTCTTTCGGTTGATACTGAAGATATCGCGAACCATTCCTTGCCATCTAAAGTAGCGGGAGTCTTGGTAGAACACAGCTCCAACGAAGTCGTCGAAATTTCAGTAGGTATATAAAGAGTCGGGGGAAAGATATATATTCTGTCAATCGGGTCTTTTAGGGAAAAGGTATAGACATACCTGCTTCCTTCAGGCTTACAGCTTTTTCTTCTCAATATGTTTGTAAACTCTTCATCTGTTGCAACAACAACATCTTCGGCAATCTCAAAGAATTCACCATAGCTCTCATAATTAACATAGAAAGTAAGTGTATCTGACTCGAGGACAGCATCAACATAAGACACCCTAACAGAATCATTCCTGCTGCTTAGTAAATCAACCGAAATCAGAGCTTTAAAAGCGCATAGGATGAGTGTTATGCAGAGAAAACACATAATAAATATTCCTTTTTTACTCTTCATTATTTAACACCCCCTTTAGAAATTTATTAGATAAATTGGCATCCGAGATTGGTATCAATTATCAATAATAGAAATTTGCATCAAAAGTATACGGATATCAATAAACATGCCATCCACCAAACATATCATTAACCCCGGCTTAGATTTTAGTATATACCATCTGGTCGGATCCGTTTTACTGTCAGAACCTACGAAGACCCCTGTTACCGCAGAGGCAGATGTAGAAATTGCGAAAAACAGAACAAGCATTAAAGTAAAAAACACTTTTCCTAAAGATATTGTTAACCGCTTTCTTATCATTATAAGCTCCTTTTGCATAATATTAAAGTATTTTGCTAATTTTCGTTATTACATCACTACATCATAGGCAACACCTCCTATTCATTTGTTATATTCTACTATATTTAGTTTTTATTATCATTATTACTTTGGTATTTTTTTCTATTTTGTTGATTATTGTGCGTTTCTCACTATGCCAGCGAAATCTTTATTGTTTTTTCCCTTTTAGTGTTTTATATATCTACAGTGTTGCAAAACAACAAGATGATTGTTTTATAACTATGAAAGGTAAATATTTCCATTTTGATGAGTAGATAACAAAGCACTGAGTGCAGAGTCGGATCGCCGCAAGTAATTAATCGCGGCCAATGTGTGTTCAATTGAATACTCTCCAGTAACACAAAAAGCAGATATTGAGGTCTAAAGATCCACAAATTCAGCCTTTTTGTCTATAACGAAGTCATTGTGCGAATTTTCTGTTTATATAATTCGACGTTTACACAACAGGGCATGCCATCTCTTTAACATGCGAAAGGTGGTATGAACCATGATTAAAAATCTAATTATCGAATTACAAAAAGGGAGTAAAGATGCAATTCTACAGCTCATAGAAAAGTTTGATCCATTGTTAAAAAAATATGCTTATAAACTGCGTTACGATGATGCTTACAATGATCTTCTTCTTGAATTCATTCAACTTCTAAAGAATCTGCGACTTAACGTTTTGGACAATACTTGCGAAGGTACACTTGTTTCATATATATCTACCTCTATCCACAGTTTTTATATTAAAAAATCAATCGCTTTGAAAAAACTTCATAAATTTGTACCGTATTCGGACCTAAGTGACAGCGAGCTTTATTATATTGAAGTTGTATCAGCTATCTCTGATACATATTTTGAACTGGATTTTACAAATTTTGATTATCTGCTGACTGAATTAGAATCATCAGTTATTAAAATGATTTATCTTTGGGGTTATTCCGTGTTAGAAATTGCATCTATCTATGGAATCAGTAGACAAGCAGTCAATCAGACAAAAATCAGAGCCTTGAAGAAATTAAAGTATTTATTTAAGACCAGCATTAATCGGAGGAATTAATATGGGTACATGTGTACATGATTTTAAAATAATGCTAGGTATGCTGGGAGGCGTTTTGGGATGGCTATTGGGAGGCTTTGATTCTCTGGCTTATGTGCTCGTTATCTTTGTATCAATTGATTATTCAACTGGAGTCCTATTGGCTATTTACGAAAGAAGAATATCGAGTGAAATAGGATTTAAAGGTATTTGTAAAAAGGCATTAATTCTTACCCTGATTGCGTTGGGTAACCTTATTGATCAATATATAATCTGTTCAGGCAGTGCTCTTAGGACGATGCTGATTATGTTTTACCTGTCTAATGAAGGTATAAGCATCCTTGAAAACGCTGCAAAAATCGGATTACCGTTTCCACAAAAACTGAAAGATGTCTTAGTGCAGCTTGGTAATACAGACAAAATTAAACATAGTTAGATAAAAAAGTTTGCGAATTGATACTAAATATCTCTTTATAGTTAGACTTGCAAATCAAATAAGTAATTAAAGAGATTACAAAAATGGCAACAGGTATAACTGTAGCCAATACTCTAGTTTACTACGGTTCAAACACCAACACGTATCCTTCTACGAGTAATTCTGTAGGCCCTAACCATCGTATGGCAAGAAAAGAATATACATCCAAACGACTGGTTTATCCAGCATTGTTGGAATTATACCCTCTAAGTCTCTTTTGGGTACTACACAAACATCAAGTCCAGCTACCACTTTTACAGGCTCTAGACCATGTTATGCAACGGCTGGCTCAGTATGGACAGAGACTGTAACCGCCTATAATGAAGTGTTTGATAGTTACACCTTCATATATTGAGTATGGTCATTTATCCAGCCTGAGCGATCACTCTACGCTAAATAACGCAGAGCGGTATCAGGATTCTGAAAGTGGTGCAAATTATCAGGAAAACACTGTTGTACTAACATCACTGTGAAAAGAACAAAGGCGGCAAATGGCAGATGCCAGAAGCCGTTTTTTGCTTTAAAGATTATTATTGACCTTTACAACCGGAATGTATATCAACTGGCAATCTCCATGGACACCGGCGAAAAAATCCCGGTGGATGATTCGGTGTGGCTACTCAACGCTATGCTGGAAAGGATTGATTATAACTCCTCTATCTACCATGGCGTATTCACCATGTTTTATTTCATATTATTTTAGGTTTACATTTCGAGAAATAAAAGCTCTTTTTAAACGCAGGACAGACATACTGGCCAGTGAGTAAAGTCCTAGCAAAAATAAAAAGGAGTTGTTTATCATGGGTGAAGGATATCATGTTGCCCACAGAGCTACAAAAAACGCAAATTATATAGGTATTGCAAGCACATTAAAACTGCCTAGTAATTGCAATTGTGAGAATGATTCTGCACCAGGTGTATGGGATGGAGTATTTCCTGAATTTTTTCATGGTTTTTATCGTAGTTCTTATGGATTGGACGTTGGTGTAATATACAGAAGTGGAACCTTTAAGTTGTTTTATAATGGTTTTTCAAATACCTGTAACCCCACTTATGATGAGATAACCATCAATGCATCTAAAGGCGACACCATAGAACTAAGGACTTATTTAAGCGGTACTAATATAGTTGCACAGGCTCTAAAAAACTCTTCAAGTATAGGAACTCTAAATGTCCCACTTACATCGATAGCTGCGCAATATTTTGCAAGTGGAGCTAAACTTAATAGGGAGCTTACTATAGCTGCAAATAGGTATCCTTACATCCCCAGTGCTGCATATTTCAGTGATACGACCTTTTCAAGAACTACGCTGACAACAACAAGTTATTCATACGAAAAATTGAGAATATCTAATAGTGATTTGACAAGATATGCAGATAATGGACGTTATATGGATGGCAATAGATACGGTTACCTTACCCCTACGGAAGACAGTGCAGGGTATGTAAAAGACACAGGCTCCTGCGATTTTAGATAACTATAATAAGGGGGATGCTATGTTTGCGATATCCCCCTTATTTCCTTTTTTGAATACGCGCCGCAGACAATCGAAAAGTACAGCCATACTCTTACTTTCTTAACTCATTTGGGAACAATCGACGCGTATCCAAGTTTCAGGACTATAACATGATGAAGATATTCGGAAAGAATACTTTCCCAATTGAAAAATCTCTTCGAAATCCTCGGCGGTTTTATTATTGTGATAGCTGTTATTAGCATAATAAGATTGAGTGCTTAAGATTAATTTTACTAAATTATTTGTTTTTGCTATATTATTTAGTTTGCTTTCTAGCATATAAGCTAAATCATGCTCTAGTTTTTCATAATCTAGTATTTTATCCCATGTTATCCTAACACTAATATCCTCTCCTGATGCAAAGATGATTAATTCTGTGTCCATGGGGACAAAAAAGCCACTATAATAACCATCTTTCGAAGGAGTAAACCAATTGTATTCAAGTGCCAACCTATTTTGAATTGTGATGGCTTGCTCCACAGAAATGGGAGATTTGGGCGCTAATTCCGTACTGCTTATACCTTTAATAACCCCTTCATTAACACAATACAGCATGGAGTTATATGCCCATTCGCTTATTTCATTTTCGTCAATAAAATTGTTCAAATTACCGATTGCTTCTGTTTTAATACCAGTGATATTTAAAAAGCGGACCATAATTGTTGCAAACTCTTCTCTGGTCATATTCGTTGAAGCGCCATATTCATCACTACTGATTCCTTTAATAAAGCCTAATGAGTATGCTCTTCGAACATTGATAGAATCTGTGTCATTAAACGGATTTTCTTTCAATGGTATGCTTCCTTTATCAATTCTGGACGATAGCAAATAAAAAGCCACAATCAGTTCCGCAAAATCTTCTCTAGTCACATTTTTAGTATATCTTTCGTCTTGTAAAATATTGGGCGCATCTACCTTGTTTTCTAAAAAATTTGCTATGGCATGAGAGGACCACCAATTATTACCGGCCATAGCAATGCCGGCATCGCCGATAAGTAATGTCAAAATAATAGATAAAACAAAAAATGATTTTAAAACATATGATTTCGTCTTCTTTTCACTCGTTGCTATCCTTTTCATAAACAATCACCCGTTCCTTTTTAAGCTGGGCCAAGAGCTTAATATTACGTAGAATTATTTTTCCATATTTTTCTTTATTTCTTCAAAAGCACTTTCTTTACTGATATCTTCAACCGTTATTTTTCGCACTTTTAAATCCGGTCCGTATTCAATTACCACAGACTTTATTTTCATAGGCAGTATATTTCACTATATTTCCAAAAACAACATTGTCATTCCAGACACCGGCATCTGATTCTTTATATGTTTTTTCGATAATGTTGCATCCCATTCAACTTTCACAGATACCTTGCCATGGTTCTTTGCAATTGTAGAGCTTACATTATTTTTAATAACCTCTAAAGGATTCTCCATTCCAGTTATCTCGGATAAATCCTCCATATTCAGAAGGTGTAATTCTTGAATGCATATTCCAGTACCCTCGCCGGTTGTTAGCACAATTACGATTTCGTCGTTTCCATCGGCATTAATATTGACCTTGTTAATAGTTGGCCAAAATGCAGATTCCCTCTCATTATACCAAGGGAAATTAACCTTTTTGTCTTCTATTTCAACGATGATACCCTTATAGATACCTTCCTCCACTGGATTATTTGCATATAATGTTATCTCGTCATACTTAGCCAGCTCTATAAGATTTTCATTCATGATCCGATTTGTTTGTTTTGAACACCCTGCTATAACTATCTTAATAAACACCGCAATAAAAACGATTTTTTCAATATTATTCCTCCCTTGCATTAGATTTTTTTTCACTATAATCAGACTAATTCCTTCGCTTTAATAGAATTAAGCAAGTTTTGTATAGGCACACACAACCCGATATTATCATACATCCTATATTTTTGATACCTTACATAAGTTAATGACAACAAGGAAGATGAATTGCAACAACCTACAAGTGTATTTTCGCTATACATTAGACATCTGCATGTTATATTTATAATTTGCTTTATTTTTTTGTTTTTTATAGAATATTAGTAGTATTACAGTTTGTGTTTAAGGAGTGGTTTAATGACAATCATGCTAATTACTGAATTAGAAAATGATGACAAATCTTTTGCGCTACATCTTTACAAAAATTATTACGGTTTAGTACGAAAAACCGTTTATAATATTACCCATGATATGGGCATTTTGGAGGACTTGATTAATGATACCTTTATAAAACTGATTGAAAAAATTTCTCTAATTCGTACTTTGGAAAGATGCAAAACAACTGCCTATATTATCTATACCTCTAGGAGCGTGGCAATCAATTATATAAAACGAAGGGATATTCAGAATAAGTATATATGTTATGGAGAAGACACAGATTTGGCTGAGATAATTTCAGAAAATGGTATTGATATTGAAAATAGAATAATTCACCAGGAAGAAATTGAGGAGTTGGTTAGTGCTATATTAAGGCTTCCGGAGAGACAAAAAGATTTGCTCTTTTTTAAATATATGTTGGAAATGGATGATGATAATATTGCGAGGATTTTTGGTATAGCGACTAACAGCGTCCGGCAATATTTGACAAGAGCCCGAAGGAACGCTAAAAATATCATGGAAAGGGGGATAAATAAAAATGCCAAGTAAAGATTCTAAACCAACCAGAGAAAAGCTCTTTGAAGAATATGAAGACGGTCTGTTCAGGCTAGTCACACACGATGCCGCAGAAAAAGAAGGAAGCGTTTTTCTAGAAGAAATAAAAAGACTTGAAAAAAATCCGCATTTTCAACCCGATAAAGAGACATGTGAAAAATTCAGCCAACAACTGGATGTTTATTTAAAAAAGAGAAAGGTTTACGCCACACGACAACGCATATTTAAGTCATTAAACAAATCTGCTGCTGCAATTCTTTTTGCGATTATATTATTGTTTACCACTATTGCAAGTGTGGAGGCAGTGAGAGTTAAAGTTCTTAATTTTTTTATGGATATCCATCAAAAATATACGTCTTTTCAATTAACAGATAGTAATATTGCTTCCAACAACGAAAAACCGATTGTAAATTGGAGTAAAGCCTATGTTCCAACGTATATACCGAACGAATATGAAGTCGTTAAAACTTCTTATAGTGAACATGTAAAAAAAATTGTATTGAAAAACGAGCAAGGGGCAACGATTATTTTTACCGTATTAAACAAAGCCAGTAAACCTGGAGTAGATACTGAGAATGCCTCCATTTTGAAACAAATCAATATAAACGGTCATAAAGGAACTCTCGTAGTAAAAAATTTTATCGTTACAATTGTATGGTCAGTAGATGACAACCTGTTTATCCTTCAGGCAGAAACAAGCGAGGATACAGCAATTAAAATAGCACATGGAGTAAAATACACGGAATAAAAAATTTTGTTGCAAGAAACCTCCTTTATTGTCTTTGGTTATTGAAAAGACGCTAAAAGGAGGTTTTTATCTATGAAAAAGAGTATCTGCACAATTTTTATCGTTCTTATTTACGTTTTTTCTGTTGTACCTGTTTATGCAATTAATGAGACACACGACCTAAGAACGCCAGGATCAATAGCCCCTCTGTTTACGCATATCTGTATTTTAACCCCGGGGCTTACTATCAATTCATCAGGAAAGGCCACCTGTATAGGTGATGTTACAATTTACAACAATTCGTACAGTACTGTTTTGACTGTCCAATTGCAAAAATCAACTGGTAGTAGCTGGAGTACTATTAAGACGTGGACCAACTCTGGCACGGGAATTACCGGCGTACTAATAGAAGAAAATCACTACGTTGTCAGAGGTACATATCGTGTACGTGCTACGGCCAAGGTATATGACACTTACGGCATGCTGTTGGAAACACAGTCATTATATTCTGCTATTGTAAACTATTAGAGCAGTACAAAACATCAATTTTTATCCCATCACTTTACAAATGTTGTTGGCGAATTCTACCGGATCTTCAAGGGGCAGTCCTTCGATCAGCAGCGCCTGGTTGTAAAGTAAATCAATGTATAGCTTGAGCTTGTCCCGATCATTTTCGTAGGCTTCCTGCAAGGACTTGAAGACCTCGTGTTGCGGATTGATTTCGAGAATTTTATCGGCCTTCGGTTTCTGTTCTCCCGGCAGAGAGCTGAGTATTTTCTCCATTTCGATGCTGAGTTCTCCCTCGGTTGCCAGACAGACAGGATGCGTTTTTAATCTTTTGGAAACCCTGACATCCTTGACTTTATCCACCAAGAGGTTTTTGATTTCCGCAAACAGCTCTTGGTTTTCCTGTTTTTCTTCCGCCGCATCCTTCTCGTTTTCTGCCTCTTCTATTCCCAAATCTCCACCGGCGACAGACTTGAATTCCTTCTCTTCATAGTTCCTCAGAGTCTTGATAGCAAACTCGTCTACATCGTCGGTCAGAAAGAGGATTTCATAACCCTTATCAAGCACCCCTTCTGTTTGGGGCATTTTTTCAATCCTTTCGATCGATTCCCCGGCGGCATAATAAATGTATTTTTGCCCCTCCGGCATTCTGGATATGTATTCTTTCAAAGTAACCGGCTTTTTCTCCAGAGAGGAATAGAACATCAATAGATCCTGCAACACCTCTTTGTTCATGCCAAAATCGCTGTAGATCCCGTATTTCAACTGCCTCCCAAAGGATTGATAAAACTTCTCGTACTGCTCCCGTTCCTTTTCCAGCAGATCCTCCAGTTCATTTTTCACCTTAGTCTTGATATTCTTGGCGATGAGCTTTAACTGCCTGTCATGCTGCAACATTTCCCTGGAAATGTTCAGGGATAAATCCTCCGAATCCACCATGCCTTTCACAAAACTGAAGTAATCCGGCAGCAAATCTGCACACTTGTTCATAATCAAAACACCGTTGGCATAAAGCTCCAGGCCTTTTTCGTACTCCCTTGTGTAAAAGTCAAAAGGTGTTTTTTCCGGAATAAACAGCACCGCTTTGTAGCTTACAGTCCCTTCAGCACTGATATGGACGTGTCTTAACGGCTTGTCGAAACCATAGCGTCTATCGCTATAGAAATTGTCATAGTCCTCCTTGCCAAGCTCGTTCTTGTTCTTCTTCCAAATGGGAACCATGCTGTTGATTACTTGTTCTTCCGTGTATTCTTCATATTCCTTGTCACTACCCTCTTTGAGCTTTGTAGTGGTTATCTTCATTTTTATCGGATACCTGATAAAATCGGAATACTTCTTAATAATCTCTCTGAGCCTGTACTCCTCCAGAAATTCATCATAACTCTCATCCGCCGTATTATCTTTGATTTTAAGGATGACTTCCGTACCGACAGATTCCTTGGTACAGGGCTCGATGGTATAACCCTCCGTGCCTTTTGATTCCCACTTGTAGGCTTCATCACTTCCCAAAGCTCTGCTGATGACGGTAACTACCTCCGAAACCATAAAGGCCGAATAGAAGCCAACCCCAAACTGTCCGATAATTTCACTGCCGTTTTTCATTTCACTGTCTTTAGTTTCATTTTCTTTTTTAAAGGCTAAGGAACCGCTTTTGGCAATGATTCCGAGATTATCCTCCAGCTCCTTTTTTGTCATGCCGATACCTGTATCAAGGACTTTTATGACTCTTTTTTCTTTGTCAGGCTCCACCTTGATATAGTAATCGTCTTTATTAAAAGACAGCGACGGATCCGTCAAGGCCTTGTAGTAAATTTTGTCGATAGCGTCGCTGGAATTGGAGATAAGCTCCCTCAAAAAAATCTCCTTGTGAGTGTAAATAGAATTAATCATTAGCTCCAACAATCTTTTTGATTCTGCTTTAAATTGCTTGATTGCCAAACATACCTACCCCTTTCTTGATTGGATTACTTCTCTTGAACACTCATCAGCCTTAAAGCCTCGAGGTCTATTATCCTGACCATCGTTAGATGAAAATCTATAACCCCTTCATTCCTCAGTCTGCACAATTCTCGCGACAACGAAGGACGGGCAATGTTTAAATAGTCTGCCAGCTCATTTCGGTTTAAGGGGAGTCTGACATGCTGTCCCTCTGTCTTTTCGTAACGCTCCAGCAGATATGTGCAGACTCTTCCTCTGGTACTCTTGATGGTCAGGTATTCTACTTTTTTATTAAGCATGATAGCTCTTTCCGAGATTATTTTCAAGTAATTGTAAATCAATTTACGGTGCCACGGACACATCTTTTCGCATTCTTCCACGATTTTGTTTTTTTTAATAAAGAGCACTTTGCAATCTTCCAACGCCTCCACCGTAGCCGGCTATTTATTATGGTCAGAAAATGCCACTACCTCACCGAAAACATCAGCCGGCTTTAATATTATTATCACGACCCTGTTCCCGGCAGGATTTTCCTTGCAAACAGCCGCTCCAATTAGTTACCGTGGTTAATTTCTTTCTTCTCGCTTCCCAGTATACTATAAAAAAACTCACAAATGAAAGATACCCACCACGAAATATCCAAAAGTGACTGCCTTGTTTGCTTGAAATGCTCCAGGGTCTGCAAACAAGGGGCCATCAGCTTTAGAACGTACGCTCACCGGTCGCACTCAAAATACTGCCGGCTAAGATTCTTATCTTGACCGGCAGTTTACGTCGATAATGCATTTATTACCATGAAAATAGCGGCCATAAAAGTAGTCAAAGCAAAAATTACTTTTAAGTATTCGGGATTTGTTTTGATAGCTAACTTTCCACCAAAGATACCTGCTAAAATTGCCGCAATTGCTAACGGAAAGCAAATTGAGGTTCAAAATGCCCTCTCATTGTATGACCGATAAATCCCATTATAGCTGTAGCTGCAATCATTGCGGAAGATGTACCGACTGCAATCCGCATTGGAACACCACAGAGCAAAACCATTAGAGGAATTTTAAACGATCCACAGGATATTCCTACAGCACCGGCGACCAATCCGGCTAATGCGGTAACCGGTATTGTGTACCAAAGATTAACCACATATTCTTCGCCTGCGAAATTCCTGTGCCAGTACCCCAACCTTTTTTCCTTTTGAATAGGCCTGTCTTTGATTTTTATAAGCATAGAAAAACCTGCTAGAACCAAAAATACCGCTAATATTATTTTAAGATGTATTCCACTTAAATAGCCGGAAAAGTATCCGCCGACAAATGCCATGATGTCAGTGGGAGGATCAATAACTAAGGCAAGTTTCCAGTCTACTAATTTATTCTTATTGAACATTAACATCCCGGTCAAGGCAGCAATCATGAGGATAAATTGCCCCATAGTAGCTGCTTGATGCATTCCAAGTCCGGCAATAACGAGGAGGGGAACATAAAAATTGCCACCACCTCTGCCTGACATCGTCATCACAAGTCCTATCAGAAAAACAGCCAGACTAATCAATATGACTTCCTTCATCTTATTTCTCCGCCTTCTAAAATACGCTTCAGCAATTTCCCCGGTTTGAATTCCTCAACCAGTTCGGCATAACCACCCTCAATTATCCGCACATTATCATAACCAAGCGCTTTCAAATACATATACACCATCGTCGATCTGACGCCCGAAGAACAAAACACACCGATATTTTTATCATGGGGTATTTCCGCTACCCTTTCAGGTATTTCATCAATCGGAATGTGAATAACCGGTATATGATATGTCAAGCCAAAATTAACAGTCTCCAGTTCTTTGCAGATATTATATAATTATGATGAAAGTATTAAAGATTCAAAGGAGTTGATACCATGAAGGGCGTCATACTTGACGGCTATACCCTTAACCCGGGGGATTTAAGCTGGAAGGAACTCGAAAAGATATGCGATTTGACGGTATATGACCGAACAGCTTACGATGTTAGCGGATCGGAAGACATCATCCAAAGGATTGGGGATGCCGAGATCGTCTTTACCAACAAAACCCCCCTCCCCGCAGAGGTATTGCAGGCTGCACCACGGTTAAAATTCATCGGGGTTTTGGCCACAGGATATAACATTGTCGATGCAGCAACAGCCAACAATTTGGGTATCGTCGTCACAAATATCCCCTCTTACGGAACCAGCGCCGTATCACAGATGGCTATCGCCTTATTGTTGGAAATATGCCATCATGTTGGAGCTCACGATGCGGCTGTCAAAAGAGGTGAATGGGAGAATAACCCCGATTGGTGTTTCTGGAAATATCCTCTGATTGAACTTGACGGTAAAACTATGGGGATAATCGGTCTCGGACGAATAGGCCAAGCCACGGCCAAAATTGCCCAAGCCATGGGTATGAGGGTACTGGCTTATAGCAGGTCTCAAAATAGCGAATTAGAAAGCTCTACTTTGAAATATGTTGAGCTTGACCGGTTATTCGCCGAATCTGATGTTATTTGCCTGCATTGTCCATTGTTTGACAGCACTAAAGGTCTTATCAATAAAAACAACATTGAAAAAATGAAAACCGGGGTCATAATTATCAATAATTCCAGAGGACAACTGGTGGTAGAAGAAGACCTGGCAAATGCCTTAAACAGCGGCAAGGTCGGAGGCGCGGCCCTAGATGTAGTTTCTACGGAACCCATCAAAGCCGACAACCCGTTATTAAAGGCAAAGAACTGCCTTATTACCCCGCATATATCCTGGGCACCCCTGGAATCCAGACAGCGGTTAATGGATATTGCCACGGAAAACCTGCGTCAGTTTCTGGCTGGTACACCTATTAATGTTGTTAAATGAATATGATAATGGCACCTAATCGCTAAAAATTAAAGTTATACAGATTATCTTGTTTTCGTCTCTTTTTCGCAATATGTGCCTAATGCCATTATATTTAGTATGAGTGTTATTACAGCAAGTACTACCGCAATCCGTATTAAGGCACCTATTGTATCCATAATCGCCGACCAATCTTGAATTTGTACTCTATGATTAATTACGAACAACTGTAAACACAGTGATGCTATACAAGCACTAAAGCTAATAATACTAAAACGGAAGAATTTTTTTACTGTACTCTTACCAAAGTATTTTATAGCTAAAATCGGAACAATCCATGCGATAAGTCCAAGCAACAGACTCAACAGATTTAGAAAAATTGTGGTTGACATTTACCTTCTCCTTTCAGCAGCTGTCATGAACAACAACCCTATAATCTATGCACAACTACTAAGCTTAAAGAATATAGTAAAATAAACAAGCTTATGAGAGGAAAGTGCAATATGTACGCTATTAATAACCAATATCCATATCCTTACTACAATAACACACTAATGTATAATCCATATAATACGTATAAAGGTTATATGATGTATCCATATCCCTACTGCTATAACCCACAAACAAATTACCCCAACTACCCTCCCCAATTTATCCCATTGAAGGATTATGGACCGGCGCCTTTTGTAATCAATATTGAAGAAGCTACTAAGCAGAATAGTTATTTTCGTATAGCTTTATGGACAGGACGCTATTTGCAGCTTACTTTAATGAGCATCAGGGTTGGCGAGGACATAGGGTTAGAAATACACCCGGACGTTGACCAGTTTATACGCATAGAAGAAGGTCAAGGGCTTGTTAAGATGGGGGACAGAAGAGACTGTTTGGATTTTCAAAGAAATGTCTCTGATGACTACGCAATATTTATTCCTGCCGGAAAATGGCATAATGTAATTAATACCGGCAATACACCGCTTAAATTGTATTCTATTTATGCACCACCTGAGCATCCACATGGTACAGTCCATAAAACTAAAAAAGATGCTGAAGAAAATCACGGATAATAATTCCTCACCTTAGATAAAACCTCAACTAATCTTATGTCGCTAAATTATCATCTAATGCATTTTCATTTGCGGCCATTAATGGCCGCTTTTTGTGCCATCTGTTTGCCATCCGGAATATCTTTGTCTATTTTTTGCTATTATTATAAATGTTTTCTCAATCCCATTATATATTGCATGTAATACAGAGGCGAGCGCAGTTAATTCAATTCGAGATTGTTCACAAAATCATCTTTTTCATCAAGATTAATCAAGTCAATAGGATGATTTAACTCATACATCAACTTCCCAAGAATATGAAAATACATTCCTGTCGGGCAGCCGGGAACTGCTATCTCAATATCTGATCCTTCTCTCTCTTTACCATTAATAAGAGAGCCCAACAAATACACTTCTTTGCACCCTGCTTCTTTTAAAATATCAATTCCGTCTTGGACATCTTCCATATTAGCATCCCTCCAACATCCTCTGTATCCTCTCCCTTTCTCTACTGCCATTGGTAGCAAGCCGCAGAATTGGTACTTTGTATTTCGCTAGAATTACATCCTTCAGTGCGTCACGTCTCTGCTGTTCTGGATTGTTTTCATGAAAGGCAAAGCCATCAACTTCAACCACAAGGGCACAGGCCTTATCCTGCTTATGGTACACAACAAAATCCAACGATGCCCTGTTGTTGACAAAGTTCAATTCCTCAGGTGCAAGCATATCCACTGTATTCAACAAATTCCGTAACAGCATCCCTTGCACGTAGCTGTATCGGTTAAATTCCGGCTTCGCCAGAATACCCTCCAGAAATACACGGAAAGCTTCTTCCGACTTATACCGTGCACTTTGATCCATCTTTGCTTTCAGCGGAAGCAGCTTGTTGGAATACTGCCGGTAAAGCAGATCAAAGACTGATATGATCTTGCTCTCAATCACGTTCTCGTCAAGGGTACTGTACTGGATGTAGCGAATCAAATCGCCAATATCCTTGCCTTTCTTGAAAAAGAGGTCGTGGTCCGTCACCAGCACAAATTGCCTTATAGCCCTAGAAACAGCCACATTGATCATCTGCGGGTCATCCACAAATTTCAGTCCCATTTGACCATCTCTAGTGCTGTCCAGTACAGTGGATACAATCATAATTTCCTTTTCCCGACCCTGGTATTTATGTACCGTATCGCTTTCGATGCTGTCAGGCAGCATTTGCCCTGCCTTGTTGGCCTGCTTACGATAAGGGGTAACGAAGCCAACATTCTCACTGTCATTCGCAAGGACAGGGTTCCTCAAGACCTCCTCAACCGTTACATCAAGCTCTCGCTGGTTATAGTTCCCCTTTTTTTCGCCCCTTGTAACCCGTCGCATATGATTTCCTACAGAGGTTTTGTAAAGAATCAGAGGACATTCCGACAGGTTCGGGCTGGTATATGGAATCAATTCACCATCATAATATTTCTGATTGCAAAACTCAATGATGTAGGGATGGCAACGGTAATGCTCCCGCAGGATTTGGCGGGGCAAACTGCTTCCATAGAAACTGATGATTGACGACAGGATATTATGCTGAAAATAATTATATACAGGATGAGGCGGTGACGTTTTTAACATTGGTTCGATTTTTTTGTCGGTAATTTGGGGGAGTTGCTTCACATCGCCTACAATAATTACATTTCGACAGCAAGAAAAGGCCAGTGTTCCGGTGAGAATATCCACCTGAGAAGCCTCGTCGATAATGACATAGTCCAGCAGATAATTCTGTGGAATAGACCGACGCAATGCGTGGGTTGTGCTCAGAATGATTGGGAATGTCTGAATAAACTCTCGAAACCTAAATTTGAAGCTTTTTCTGGTAAAGTCAGGCTCTGGCAGTCCGCTGTGGCTTTGATACAGGCACTTGCGGAATAACCTTTCGGAATATTGCTGATGCTTCTCGAGCAGTGCATCAAAAGAGGCATTCTCCAATTGGCTTTCCAGGACAGCTATTCCGCTTTCCAACTTTCGGTTCTGCTGCCGATAGAATTCCCTTTGAAGTGATAATAAAATAGACAATTCTTGTTGCTGTAATTTTTTGTGATCGAATACCCCATATTTAAAAAGCAGTTTCAGCTTATATAGAAACCTGTCGGAGTAATTTAGTTCTTTCGCCAAAGAGGTTTCAGCCAAGAAGGAAATGATTCGTTCCGGAGTTGCCTTGAATAGGGGAAGCCTGTTGATTTCTTCAATATCCTGTCGGGCATAGTATTCCTCGAAATGTTCTTGTTCAAGCTGCCAAGCTCGTAACTCCTGGCGAAGCTGCGCTCTCTTTCGGTCTGCCCTCAATAGCCGGTTGAGCATGATGTTCAGTCCCTCAATCAAATGAACCAACTCGTTCTTCTCTTCCTCACAGTCCCATCTATCTACTTGGGCTACAGGTATATTGGCAAAAAAGGCATCCTGATTGCTCCCTTTGCCTAGCAAGGCAGTCAGGAAGCCGTAGCCCTGCTTCGCCATTTTTTCGATGACGTTCTTGACTGCCTCATTATTATTAGACACAACCGCTACGCTTTTTCCTTGAACTGCTACGAGATTTGCGATAAGATTCAGGATTGTCTGGGTTTTACCGGTGCCGGGTGGACCTTCGATAACTGAAATAGAGCTTGTAAGGGCATTTTCCAGTGCGGCTTTCTGACTCAGGTTAAAGCAGAATGGGAAAATAATACTGTCGGTATCGGGAGTTCGCCGTTCAATCGCCTGTTGATTCAGGTAACGGCTCAACACACTTTCTGGGTGGACAAAAGTAAGCTGCTCCATTTCCCGTTTCAAAAAAGCCTCTTCTTCTAGGTTCTCTGACGTATATTGAGAAATGTCCCTTAGATAGGTCAGTATTTGTTGTGCATCCTGGTTGGTGGACCCATCCCTGACCAATGAAAATGATTGTGGCCTTACCGTAAGAGATTCACCGTTATATTGGATGATTCGGATTCGTTCCCCAAAATCAAGAATAAGCTGCGGCTTATAGACAGGCATGCCCTCTACATAAGCGACTTGTCTATCCGGTTCAATTACTTCCGGTTTATTAATAATAACCACATTATCCTGATTGTATTGGTAGATGGTACTTACTCTTCGATAAGTAATTTGCACTTTCTCATTTTCGAGGTCATAGTCAAGATTACTTATTTCTTCTGTTTTATCTTCTCCCTTAACCAAAACCATTACTTTTTTTATGTCCATACTCTTTATACCTTTCACAGAAGTTCTAAGTTATGTGCTAACGTTATAATTCGCACTTAACTGAGCTTTACATTACCGTATCGCCGACAATCTTGTATAATGCACTCATAGAGTGAGACATTAGATATCAATGAAGGCGATATCCTTGATATTAGTATCGTTGATAACAAGATAGTCATTGAACCGATGAAACTTATCCCTTCCTGCCAAGCATACTTCTGGTCCGAGAAAACTCAAAATGATATGATTGAAGCTAATAATGACGTTAAATCCGGCAACACTCGAGAGTTTAAAAACATCAAGGAATTTCTGGAAGGTATTGAACAATGACTAGAAAATTCCGCTCTACTCGTAAATTTGATAAGCATATTAAATCACTGGATAAAACCACCTTTAAGCAAGCAACCAAAGTAATCCAATTATTCATTGACAACCCCAGCCATCCTTCTCTTCGTTATAAGAAGATACAAAGTACAAGTAATTATTATGAGATTGAGGTTAATTCCTCAGTAAGAATAATCATTAAAATAACACCTGAAAGCAATGACCAAATTAACACATTCTTCATTGTCGGAACCCACGATGAAGTCTTCCCTCCAAAGTAGCATTTGAGTTAGAATTAAACCTTGTTATCATCTATTTCTTCATGATATAGTATAGACAAAGTTACCAAGTTACCAAGTTACCAGGAATTATCTTTGCTTGGTATATTCTATTTGAAAGGTGGATATATATATATGACATCAAGACTTTTAGATAAGAGGTCCGATATTATGGAAAGCAAAATTATTAAAGTATCAAACAAAAGACAAATCACTATTCCTCAGAAATTCTATGATAAACTCAACATCGATCAAGAAATCGAATGCACCATCACAAATTCAGAAATTATTCTACGACCCATCTATAGAGAAACAGAATTTGCTGAGGAAATCCTAAAAGATTTAATAGACAAAGGCCTTGAGGGAACTCAGTTGCTTGACGAATTCAGAAAAACTCGCGCAAAAGTTAAACCTGCAATAAGAAGAATGATAGAAGAAGCTGATACTTTGGCGAAAAAATCTCATGGTTCCGGAGATGATAAGCTTAATAAAATATTCTCGGATTTGGAGGATTAATATGCTTCCAATAAAATTTCTAAGACCTGCCGAGAATTATTTCAAAAAGTTAAAAGATAAGGAACTAAAAAGAAAGTTTTATAATTCCCTACGGGATATCAGAAATAATCCTCTAATTGGTCAAATGAAAACTGGCGACTTAGCAGGGATTTATGGTTTTGATATTTCATACAAAGGAATAAATTTCGAAATCGCATATCGGTTGTCTGAAACTAAAAATGGAGAAATTGTTGTTGTAATAATGGCAGGAACTCGTGAAAACTTTTGGGATGCTGTTAAGAATTATATGAAATGAAATTTCTTTAATCCTGTGGCAAATCACTGCCACTTTTTTTATTAGATCCAAAATAAGGCTGATAATTGAACCTTTCGTATAAAGTCTCTGTGTTCCCGACGTCCTTCGGCCAGTCCTGTCAGTCTTGGGCCAAAAGATGTGGCGCGCACGCCCCAAATCCATGCCCCACGCGCCCTTGTGGGAATGCGTTGTTATGTGAAGTCGGCCTCTTTTAAAGGCGTTGCATTTTTATATACCCTCTAATTGAATTGCAATAACTTCATTGAACTTGAAAAATAAGTGAAAACTACTAGATCAAAGGTAAGCGTCAAATCTCCATACACAACAGAACCGCCGCGGTGACCCCTTAGCACTGTTCGGCGGCTATAGGTTCTTTGGTTTCCGTCGTACACGGCATTCTTCTGGCGTATTCCAGGGAAGCAGTTTCTCAAGCTGTTCCA
>JAHDQS010000044.1 GCA_018433675.1 Clostridia bacterium
AACGACTTAAGAATGCGTCTAAAGAAATTCGGACTGGAACTGGCGGAAGAAAAGACAGGTATAGTAGTATTCTCAAGGTTTAAAAAGCATCTGGGTACAAAATTCAGCTTCCTTGGCTTTGATTTTAGATGGATAGCCTCAAGAAAAGGAAAAGACTATATACTGACAGAGACTAACTCGAAAAGAATGACGAAATCGCTGAAAGCATTTACCAAATGGTGCAAGGGAAACAGAAACAACCGTATCCGAAAGATAGAGGCTACTTCAACTACTATGGAATCCGAGGAAACAGCCATAGAATCAACAGATTTTACTACATAATCACCAAAACACTTTACAAATGGCTAAACAGACGCAGCCAAAAAAGAAGCTTTAACCTTGATGAATTCAACGAAAAGATGAATTACTACGGATTAATAAAACCGAGAATTACGAGAGAATACCGACAAATGAGTATTGAAGATTACTGTTTTGCGTAAGAAATACGGAAGCGAGTATGTTTGAAGAGCCCGGTGCGGTAGTTCCGTACGCCGGGATTCTGTGCGGGGTGCGCCGGGTAACCGGCGCGTCTACCGTGACTGCGTAATTTGCTCTATTAGTATTGCAAAATGAGAATATGAATAGTCAATCCTATGGGGTATAATATTTTTAGAAGCAATCTGAGGAAGGTGATTATTAATGAGCTTATCGAAGGATAAACTTCTTGAGTTAATTGAAGAACTACCAGAGAAAGAAATGGGAGAACTGATCAATTTCGCAGGATACTTAAGAATGAAAAGAAAAAAGGAAAATTATCAAGAACTACTGAAAGCAAGTGAGAGTAGCTTGGGTTTCTGGAATAATTCAAAGGATGATGAGGTTTGGAATAATGTTTAAAAAGGGGGATATCATATTTTAATTCCAATTCCATTTACTGATTTATCATCAAGTAAGAAAAGACCAGTAATTGTACTTTCAAAACATGAATATAACAAAAAAACAAATGATATAGTAGTGGCAGCAATAACCTCAAATTTTGAAGAAAAGCAATACGGCATAGTAATCAAAAATGAAGACTTAGTTGAGGGTGACCTTAAGGTAGATTCAATAATAAGGGCTGACAAATTATATACCATGTCTCAGGATATAATCATAAGGAGGTTTGGTCGGGCAAAGGGTTATATTATTGAAAAAGTAAAAAAAGAAATAAACAGTTTAATTGACGAAAAATAATTAACAGAAATATGCTTTTTATTTTGAATATAAATGAATAAATGTTTACGCAAACAACGCATTCCCACAAGGGCGCGTGGGGCAAGGGTTTTGGGCGTGCGCGCAATATCCTTCGGCCCAAGACCGGCAGGACCCGTCTCGCTTTCGCCAAGTACAAGTACTAAGGCTCAAGCTTCACTTTAGGGCCGAAGGACATCGGGAATGCAAGTACGTTATCTGACATTATCATTTCGGGGCTTGATATTGGGTCTAAGGGTTTTTGAGAGTCTTGTCATGTTCACCAATATTTCTTAGAAGTATACCATTTTTATAGTACTGCCATGTCATTCGATAATTAATTGTGATACTTGCTTCATAAATATTAGAGGAACCTTTGATTTTTTTGGTTCTAAGTGAAGGATGTTTGGGGTTTTGATCCATTAATTCAAGTTTGTTCTTCAAAGTCTTTTTAACATTTGGATGCAGTTGTTTTACTTTTTCTTTGAAGAGAGCTGAATAATAGAACATCATAGCCCAAGATCCTCAAATAATTTTTCCTTTGATTTAGCAAGCTTTATATTATTGTTTTCAATATCAGATTGAATTTGTTTCTCTTCAGATTGCCATTCTTTTGTCCAAAAATATGTCTGATCTTTGGGTATAGCAATTACAGGACGAAGAACTATTTGGTCACCTTCAACGTCAACATCTAAAGTATCGCCTTGTTTTAGGTTAAGCTTCTTAATAATTTCAGATGGAATAGTAATTTGAGATCTACTTCTGATTTCAGTTAACATAATAATCATCTCACCTCATCGCAGAAAGTACGAAAATCCTACATTCTTATTATATGCAATTATTTTATAATATGCAAATATTGTTTGGGTATTATTTTGGGGTGTGATAACGTCAGATAACAACGGATTGTCAGTTTCGCTACGCTTCACTCAAACCTTTTCGCCAAGTGCAGTTGCAATAAGACTCAAAGGCTTCGGCAATCCTGGTACGTTATATGAAATGTTCGTCAATGTTTTAAGTATTTATATAAAGTATTTATTACTTAAGGAGGCAAAAGAGTGCAAAAAATAGCTGAAGGCGTTTTTTTAGCAAGAGATATCGGAAGTGCTAATGTTGTTATTATTAGAAATAAAAATGAGTTTTCTTTAATTGATACGGGGTTATTCTTTAAAACTAATATACTTTTCAACAAATTAGAAAATAATTCATTCAAAATAAAAGGACTACAAAGTATTATTCTTTCTCATTGCCATTGTGATCATATCGGGGGTGTTACCGAAATAAAAAAATGGTAGACGCAAGAATAATATCGCATAAAGAAGAAGTGGATTATATTTTACATAAAAAAATTCTTAAAGGGCCATATAAAACAATGATGATGGAAGAAATAAAAGTAATGGAGAAATTTGGTTATACAGTAAAACAAGTAGATTCAACTGTAGAGAATGGGGATATTATTGATTTGTTGGGAGGATTTGAAGTAATAAATGTGCAAGGACATACACCAGGTTCAATTGCACTATATAATAAAGAGAATAAAATCATGTTTTTTTCCGATGTAATTCGAAACAATGAAGGAAAAGGATTAACATTGGGAATTCCACAGAAATTTAATGTAGATTTTGAACAAACCAAAAAGGATGGGGAAAAATTGATAGGATATGATTTTGAAATTGCTTTATTCAGTCATGGTGAACCAATTACAAAGAATGCAAAAAGCATATTAAAAGAAAGACTTAAGATTTGATAGCATGAAGTAAGCTTCTTTTTTTAGTCATTGAAAATGTGAATTTTGAACACTTCATATAACACTATCTTTCCACTTCGGGTGCGGACCTGATGAAAGGAAGAACTGGGGGCTCGCTGAAACCGCGCCACATCTCCCAACCTAACCGCGGCAGTGGCCGGCTCGTCCAAGCCTAAGAAAAGAGCTTTCTAAGGCTTGGGACTTCGCCTTAAGGTTGGAAGACGTCGGAAAGACAATGCCGTTCTACGAAATTCGACGTAAAAAACCGCGCGTCCTGCGCGGAATATTAGGGAAGGGCTTGTAGACAAAAAAATGATGAGGAAGATTAATGGGAAATAAAAAAAAATACAGAGGCCACTATTGTAAAGTATGCAATAGTGTTTTGCCAAACGAGAGATTTTCAGGTAAGGGGCATTCAAACAGAATATGCAAAAAATGTTCTAAGCTATCGAAGGAAGAACAAAGTGAGAAAATAGAATTGAACAAGATATATAAATTCTGTTCATATATGAATTTATCAAAAGCTAATAGAAAAATACTACAAAACTATTTACATAACGAGTCGGAAAGGATTAGAATGGCAGCGAAGGAAGTTCTTGATAAATGTACTCAGATACAAAAGATTAGTGAGATGGAGAGGGAATATGAAGAAATAACAGGATTAGATTCTAGTTATCAATATGATGAATATCTTGAAGATTTACGTATAGAAAAGGAAGCTAATGATATTGAAGTAGATTATTTTACTGTAGATGGAGATGAGATTCCATTTTAGGTGGAATGTATTAAGGGGTCGCCGTCCTAGCGACCTCTGAGTTATGGGACGCCGAACTTTTTCAGAACATCGTCTTCCCACAACGGCGCTGAAAAGCGTGTTCAGCGGGGGCTTTTATTTGGGGAAGGGCTGAAGATAGCTGCGCACATTCCCCGGCCCAAGACCAGCAGGACCCGGCTCGGTCAAACCTAACATATGAGCTATTTAAGGCTTGGCCATCGCCTTAGGGCCGGGGAACGTCGGGAAGACTTGTACGTTATACGAAAGCCCCTTAGTAGAGAAAGTGTTTATCCAATTATTAGAATCAGGTATAATAGTCTTGTGAGGTGATTTTATGAATTCAGTTCTTAGAAGCAAAAGAGATTCTATTCTGAGTATCGCCACAACGCATGGGGCTAAAAAGATTAAAGTATTTGGATCATTTGCTCGGGGTGAAGATAAGCCTGGGAGTGATGTTGATGTCATGGTTAATCTTGATGAGGGAAGATCATTATTTGACTTGATTGCATTGAAGAATGATCTAGAAGAATTGCTAGGCCGTAAAGTTGATGTTGTCACTGAGGATTCTATTCATTGGTATATCAAAGAGAAGATTATACAAGAGGCGATTGAAATATGAAGGATGACAAGGTTTATTTAATCAGTATACTTGAAAGTATCGAAAATATTGAGGATTTTACAAAAGGTGGGGAAGAAGAATTCCTTGTCACAAAGATGATCCAGCATGCTGTTATAAGAAACCTAGAAATTGTTGGAGAAGCAACAAAAAGGATATCTAATGAATTGAGAAAAGACTTTCAAGAAGTTCCTTGGCGTGAAATGGCAGGATTAAGGGATGTTCTTATACATGATTATTTAGGAGTAGACAATCAGAGGGTTTGGAATGTAGTCAAAAATGAGCTTCCCCATTTGAAAGAAAAAGTGAAAAAAATCTTAGGTTGACATAAAACACTGATTACAATTAATTTGGTCAGTGTTTTTCAATAAGAAATGGGGCCATCGTACAACAAAGTGTTCCCGCGAGGACGCGGAGCCCAGATAAAATGCTTTATAATTCCGTTGCTCGGCGCCGCGCCACACCTCTTCGCCGGGTGCAAGCACCGCCGAGAAGAAGGGCTTCGCGGGTCCGGCTCAGAGGCGTCGGGAACACGGGACTGTTAGTACGCCAAGCAAAGCTTGGTACTTTTGACAGGGTGAAAGTCCCTGATGGGCAAGGCCTAGCCAGCCACCCATATTGAGTGTTGTGTCGAAACTGGTAACAGTAAGACGAAGCGTACACATAAGAAGAGAACCCAAATCAATGATTTGGTGTGTGTATATGCTAATCTAATAATAGCCCAGTGGGGGCCACCATTCCGGTCTAATGGGGAGCGATGTTAAGCGAATTGCAAAAAACATTTATTAATATCGACAAAGTATGTATAATTATAAGCATAATGGGTGAAAAGGAGGGTTCAAATTTGAAAACAAGGATTTTCATATTTTGTTTAGCGATTCTTATATTTTTGACCCCAATGTCACTTTCTGCCGAGGTAGTAACATATGATTTTGACGAAATTGAGGTTATCTATGCAGCAGAGTTTATGGTAAATATAACTGGTTGCGAGGAAAATTGGTTTACAGATCTGGCAGGAAAGGATAACTCAGTCAGTGTTCTTTACGGTATAGTTTCTCTGACAAACAGTACTGATATAATTAGAGATGAATTCATCAAAGTGACCGGAGCAGAGGGGGCGGAACGGTTCTTGCTTACTTCAGCTCACTACGATTATTACGAGGACGGAGTTACTCTAAAAGCAGCAAAATCATTTTTTTGGTCAGCAAAAAGAATTGTAGGCACAGATATAGTAAAAGACTTTACTCTACCGATTATATCTCTTACCCTTTATCGTGATTTTAACTTGGATTCTTCTTTGCGAGCAATAAGCGTTTATCCTTCGAATGATGGCATGACTGCTTCGGAGGAATTCTGGAGAGCTACGATTCCTGAGGGGACAATTCCAGTTGATTTAAGCACTTTATATTATTATGGAGATCCCTCGGATATAAGTTTATAAGGAGAGATAGCGTGAAAGATAATTCAAAATCAGTGCAGTAAAGGCATAGCAAACAGCCCTGCATACTTTTGAAAATTTTACAGAGCAAGAACAAAGATATATAAAAAGGACTACCCGACAGCTAACCCCTGCTTTTCAAGAAAACGTATGGCTTGCCGGATTGCCTTGTCCTTCTTCTTCTCCTTGAGGGCCTCCGGCATATCAATTTTGAAAAGGTCACAGGGATTCCATACCTCACCGGTAGACATCATAGAGAAGATAGCGGTGAGAATCATTCTGGCAATGGCGATAATGGCGCGTTTCTTTCCTCGGCGTTTGGAAATCTGCTCATATTTCAGACGATAGTAGGAGGATTCGGTTGCTTTCACGGCTGCGTGGGCAACTTGCACCAGCGCAGGTTTGAGATAAACTCCCGCACGTGTAATGCGAACCGACTTCTTCTTTCCAGCAGATTCGTTGTTGCCGGGTGTCAGACCCGCCCAGCAGCACAAACGCTTTGAGGAGTCAAATTGCGTCATATCCGTGCCAATCTCGGAGATGATTGTGACAGCGCTTCTGCGATCAACTCCGGGTATGGTACACAAGAGGGAAATAAGACTCTCATGATCTGCAATCATAGCATCTATAGCGGAATCAAGCTGTGCAATGGAACGTTCAATGTAGTTGAGATGGGAACGGACAAGGCGCATACGGACTTTCTGTTCTGGGGTAATAGAATATCCCTCAATCGATTCAAGTACGGCATCGGCTTTCTTTTTCAGCGAACGCTGCAAGAGAGAAACACAATGTTCCGGGTTGAAGGAATCCCCTGAAATCAGTTAATCGGTAATAGCCGACGCAGATTTGCCAAACATGTCGGATATAACGGAATCCAAAGCCACATTGCAGACGGTAAAAGCGTTCTGGAAACGGTTTTTCTCGCTGCTCTTCATGGAAACAAGTTTAGAACGGTATCTGGTAAATTCACGGAGAATGCGGATTTCTTTGGAAGGGATAAAGCTTCCAGGTACAAGCCCCAGACGGAATAAATCCCCAATCCACTTGGAATCCTTCACATCGTCCTTGTTCCCTTTAACAGCCCTGACCCACTTTGGATTGGCAACCGTTATCCGGAGGCCGCGTTGCTCCAGAACGTTAAAAACAGGGATACAGTATTTCCCCGTGGACTCCATGCAAATATCAAAACAGTTGTTTGAGTGCAGCCAGTCCGCAAATTTGCGCAGATCACCGCCAAATGTAGAAAACCGTTTTTTTTTGGTAGTGTGGCTGGATACCGTCCGTTGTGGAAATGATAGTTTCCACCAGAAACGATTTGTGGACATCAACGCCGCAGCAAACAGGATAAACGACCTTCAAAAAAATTCCTCCTCATATTTGATGTGAGGAGGAAGGCAGTGACTGAATCATCACACAATTTAACAGGTGCTAAAACAATTCTTAGCGTACGGGCTCTGGGCGCCACTTATTTGTGCTTGACCAGATGATTCCAACACTGATTATTATACTGTTTTTACAGGAAGCGCATCTACGACTCCTCCTACCGTGCGTTGTAGTGTGCCTTCCTCCCCAAATTTATTTTACAATAAAAACGCCGCCAGCCAGCACCTTCTTTCATTCCTATTTGTGCTGACGCGTAGCGGCAGAATGGAGATTACTATGAAAAATAAGTTATCTTTAATTATAATTATTTTGATAATCAGTTCAATTACTCTTATGGGCTGTAACGAGAAAACCCAGATTGCTTCGCCGGGAGATAAAGTGGAACAGTCAGGGACTCAGCAGCAGTCTGAAGAACAACAAAACGAAGAACAACATAATAAAGAACAACATAATAAAGAACAACAAAATGAAGAACAACAGCCAAATAACGACAAACAGCAAAATACAGATCCTGTTTCTGATAGCGATGAGGTTGAAGAAAACAAATCGCAAATTAAACAGACTCAAGAAATGGACTTATCCCAAGACAAATCAGAAAAAGAGGACGGGATGACGGAATCAATTCTTGATGATATTGAAGCAGCGATCACGGAGAAACTGAATAAAGAAGGTCAGAAGTTTATACAATAACAATATGTAAATTTGCAAAAATATTTTATAGGAGCCGATAAGAATGCCGGCTCCTATAAAATAAGTAAGATTCGGAGATATATTATGAGGAATTGGAGAACAACAATCGGATAGACTTGGCGGTCGCGGCCAGCTCGCCCAAGCATAATATATGTGCTATGTAAGGTCCAGCCATCGCTTTAAGACTGGCGGGCATCGGAAACACGGACCGTTAGACGAAAACGGCTCCAAAATAAAAACAACAGGGGATTAAACATGAGTAAAATTCAAGGATATATTGAAAAATTAAAAAGTCTGGAAGATTGGGACGAATATCTAATGCAAGAATCAGCTTTGCCAGGACCGCGAGGCAATTTAGAATTAATAAAAGCTGTAGCAGAAGTTGGAGAAGAGAAAACTTTTTTGCATTTGCTCAGTTTTACTCCAGATAAAGCCCCTGTAAACACGCAACAAGAATTTTTAGCTTGTTGCGGAACTGTGGGATTAGGCAAACTTGTAGAAGAAGGAAAGGTTAAATATCTTGAGAAATTGCGGGTGCTAGCTTCGGACCCAAGATGGAGGACGCGTGAAAGTGTGGCAATGGCACTTCAGATGTACGGAGAAGGGCATATGGAAGAACTGACAATCGAAATGGGGAAATGGGCAAAAGGAAACAGCTACGAAAAAAGAGCAGTAGCAGCTGCACTCTGTGAACCGAAATTATTAAAGCATAAGGAACAAGCATCAAGAGTGCTACAAATACTTGACAATATCACATATTCAATAAAGGAAATTCAAGATAGAAAAGATGAAGGATTTAAAGCATTAAAAAAGGGAATGGCTTACTGTTGGAGTGTTGCCATTGTTGGATATCCTGATGAAGGAAAACAAATATTTGAAAAATGGATATCATGTACTGATAAAGATATTAAATGGATTATAAAAGAAAATCTCAAAAAACAACGATTAAAAAAAATGGATCAAAACTGGACAGAATTTATGCAAGAAAGGATAGTAAAATAAAGGTCGTCGTAATCAAATAAACCAGCCAATCCCTGTTCCGGAACCATAAATAATTTCATGGATTTCAAGATTATTCTCATGAATATGGTCGCCAATTTCGCATTCAGGGTTAATCTTAACTAAATGGCAACTGAGTTGCATGTTTGTTTTTTCTCTTCTTAAAAATATCTTTAATGCTAACTTCCTGGAATTTAGGATGTTCTTTCCATTCCAAATCATCAATATTTTTGACTTCTTCAGATGTAATAACTTTTCCCATTTCAAAGAACTCAAAGCAATTTTTATTATCCATTTCTATCGTCTCCTTACTTGAAGTTGCCTAAATCAAATAAGGAAGGAGATTAACTTAAATAATCGGACTTTGTGTCTTGACAATGGGGGGCATTATAATTGACCTTTATGAGACAATAATTTATTAAGGATTTAGGAGGAATCAATTTATGGCTGCATATCTTGTTGTTAGAGTGGATATTAAGAATTGGGAAGAATACAAAAATATTTGAATGTTACCCCAGCAATAATCGAGAAGTTTGGAGGAAAAGCTCTTGTCAAAGCAGGAGAAATGGTAACACTTGAGGGCCCAGAAGAAAAGAGAAGAATTGTTATTCTTGAATTTCCTACAATGGAAAAAGCCAAGGAATGGTACAATTCTACGGAATACCAAGAGGCAAGGAAACTCCGTGAAGGGGCAGCAATTGGTGAAATTGTAGCAATAAACGGTATAAAATAGAGCACATATTTAATACAAATATCAGCACATAACATACTCCAACAGAGATTTAAGAGGCGGATGTAATAAAAATATTTGGTCAACATTTCGGTTGCAAAGCAGGCCATAATGCCGGAACTTCACAAACCCGCCAGGGAAGACATGCTGGAAAAACCAAACGACTTTCCGTCAAAGCGGGTAATTCTCGAATTGTTGATAGCCACCCTGTGCGTATACCTACCGAGATTGCGGACTACATGTTTTGGAGACTGAAACGGCTTTTAAAAAACAATACATTTCTTCGTATAAAGGCTATTGACAAGAGAAGCAAAATTACCGGAGTAAGGCCGATGGTTGCGCCGAGATATTTGGATTTCTCGCCAGCTCCATAAGCGTATGATTTACCGCTCGAATCAAGAGCGAACAAAGCAGGTTCTGGTTGTACAAAACGAGGGAATTTAGCCCATGCGGAACTGTAAGCACCACATGGAAATAGCCTACCGGCAATAACTTCTTTAACTGGGCTTGAACCCAGTCTTCCTGCACAGCATGTTGATACTTGTGACAGATTGGTCGGAGAATCTTTTCAGGTAAAGCACCAACCGCTACGTGTGGGTGAGGGCATGATGAAGATGAAAAAACCATTTTCAATTACTTGCCTATCTTTTTTTATACTTCTTTGCTTTTCCCTGCCTGGATGCGGCAGTAAAGGTGAGTCCGCCGATTCCGAAATAGGGGAAAGTAGTTGATTATTACCCGTGTTTCTCTTCAGCATCCCTTTTTGTTTCATGTAATGTGCCATGCGGATGCTCAGGCGGCGCATAAATAGAGTACAGTTTAAGCGGTTTATTACCTGTATTAATTAGATTGTGCCATTTACCGGCAGGAATAATTACTGCGTAGTCATCAAAGACATTTCTTTGAAAATCCAAGCAGTCTTTTCTATCCCCCATTTTAATAAGTCCCTGACCTTCTTCGATGCGTATAAACTGGTCAACGTCCGGATGTCTTTCTAGTCCTATATCCTCGCCAACCCTGATGCTCATTAATGTAAGCTGTAAATAGCAACCTGTCCATAATGCTATGCGAAAATAGTTGTTTTGCTTGGTAGCTTCTTCAATATTAAACACAAAAGGCTCCGGACCATAATCCTTCAGTGGGATGAGTTGGTGATGGTAGTTTGGGTAATTTGTTGGTGGGTTATACCAGTATGGATATGGATATGGGTAGGCGTTATAATAATTGTACATATTACACTTTCCTTTCATAAGTTTGTTTATTGCATTATATTCTCCACTTTAGTAGTTGTGTGTTATTTATAGAGGTGATGCCATCATGTAACAGCATGTTCTTGCGAGGCACGCGGATTCTGTTTGTGATGTATTAGAAACGCTGAAATTTGATAAAACAATGGAAGGGAATACCAATATGAAAGCAAAAAAAACAGCGATCATTACCATTGGGGTAATATTTATTTCAATTTTAATAAGTCTGTTTTATCAAGATGTATGGGATAAAAACGCAAAGTTATTAAAAGAAAAAATGTTATCGATTGAAGAAACTGTTGAAATTGTATATTTATCCGATATAACACCATTTGAATGGGATGTGGTATATTCGTTTTATCCGTATACGTCAAAGGAGAAGGTGTATGATGTGGTTGGCTATAAATGGGATAGCATAAGCGAAACAGTTAGTGAAGGAATGAATCAAATAGTTTTTTTAAAAGATGGGAAAGTGGTTTGTTACTTATATGGTTATCCTGTTAATAATGGATATGGTATGGTTTTCACCGGCAGAGATCATAAAAACGTTGCTGCTATGCTTGAATTAGGGGATAATACAGCTTTTCAGGTAACCAGAGCTGAGGGCATCCTTTATTTGAAAAATATCGAATAAGTAATATGAGGTAAGGCGCTTTGGATACATCAACTTTGATCGCTGTATATTTACCGATATATATCGTGTTATTTATAGTCGTGCCGCAACAAATGGAAATGAAAAAAGCCGTATTATTAAAAATGAAAAAGCGAAAAGGTGTGATAGTTATGACAAATGAAGTAATCAAAAAGTACATAGGAAAGGTTTGCAAGATATCTACCGGTTCATTTGGCACAAATGTGACAGGCAAGATAATAGATGTTAATGAAAACTGGCTAGAGGTTCAGACGAAAAAGGGCAGCGAACTTATAAACGCAGACTTTGTCCAAAACATCAAAATTAAGGACATTTAAGGAGTATAATCGATGTATGATATAGCGATTATTGGGGCGGGACCGGCGGGAGCCACTTTTGCACGTTTAATAGGGACAAAGTATAAGGTACTCCTTTTAGACAAAAGAGAACTATTAAATAATGAAGCCGGCTCCTTAGAAAAATGTTGCGGTGGGTTAATTGCACCTGATGCACAGCGTATGCTTGGAAAATTAGGGTTGGGCATACCGCAAAATGTTCTGGTTGGCCCACAGCTCTTTACTGTGAGAACAATAGACATGCAGCAAGATATTGAGAGGTATTATCAGAGACATTATATAAACATTAACAGAGAAAAGTTTGATAGGTGGATGGTATCATTGCTGCCATCATCGGTTCATGTTGCGTGTGGCGCATTATTTGTAAGGTATTACTTTGAAGATGGAGTATTTAAAATTCATTTTAGGAACAATGGTAAGGAGTATATAGAAAGAGCAAAGTATTTAATAGGAGCAGACGGGGCATTTTCGATTTTGCGAAGGCAGTTGCTGCCGGAACCTTTTCAGAAAACATACATTTCAATTCAGGAATGGTTCCAAGTAAAGAATCAACAACCCTATTTTTCCGCTATTTTCGATGATGAAATATCTGACTTCTATTCGTGGACTATCCCGAAAGAGGAATATATTTTGCTGGGAACAGCAGTTTTGCCAGAAAAAAATACAACTCAAAAGCTAGAGTTGTTGAAGAAAAGGTTAACAAAGTATGGATTTGAATTTCAAAACAGGAAAAAAAGACACGGGGCTTTTATTTTGCGTCCAAGCAGTGCAAAACAAATATGTCTTGGGCGGGGTAATCTTGCCCTAATAGGCGAAGCGGCAGGTTTAATCAGTCCGACCTCTGCCGAAGGATTTAGTTATGCATTCCGCAGTGCTTTAGCCTTAGCGCAAAGCATTCAGGAGGGTCCCGATAACTTGGCAGAGCAATACCTGAAGAATACCAAGGAACTTAGGATGAATATTACTATTAAGAATATGAAAGCGCCGTTTATGTATAACGCCTTCTTAAGAAAAGCAGCAATGAAATCCGGATTACTGAGTATGGATATTTATGCGTAAGCAGTTGCACTTTGAGCCGAAGAAAAGATAGCGATTTTTTAGCCGGAGACCACAGTATCATACGAGGGGGGCATAGATAGGGATGGGAGAAAATACAACTGTGCAGAAAAGAGAAAGGATTATTTGGCTTTCGGTATGTACATTTATTATAGTGATTGCTTTACTTGCAGTATTAAGCTATCATAAAAAACTAAACAATTTAAATCTGCAACTTACAGCCCTTGAAGAAAGTGAAACCGCTTTTTGTGATTTCTGACAAATGGGTCTTGGCATATTTTGAGGATGGTCATATAGGGGGTAATATGCTACTTCGTTTTAGTGCGAAAAACGAAAATATTTCCTGGGAAGTAATCGATTCTTACTTATTGGGGGAATAATTCGGTGATACGTCCAAGATGGTATTATGATGAGTTTAAACAATTTACTGTAGATTACACAGATATTGAAGAGGTTCAATCCTATGATTTAAATATGCAGAGGTTAAGGGATATCAAAAAGGAATTCAAGCTTATTCGAGATATTCTTAAAATAAGCGAAAATGACGTGGTGCTCGAAATAGGAACAGGGACAGGAGAGTTGGCTCTTGATTTTTCCATGTATTGCAAAAGGGTTGTCGCTGTGGATGTGTCGGAAAGGATGATTGAATTTGCACGAACCAAGGCGGCAAAACGAAAGATTGAGAATCTTGAGTTCTGCCATGGGGGATTTTTGACGTATGAATGTAATGAGGAATCATTTGACGCAGTCATTAGCCAGTTAGCGCTGCATCATCTTAACGACTTTTGGAAAATGATAGCCTTGAGAAGGATTTACAAAATGCTAAAAAAAGGGGGAAGATTCTATCTGCGTGATGTGGTCTTCCCCACATATGTCCAGGATTACGATGACTACTTTGGAAACATAATCAATGAAACAAGAAAAACCGCCGGAGAAAAGATAGGCAGTGATATCGAGACTCATATCAAAGATGAGTTTTCTACACTGGATTGGATTATGGAGGGTTTACTTAAAAGCGTAGGATTTAAAATCGAGGAAATGGGATATTTTGATGGATTTATTGCAACTTATGCATGCAAAAAGTAAGCATTGTTCCAATTTCAGTTCAAATTCAACTTTTTCATTCTGCGCCACAGTGTTGAGCGATTAATTCCCAAAATGGCTGCCGCATTTCCCAAGTTGCCGTTAGCTTGCTGGATTGCATCCATTATTTCCTTTTCCTGATTTTTTTCACGTATTTGAAAAGGCGTAGGCGAAGCAGTGACCGGTTGTGAGGAAAAGCTGCGGGAGTCGAGTAACCGTTCGATCTGGCTTTGTGTAATGACTGAGTTTTTTGTGGTTGCAACGATACGGTCTGCAAGGTTATTGACTTCTCGGACATTACCGCGCCATTGGTAGCGGTTAAGAAAGGAAACAGCATCATCACTGAGCGAGATATTGAGACCGGTAATTTTCAAAAAATGCTTTAACAGTATTATCGCGTCTGCTTCCCGTTCGCGAAGAGGTGGGATTGTCAGGTTCAAGACATTAAGTCGATAGTAAAGGTCCTCCCGGAATTTTCCCTGTTCTACCAGTTCTTGCAGATTACGGTTAGTGGCTGCAATAACTCGTACATCAACAGGGATAATTTTTTGACTTCCGAGCCGCACAATATATTTTTCCTGCAATACACGCAACAGTCTGCCTTGACTTGAATAGCTTGTTTCGGAAATTTCGTCAAGGAAAATGGTGCCGCCATGGGCTGCTTCAAAAAGACCAGCTCTTCCCTTGCGTTTTGCCCCGGTGAAAGCGCCTTCAACATAACCAAACAACTCGCTTTCTAAGAGAGTTTCCGGTAATGCAGCGCAATTAACCGCTACAAAAGCACCTTTGCGACGATTACCGGCGTTATGGATGCTTTGGGCAAACATTTCTTTGCCGCTGCCTGTTTCTCCGATAATCAAAACACTTGCATCGGTTTTAGCATAGTTTTTGCCGATACGGATGGTTTCCTGCAGCGTAGGACTTTGCCCAATGATGTCATTGAAGTGAAAACGAGCAATGTGGCTGTTACGGACATTGGTTTCCCTGCGAATATGTGTTTCCAGGGATTCAATGTGGGATGGTTCGTGTAATGTATAAATGACTCCGTTCTCCCGTTTGCCTTGTATAACAGGAGTGCGAGTTACTAGGATCTGGTTTCCGTTGATGCTGATTAAAGTGTCTTCTCCATCCGGTGTGTCTTCAGGGAAATAGTCATTTATTGCTTTCCCAATAGCAACAGGGGGAGGTACTTGCAGCATCCGAGCTGCATTTGTATTGACCAGGGTGATTTTACCTTTTAAATCTACAGATATGACACCCTCGCCGATGCTATCAAGCAACCGGTTTAAGAAACCCTGCCTGGTAGCCTCTACTTCAACAGCATCTTGCACTTGTTTAATATCGTGGATCGCATAACCCATACTTTCAGGCCCCACAACAAGAGGAATCGCCTTTGCGGGGATTCCTAATTCGTTGGCCATTCGGCAGGTGAGAGCACCGCCAAGGATATATTGGGCTCCTCGCAGCACGGCATCTCGGATGGTATTTTCCAGCTTTGTGAACGGAACCATAAGATAGCCAATAATACGTATGGAATAGAGTTGCTCGAAAATACTCAATCCGGAGATGTCTACGTTATTTGTAATAACCGCCACTGTTGCTCCGGAAAGATCGGTCTGTTCGAGTGAGCGGATAACATCATAGCCGGTTACCTGGATTTGTACGACATGAAGATTCGGAAATTTCTGACGTATAGATGCTGCCGTATTACCTCTTCCTGCTACAATTTCGATACCATCCTTCAGTTTCCGTTCTACTAAAGGAAGTGGATCGTAAGGGTCAGAAAACTCGAAATATATTTCCGGATAGACTCTGGTGTAATACCTGCGCTGTTCTTCATCCATTGAGTCTCGTGGAATCAAAAATAGTACCTTTTTAGCCATTTTCAAAACTCCCGTTTTTATTCTCGTATCGACTTCGTTAGATAATACTGTATCAGAAAAATGGTGCAGTTGCAATAACATGCAACAATAAATTGCAATAAAAGCAACAAAATTTCGTGCTGACACAAAATATCAGCTATAATGGCCTAATCTGCAAATTCCCTTATGCGCCTTTGCGTTTTTTGCTGTAGGTTTCAATAAAACACTGTATTTCAGTCTTTTATTCAGCATGGCACACAACTTGCAATACTCTGTTGAAGAAGAATATTTTCTGCAGAAAGGATATTCGTCGATGGATGAAAGACTTGTAATCAGAGAATTCATGCCGACATTAGAAAATGACCGCAAAATTCTTTCTGACTTTCTGGCGCGACACCAACTGCGGTATGAGGAGGATATTGAATATGCAGTGGGGCTTTGTGAAAATGACAGATTAATGGCTTGCGGCTGCTGTGCCGGTGCTTTGCTAAAATGTTTTGCCGTGGAGGAAGAACTACGTGGTAAGAATGTTTTGGGACGTATTGTTTCGGAGCTTGTCGCTAATCGTTTTTCTGCCGGCTATTATGAGCCGATAGTCATTACTCCTCCGTATAACCGTTTGCTGTTTGTCAACTGTGGTTTCTTTCCTGTGGCGGAAACAGAGGATTTAGTTTTTCTGGAACAAAGTCCCGACGGTATTGAGCGGTACTACGCTGGAATGCAGCAATTGGAAGATGCCGGGAAAGATGCCGGTGCTATTGTGGTGAACTGCAATCCGTTCACGCGGGGGCATCGGTATTTGGTTGAATACGCAGCAGCGCATTGCGATTTGTTGCATATTTTTGTGGTGCAGGAGGATAAATCTGTATTTCCGTTTAAGGTTCGTTTTAACTTGGTTGAGCAAGGTGTTGCCGATCTTCCCAATGTTCGAGTACACGCCGGAGGAAACTATATCATCTCATCCGCGACTTTTCCGACGTATTTCCTTAAAAAGGAAGATGATGCTGTAGAACTACAGGCGAAGCTCGACGCGACAGTTTTTGCAAAACGCATTGCGCCTTTACTTTCCCTTAAGGTCAGATTCGTAGGCTCAGAGCCTAAATGTCCTGTTACCAGCCAATATAACAGGGTGTTGCACAGGGTTCTTCCTGCAGCCGGAATCAAGGTTATTGAGATTTTGCGTCGGACAACTAAAGATGGAGAGGTTATCAGTGCATCACGAGTACGAAGCCTTCTGGCGGAAGGGATAGCTGATTCATCGTTGCTTAAGCTTGTTCCGGAAACCACCTACGAATATCTAATAAGTACAAACGCCACCCCCATTATTAAGGCGTTGCAACAAAAGGGGCAAAAAATATCAAGGAGTTATTCTAATTCTAAAAATTGAAAGGGGTGTTTTTGTATGCAATTAAAACACCCTGCGGTCGCAGGTACGCTCGAGTCCAGCGATGTGCAGGTGACTATCCATCCCAATAACGGAATGGGGCTGGACATTCGTATTGAGAGTATTGTCAAGGCGCAGTTCGGGGATGCGATTTTGGAAACAGTCGAGGAGGTTCTGGCGTCATTTGGAATTGCTGAGGCTTTAGTCCGAATCAACGATAAGGGTGCTCTCGATTGGGTCATTCGGGCCCGCATGCAGGCAGCGATATGTCGGGGAGCAGATTGCAGCTTCGATTGGAAGGGGGAAGACGCATAATGGAACAAAGAGTATCACTGAAACGCACATCTTTGTACGTAAGCGGTTCGAGCCCTGCTAACATAAATGAGGCGGTTTTTTACAACGAAGATTGCATTGTTTATGATTTGGAAGATTCGGTTCCGACATCAGAAAAAGATACGGCACGGTTGATAGTATACAATGCTTTGCGTTATCAACGCCCTGCAGATAAGTACGTCATTATTCGTGTTAATGGTATCTATTCGGAATTCCTCGATGAGGATTTGGAAGCTTCCGTGCGCGCACGTCCTGATGCTTTGCGTATTCCCAAGGTTGAATCGGCCGAAGAAGTACAAAAGATCTCGGCCAAGGTAGCGGAAATAGAAAGTCAGGTCGGGATTGAGGTTGGTAGTATTGAACTTTGGTGTAATATTGAATCTTATCTGGGAGTAATAAACGCTTTGGAGATAGCTTCCGCTGATCCTCGTGTTGTTGCCTTAGCCCTGGGGGCAGAAGATTATACTGCCAGTATGAAAGCTCAACGCACTAAACAGGGTTTGGAAATGTTTTATGCCCGCAATGCCTTATTAATAGCCTGTCGTGCAGCCGGCGTTGATGCTATAGACATGGTATTCTCTGATATCGATGACTTAGAGGGATTACGTGAAGATGTTTCTATGGCAAGAAACCTCGGTTTTGACGGAAAGACTGCCATACATCCGCGCCAAATCGATACAATCAATTCTTTCTTCACACCCAGCAAAAAGGAAATAAATTATGCCCTGAGAGTTCTGGCTGCCGTGGAAGAAGGCAAACGGCTGAACAAAGGTGCCGTTGCCCTTGATGGCAGCATGATCGATAAACCGGTAGAACTGCGTGCCCTTACTACGATAGCCCAGGCTCGCGCCGCAGGGATCAAGATTGGAGGAGAGAATCATGCCGGTTAACGCAGTTGGAAGGGAGTTACCCGAACGTATCGGTAATTATCTTGTCAAGCCGTATCAAGGTACAAATGCCTTAGAACCAACATCAAAAAAAGTAGTATCCAACCGAGTACTGACTTTGCGTCCGGCCAGCGGCAGCAAGGTTGTTGACACCTTGGAGCAAGCTATTCAAGCCACCGGGCTCAAAAACGGTATGACCATTTCATTTCATCACAGCTTTCGCGAAGGAGATTTAGTAGTTGGGCAAGTACTGACGGCTATTCGTAATCTTGGTATTAAAAACCTTCGGTTTGCGCCTAGTGCAGTGGTTAATATTAAAAATCCATCGATTGTTGATTTCGTGCGCGACGGCACCATCACCCGTATCGAAGCAAGCGGTATTCGCGGTGAATTAGGCGATGCGGTTATTGACGGACTGATGGAAGAACCGGTCATTTTGCGTACCCACGGAGCCCGACCCCGGGCTATAGAGGCCGGGGAACTGGAAATAGATGTTGCCTTTATCGGGGCTTCGGCGGCTGACGAATATGGCAACGCTACCGGGCAAATCGGTCCTAACGCTTGCGGAGCATTGGGATATTCCTTTATTGATGTCACTACTGCAGGCAAAGTGGTTATAATTACTGATAATATGGTGGATTATCCTTGTGTTCCGGCCAGCATCTCACAGCAATATGTTGACTATGTAGTAGTCGTGGAACAGATAGGAATTCCTGAAAAAATTGGGGCCGGGGCAACTCGTATGACCCGCAATCCACGTGATTTAATGATTGCCCAAAGAATTGCCGATGTTATTGCTGCATCCCGTTTATTTAAAAATAATTTTTCCTTTCAAACCGGGGCAGGATCCATCAGTATCGCATGTACCAACTATCTTGCTGATCGGATGGAAGAACGCGGCATTAAGGCAAGCTTTGCCCTGGGTGGTATTACTGCGAACATTGTTGAAATGTTCAACAAGGGTTTGGTAAGGGTCCTGGAAGGTTCACAGTCTTTTGATGCGGTGGCAGCTCGTGCCATTGCAGAGCATCCAAACATCCTTGAAATTGATAATGCTGTTTACTCCAATATGTATGGCAAAGGCTGTATGCTCGATAAACTCAACTTTGGCGTGTTAACTGCGTTGGAGATAGATGTTGATTTCAATTTAAATATTTTAACCGGTTCAAGCGGAGAAATGATGGGTGGGCTTGGAGGCGGTCCCGATGTTGCCAGCGGTGCCGATATTTCCATTGCCGCCTTGCCAATTGTTCGCGGGAGAACCCCTTCGGTAGTAAATAAAGTGTTTACCATCTGTACTCCGGGTGAAACCGTGGCCATGGTTGTCACAGAAGCGGGAATCGCTCTCAATCCGCGTCATAAACATTATGAAATGCTGCGTGAGGATATGGAAAAGACCGACTTGAAGATAGTATCCATTGAATCGTTGCGTCAGTTGGCAGAATCCTTCACCGGAAAGCCGAAACAGATCGAATGTACAGACAAAATTGTGTGCATTGTCGAGTACCGTGACGGCACGGTAATCGATGTCATACGCCAGATCAAACGATGAAAAAAGCTGTACTGCTTTAAAAAGGGAGACTTTGCAATGAACAAACAGTCCTGTGTGGTTCAGTCTAAAGAAATTCTCGATGCCAGAGAGCGCAGAGCAAAACGTCAGCGCAGTATGCTGGCTTGCAACGGAGATTGTGTTATCAGTTTTACCCTTAACATCCCAGGCCCCGTTAAACTGAATTCTCTGATTCGGGAAAGCTTTACTGAGGGGCTTGAAAAAATCGAGAGAAAGCTTAAGAAAAGCCATGTTGACGTGGTTCAAAAAGAGATGAAGACAGTGAAAACGGGATGTGAAGCCTTAATTTCTGTTGTTTGCGATGATGCGCTGAAGATTAAGGGAATGATGGTTGAAATAGAGGATGAACATCCTCTCGGCAGACTGTATGACATAGATGTTATTTCAAAAGACGAGGTGCCCGTTTCGCGAAGTATGCTGGGGTATCCGGCACGTCGATGCTTGATTTGTGATCACATGGCCCATGAGTGCGCCCGCTCCCAGTGCCATGATTACAAGCTGTTACAACGGAAAACCGAATCTATTATGAAAGAGTATTTTTCTTCACGTCGTGTTGTACTGGAAAAAAGCAAGCAATATATCAGCCCGGCTGGGTATTACGATTGTGCAATATAATTAAGAGGTAATTATTTAAAATAGTTTAATTATATATTAAGAAGTATTGGAGGGATTAAAATGCCGGTAATTCTTTTAACAAATCATTACAACGAAGGGCCGTTGAGTATTGTGCAAGAAGCAGTTCCCGCAGGGTTTAGCCTAGTAACTTTAGATGAGCCAACTAAAGAGGAGTTAATCAAAAAGGCGAAGGAGGCTGAATATTTTCTGGTAAGCGGACGGCTACCCATTGACAAGGAAGTTTTAGATGCTGCTCCCAAGCTCAAAATGATCCAGAGAACAGGTGTCGGGACAGAAATGTTTGACATGGAAGCCCTGAAGGAAAAAAACATACCTATTTATGTGAACCCGGGGGTAAATGCCGTAAGTGTGGCAGAACATGCTGTGATGCACATTCTTGCCGTTCTTCGTCGAATAACCATAGTGAACGGGAATGTCAAGAAAGGGATTTGGGCAAAACAGGATACAGGAGTACAAAGCAAAGAGCTTCGTGGAAAAACCGTCGGTATGTTGGGCATGGGTAATATTGGCCGCAATGTGGTTAAGATGTTGAGTGGCTTCGGGGTTAATATCGTGTATTACGATATGTTCAGACTAAAAGAAGAGCAGGAAAAAGAACTTGGCATCACATATGCTTCACTGGAAGAAGTATTTAAGAAAGCAGACATTTTAAGCCTCCATTGTCCGTTAACTCCGGAAACAAAGGGCATCATCAATGCAAAATCAATAGCTTTAATGAAAAAAGGTGTCATCATAGTTAATACCGCCAGAGGCGGACTGATAGATGAAGTTGCCTTAATAAAGGCTCTGGAATCAGGACAAGTCGGCGCGGCGGGACTTGATGTTTTTGCCAAAGAACCGCCGGATAAAGCTAATCCCTTGCTCAGCTTTGAGAATGTTTCGGTTTCACCTCATGTTGGCGGTTTAACTTATGAAGCATTCAAAAGCATGATGGTAGAAGCAACGCACAACATGAAGCTTTTTGAGGAAGGCAAGGTCGAAGAGTTAGAGAGTAAGAAGATAAATAAATAATAAGAAAAAAACAAGGAGTGGTAGAGTTGAAAGAGACAAGAGAATTTCTGAAGAAGATTGGACAGCCAGAGGGGGATTTATACAATCTGCCGACATCCCAGAAGAGGTTTCCGGACGGCGGTCAGTACAGGTTTGAGGTTCCCGGAATCCAAGGACCCGGAACAATGAAAACACTGTTGGAGGAACTTGACAAATATAAGATTGCTATTCATCGCGTAACCCAGACCAAAGGCATCATGTCCCTTACCGATGATGAAATCAAGACGATGGTAGAACTGGCAAAACAATGGCAGGTGGACCTGATCTTAGCAATCGGGCCGAGAGCTACTACCGACACCAGCGCTTCGGTGCATACACCGGAAGGACAGCGCATGGGTTACCGTTTGAGAGGGCAAGAACAAATTGTTCGTGCTGTAGAAGAAGTAAAACGTGCCAGTGCCCTTGGTTGTTATACCTTCTTAGTATACGATGAGGGAGCTCTGTGGGTATTGGGTAAGATGCGCGAAGAGGGCGAAATCCCGGCAGACTGCAAATTCAAAGTATCGGCACATTCCGGTCATGGCAATCCCTGCTCGGCTAAACTTCTGGAAGAGCTGGGAGCAAACTCCTTTAACCCGGTAAGAGACTATCAGCTGCAAATGCTGGCTGCCATCAGATACGCCATAGATATCCCGATAGACGTGCATACAGAGAATCCCACATCCTCCGGCGGATTCATTCGTCACTACGAAGTACCTGAGATAGTGAGGGTTGCCGCTCCGGTATACCTGAAGACCGGCGGTTCAGTTGCAGCAACACACAGTTGGGATTCCACCGATGCGGACGCCAAGAAGAGGGCCAAGCAGATTGTTCTCGTGAAGAGAATGCTTGATGTCTACTATCCGGAGGCCGTAGCATCTCCCAAAGGTTCAATAGCTCACTGAGAGTATTGATATTAAAAGAGATTGGATGATAATAATGAAAAAGAATCTTACGGATATCCTGATAGACGATCTATATAAACAGATAAACGAACAGATTCCGGAAGCCGTTGTAATGCAGGCCAAAAAGTGTTTACTTGACTATTTGGGAACGGGACTGGCCGGCGCAGCTATGGTTCAGGATAAGGCCCAAAAGTATCTGGACTTCTTTGATACAACACAGAATGAGGCTACAGTAGTGGGTTTTAAGAGAAAGGCAGCCCTTCATAATGCAGTATTTGTAAACGGATATGCCGCACACTTAACAGAATTGGACGACGGACATCGCTTTTGCAATGTACACTTGGGAACCACGATAATTCCGGCTGTCTTGGCTGTGGCGGAATACGAGGGATTAAAGGGAGAAGATGTATTGCGGGGTATCGTCATCGGATACGAGGCTGCAATTCGCTTGTTACGCGCAATTCAGCCCTCACATAAGAATCGTGGATATCATGCCTCGGGTACCGGCGGGACGATTGGTGCCGCCATGGGTATTGCAGCGGCATTGAAGTTTTCCAAGCCGCAAATGAAGGATGCTCTTTCCGCGGCAATCGCCAGTGTTGTCGGTTTTCTGGAGGTTTTGGAAGATGATTCGGAACTTAAACCCTATAACGTAGGGAGAGCCGGACATGATGGCTTGACAGCAGCTTATGTGGCACGTGCAGGATTCAAAGGACCAAATGATATGGTAGGAGGCAAGAGAGCATTTTTTGCCCTTATGTCAGATCAATATGACGAGACCAGTCTAAACAGAGAAAAAGACGGTGCTTACGGTATTGAAATGGTCTACAGAAAGCCTTATGCTGCGTGTCGACACTGTCATGCGCCGATTGAGGCAGCCCTTAATCTCAAGAAAAAACACGACATTGAGATTTGGGACATTAGGGAAATAGATGTGTATACCTATAAGGCGGCGGTACTCGGGCATGAATATACGAACATACAAGGTATTACTTCGGCTAAGATGAGTACTCCGTTTAGTGTTGCTGTAGCCCTTGCAACCGGCAGAGCCGGGCTCAATGAGTTTTTGCCGCAATATATAGAAGACAAAAACATTATTGCGCTGAACCAAAAGGTCAAGGTTGAAGAAGACAAGGAACTTACGGCCCTCGTACCCAACAAACGTGGTGCGATTGTAAAGATTGTTACTAACGACGGTAAGATATATATCGAAAGGGTCGATTATCCAAAAGGAGAACCGGAGAACTCCATGTCGGTTGAAGATATAGAAGAAAAGTTCATTTCTTTGGCGATGTATGGAGGAAGAACAGAAGAGGAAGCTAAGAGGATAATTCAACAGGCCTGGAATATTGAGGGCGGCTTATCAGAACTATTCGCTATGCTGTAAAAATGCTGTGAATCATGCAAGGGCCGGCGGTTGCCTTAATGGCTGCAATGCGGTCCTTGCATGAAAAAAAGAAAAAAATATAAGGAGTGGTTGAGTTGAAAGAGACAAGAGAATTTCTGAAGAAGATTGGACAACCGGCAGGAGATTTATACAATCTGCCAACATCCCAGAAGAGGTTTTCAGACGGAGGCCAGTACAGGTTTGAGGTACCCGGAATCCAGGGACCCGGAACAATGAAAACACTGTTGGAGGAACTTGACAGGTATAAAATAGCTATTCACCGCGTAACCCAGACCAAGGGTATCATGTCCCTTACTGATGAGGAAATTTCTAAGATGGTAGCTTTAGCAAAAGAATGGCAGGTAGACCTGATTTTAGCAATCGGACCGAGAGCAACTACCGACACCAGCGCTTCAGTGCATACCCCGGAAGGACAGCGTATGGGTTACCGTTTGAGAGGGCAAGAACAAATAGTTCGTGCTGTCGAAGAAGTAAAACGTGCCAGCTCTTTGGGATGCCGTTCCTTCTTAGTATACGATGAAGGCGCTCTGTGGGTATTGGGCAAGATGCGCAAAGAGGGCGAAATCCCGGCAGACTGCAAGTTCAAAGTATCGGCACACTCCGGCCATGGCAATCCCTGCTCGGCTAAGCTGGTGGAAGAACTGGGGGCAGACTCCTTTAACCCGGTAAGAGATATTCAGCTTCAGATGTTGGCTGCCATCAGGTATGCCATTGATATCCCCATCGACATCCATACAGAGAATCCCAAGTCCTCCGGCGGATTTATCCGTCACTATGAAGTACCTGAGATAGTGCGGGTTGCCGCTCCGGTATATCTGAAGACCGGCGGTTCAGTTGCTGCAACACATAGCTGGGATTCCACCGATGCAGATGCCAAGAAGAGAGCCAAGCAGATTGTTCTCGTTAAGAGAATGCTTGATGTCTACTATCCGGAGGCTATATCATCTCCCCAAGGTTCAATAGCGCACTAAAATTATGTTATAAGGAGAGGGCATTCCAATGAAAAAAATAGTCACACCTATTACAGATGAAGCGATTAATGAAATCGCAGTGGGTGATATGGTTTATTTATCCGGCTATATCTATACCGGGAGAGATGCAGTGCTGCCAAAGGTATTAGAATTGATAGAGTCCGATGGATTGGAAAAAGCCGGCATCAATTTGCAAGGCAGTGTGATTTTCCACACGGCTGTGAGCCCTGCAGGTGTCGGACCTACTTCAAGCAATAAGCTTGAGATCGAAGGGAGCATTCCAGCCCTTTCAAAAGCCGGCGTCAAACTGCATTTAGGCAAAGGCGAGTTGAGTAGTAAAACTATCGAAGAGCTTGATAAATATAACTCGGTCTACGCTGTTATTCCTCCGGTTACCGCGTTGTTAGAAAGCAAGACACTGGAACGTAAGCTAGTGGCCTTCCCCGAACTGGGAATGGAAGCACTGCATCTGTTGAAGGTAGATAGCTTTCCGGCTATTATAGCCGCAGCTCATGGTAAATCAATATATTAATAAATAGAAAGAGGAATGGTGGCAATGACAATGAAACAGCAAGAAATGATCATCAATAAAATTAAAGACACCCTGGTTAGAGCAGGATCGACCTTTAGGGAGGACCAAAAAGAAGCTTACCGCCAAGCCATTAAAAAAGAAACTCTTCCTAGGGCAAAGTGGGTGTTGGAAACGATATTGGAAGACGCAGAGGTTGCGGAAAAGAATCGCAGTCCACTGTGTGACGACACCGGAATTCCACATGTATTCTTGGAGGTAGGTCCGAACAAGAGCGTAACCGGAGCAGATCTTGAAGCAATACGGCTAGGTGTAGCCGAAGGGCTTCGCGAACTGCCGGGTCGTCCGATGGGAATTAAGGGAGACGACAAGCAAAGGTTAGACCAATCAGGTGGATTAGATGAAGACTCCGCAGGCGTATTGCCAGCCCCGATACTTATTAAACAAGTGGAAGAAGATGTACTCAGAGCCCACGTTCTGATGCTGGGGGGCGGGCCCGCCATTAGAGGTATAACACATCGGGTTTTCCATAAACACAGTGTATCTGTAGTTACAGATGAAATCGTAAAAAGGGCGAGTGAAGCGGTCGCTTTATTAGGATGCTCACCCTGCGCGTTGTCAGTCGGTATAGGCAGGTCACAATTCGAAGCCTCATCGCTGATGATTGAAGCCATGGTATATAGCAATTTTGCGGTTCAAAGCGATTTGGAAAAAAAGATAACAGATAAAGTAAATGAAAGCAATGTCGGCCCACTCGGGTTGAAAGGCGCCACTTCGGTCTTAGCCACGTTTATGAAGGTAGGTCCGCAAAGGGCAAGCGGTATCAGAGTTGTCTGCATGCGTCCCAGCTGCTGTTTCGAACCGCGGATGGCAAGCGTGGAATTGTAAGGTTGTTACTTGCCGAGAATGCGATAATAAATAGTAGAATGGGGGCGGCAAAATGACAGAGGGAAAAAGAGTTGATTGGCAGAAGGCAAGGGAGCTTTGCGCGAAAATCTATATGGCACGAGGTATTCCGGAGGCGGATGCGTATATGGTATCTGATAATTTGATATCCGCTGAGCTTAATGGAGTGTATTCCCACGGTATCACCAGAATGAAGATGTATATGAGATATATTGATAAAGGACAGGCTAACAGTAGTGGTGAAATCAAGATAATCAATGAAGGTCCTGCTACGCTGCATATTGATGGTAATAACTGTTTAGGTGCCGTAGTTGCTACTAAGGCTGTCAAAAAAGGTATAGCAAAGGCTAAAGAAATGGGTGCCGCTATTGTCAGTGTGCGCCGCTCGAATCACTTTGGCACAGCCGCCTATTATACACAAATGATTGCCGAACAGGGTATGGTAGGTATAGCCGCGACCAATGCTTTTCCCCATGTTGCTCCTTTGGGCAGTTCTAAGGAGTATCTAGGGACTAACCCGATATCTTTCGGTGCTCCGACAGCCTCGGGCAAGCCGATGATACTGGATATGGCCACCTCAGTGGTAGCCAGAGGGAAAATATCGGTCGCTGCCGAAAAGGGTGAGCCGATTCCTCTTGGTTGGGCTCTTGATGCCGACGGGAATCCAACTACTGATGCCAAAGCGGCTGCTAACGGAGTCTTATTGCCAATTGCCGGTCCCAAGGGATATGGATTGTCACTGTTTATTGACGTGCTTTCCGGAGTGTTATCCGGAGCCAAGTTTGGTGGACATTTAGGACCACATGCCGTTGGAAATACATCAAAAGATACCGACGTTGGTCATTTCTTTGTAATCGTCGATATTTCCCGCTTTATGCCTCTTGATGAGTTTAACGAGCGCATGGGTGTGATAATCAGCGACATTAAGGCCTTGCCAAAAATCGAAGGCGTTTCTGAAATATTTATGCCGGGAGAGATTGAGCAACGCAAGGTTGATGTTAACATGAAGGAAGGTCTGCTGCTGAGCGAGGCGCTGTTAGGTGAGCTCCAAAAGATGTGTGAACGTTTCGGCATTGACTTCAATCTATAAGGGTTTAGACAATGTGTTAGAGGCTGTCTTACTATGGGATAATGCAAAAATGGGTATCCTGGGTAAGACAGCCTTTAACATAAGGTGTTCAAAGGAGGGATTGGAATCCATGGAAATAGTTATTGCAAAGGGAACTTATGAGAGAATGGGATATGAACTGGGGATCAAACTGGCGGAGGCTATACGTCACAACATTTCTTTATTGAATCAGGGTATCGTGGCTAAAGGGATTGAGAAGAAAGCAGTATATCGCTTGATTAGCAGTTATACAACATTACTCAGTAACACTTCCATACAATTGATGGAGGGTTTAAGCCGGGGGAGCGGCGTACCCTTTGAATCGATTCTTCGTTTTAATGCCTTGCAGGATGCCTTTTTTCAGGAAGAATGTACGACTTTTGCTGCTATCGGGAAAGCTACGGCTGATGGTAAGGCCTTTTTATTGAAGAACAGGGATACGAGCGGAAATCGTGAATTCAATGGTCCGGCGTATTACAAGAATAGGACGGTTAACGTTACTTTGGTTCTTCAAACAGACGATGGAAATGTAATGATTGGCGTAACAAACGCTGGGTCAACCGGGTTTATGATGGGAATGAACAAATATGGGGTCGCCGTAGCCAGCAATATGGGGCAAACTAAAGAAATCAGTAAAGTACCACCCAAAGAAAGGCAGGGCATCAGCGGGAGGCCCCAAATGCTGCGGGAGAGCTTAGAATGCACTGCAGCTCACGATGCTGTAAATCTTATTCTATCCAAGCTGACAAAGTCTTCTATGAGATTACCGGGAATCCTATGGTTTGTTGATGCTAATAACATCTACGTTGTTGAAGGTACCGGCGGACAATTTGCTGTCCAGCATGTCACAGATGGCACCGTTTCCAGAAGCAATCACTTTGAGTTAATGGAACAGTTCAATAATGAAAAGGAACCTTCTCCAATATGTCGTAAAATACGCGCAAAAGAACTTCTTGAATTAAATCACGGGCATATTGACAGAGAAAAGATGATAGAGTTTTCGATGGACCACAAAAATGGACCGGGTGAGAACTCGATATGTCGTCACAGTAAAGACCCGGAAGAGAGTGTGACCGTATCGGCGGCAATCATGGAGATTGATAAAGAAAACCCTCAGAAATCGAAAATAAGCATTGCCTTAGGAACTCCCTGCCAAGCTTGGGGCGAGGAAGGGGGTAGTATTACGATTCGGTTGGATGAGGATGTTGAAGCGATACCACAGCGTTTTCTCGATAATACTGCCTTTACGGAGTATTTTAAGCCTACCAGCCTACTTAAGAGTTAACTTAGAAAAAAGAGGTAATAAACATGAGAAGTGTCGATACAAATCAAAAATTTAGTTATGACGAGTTTAAAAGGGATTATGTTGAGAGAAAAATGATGTTTCATAGGAAGCCTTCGATTGCATACTGCAAACCCTTTCGCATTTTTGGCAACCTTTACTATATCGGCGATAAAAGGGTGTGCTCGCACCTTGTTGACACCGGCGAAGGATTGATTGTTTTCGATAGCGGTTACCAGCACACGATTCACTTGTTGGTACAGTCGATATGGGAGATGGGCTTTAATCCGGCTGACATTAAGTATCTCATCCATACACATGGACACTTTGATCATTTCGGTGCCAGCAATGAATTCCGCGCACTCTATAAGTGCACGACCGTTATGAGTCGTGTGGATACGGAAATGTTGCGGGATAAACCCGAGGGTGCTCTGATGGAGTTAAGTTCAGATCCTGATGCTGAACTTCCCATAATAGACAAAACCTTCGAGGATGGAGAGATCATTGCTCTTGGCAACACTTCGATCCGGTGTGTTCTTACGCCAGGGCATTCGCCAGGCAACTCCGCATTCTTTTTTGATGTGCGGGATGGGAAACAGACGTATACAGTTGCCTATTTTGGTGGTGCAGGGTTCAATTGGGTGCGCAAGGGATTTTTGGATAGATATAACTTTCCTTATTCCTTACGCAATGATTTTATTAAATCTATTGATAAGGTTCGAGGCGAGAAGGCAGATATTGTTTTAGGGAGTCATCCGGGACAATACAACTTGTTTGAGAAAAGAAAACGCATGGAGGAAAACCTGCAAAGCAATCCGTTTATTGATCCCGGTGAGTGGGAGAGGTATTTGACCGGACTTAAGGCAAGATACCAAGAATTCCTGGTTAATGAAGAGTAAGGAACGCAGACATATAAAATCCTTGCAGACGTATGAAACACGATGCAATACAAACAACACAACCGCTACGAAAACGCAACAAATGCAACAATTCTTGCAAGATGCCTTTGCTTCGATGATAAGACTAAAACTATTATGCTCCTCGATATATCAATGATACCAAGCTTTATAAGCAGAAATACAGGTTTAATTCAAGATAAAGAAAAAATGGCACGAGAATTGCAAATATTATTATTATATAATTCACCTTAAAAACTATATGGGTATTTGTATACCGTCAGGAAGAAAATATGTCAAAGGAGGGATAATAACTAAAAAAAGAGATTTAGACGTTAAAGAGAAGTAAATAAAATTAATAGGGAGGAAAGATAAACGTGAGAAAACAAAGGAAAATAATTGCATTGTTATTGGTTGTTATGATGCTCGTAGTATTAATGGTCGGCTGTTCTCCAAAAGAGGAAGAAGAACCGGCGGTCAGTGAAGGTAGTTACGCGGAGGAGGTTATCGTAACAGCTGCTGCTGCTCCTCCGGCACTTGACCCTAATATTTCAACAGCTAATGCATCGCGAAGATTCACTTCCCACGTGTATGAGACTCTGTTGAAATTTGATCCTGCCACAAAATCGGCAAAACCTTGGCTGGCAGAATCATGGGAAGAGTCTGCCCCTGGCGAATATATTTTCCATCTTCGTGAAGGCGTTAAATTCCATAAAGGTGAAACCCTCACCGCCGCAGATGTAAAGTACACATATGAAAGATGCATGACACTGCCCGCGGCGCTCCCGTTTGTTGAAATCATTGATAAAATCGAGGTTATCGATGATCTTACTGTGAAGATTACCCTCAAAAATCCCTCTCCGATATTCCTCGGCAACCTCTGCCATATGGTGACAGCTATCATCAAAGAAGGTTCGGGAGAAGGGCTTGCAGAAAATCCGAATGGGACAAATGCCTACATTATGACAGAACACAAAGCCGACGACTATGTAATGCTCGAGCGCTTTGATGATTATTGGGGTGGTGTAAAGCCCACAAAACGTATTAAAATGAGGATTATTCCGGACAACAACGCCCGCAACCTGGCCGTAGAGGCCGGCGATATTCATGTCGGTATTCAGGTTACCAATGCCGACTATAGTTCGCTGAAGAACAATCCAAATGTTACTATCTTGGCTGTACCTTCAATTCTCGTTGAGTATTTTTCCATGAACGTCTCCAAGCCGCCCTTTGATGATGTGCATGTTAGAAAGGCCATAGCTTACGCATTCAATAAGGAAGTGGTTATTGACGGCATTTACGAGGGTGATGCCCTCAACGCCAAATCGTTCATTAATGTTAGTGCCTTTGGATACGATCCCGATGTAAAACACTACGAGTATAACGTTGACAAGGCTAAGGAAGAATTGGCCAAGTCCAAATACCCAGATGGGTTTGAATTCGACTGCTATACCACATCCTCCCGTGGCAGATACACAGAGGCGTTGCAGTATGACCTGTCACAAATAGGCATTACTATGAACGTTGAATTCGTCCAAAACGTAGCGGCGGCTATAAATACCGGCTACGAGGGCGCTCATATTACCTCTGTTCAGTATCCTACGTATGATGCTGACCAAGTCTACAGATACTTGCACTCCAGCACTCATGGAGCAGGTGGTAACATGTCCTGGTATGCGAACCCGAAAATGGATGAATTGCTGGAGGCTAGCAGGGTAGAAATGGATACTGCCAAGCGCGAGCAAATATTCAAGGACATCCAGGAGCTTATGTATGAGGAAGCAATCAACATCCCGATACTGACCAGGATAGTAAAGGCTGCTATCGTTAAGGGAGTAGGCGGATTTGAGCCTGATGCGGCAACGATAGATTACTTTGGTGATGTTTACCTCGAGCAGTAAGGATCTAAAAAAAAACAGTGCTGTCCTTTATGAGGCAGCACTGTTTTTTCTTACTAGCGAAAGTGTTAGTTATTCTGAATGAAAATGGAAGAGAGTGATAAGATGACAAGTCATAAGTTTATTGAAAACACGTCAGAGTACTTGCATAAGATTGCATCCCAGGCCCTTGTTATTATTCCTGTTGGCTCAGTCGAACAGCATGGACCACACTTACCGGTGGGCAGTGATTCATACAATGTACAGCAAATAGCGGAAATGGCTGCGGAGAAAACGCAAAACAAGATGATTCTTGTTGCACCAACGCTCTGGTACGGGAGTTCCCATCACCATCTCGGATTTGGAGGATGTATGTCCCTGGGGGGGAAGACGCTTTTAGCTGTGCTTTGTGATTTGGGTAACTCCTTAGTAACAGGTGGGGTCAAGAAAATATTCTTTCTTAATGGACATGGCGGTAACCGCTTTATGCTCCGCGAAGCGGCAAAAGAACTGGTGAACGAATATAACAATGATGTGATAATCGGATCGTCGGATTATTGGGAAATAGCCCGTGAAGCTTTGGCAGACATTAAGATTAAAACCCCCGGGCATGCCGGATCATTTGAGACGGCCCTGCAAATGGCTAGGGATGAAAAACTCGTTGATTATGATGCTATTAAGCATTTAATAAATGGTACTAAACCTGATTCCAAGGATTATCAATATCGTATCATCAGCCAGGCGGAAAGAGATCAATTAAGATTCCAGTCACTTAGAAGCAGAGGCAATATTAACCGCAAGGATGCTTTTGTTAAAGCCGGAGGTATTTCTGAAGTGCCGGAGTTCGCCACAAGAGAGCTTGGCGAACAAATATTAACTATAGTTGTTGATGAAGTAGCAAAGTTCTTTGTCGAGTTTTGGGAGCACTCTTGAAATATTTAACTATAACAGGAAATATTTAACCATGGAAGGAAGTTTCAACAACAAAAAAGAATTATAAGTTTTAGGGCAGAAATGCACTAAATATGCAACAAGTGCAATGATACGCAACAAATTGGTGCAACCTTGCATTACAATAGGCAGAAATATATGTGATGGTAGATATTTGGAAGGCAGTTTGTGACTTGATAATTCAAGAAATATCACGTGATAAGGCAAAGTCTATGAAGAGGTGGAAAATAAAGCATTTTCTAAATAGATTGGTATAGAAATTGCATATAAGAATATGGTGTTAGTCCAAAATGTTTATTTATCAGTATCGGCATCGGAATTACAGTCAGAGTTGGGGGGGATAATCAATATAAAGAAGTTGCGGCAATGGTTACGTAGATAAATCAAAGAGGGCTATGTTGAATTAGAGAATACAGCAATAGTGATTGTAATAAGAAGTGTAGGAAGACATTCCTTAATGAAACAAGGTCATAGACAGTATGACTATTCATATGACTATCCAGAGGAGGTATAATGCATGTCAAGGTACATTTTTAGGCGGGTATTGCAACTGATTCCGGTCATACTTGGCGCTTCGGCGATCATATTCTTCATACTTAGCTATAGTAACCAAGACCCTGTCATGATGCTGCTGGCAGGAACCGACCCGACACTTGAACAAATTGAGATGACCAGGCATCAGTTGGGATTGGACAGACCGATATGGATACAGTTTTTCAGCTATATGGGGGGGCTAGTTAGAGGCGACTTAGGAGTATCATACAGCACGGGCAGAGAGGTCTTTAAAGAATACATGCTTCGATTTCCCGCAACACTGAAGCTGGCCTTTTGGGCACTATTCGTTTCCGTTTTAATATCCATACCAATAGGCATCGTTTCTGCTATCAAACAGTATTCCTGGTTTGACAACTTTGGTATGACCTTTGCCATGCTCGGTGTTGCCACACCAAACTTCTGGCTTGGACTCATGCTGATTATTCTATTTTCAGTTCAATTGGGGTGGTTGCCGGCCGGGGGGTACGGCGGACTCAAATTCTTGATACTACCTGCGATTACTTTAGGTACAGGACAGGCAGGACTCGCCACCCGCATGACCCGATCAAGTATGCTTGAGGTGATAAGACAAGATTATATCCGTACTGCCCGTGCTAAAGGGTTGTCAGAAAAGGTCGTTATTATCAAGCATGCTTTGAAAAATGCTTTAATACCTATCGTGACCGTGCTTGGAGTCCAGTTTGGGCATGCCTTGGGCGGTGCAATGATTACCGAAACAATATTCTCCTGGCCGGGAGTCGGACGGCTAATGATTGACGGCATAAATAAGTATGACCGTCCGGTTGTAATAGGTTGTGTAATCATGCTATGCATCATGGTTTCTGTTGTTAATCTTGCAGTGGACATTCTTTATGCATACCTTGATCCGCGCATTAAAGCAGGTTATTCAAAATAAGATAAGGAGGTGGTATGATATGTCAAAAAATGTTACAACTATAAATGACACCGGTTCTGCCTTAAAAAAACGCAAAAAGATCTCCCGCTCATCTGAGATTTGGATGAGGATGAAAAGCAAAAAGTCTGCAATGATCGGATTGATAATATTTTCCTTATTAATATTGGTTGCCTTATCTGCCGGGTTCTTGGTAGATTACCAAGATGATGTCGTAACTCCAAATATCCCGGAAAGGTTGCAAGGGCCGAGTATGGAACATCCGTTCGGAACTGACAGTATTGGGCGGGATATTATGTCCAGGATGATTTACGGAGCACGTATATCCTTAGGCGTCGCTTTTGCAGCGGTTATTTTTCAGGTGATTGTGGGTACTCTAATCGGTGCGATATCAGGTTTCTACGGTGGTAAGGTTGATGATATACTTATGCGTATCAACGATGTTTTTGCATCAATACCAAACCTTCTATTAGCCATAACCATAGCGACTGCTCTTGGGCATAGTATCATCAATATGATAATAGCCATAGGGATTGCCGGTACTCCGTCGTTGGTCAGAATAGTACGGGCTACCGTCATGTCTGTAAAAGACCAAGAGTTTGTGGAGGCAGGCAAAGCGCTGGGCGGAAATGACATGCAAATAATCGTATCTCATTTGATTCCTAACTGTATTGCTCCAATTATTGTCCAGGGTACACTTAAAATTGCTACGGCAATTTTAGCCACCTCGAGCTTGAGCTTTTTGGGGATAGGAATTAAGCCTCCCACGCCTGAATGGGGTAATATGCTTTCGGGGGGACGGGAATTCTTGCGGAATGCACCTTATATAACGGTAATACCCGGATTAGCTATTGTGACAACAATTCTTTCCATAAATTTGATGGGTGATGGATTACGTGATGCCCTCGATCCGAAATTAAAGCAGTAATGCCAAGAGGAGGTAAACCATGAATACAAAAAATGATTTAATTCTGGATATTAATAACTTGGTAGTACATTACGAAACCGTGGAAGGGACTGTTCAAGCGGTCAATGGTATTGATATTCAGGTTCCTCACAAACATACGTTGGGGATCGTTGGTGAGACCGGGGCCGGCAAAACAACTACCGCACTTTCCATATTGCGCCTTATACCCGATCCTCCTGGGATAATAAAAGGTGGAGAGATTTTTTTAGAAGGCGAAGATATTCTGAAGATATCAGAAAAAAAGATGAGAAAAATTCGCGGACGCGATGTTGCAATGATATTCCAGGATCCCATGACGAGTTTAAATCCGGTGCATACTGTAGGAGCCCAAATTGCAGAGGTAGTACAATTGCATGAAGGTTTGTCGCGCAGCGAGGCAATCAAGAGGGCTGGTGAGACATTGGAGATGGTCGGTATTCCTGCGGAAAGGTCTACAGAATACCCACACCAATTCTCAGGAGGTATGAAGCAAAGGGTTATTATAGCTATTGCCCTGGCTTGTAATCCTAAATTGTTGATTGCGGATGAGCCTACGACCGCCCTAGATGTTACAATACAGGCACAAGCACTCGAACTCATGAAGGATCTTAGGAACAGGCTGGGCATGTCGATGATCATGATAACCCATGACCTTGGCATAGTTGCTGAGGTGTGTGATGATGTAGCGGTCTTGTACGCCGGTAGGATTGTTGAAAGCGGCACTGTACGTGAGGTGTTCAAAAGTACTATGCATCCCTACACGGAAGGACTCTTTAATTCGTTGCCCGTGATTAACGATAAAGGGGCAAGAATCAAGCCGATTCCCGGGTTAATGCCCGATCCTATTGAATTGCCGGAAGGTTGTGCATTTCATCCAAGATGTCCCTATGCTTTTGATAAATGCACAAAAGAAACTCCCGAGCTGCGGTATTTTGGCGAAACCCACGGCGTTGCCTGTCACGCTTATGATCAAACGGGCTTTAAGCTGAAAAGGAGGGGTTGAATATGGCTAAGGAGATATTACGAGTTAATAATCTTAAAAAGTACTTCAAAACAAAACGAGGACTTCTCCATGCCGTTGACGGGATAAACTTCTCAATAGAAGAAGGCAAAACCCTTGGCTTGGTCGGTGAATCAGGCTGTGGGAAGTCGACTACCGGACGTCTTATTCTTCGTTTACTAGAGCCCACAGACGGAGAAGTGTTGTATAAAGGGAAAAACGTAACTACGGCGAACAAAAAAGAAATGCACGAGTTACGTAAGGAGATGCAGATCATTTTTCAAGATCCTTTTGCTTCTCTTAATCCGAGAAAGTCAATCTACGAGCTCATAAGCGAACCTTTACGTTGGTTTAAAGTTTACGATAATAAGGCTCAAACACTAAAAAAGGTTGAAAAACTGATGGAGACGGTTGGACTAGCTCAGCGTCTCATCAATTCTTATCCTCATGAGCTCGACGGCGGAAGGCGTCAGCGTATTGGGGTTGCCCGGGCTCTTGCTTTGGAACCGAAGCTTATCGTATGTGACGAACCGGTTTCCGCTCTTGATGTTTCGATACAGGCACAAATACTCAATTTGCTTGAGGATTTACAGAAGGAGATGGGACTTACCTATCTGTTTATAACTCATGACCTCTCTGTTGTTAATTACTTTTCCGATGACATTGCCGTCATGTATCTTGGCAAGCTAGTCGAAAAAGCTCCGTCCATAGAGTTGTTCAAGAACCCCATGCATCCTTACACGCAAGCACTTCTTTCGGCGATTCCCAGTATAGACATTGATAACAAAAAAGAACGGATACTGCTCAAAGGCGAGATATCATCGCCAATCAATCCCCCCGAGGAATGTCGTTTTGCCAAGCGTTGCAATTATGTCCAGGACATTTGTCTTAAAGGACAGCCTGAATTGCGTGAGGTTTCACCGGGTCATTTTCTTTCTTGTGCCGTTATGTAATAATCTAAATATTTTTTATGGATTACAACAATACCCCAGCAATACTTCATCGCTTATCAGGAAGATGCAGGGTATTGTTGTATATAAAAACAGAGCAATTCCTGTTGAAAATAGGACCATTCTTTGTTAAGTTGGAGAACAATTAATGATATGTTGTGATATAATATGTCGAAGATAAGACAAAAAAACCAGCTATTTGCGGAAAGAGATGTATTATTATGGACAAAAACACTCTGTTGCTTGCGATAGCAAATAGAGCTAAAGTGACTTTTAGCTCTTTGAGACATAGAGATTTCAGGTATTACTGGATCGGACAGAGCATAAAGTGGATAGGAACCTGGATGCAACGTACAGCTCAGGTTTGGTTGGTGTATACGTTAACTGATTCTCCATTTGCTCTAGGCGTGCTCGGATTTTTTCAGTTTATGCCGATGCTGGTTTTTTCTTTATTTGCCGGCGTATTGGTGGACCGGGTTTCCAAAAAAAAGCTTATTTTTATTACCCAGGCTGGATTTATGGTCCAGTCTATTGCTTTGTTTCTTTTGGTTTGGTCCGGTCGTGTTGAATACTGGCATGTCCTAGTTTTAATAGCTATCTTCGGTACCCTGCAAACAGTCGATATACCATCCCGTCAGTCTTGGTATTATGATTTGGTAGGGAAGGATGACCTTCCCAACGCCATTTCTCTCAACAGTACGGTCACGCAAATGTCTAAGTTTGTAGGGCCGATGCTGGCAGGCATTGTCATGGCAAAATACGGGATGGCATTCTGCTTTTTCTTAAATGGCGTTAGCTTCATCGCTGTTTTTGCCAGTCTTTTCTTTATAAAGGATCAAGGTGCTCCGAAACCTAAGGAGAAGAAGAGTATTAGCAATGAAATCATTGAAGGACTCAAACATATTACAGCGGATAATACCCTCCGCATAACCCTGATGATGATGATGGTTTTTTGTACATTTGCCATGAACATTCAAGTAATTGTTCCTGTCTTTGCCGATACAGTTTTGATGCGGGGAGTGAATGGGTACACGACCTTATTGTCGGCTATGGGTATTGGTGCTTTCGTCGGGGCAATTTATATGGCCAACAAGTCGTCCAAAGAGGTGAGAAGAGAGCAGATAGTCATAGATGCAATCGCTATTTCGGTTTTGCACTTCCTCACTGCATACATAAGAGTTTATGCCATGAGCATAGTATTGTTATTTGTGATTGGGTTTTACAGCATTACCTTTCTTAATATGGCGAATTCCGTTATCCAGCTAAATATAGCTGATTCCTATCGGGGTCGGGTGATGAGTATTTATACTCTGGTAAATCAAGGTTCACATCCTCTCGGTAATCTTTTCGCCGGAACAGTAATGGAGTACCAGGGGGCTGCGATGGGATTGGTCGGTTGTGGAATAATGACATTAGGCTTAACAGGGGTGATATTTATATTTACACCGATGAAGAAGTACTTTATTAGAGAAAGTAAAGAATCATAGAACAGTGACATTCCAACGGTTAATCATCATTGTTTTGTGATTTCCATGCCAATAAGCGTATTAAGGATACTAACAATCCTGTTATTTAGTATTTCCCATTGCCAGGCCTGTTGATGTTTAGTTGTATTTTTGAGTGAATCAGTTGTCTCAATAATTTGGGTAATTATATTTTTTTTCTCAGTTTGACTTAATGACGTTTCCTGAAGATACTCTTTAATACTTAAGACCAGATTTAAAGAATTGTCGTCCGTATCTACTTGTTTGATACATTTTGTAAGGAATTCAATTGATGTTTTAAGTCCTTGAAGATACATTTCGCGATTTAAGGCTAAATCATCATTTGTTTTATTAAAGAACTTTATGTTTGTAAAAAGACGGTATTCTTTAGAGCTTGGCACATAAATATTTTTCAAGGTATTATGCGTGTTTTGATGCCATATTTCAAAATGGATATTGTAACGAGATAATTCTTTGAGATAAATTGCTGTTATGATGCTCAGCTTTAGTGCTTTTTTGCTTTGACTGTCCATGTTCATACGTGCCTCCATTTTGCATTCAAACTATATCAAGAATAATATAACAATGTAGCTGTCTTAAGATTAAACCAAATTAAGTAAAAATAAAGTCAATATTGTCATTGTAGATGTAAATATGTTGTAAAGATAACAAACCCAGAAAATTACTATTACTCAGGTTAGAATAGTGTTATAATGTATTTCTGTAAGCTTATATCAAATTTTTATTATATTTAAATATGTAAAAACATGGTAAGGGGATTAACATGTTAACAGTTGAAAAAATTGGCGGAACGTCAATGTCAATGTTTAAGGATGTGCTAAAAAATATTGTGCACTATCCTCATGAGAAAGAATTTAAATATGGCAGGGTTTTTGTAGTATCGGCATATGGCGGTATTACTAATATGCTATTGGAAAATAAAAAAACTAAAGAAGCCGGCATCTATACAAAGTTCATCTTGCAGCAGGAGTATGAAAGTGCAATTGATGAATTGTTACAAAGGCTTATTAAAATAAACAATGAATTCTCCGATCTGGGTTTGGATTTAGAGGAAGCAAATAGCTTCATAACAAAAAGGATAAGTAAGACAAAGGATTATCTGAGTAGTATGGCCGACGTTATAGCATCAGGTTATGTTGAGAGAAAAAGCATCAACTTGGCAGCCAGAGAAATACTTGCCTCTATTGGGGAAGCTCATTCGGCATACAATACCGTGAACATATTGCATAACAACGGTATCAACGCAAAGTTCGTGGATTTGACGGGTTTCAGTGATCCGAGACATCTCACAATCGATGAAAGAATCATCAAATCTTTCGAATCAGTTGATGTTGAAAAAAGTATCATAGTTGCTACCGGTTATACTAAAGGCACGGAAGGCATCATGCGTGAATTTGACAGAGGTTATTCAGAGATTACATTTTCGAAAATTGCTGTTGTACTTAAGGCAGATGAGGCCATTATTCATAAAGAATTCCATTTGTCTTCCGCGGATCCGAACATCGTCGGGGTAGATCATACGAAGATAGTAGGATTCACAAATTACGATGTAACAGATCAAATGGCAGATGTGGGAATGGAAGCCATTCATCCCAAAGCTTCAAAACCATTGGAAAATCTGGGGATTAATTTGCGAATCAAAAATACTTTTGACCCGCAACATCCGGGGACATTGATTACTAAGGACTATGTCGGTAAAGAATCAAAAATTGAAATCATTACAGGTTCGGATAAGGTTGTGGTTTGTGAAATATTTGATTCAACAATGGTCGGTGAAGTCGGAGCCGATTTGAATATGATGAAAATACTTGAAAAGCATCATATCAGTTACATCATGAAGGCAACAAACGCCAATAGCATTTCTGTAGTGCTCTGGGAAGACGATATTGATAAAAGCCTTGTCAGTGAGCTTAGTGACAATTTCAAAACGGTAACCATCAAAGAGGTTGCAATTATGTGTTTAATCGGATCAAATATATCAAAACCCGGTGTCCTGGCCAAAGCAGTAAATGTTCTGGCTAAGAACAGCATTAATGTGCTCTGTGTTTCACAGTCTTTGCGACAAGTTAATATACAGTTTGTAATTGAAAGAGAGAATTATAACAAAGCAATAATCTGTCTGAATGAAGAATTATGTTATAACGGTTATTAAAACTGTGATAAAACAGTTAAAAGAGAGGATAGCGAGAAACCCCGTCATTTAAAAATGGCGGGGTTTTTTAGTCTTTTATGGTAAAATTAAAAGTGGCATAAGAAAAGTCCCTGAAATAAGAAAGGAAATGCAAGAAAACTCTAGCTGAAGAGGAAGTGTTATAAAATGAAAAGTATTGATACGCCTTTAGTGGTTTTAGATAAGAATAAATTGAAAAGAAATATTACCGAAATGGCTCAGTTTTCAAAAGAAGCAGGAGTTGATCTCCGCCCGCATATTAAAGCGCATAAAACAGCAGAGATAGCCTTATTACAAGTAGAAGCGGGAGCTAAAGGGATAACGGTAGCAAAACTAGGTGAAGCAGAGGAGATGGCAAAAGCCGGAATCAGAGATATATTTATTGCTTATCAAATAATCGGAGAAGAAAAAATACAACGGGTTATGAATCTTATGCGTGTTGCCGACTTAACTTTAGCGGTAGATAGTGAAGTTGGAGTCGGCTATTTAAAGGATATGGCCGCAAAAGTCGAAAGACAAATCCCGGTTTTAATGGAAGTAGACACAGGATTGAATCGTTGCGGTGTTAAGCCCGGGTATGAGGCTATAGTTTTAGCTAAAAAAATAAGGCAAATACCTGGATTGATTTTTAAAGGTATATTTACTCATGCCGGGCATGCTTATGGCGCTTCTTCCCCGAGCCAGGTAGATGAAATAGGGAGGCAAGAAGGCGAAATAATGGCAGATTTAGCAAGGATTTTGATTAAAGAAGGTATTCCGGTAGAAGTTGTATCAGTTGGTTCAACGCCAACTGTCAAGATATCAGGCAAAATTAATGGGGTAACGGAAATAAGACCGGGTAATTATGTTTTTTACGATGCTATGCAAGTAAGCTTAGGGGTCGTGCCGGTACAACGCTGTGCTTTGTCAATATATGCAACCGTGATAAGCAAGCCAACACAAAATAGAGTAATAATTGATGCGGGAAGTAAAACACTTTCTCTTGATAAGGGAGCCCATGGGAATGAAATGTTAAAAGGATTTGGGTTTATTAAAGGTTACCCACACCTGCTTTTAAGCCGTCTTTCAGAAGAACACGGCATAATTGAAGGCATGAAAAGTGAAAAGATGCCGGAGATTGGGGATGTACTGGAGATTATTCCAAACCACGCTTGTACTGCTGTTAATTTGACCGACTCTTTAGTAGTTTTTGATGAGAATAATAGAATAAACAATTGGCGAGTTAACGCCAGAGGGAAAGTTCAATAACAAAAGACCTGGGCAGGGGGAGGAGAAAAAAGATGGCTGGTTGGATCATAAGCTTCATGTTGTTGCTGCTTGTTGGCATATTGCTCCGGAGGGGACTTAAAGGAAAAATAAGTCTGCGGTTGCAATATGTTCTACTTGCCGTTGTTTTGATTATTGCCCTTGCGGTGGGTTGCACCTTCACGAGTGGAAAAGCAAATCTTGATGCCAACGCCTCCCTGCGGGGTGAGTACTTCGATTTCGCCGTACGCAACCGCCTTGACTATGTGCCCTTTTTTGAGGAGAATGATGCGCCCACGGATATCGCCGAATATCTTTTTTACGCATTTGCGATAAACCTTGACAACTGGGGCGACGACAAGGGCACCATGACCCGCGATTATGTAGAAAAGGTCATCCGTGACCACTTTGAGGTAGGGGATATCACTCCTGCATCCATATCCATAAACAAGCATTGGAAATATGACGGCGTGAAATACACAGCCGTTCCCGTGGGCATAAACGATAAACCAATTTACGTACTCAAAAATTTTGAAAGTGCTGTCGAAAATAGCCTCACCATATACGCTGTTACCATGGATTACTGCGTGACCAAGGAATATCCTCTAAATGCCGAACAGCGGCAGGAGATTCGCGCCGCTGTCGTCGCGGGCGATTATGGTGCGCTGATCGCAGTTCGGACGGAATCTTTCCGCTATTATGTGGACGAAACCACCGAAGAGCCTGTTTTTATTTCCCACTCGGCGTCGCGTCCTCTTTCTGATTATATTAAAACCGCCGTGCGGATGAATTACCGCCACATAGGATGGGACAGCTATACGATGGACGAGGAGAGGATAGGGTTTGTCGCCAACGCACTCATTAGCGCACTGCCTGAAATACTTGACCAGGCGGCGGTTCGAATTGACAACGAGGGCATTGTCCGCGATTACTGGGAGCAGGAATCCTGCATCGAGCTTGTCTTTGAAGGGAATGCCGAACTGACATATACTCTTCTTGGCGATATCAGGCGCTCCTATCCGTGCGACAGGATGCTTGTCTGTTTAACAAAGAGCAAAGACCTTCTCTTTCTCTCCAAGAACGGAGTCTATACCCATACGATAGGACCGCTTGACGCCGAGGTTCTTAAGCCCGTTTACGACTGGCTGTACGGCATGGAATTTGTTTGTTACATGGGGCCGGACAGAGCGGAAATCCTAGGTCAAAAGATTACCGTACACAGAAATGCAGATTTGGACCGGCTTTCTTCCGGGTACGATATGAGGTCGCTCGGATCCGCCATGAGTCGCAGCTTGGCTTTCTGTCAAGCAGCGCATTTTCGGTGGTACGAGCTGATTGATAATCTGGTCACAGACGGATTCAAGGCAGAAATTCAAAAATGGAATAATAACAGGGCTTCGGAAGCGATTGACCTTATGCAGTTTTGGAGAATCACCGGCGTGGCCTTCCCCGCTTCCGTTTCGGAGCCGGTCTTTTTGGCCACAGACCCCAGCCGCCTCGGTGTGACGCTTGGGCTTGACGAAAACACGACGGTGGAAATCGAGCTGACGGAAGGCTCCGACGGCAGGTTCCTGATAGACAGTTTCAAGGTCGCGGCAAGGGGCAGATTTGAGAGGTGGGAATTGAGTACGCTTGGGAACCTTGGATTCGGATACGGTCTTGAGGACTATGAAGCGCTTTCGACGGATCAAATTAAAAGTATCTTTGCGCCGGGCGCCACTCCTGACGGAGCCCCCGCGTTTATGCCCAACGACGCGCAGCGTGCGGAGCTTTCGGCGCATGGCATGACCGAGGCTCAAAGCGGTGTCCTCGGAAACCTCGGGTATAGCTATGAAGAAATGTTGAAGCTGTCATCAGAGGAATTTAGTTTCATATTTCCAAACACCGAGTTGTGGGAGAAGCTTGCGGCAAAAGGATATGATACGAAAGTTCTGCGAAGACCCGAAGCGCTTCAGCATGCCGGGTACCAAAATTTTAAGGCCTTAATCCGGGAAGCGCTGTCGAGATAAAAACAAAAGGTCAAACATGAGAATTCCAAGTAGATTTGGAGAATTGTAAATATGTCTTAAACAAGGGGTGAAGAAATGGCGGGGAGAATGAGCAGAAAGCCTATCATTTTAATAGCCATCATATTGCTGACTATAATTGGTTGTAGTGGGCAGGCAAAAGACCATGAGCAAGAAGAGGTGACATTTCCGACTGAGACGGATCAGGCTATGGTTCGTGAAACAGCAGGACAGGATCCTGAGGTTTTTATTGAAATGTTGAAAAATAATCCTTTACATAGAAGCGGGGCTGTAAGTCCTGACAACCGATATTACGCTTATGAGGAAAGGAGCAGTATTATCTTAGTACGGTTACCTACCGTTGAGGAATATGAGGCGGATAAGATCGTGGCGCCTAAGGTTCTGTTTGCAGACGGGATTCGCCAGAGCAGTTCCTTTGCTGAAATGGAGGCTGACTATGGGGAACTGCTGAAGCAACCGTTATTGACGATGGAAGAACTTCAAAAAGTCGAACGTGGACTGCGCTCTGTGTATAAGTGGGATATGTTTCACTCTTTGAAATTTAGCCAGGATGGCAGATATCTGGGTTATCTGCGCGAGCAAAATTTCGGAAGCGAGAGGACTTACACGGTTTATGTTTTGGATCTGCAGGATAACTGCCGGCTTTACAGCTTGCCGGTAAAGGAAAGCAGTCAATACTGGGGAATTATATGGCAGTCGGACAATGAGACCCTTGAAATTCATCTTCCCTCGGCTGAAAGTATTGGTGAGGGAGTTTATTTGGAGCTGCGCCGCCAGTGGCACATCCCTTCCGGCCAGTGTAAATTGAGTTATTATAGAGAGGACGGAACAGATAACGGAAAAGAAATTTCCTCAGAAGAAGCACAAAAAGCTATAGCTGCATATGACCAGGTAGAAGCCAAACGGGAACAAGAAGGAGAGAAATGGAACAAGTTTACTGTGGAAGAATTGGTGGCTGCTTTGACACCGGCGGAGTTGGTCGAGGAATATAAAAGGTATTTTTCTTTGCATCCGATACAAATTGAATTGCTTAAAGGGCGGGGCTATAGTGAGGAGGCTATTGCTAAGATGGACAGTTGTGATTTTCAGCAGGAGGAGTCTGGTTGGCTTCTTAACAAGGAGCTGATTGATGGTGCTAAAAGAATCTATCCTGAATTAACGGATCAGGATTTATCCAACTGGACCCATCAAAAATATAATGAGTATATTCAGGTACAAAGTGAAAAAAACAATGCTCCCCCTCCGGAACTGAAGCGGGAAATAATTGAGAGAGGGTTGCCTGAGGACATTAATAGTGGTGTAGCCAAAGAATTTCACGGCTGGGAGAATATGCTGGCTTATACCAATGAAGCGATAATAGCTATGTATGAAGCCAGGCAGGAGTCAGAGGCATTGTTCCGGAAAGGCGAAGCCTACCGGTTGGCCGTACGGGCTGCTTATCTTAGGGAGGCGAAAGGGTAATATGATATAATATAAATCAGAAAATCAGCGTAAAATGTATAATATAGATACTATTGAATAACAAGGGTTAAATAAGGAGGAAGTTAATAAACATGATAAAAAGGCGCTTGTCGCTTATCCTCTGCTTGATTCTGATTACAGGGTTGTTCGTTTTGCCGGATACGGTAAAAGCCGACGGTGGTACGTCTTGGGAAAAATGGTTCAGCACGGGTACAGTCTACACGCGTGCCGCTGATAATGTCACCCGGTATAGCGCCGTACTAAACGGTCATGTGGACTGGAAAAACCGCCACGGTGGGCTTGATTTGGTGCGGGATGCCCACTTTAAGTACATTGACTTGACGGATTCCAGTAAGGGCTGGCAGTCAATAACGGTTGTGCCGGTGCCCTCCGGAGGCGGAGATTATTCCGAAGAGATTCACGGCTTGATTCCCGGGCATACATACCAGTTTTATACTTATTTAAATATGACGTCATCCGGCGGTCATGATGACGGCGGGCATTGTCAGAGGTTCACTACTTTGCCGGGAACCGGTACTCCGTGGACAGCATACAGCAGCAACGGGGTAATAGAGACTAAACCGGTGGGGAATGTGGGTAAATATGAGGCCGAACTCAGAGGACATGTGGAGTGGAAAAACCGCCGCGGAATGATTGACCTGGTACGGGATGCTCACTTCAAGTACCTTGATCTGACGGATTCCAGCAAGGGTTGGCAATCTGTAACGGTGGTGCCGGTTCCCAGCGGGGGCGGCGATTTCTCCGTGCGTTTGCGCGGTCTGACCCCCGGGCATACATACCAGTACTATTCTTATTTGAATATGACCATGACCGGCGGCCATGAAAACAGCGCTAACATGCAGAAATTTACTACCCAGCAGGGGACGGGTACCCCCTGGTCAACATACAGCAGTAACGGTATTGTGGCTACTATGGCCGCGCAAAATGTCACCCGGTTTGGGGCCGATCTCAAAGGGCATGTGGAGTGGCAAAACCAACACGGCATGATCGATTTGGTGCGGGATGCCCACTTCAAATATCTTGATCTGACAGATTCCAGCAAGGGCTGGCAATCGGTGACGGTGGTGCCGGTTCCCAGCGGGGGTGGAGACTTTACCGTGCGTTTGAACGGTTTGACGCCCGGACACAAATACCAGTTCTATGCTTATCTCAATATGACCGTATCCGGTGGACACAACGATAGTCCCCATACCATGACCTTCAGTACTTTGCCGGGAACGGGCACCACCTGGTCAACATACAGCAGCGACGGTATTGTGGCAACCATGGATGCCCAAAACATTACTCAGTACGGGGCCGATCTGAAAGGTCATGTAGAATGGGAAAACCGGCGTGGCATGATTGACCTGGTGCGGGATGCCCACTTCTGGTATATAGATACTACTAATCCCCATGCAGGTGAGCGCAGTGTCACGGTGACCCCGATACCGAGCCGGGGCGGCGATTTTACCGCCCATCTGTCAGGTTTGGTTCCGGGACATACTTATAAATTTTATGCCTACATAAACATGACCATGTCCGGCAAACACACCGATATCTTGCATGAACGCACTTTTACCACCAAGCCCGGGCAGGTGGCTTCCTGGCAACCTCCCTGGGTCAATCACGGCGGGGATAGCGACGGAATCCTGGCTACATTGCCGGTTAAGAATATCGGGCAATACTCGGCCGATCTGTCCTGTCACGTGGAGTGGCAGAACAAATCCATTAACAAAGATTACATAACTGAACTGGGTTTTTGTTATGATGATGGTTCCTCGACGGGTAGAACAACAGAGGCCTTGCTTAAGGGAAGTCCTTTGCCTCTTCACACCAAAGGAGGAGATTTCACCATACACCTGGGTGGTCTGCAGCCCGGTCATACTTATACTTGTTATCCCTATGTTGAAATGGGCGGAACGGACAGCAAATGGATGTCCGAGGCTCAGAAAATAACCGTCACTACTTTGCCGGGTACAGGCACACCCTGGAAGGATAAAAGCAGCATGGGGATCATTTCTACCATGCCGGTCAGCCATGTGGACACTTCCACGGTTGTTCTGCGCGGGCATGTGGAGTGGCAAAATCAGAACTATCTGACCAACTTAGTGCGGGAGGCATATTTCAAGTATCAGGATATCACTAGCGGTGAGAAGGACTGGAAAACGGTCCGGGTGATGTCGATACCTACCTATGGCAGAGATTTCTCCGCTACTGTTTCCGGCCTTACCAAAGGTCATGCTTATCGATTTTACCCTTGTGTTAACATGACCATGTTGGGCAGTTATCACGACAGCGATCATGCTTTTGTGTTCACGGCAGGCGGCGGCAAACCTTTAACGATTAAGGCAGCCTTGCCCACAGGTATGGTTAAAAAATCGTACGGCGGTGCCTTAACCGCTGTCGGAGGCGATGGGAACTACACCTGGTATGGTACTGTCACAGCCTGGGACAGCTCAATTGTCAAAGGCGACGGCCTGATTCTATATCCCAACGGCGTTATCACAGGCGGACCGGTCACGGCGACTCCCGCCTCACCCCAAAACCTTCCCTTGCAAGTCTGGGCCACGGTGGTGGACGGCAGCGGCAACACCGGCAGCGCCGGTTTTACCATCGATATCCTTGATAAACTCAATATAACTACAGATAATCTGCCTGACGGCATGGTCGGAGCCGTTTATGGGACTAAAGAAGGAAAAACCGTGCTTCTGACCGCAGAAGGCGGGGATGGCCGCTACACCTGGAGCGGGACTATTAAACCGGCTAACGGACTGACTCTAAAATCCGACGGAACCATCACCGGTACCCCGCAGAAACCCCTCGAGTCGGTAGTCAAGGCTACGGTCAGAGACGGCAAGGGTTTTAGAACAAATGTCGATTTTACTATTCGTACCCTGGAAAAACTTAAGATAACTACTTCCGGTTTGGTTGCCGGTACCACGGGAACCGCGTATAAAACTTCAGACGGGAAAGCCGTAAAATTGGCTGCAGAAGGAGGGGACGGTCGCTATACCTGGAGCGGGACTATTAAACCGGCTAACGGACTGACCCTAAAATCTGACGGAACAATTTCAGGTACTCCCCAGTCGCCGATCTCATCAACCATCAGTGCGGTGGTCAGCGACGGCAGCGGCAATAAAGTAGAAGCAAACCTTAGCCTCCATGTCTTCAACAAATTGCAGATTACTACTAACATGCTGCCCGGGGGGCTGACCAGGAAACCTTACCGGACTCCTGCCGGAAAAGATGTTGTTTTGGCTGCCAAAGGCGGCGATGGGAACTATACCTACAGCGGCACAATAACACCTGCTAACGGTACACTTGAGGTTACTCAGGATGGGAAAATTACCGGGGTCCCAAGCTCCGCTACCAAGGTTAATCCCCTTACTGTTCAAGCTATGGTTAAGGATGGCAGCGGAAACAGCACAAAGGCCAGCTTTAAACTGTTTATTAATGACCCCCTGCCTCTGGGCATTGTTGGTCAATTATATCAAGTCAGACTTGATGGCAGCGGCGGGTATGGGAATTATACCTACAGCGGCACAATAACACCTGCTAACGGAACTCTTGAGGTGACTGAGGACGGAATGATTACCGGCACCCCAAGCGACCCCACATATGCCAAACCCTTAACCGTTCAAGCTGTGGTCAAAGACGACAGCGGAAACGCCGGTGGCATAACCCTGCAGCTTTCTGTTTTGAACCAGAGTGTTCTGCCTGTGATTATAACTACCGGCGAGTTGCCGGAAGGAACAGTGGGGGAGTTATACAGTGCTTCCCTGGCTGCCTTTGGCGGTGATGGGCAATACAAATGGAGCGGAGCGATCATACCGGCCAACGGGCTCACCCTGAAGGACGACGGTACCATTACCGGTCACCCTCAAGCCAGTCTTACGTCAACTGTCTACGCTTCAGTCAGGGACTGCAGCGGAAAGACAGCAAAAGCTGAATTCACCATCCGGACCACGGCGATAGTTACTTTGAGTCTGGTCGATACAAGGCTAGAGATGAATAATGAAAGCCAGCTCAGGTGTTTCTTTACCGTGTATCCGGCGGATGCTAACGTGGCCGTAAGTTCCGACAAACAAGGCACAGTCTTATGGGATCTAAGCGGGAGTGAGGGCAATTATCAGCTTGCTCTCAAAGCGGGGACTCCCTTTTACATGACGGATACTCCGGTCACCATTACCGTGAAAGCCGATAAGCCCGGTTTTACCGGGGCGTACAGGAAAATCACCGTACAGGTACCCTACATCCCCAGAGGAGGAAGTGCCACGGCCCCCGGGATCCAAATCCTTCAATTTAGTTCAGATACCGGTCCGGGAGGCGGAAATGCCACCAAGATAGAAACCCTTAACCATCCGGGAGCCGTATCCTATGTGGTGTGCAAGCAGGCGGGAGCCTTTAGCAGACCGGAGGTAGGGGACAGTCCACCCCCGGGAGCGTCACCCTGTACAGCAGGTGATATAATTAGCGGAGTGACAGCAGACATGCACCATCTTGGTGTCTATGCCCTGGATGCCTCAGGAAAGATCATAGCCTTTACTGATCATCTATTGACAACAGGGGAGGTGTGTTTGGGATGAGCAAGCAAATACGGCGTTTCTGCACGCAAAGGGGGAAGAGGAGGATGAAAAGACTTTCGTTTATCTTGTTTATGTTGGCGGCGGTAGGCCTTACCCTAATGCCGCAACCGGTCTTAGCTTCGACCGAGATAAGTGCTCTTTGTGTCTTGCCGGACCCAAAGACGGGTACGGTAACCGTATCAGGGCGGATTGACTCCGATTCAGCCTTGGTCAGGGAACTATCCCTTATGATTATAAACAAGGCTGGGGCAGAGATTTGTTCGAGCCAAACCTCCTCCCTTGACGACGGAAGTTTCAGTAAGACCTGCAGTCTGGGACAGATTCGGGCGGGGGATTATCTGGTTAAAGCCTCGGTGGACAACGGGGATATACCCGCTTTGGCCTTCTTCAGCATCAGTGAGAAGGCTGTTGCCGAGCAAGACAAAAAAAAGATTGATTCCCAGCCGTTAATCAAAGTGGTTGTTCCCCTGCTCGCGTCCCCGAAAGTAGTTATAAAATCTCCGGTCTACAACGCCCAATGCCTGTCCGGGGAAACAATTACCGTCTTTGCTTCCGGGACCAACTGCGATCATATGACTGCCTCTTATACGGATCCCGGCGGCAAGGTTACCTCGCTTGGAGTACAGAAGGGCAATAGCTACAACGCATCCTTCACGACACAACAAAGCGGAACCTACAAAATAACAGTCGGTGGCAGAAATACTCCTGACGATACATACCCCGGCTCGATCAGTGTCTGGACCGGCAATTCAATCGTTGTGAAAGCCCCGGCACCGACTGTACGCTTACTTATTCCATACGAGGCTTATGATGCTACGATTTGTCCTCCCGGGGATATTACCATTTCCGCCATCGGAACCGATTGCGAAACCATGGAGGCCTGTATCGTAAAAAATAATCAAAAAACCTCTCTTGGGATGCAGCACGGCAATATTTACAAGGCTACTATAACGGAGACCACAAGAACTAACATACGCGTCATTGTTTATGGCAAAAATTCAACCAAGCAAGTACAAAAAAGCTCATACCTATATGTAAGGCCGTAGTTTTCTCCGCACGATCAATTCTTTATACACGATCAATTATTTGTATCGGAACTTATCACAATTATGTCTGCGATAAGGATGGAAAAGGGGTTATCATAAAGGAAACTCTTCCCGGGAAAATATAAATTAGAAGCGGAAGAAATAGAATGATAGAATAAGGGATAAGAATATTTTTTGTAATCTAACCGGTAGGGAGGAGTTAATAACATATGGATATCCGTGATATAAAAAGAGCCCGTGAGAACCTCAAGGGTGTGATACATAAGACCGGGTTAGACCTTTCCACTACCTTTAGCGGGATGGCCGGTGCTCAGGTTTATCTTAAAAGCGAAAACCTGCAAAAAACGGGTTCCTTTAAAATCAGGGGAGCCTATAACAAGATGGTCGGACTTGATACAAATTCCAGATCAAAAGGGGTAATTGCGGCATCAGCAGGCAATCATGCTCAGGGAGTAGCCTTTGCTGCCCATAGTGCCGGGATTAACTCTTTGATTGTGATGCCGGAGACCGCCCCTTTTTCCAAGGTAGCGGCAACCCGTGGTTATGGTGCACAGGTATTGCTACACGGCCGAGTTTATGATGAAGCCTGTGAGAAGGCGCAAGAGATACAACAAAGTTCAGGAGCAGTTTTTATTCATGCTTTTGATGACCTTGAAGTTATAGCCGGGCAGGGTACAATCGGCTTGGAGATTATGGAGGAGTTGCCTGATGTCGACCTAATCTTTGTTCCCGTGGGCGGCGGAGGCCTTGCCAGCGGTGTAGCCTTAGCGGCCAAGAGTATTAATCCTCAAGCGAAAGTTATAGGTGTGGAGGCAAAAGGGGCGGCTTGCCTGAAGGCGTCCCGAGAGAAAGGCAGTCTTTGCCCTTTGACATCCATTCATACTATAGCCGATGGGATTGCCGTAAAGTGTCCCGGGGAATTGACTTATAACTTGCTTAATAAATATATGGATGATGTGGTAGTAGTTGATGATGAAGAGATAGCCAGTACTATTCTTTTACTTTTGGAAAGAGCAAAAATGATAGTAGAGGGTGCCGGAGCGGTATCTCTGGCGGCAGTACTTTATAATAAATATCCCGTGTCCGGCAAAAAAATTGCTGTGATAATCAGTGGCGGTAATATAGACGTTAATTTCATTTCCCTCATAATTGAGAAGGGTCTGGTGAAAGCAGGCCGTCATATTCGTCTGGTTACTTCTTTGCCGGATATACCGGGCAGTCTGCAGGCTTTTTTGGAGATTGTGGCTCGGGAACGGGGTAATGTTATTTCAATTAACCATGACCGTACCCAGCTTCAATTACCTATTGACCGGGCTTGTATTGAGGCTGTAGTAGAGACCCAGGGGCGTGAACACGGGGAAAGGATAATAAAGGTACTGAAAGACTCCGGCTTTAATGTAGAAGCTGCTATGCTTAAGTTTGGTGCCTCGGATAAGCCATCTTAATAATACAAGGGAAAGAGAGATAGTTTTGACATATGTAGATGCAGATAGTGGAGGGGAGAATGATCTGTGCGAGAAAAAGACATAAAACGTTCGAAGAACGGTTAGCTGGGTATACTGGTGAATATACACGTGTGCTGAATGGCAAACCGGAAAACCTCAAGGAAAAGAGGTCTGGTAGATGAGTTTTATTCCAGAGCAAGGAGATATTATCACCCTTGAGTTTGATCCCCGGGCCAGTCACGAACAGAAGGAAAAAGACCGGCTCTGGTTGTCAGTAATAACACCTTTAACAACTTCACAAAGATAGCCATGGTTTGTCCTATTACGAGTAGGAATAGAGGTTTTCCTTTACATGTAACTCTCGATGAAAGAACAAAGACGAGTGGTGTTATTATGTGTGAACAGGTTAAATCACTTGATATAAACGCTAGGAAGGTAGTATATCAAGAAAAAGCTCCGGCAGATATTATGGAAGAGGTAGTAGATATACTTATAGGTTTTTTAGAGGCATCACCAACAGAAACAAAGACGAAGATGGAATAACATTATCAACTAAAATGAGGGTTCAAGCAAGAGTAAAAATAAAAGGATAACAAAAAAGACCCTCCTGGGCCTTTATTTTTTTGGTGCCGCGGAAGGGACTTGGCCATGCACAAGTCTCGCATCGATGCATTGCGTCGTGTCTCGCTTTGAACCCCCACGCCCTTGCGAGCGGTAGATTTTGAGTCTGCCGAGCGGCGTTATTGCATGTTTCTTTATGTATCAAAAAGTCAATAATAGCAAGGCTTTTGTAATTATGGCAGTAAGATTGCAGTAATTTTGCTTTGCTCAAAATAGCATTAGTGACATTTATTTCATGGTATTTTTCAGAAGGCGGGAGTAATTTCTAGCACCGTGTAATATACGATAGATTAAGACCTTGTTATCTATAAAACGGTAAAAAGCTATATAAGGATCAATGACGACCGTTCTAAAATTATATTTTTTAAGGGAACGTTCCAGAAGTGGTGCACCAGATTGAGGATAACTCTCAAGTCGCTGTAAAGATTGCATAATGCTTTCAAGCATTCTGTCTGCGGCCTGGGGATTTTCAGCCATTATATAGTCGAATATTTCCTCCAAGTCTGAATCGGCAGCCGGCAGCAAGTCAACATTATATTTTTCCATTAATCCTCTTTTTCAGCCGCTTATGAGCTTCATTTAGTGAAATTGTCGGCTCACCGGAAAGACGTTGTTGTTCAGCAAACATTAGCTTTTCGCGTAGGTCAAGCATGGCTTCACGACGTTCAAAGGCCTCAATACTCATAACGACAAGGTCGCCCTCGCCATTTCGCGTAATATATACCGGTTCGGCTTTTTCATGGGCGAGTTTTGCAATGGAATTATAATCATTTCGTAATGTGGTTGAAGATTTAATAAGCATATCAATATCCTCCAATGTAATTATTCTACCATTATTCTACTATAAATATAGGAGAATATAAATAGAAAAAACAATATACTTATATTTTCTTTTACTTGCCATAGCGGATATCCATAACATCCTGGAGTATTTCATTCTCTGAAAGCTGGTTTTGCTTTGTGTTTCTTTAATAGGTATGAATTCTATAATGTCATTTGTTTGTGCATTGAAGAATTCACATATTTTATATACGACTTCCAGGGATACATATTTTTCTTTACTCATTTTTGCCATTGCTGAAGGAGAAAAACCTATTAGAGAGATATTTGGTAGTAATATTGCAGTAATATTTTTTGTTCGATACTCGAAGGAATCTGGACTTTTGGAAAGAATAGTAGTAAAATAAGCATATAATAAGAGTATCAAAATACTATCCTAAGGAGCGTTTATGATGAATATAAAACCTTCTGCAGCAATCCGCAAAAATTACAACGAAATATCGGCACTCTGTAAAATGACGAAGGAGCCTGTTTTTCTGACCAAAAACGGTGAGGGTGATCTAGTAGTTATGGATATAGAAACCTATTCCAGACGTGAAAGCATGCTGAAGCTGCGAGAGCAACTTATTGCAGCTGAGGAGGATAGATTGATGGGCAAAAAGGGCTTCACCCTTGCAGAAGTGGAAGAGAGGATGAGAAAAGCCATTAATGAGGCTACCGGTGAGCGTCGTGGATAAACGGTATCATGTAATTGTTTCGGAAAGAGCAGAAGAAATGCTCGTGAAGCATGCCCGATTTTTGGCTCAAGTTAATACTCAGACGGCGGACAAGCTCACGTTAGATATCATTGAGGCTGCAAAATCTTTACAGAAGTTTCCGGAGAGGGGATCCCGGCTTAACGACCCGATATTACCCGCAGACAAATACAGAAAAATGCTTATAGATAAACGGTATCTTCTTATTTATCAGATCAAGGACGACACAGTGTACATCGACTATGTAGTGGATTGCCGCCAGGATTATTGCTGGCTAAAGTAAATAAATACGGTTTACTTGATAAGAAGTGTCAGATACACTTAGTTTAAGTTAGCTCATTTTCCAGGGATACATATTTACCTTTACCCATTTTTGCCATTGTTGAAGGAGAAAATCCCCACATCCACCAAAAACAAAAAGACCCTCTCAGGTCTTGATATTACTGGTGCCGCGGAAGGGACTTGAACCCCCACGCCCTTGCGAGCGGTAGATTTTGAGTCTACTGCGTCTGCCAATTCCGCCACCGCGGCTCATTTAAGAATGCAAAAACAATTCTACCAAAGAAGTTCCGAGATGTCAATACACTAACTAGGTTGTGTCTTACGGGTGGTGGACATCACTTGTCATTGTCAATCTTCTTATTCAATGATTGTATTTTTCGTTTCCAGAAACAATACTGGATAATCCATATGATAATAAATATGGCGACAAAAATCCCGAAATAGAGCAAGAAGCCAATTAACGTATGCTCCATCCATTCTGCAAAATATGCAATAGGAAGCATCGTAATGGATGTAATAAAAAAATAGATGCCCGTTTGCTTGGCTATACTCAAATTCTCAATTTCCCATATAATGGAAGCTGATGCAAAAGAAGCGCCGAGCAAGCCATTTAGTAAAGTTTGTAGAACAACAGCGCCAATTTCGCTGCCAACAGTTTCAATCAAAGAGGGAACACATGGATAATAGTATCCCTGTCCAAATCCTAATGAAATAATAATCGTAATGATATAGCCTATTGCTATACCCAGCGGAAAACCCAGTAATCCGCGTAAAAGTATTTGTTTTTTCATAATACTCACCTCATATTCCTAATACTTGTTTAATCTTGGAGACATGGCGTCTCGAAACATAGCTTGCTGTGCTGTTTGTTAAATTAATGCAAATCGTTCCAACAAAGCTCAAATCAAAACTTTTGATTTTGTTCAAGTTCACAATTTCTGAATTGGATATGCGTACAAAACTACGCTTATCCAATCTCTGTTCAACTTCATACAATCGTAGACGTAAAGCGTATTCACCATTATCAGTAACAGCAAATATTTTACCGTTCGCTGAGTAAATTCGATATAAATCAGCTTCATTCAAAATTGTGGCAGTATCATCTCGGAACCCAAGTATCATTTGTGGCGTATCTTCTGATAATTTTTTGATGATGTTATTTACTTCAGGAGTTACTTTTTGAGCAACGATGATTACTTTAAGTTCCTTGCAGTTTTCATCTACGTTTATTTCGATTTGCATTTTCTCACCTCCTTCGCACAATTAGAGTATAAGGAATATCGCCAAGGAGTTCCACATGTTTTCAATAGATGGTCTTATTTCATCGTTAATCGGTATATTTAGCGCGTTGGTCTTTTTATCAAAAGCGAGGTTTGAGGTGATGGTGTGTTTGTCGGTGAATAATATAATCATTGCTTTTCCCTGTGATTATTTGTTAGAATTATCATCAAACTGAAAATATCAGGGAGCAATTTATGAAAATCAACCGTTATCTACTTTTAGCCTTTGCGGCTGCTTTTTGGTCGCTAAACTTTATAATAGGCAAACTCTTGGCGGGCGCGGTTCCACCGATAGCGATAAACTTTTTGCGTTGGTTTATAGCTGTTTTAGTGTTCCTTCCACAGACTTGGCTTGATATCAAGGAGAATCTGCCTTCCTATCTTTCAAGGGGGAGGATATACCTTTTGTTGTTGCTTGTTTTAACAGGATACTGCGTCAATGGCATAGCTACCTATCTTGCCGTTAATTATACGACGGCGATTAATGCTTCCCTTATTCAAACGTTCAATCCGATTATCTTTACGTTACTGGCGTTTCTTCTTTATCGGGAGAGGATTGACAACATACAGGTTGTAGGTATCTTAGCTTCTATGACGGGGGTATTTTGGATTATCTTTAGAGGCGAATGGAGTCGTTTGTTACAGTTGAACGTCAATCCCGGCGACATTATCATGTTACTGGCTGTGATCAGTTGGGCCTTGTATTCCTTAGTTTACAGGGAAAAAGCAGGAATTTTTCCCCCGAAGCCTCTCTTTACGATGCTTCTTCTCGGGGGCCTGTTGATGAATTTTATCCTCTTTTTTATCGACAGCATGATAAACGGACTAGGATGGGTGCAGGAGCTTAATTCTTCCCATGTCCTGGGATTATTAGCTTTAAATATTTTTCCGACTTTACTTTCATTTGTATGCTGGAATGCGGCTATCGTAAAAGTAAGTGCGGGAGAGGCTGCCGTGTTTCTGAATTTGATTCCTGTTTTTGTGACGATTATTTCTGTATTATTTCTTGACGAGACACTTCTTCTCTCGTCTCTGGTCGGTGGTGGTTTTGTCATTGTCGGGGTTTTGTTGGTAACAAACAGTAAGCAGATCAGACTGCACTTGCCCTTTGGTCGGTAAAGGTTTAAATACAGGTGTATTTCAGTTGCTCAAGGCTTGCTTGAGTAACTTTACTCTCAAGAAACATAAATAGTATAATCGGGTAGGAGGCTACCCATTACTTGAGTAGCCGACCTCCCACAGAACCGCACGTACCGTTCGGTATACGGCTCCTCCCAAGTTTACACACGAACAGACTCGTAGTAATCGAGAAAATCAAAATATCCAGCCTTCTTA
>JAHDQS010000001.1 GCA_018433675.1 Clostridia bacterium
TGGAACAGCTTGAGAAACTGCTTCCCTGGAATACGCCAGAAGAATGCCGTGTACGACGGAAACCAAAGAACCTATAGCCGCCGAACAGTGCTAAGGGGTCACCGCGGCGGTTCTGTTGTGTATGGAGATTTGACGCTTACATTTATTCTCTTTAATTCTAAATATCGTCAACTGTATTCTTTATGGATTAATCAAACCTGATTTTATGAGCATATTCCTAATGGCTGTTGCTGCTTCCGCATAGGTCAGTGTTCCCTGAGGTGCGATGGTATCGACCGTTCTACCGTTAAATACGTTTGCACTGACAACCTTTTTAACAGATAAATATGCCCATGATGAAACTTTATTTGCATCTTTGTAAGTAGCAATTTTATTATTATCAACTTCACTCAGCTTAACAACATCCATGGCCCGCGAATACATTGCCATTGCTTCTTCTCTGCTTATTTTATTGTCCGGACGGAAGGTGCCATCCGGGTAGCCGCTGATAATACCATAGTCAGTGGCAATTGTGATGGCATCTGCCAGCTCATTGGATATATTTACATCTGCGAACTTACCGGCTTTGGCAACCTGTATCCTGTACAGACCCAGTGCTTTTGTGATATATTCCGCGAACTCACCTCTGGTAATTGCTCCGTCGGGTGTAAATGTCTCAGGATTTTTTATTACCATTCTTGCAGGCATATCATTAACAGGAACTTTTGCCCAATGGTTTTCTACTGATTTAACAGTTATCGGATTCCAGATAACTGAATAGGCTGAGTTGGTTAAAGAACTTAACCTGGCATAATATTTACCGTTTTCATAGAATACCTCTGTTGGAATATGGGATATTGTACCATCCGCATTAAATACAATCCCTGTTGTAATTTTGCTGGGATCAACTCCTGCAGGTATTTCCATTACCCTTTCAACATAACCGCTGAATCTTGTTACGTCTACTGTTTTATCACCACTGGTGCAGGTGATTTCAAATTCAATAGGTTTTACAACGATTTGGTAGTTGTTTTTATTGGCTGTATCTTCGACGATTTTCACTGTATCAGCAGGCGGCTCGGCAATTCTTATACTAACTTTGATATCTTCTAAGGGCACCTCTTTTCCGAGTTCCTGCCAAACAGCATCAATATTAATTTGTGAGGCTGGCAAGGTATAAGTGACTTCTTCGGTCTTGATTTCAAGTACTGCTTCCTTGTTCTCCATACTCTTCACTGTCTGACCGTTTAATACGCCCTCGACTATATCAGAGCTACCACTAACAGGAATTACGACTGTAGCCTTATTGCCTGCAATCTCCAACCTTTGCTCAAGCTTATGTGAATCAATAGTAACGGTAGTTACGGTCTGACCATCTTCAGTGGACGTTGTGGTGGTTCCTGCCGTTTGACTGTTAACAATGATTTGAGGTGTGCTGTCACTATCCCCGCTTGAAGCAGCTGCGGTTGTCTGAGCTACTGATGTATATGCCGTTTTATTTCCTACTTCATCTTTTACAAGCACATTGAAATAATATTTTGTGCCAGACGTTAGAGACGTTACTATATTGTCCGTCAAGTTTGCTGTCCAGTCTTGCACGATGATGCCGTTAGTTTCAGCATCAGCTACTGTATCTATGTTGTCATCAGAAGAGCTAAGGATTCTGTATTGTAAGCTGGCCTGTGCTGTTATATCATCAGTTGCTGCTGTCCATGATAAATCAACTGAACTTTGTGTAACATTACTTACTGTAATTGTTCCGTCCCCTCCTGCTCGTGGGCCTGCTTGGTCATTTAAGGTTTTGGTACCGGTTGTCTGCGTACTTGCCATGGCATTTCCTGCTCTATCATATATTGCTGTGGCATTTAACGGCTTTATTTCTATTGTTTCTATACCCGAGGTTATTCCAGTTATTGTTATAAATACTCTTACTTCCGTTTCTCCTCCGCTGAGGGCTGTTGCTGAGCTTTCTTCTGCATTGTCATTCTTTTTTATGGAGCCTATTACGGCATTGGTGGCTGTCCCTGAGTTTTTTGTAAAGATCAAGGTCATATTAGCTGCAGTCAATGCTGTTGCTCCGTTACCTGCCCCGTATATTCCCTCATCAAAGGTTATATCCAAATAGGCGTTGTCTCCATTTAATGTTGAAGTGTTTACTGTAGGGGCTGTGGTATCCCATCCTGTTATGTCTTTTCCGGTTCCGTCTGTGGCCATGGCATTGGCTGGCACCTGGGTTCCCCTGACCAGCGGAGTGGAGGGAGAAGCAGATATGCAAGGCGGTGTAGGCCGAATTAGGGTAACTGCTAAAGCCGGCAACTACAAAATATATGAGTTTTACTTTGTTGATTGATTGTAACAAGAATTAAAGGCAAAAAGGATGGAAACCGCATCAGACACAAACTGAGGATAAGGCTACTGAACAAGTCGAAGTCCAATAACTACGGGGAGATCTCACGGACGGGAGAAGCGCATTTGCAAAAGCCGGATAAAAGTGTGGCAATGATCGTTTTTGAGACTCCCAAGATATCACGAATCAGCAGACTCATTTTTCAATGCGGCCCTGACCATAAATGAACCCTGGGAGAGATTAATATCAAAAGCGCCGTTGTACTTACTGACAATTCTTTGTATGATGGGAATGCCGTAGCCGTGTTTTCCCTTGTCCTTCTTGGAGGTGATAAATTCATCGCCCTCCATTACGGGCGCACCGACAGACGAATTGGAAACACTGAAATAAACAAAATCGTTTTTCATTCCCAGGGTAAGCTCCAGCTTTCTTTCTTTTCCGTCAGGTACCTTGCCGCAAGCCTCTATGGCATTGTCCAGCATGTTAACCAGCAGGCTGCATATATCGTTGCCCTGAATATGCAGTTTCTCCGGCAAATTTCCGCTGAAGCTTGTTTGAATGCCTTTGCTTTGTGCTTCTGAAAGCTTGTCGGTCAGAATGGCGTTGACCAGCCTGTTTTCACAAAAATAGGCGTTTTTTGTTTTTTTCATATCATAGCCGGCGTCGGCCAGGTAATGCTTTAACTCATCATACTCCTCATTCTCAGCCAGTTGACCTATCACTGAAAAATGCTTGCCGATGTCGTGCCAGATCATTTTGGTTTCCTCTATATATTTTTCCGTCTGATGATAGTTCTTATACAGCAGTTCTCCTTCAAGCCGCAGAGTCATGTTTTCACTCATAATGCGGTATTCTTTCTGGATAGAGTTTAAGATTGTGTTGCCGGTTATGAGTACAAGAACGGGAAAAGCTGCAATCACCACATTATAGTTTATGTTATAATGCTCGCCGTATATATAAAACATACACGTATCCAATATGTCTGTAAGAAAAATGGCGGCTATTGCTGTGGCAACAGCCGGCCGGCCGACGCCGGACCTGAATTCCTGTATAAAGGTTCTTGCCAAAATGACCGCAAGCAGGATATACAGGGGCAGATGCCAGTACAAAAGGAACAAGTCCAGTTTAAAAAGATTGCAGAACACCCATACACATAAAAGAGCACTATTAAACACGGCCATTGTTAAAAGCAGCCGGCTTTTTTCAAATTTCTTGTCCGCCGCAACGAAAAGCAGTACCCAAATGGGAATAGCCAGCCTGGAAATACCGGCAATCCAATAACTAAAAGCCGGTCCGGTAAAGTAAGCGATGACAGCGATCTTAATAAGAACGTTAAAGCCCATAAACAGGCTGATGAAAGCAAGTGACAGCAGTGTGATATCAACTTTTTTGAATTTAAAAGCGATGGAGATAACTGCAAATATCAATATGAATACGCCGATGGAAATATAAAACAGAGCGTATATGATTTTAGATATCATTGAGCGTATAAGTGCGCTTATGATGGAGGATATATCGTCCAGTATAACATGGCTGGACACCGCTATACTGGCGGGATGGTTTGTTATCTATCAATAATAAAAGATATAATAATAGTGTTTATAAGGATTTTTTTGAGATGTGGTGTTACCTTTTTCCTATTACCTATGCTTTAGAACAAATAATTATTGTCGTAATATTGTTTTGATATATTGTTTGAATAATTGAAAAATTTTGTGTTGACTTCTAGTAATATCATCGTTACAATCCTTTCCGATTTCTAAGAAGGGGGTATTATTGTATTTAATGAACAAGATATAAAGAAAATGTCGAACTCACTTCACACGACGAGGAGAAAATACAAAGGCGAATTAGTTGACGGCGTCAACATAGACAGCAAGCAATTAATAAAGATGTTTTTCGGCGAGACAAAAGAAAATATAACAAGCAGATATCCTGTAGAAAAAGTGGACGGGAATATGTTGGCAATTAACATTGAAAAAGAACTTTAAAGCGTGCTTGGAGAATTTTAATGAACTAGTTAGATAACATATGGAAGGAACGGATGTTATCTAATTTGAAAAGGAAGGTGTACTTATGGCCAATCTTGCAAATGCAGATTTTTATTATGGGGCAGTATTATCCCATCTACTAACAAGTAATAAGGAGCATAACCCAGCTTTGTTTGAAGACTCTGACGAACCTCGAGTTTTTAATATTATAGCTGGCAAACATGAATATGTGCTACATACTCACAAAAGTGAAGGAAAGAGAGATGTAAAAGGGGATGCAATTAGTTGGGCTTTTACTCTTTCTGATAAAACGGTGCAAGAATTACAAGATAATCATTTAGAATCAAAAGGCGTTTTCAAAGAATCAGCCAAATCCATTGGTATGACTATCAGAAAATACTCTAATAAAAACGACTATTTACTGTTTATTGATAAAAGAATTGAAAACGCAATCCCAGTTAAACAAAATTTAAGTCTGGATTATTGAATGACCGAGAATTAGGGAAGCTGCTATTTGTATAGTAGCTTCTCTTTTTATGGGTATAATAGATGAAAATGAGGAGAAAGAAGGCAATGCCCATGACAACTAAAACAAAGGCCCCCAATAGATTAGCCCAGGAAAAATCCCCTTATCTCCTCCAGCACCAGTACAATCCTGTGGACTGGTACCCCTGGGGTGAAGAAGCTTTTTCCAAAGCCAAAGAGGAAGATAAGCCTATCTTCCTCTCTATTGGTTATTCCACCTGTCACTGGTGCCACGTGATGGAAAGAGAATCCTTTGAAGATGAGAAGGTTGCAGAAGTGCTGAACGAAGGATACGTTGCCATCAAGGTAGACCGCGAGGAAAGACCCGACATCGACCATTTGTACATGACCTTTTGCCAGGCCATGACAGGCCAGGGAGGATGGCCGCTGACGATAATTATGACGCCGGAAAAAAAGCCTTTTTTTGCAGGAACATATTTCCCCAAACGTGGAAGAATGGGAATTCCGGGCTTAATCGAGATATTAGAGAGGGTCAAGGAATCATGGTCCTATGACAACAGTCTGCTGGTCGGTTCAGGAAACGAGGTAACAGAAGCAATTCTTGCCGAAAGCCTTACACCGCAACGAGGAGAATTAAAGCCGGAATTGTTGGATGAAGCTTTCCGAACTTACCGTGCAGCTTTTGACAGTTCCTACGGAGGTTTTGGAAGAGCCCCTAAATTCCCCTCTCCCCACAATCTGTCTTTTTTACTTCGTTACGGCAAGGCTAGGGATGACAAGAAGCCCGCCGCAACCAAAGAAGCTTTACGTATGGTGGAAAAAACGCTGGACTCGATGTATCAGGGAGGACTGTTCGATCATATCGGTTTTGGCTTCTCCCGCTACTCTACGGACAAGAAATGGTTTGTCCCCCATTTTGAAAAGATGTTGTACGATAACGCCTTGCTTTCTCTTGTCTATCTGGAAGCATACCAGGTTACCAAAAAACCCCTCTACCACGAAGTAGCGGAAAAGACCTTCACTTATATCCTGCGGGACATGACCTCCCCGGAGGGAGCTTTTTATTCGGCTGAGGATGCTGATTCCGAAGGAGAAGAAGGCAGGTTTTATCTCTTAACCCTGAAAGAAGTCGTGGATATATTAGGCGAAAAAAAGGGACGGCTTTTTTGCCGGGTATATGACATATCCAAACAGGGTAATTTCGAGGGTAAAAACATTCCTAACCTGGTAGGCAAAAATCTGGAAGATCCTTTGATCAAAGATAATCTTCCCTTGTTAGAAGAATGCCGCCGACAGGTCTTTTTAGAAAGGGAAAAAAGGATACACCCCTATAAGGACAACAAAATCCTGACCTCCTGGAATGCTTTGATGATAACAGCTTTTGCCGTCGGAGCCAGAGTTTTTGATAACCGGTATTATCTTACTGCGGCAGAAAAAGCGGTCGAGTTCATCTTCAAACACCTGCAGCAGCCGGACGGAAGGCTGTTAGCCCGTTATCGGGACGGTGAAGCTGCCTATCCCGGATATCTGGATGATTATAGTTTTTTGACCTGGGCCTTAATCGAGCTCTACCAGACAACATACCGCCCGGATTATCTAAAAAAAGCCCTGGAGCTTAATTCTCTGATGTTAAAACTGTTTTGGGATTGGGAAAACGGCGGGCTTTTTATGGTCGGCGAAGACGGCGAAGCTCTATTAGCCCGCACAAAGGAGATATACGACGGAGCTACTCCTGCCGGCAACTCGGTCGCCGCCATGAATTTATTGCGGCTAGCAACGTTAACAGGAGCGTACGAACTGCAAGAAAAAGCAGAAGAAATCTTCGCATCCTGCGGAGGAGAGGTTCGGGAAAGTCCTTCAGGTTATGCGTTCCTTTTACAGGCCTTTCTCACTTCGCAAACTCCCTTCCGGGAAATAGTGATTGTTGACGATACGGGAACGAAAGAAAGCAAAGAAATGATCAGCGTCCTGCAAAAGAATTTTCTGCCAGACACGACAAGTCATTATTTGCCCCCGCAAAGAGATGATCTTCTTGAAGTAGTCCCTTATCTTCAGGATTATAGCAGCATAGAGGGTAAACCAACCGTCTATATCTGTGAAAACGGAGCCTGCTCCACACCCCTTGTCGGATCAGAAAAATTCAGAGAGAAGCTGGAAGGGCGTGTTGCAAAACGTCTTAACACCTCCCGTGATACTGTAAGAAAATATTGCGATGGTTCCCATGTACCGTGAAAACGCTTAGGGAGAAGCGGACAAACACGGTATGCAATTACCATTGGTATACTGGAGTTCATCCCAAAATAGCTCACTTTTTTATTGGCAATACTGACAAACGCACTTTGACTGTTAACAATTATTAGGATATAATTGAATCAACGAAAAAGCATAAAACTTAAAATGTAGAGGTGATAAGCGTGACTATCACAGATATAAAAAAAGTAGTTAGTCAAGTTGCACCTGCATATCCAGTACTTAGTATTGATTTGTTTGGCTCATATGCAAATGATGAGGCTACTGATGATTCGGACATAGACCTTCTTGTATACTTTAATGAAAAGGTTGCAAGTTTATTTGATGTGTCAGGAATTAAGCTTGATATTCAGGATATATTGAAAACCAAAGTGGATGTAGTTGCCGGCCCCCTTAAGGAGAATAGCTACATCACCATTGACAAAAAGGTAAGAATCTATGAAGCATAGGGATATTCAACTACTGAAAAAAATCATATTGGAATGCAAGGATGTTATACGGTATACTAATGAAATCGGTGAGAAAGGGTTTCTAGAAAGTGATATTTACCAGAAGGCAACGGCTATGTCACTTCTTAATATAGGTGAGCATGCCAATGCTCTGACAAGAGAGGTGTGGATGGAGTACAAGGATATTCAGTGGAGAAATATTGTTGATCTTAGAAACATCGTAGCACATGGATATGGTGAATTAAGAATGGAGCTTGTCTGGAATTTATCTCAAAAAGAAATTCCGGATTTGATGGGACAGCTTGAAGATTTGCTGAAATAGATTTGAATAATAACAACTAAGAATCCAGGCAGAAATATACAACTTACGTTTGTTACAAATATAATCCCACTTCTGGGATTTTTTCTTTTATATTGGCAAAAATATTCCTATCTTCTACAAGATCATTACAATCCCGTAAACTGGTATCCCTGGAGTGAAAAAGCCTTTGCCTTCAGAGTCAGGGTTTTCAATAACCAGAATTACCTTGCTGCAGCAGAAAAAGCCACAAAGCTTAATTATCAGGTGAGATACACTGTAAAACCAGGTACGGCCCGTTGCCATTCTCCTTATTCAAGCGGCTTGAGACCGCAAGTTCCGGTATCCACAGCACCTCGTCCTCATCGGCAATCATCAACAGCCCGTCACGTTCTCTGCGCGGTACCTTTTTATCTATAAGGAAATCCTTCAGCTTTTTAGCCTTATTCCTCCCCGGTGGTCTGAAGCGGTCGCCTTCTTGTCTGGCTCTCGCATAAAGAATCTTATCATCCTCTCCCCAGGGCAGAAAAACCGTATTTTCCGTTGGCTGCGGAATTTGATGGGTCAAAGAGGCCCGAATGAACTGATTTGTTTCATCAATATATGTCTCGCCGGGAATATTGAGCACTCTTTTTTTTATGGTAACAGGATTTTTGTCCTTATCATCTTGAGCAGGATAAATGGTTATAACCTGATACTCCTTTTCCACAATAATCTTTTCCGGCAGGCACAAGACCTTTCCCACCTGCTTTTCTTCTGCCAACTGCCGCACATCTTCCACATGAAGATAAGGCAACCCCCTGTTTTGCGCTACATGCGCATAAGCGCGACGAATTATTCTCCTCTGCAGAGCAACTGACAACTGCGACCATTCAGGCAACAGCACCTTTGCCACATGCTGTGTGCAGGAAAGACATTTAGCGGCGGCCTCTTTTTCCTGCTCTTTCATACTCTCTTCCTCCGCCCAGAAAATCTGGGCGGTTCTATTCAAAGTCTCCACCAGATTGGGATTAACATTTCCCTCAAGCCAGGGAATCAGTTGGTTACGGATTTTATTTCGCAGGTAAATATTCTTCATATTGCTGGGATCTCTTCTCGGTTCTAGACCCTGCTGGCGACAGTATTGTTCGATTTCTTCACGTCTGACAAACAGCAAGGGTCTGATAAAAGGGCCATTGATAGGTAATATCCCTCCTAGTCCCTCTCCGCCCGCACCCGAAAAAAAGTGTATCAAGACAGTTTCCGCCTGGTCATCAGCATGATGGGCAAGGGCAATCTTATCGGCTTTCTTTTCTTCGAGCAATTCAAGAAAAAACTTCCTCCTGACTATATGCCCGGCATCCTGGGCCGAAAGACCTTTTTCTTTTGCCAAGGCGGGAACGTCCGCTTTTTTAACAGTACAGGCCAACCCCCATTCCAAAGAAATTTTTCTCACCCACTTGGCTTCTTCCTCCGCTTCTTTACCCCTAAAACAATGGTCTAAATGAGCAACATGCACACTTATTCCCAATCTTTCTTGGAGCCTGCACAGCATATGAAGCATCGCCAAAGAATCAGGCCCGCCGGAAACACCGGCAATAACCACATCCCCTGCCTTAAGCAAATCATATTTACTTATTGTAGCCAATGCTTTTTCTAATATCAAACTTATCACTACCCCGGCATGTCTCTTCGTACCCTCAATTCTACCAAAAAAAAGGGGAACCTTCCACCAGGTTCCCCTTTTCTCGTTATTGACCTCCCTGCTTCAATCGTCCAAAGCTTCAATACGCGCTATTTGAACGCACATGTCATCCCCAGCCCGATTTCCTCCTGCTTTTTTTGCCAGGTAGAGCAAATTTTTGGCCGCTCGTTGGGTGTTAGTCATGTTGATCTTTTTTAGAACCTCCTCAAACCAACCTGCGGGGCCCCCGGCGTTATTGATGGCATCCCAGACGCCATCGCTCATCATAATGATGATATTCCCGGAACTGATCATGTGCCGAAAGGTTTTGATCCTGATACTGTCCAAAATCCCTGCCGGCGGTGCTTGAGCTTGTACTACCGTAAGTCCCCCATGATTGCAGATGATAGTAGGGGCACTGCCTATTTTTATAAAATCCGTCAAGCCGTTAACTCTGTTGACTACAACAATATCCAAGGTCACAAACTTTTCCTGACCCGACCTTAACAGCATCACGGTATTTATCGTCTTAATAATGGTATCATATGAAAATCCGGAACAAAAGAGCTTCTCCAATAGGGCCACAGCAGTTGAGCTTTCAAGCCGCGCTTCCTTGCCTACGCCCATGCCGTCACTCATAACAAGCACAAACCTGCTGTCAGGAAGGTCAAAAGCGGTACAGATATCCCCCGCTACCTGTACTCCATCCTTCGGACACTGAGCGCTTCCTACTTCTACCCGGTATGAACAGCCAGGGGTCAAGGTATATTCGCAACATCCGGCAAAACTGTCGGGACAGCACTGCTGCCTTTTCACGGAATAGGGCCTACCCATAAGCTGAGAAATATTAGGAGCAACCATGGTTTTGCACCAACTTTGATCATCACACCTCTTTTGAGTTACACAGATTTCCTTTATCCCTTCCGATATCTCTCTCACCGCAATTCCTTCAACCACAAGCCCCTTTCTCTTCATTTCCTCATCGAGCAGGACTTCCAAAACCCTATCACGGGCAGTTTCCATTACCAATTCCTTTGAGAGGTCTTCCAGTACACTGCCTAAGCCTTCCACTTGACTTTTCACCAATTCGCGGCAGCTTTCATTCTCTTTCTCGTAATTTTTGATCGTCCTTAGTAATTCCATTTCAGAATCTAAAGTTATACTGAGTTCTCGCAACCTCCGACAGCGCTTTTGTATATTTACTCCAAATTCCTTGCCACCTTCGCCACCTGACTCCCTCACCTTTTCACAAGCTTTAAGCAGATCCTGATATGTTTTACTAAAATCCTGCTCCCAGCAGACGCGACGCAAACTGCATCCCTCACAAACCTTGACGGCAACCCTGTTAATTAACGCATCCTGTTCTTTGTTTCCATTTTCTTTTTTTACATCTACCGAAAAGCTGTTTTTCAATTCATAGAAAACCTGGGCCATCCTTTCCATGCGCGCAGCCAATTCTGTTTTCCATTCTTCAACAGACGAACCATGACTATTGCTATGCCTAAATATGCCTTTCTTCAGCGTGCCGGCACGAAGCACCAGAAAACACGCTGCCGCAACCGCCGTTTCGGCAATAGCCCTCATCAATTCTAATTGTTCGCTGAAAAAAAGCGATAACAAAAGATTTGCCAGGGTAAACCCTATAATTACCCCCGGTTTGGCAAAAGCATTAAAAACACCGCCCAAGAGACCGGCTAAGGCATAAAAAGCAATAGGTCCGGTAGTAAGCGTCCCCTGGATGCTCGGAATAAGCCCCACGGCAACACCTACCGCGGCTCCTCCGCCCGGCCCTCCCAAATATGCGGCCCAAAGCACCAGCCAACGGCTGATAACACTTTGAATCCCTACATTCCAGATTCCAATACCAGATATTCCCACTAATCCACCCAAAACGATTATCCCTAGGCTTGTACTCTCCTCGACCGACAACCGTCCTCCCTTGCACATACGGGAATACGCCTGCAACCCTGTGGCTGTTACCAATGATAGGATTCCGGCAAAAAAGCTTTCAAAACTCAGCTCCACCCATTGATACAGCTCATTGCCGAAAAAGTAAACCTCCATACCCCTCACTAATATATTTATCGCCAGCACTACAGCCGGTACGATAAACCAGTGATAGTCTTTTTTGGCATAGATGACCAGAACGGTATATATCAAAAGCTGCGCGATAAGATACCCTGCTAAGTTCCAACCGTCCACGACGGCACATGTCCCCGCCATAATACCGATCAGGGCTACCTTTCCGAACCTCGGATAGGTTATACACACCGCCGCCAAAAAGCCTGTCCCAAAAGGGTAAAGTTCCCCCATTAATACGGCTTTCGCCAGCAAAAAGGAAATTACCAACATTCCAAGAGCGCTGCGCATAGATAACCCTGAAAAACCTGAACCGATCCTTTTAAAGCCACGGGCAGAAGAGCGGCTTAAAACCTTTAACACCTTTTATCACCACCCTCGGAAGTAGACTATGACAATTATATAACATCCTCGTGGTAATATTTGGCATATTATGTCTGCCTCTCCGGTTTTTTTATCGACAGAATATCGTTCAATTCACCCTCCTTCTGCCACAAACCCTACTCCTTCTTAATTTTCACGACAGTAAATTCTTTTTTCATGTCTTTCTTGTCGTTTTTACACTTTTTCAAGAACCTTTCCCCAGGCTTTTTTCGAACCGGCTGTACCGACGCTGGCTCTTTTTCCTTCTGTATTGTAAGTTTTCCGACCTCTGATTCTACCGAAGGCTTCTTCTTTTTCCGCTCATACTCTGTTGTCACGGTACAGATGAAATGATTCCGGCATAACGCTTTTGAAGAACTAAGGCGTACTGAACCTCCTGCTTTGTTTTCGTAATGGTAAGAAAGCGGCAACAGCGTTACGGGTTGTTTCCAGGAAAGCTTATCCTCCGTGTCAATACTGCAGGAGGCTGTCAAAAACCTTTCCCCTCCCTTATGACTGCTAATAAAAAGCAGACTTGTTTTCCTGGTATTTTGTAAAAATAACTCCTTTGCCCATTCGTCGGTATAGCAGGAAGAAAACGCCCTATTCTCCATTACCCCGATGATTTCCTGAATATATCCTTCCTTTACAACCAGCATCAGTTCCTCCGGTGGTAACGGCAAAGAGACACAACCGGTACTTGTTTTCTCTTTCTCCTTATCCTCCTTCTCTTTTTCAAGCCTCAACAAAACTTCAACCAAAACCGTGCTCAAACCAACCTGTGAAACATGAATTTTGCTAACAATAGGCTTAATGTCGCCCTCTTCACCTTCCAACCATGTCCGCCAAGGGAGTTTAACCTCCAGTACCTGTCTGTTGACTGTCTCCTCCCTTTTCTGCGGAACAATACCATTACCGTCGGTGATTAGACTTGAGAAACCGCTTTGATACTCTTCTTTCTGTTCATCCCGCTTCTGAACTGAGGGTTCCTTAACCCACATAAAGTATTCTTTGCCGAGACTTTCATCCTCCGGCCAACAACCCTCTGCATCCTTTTCGGAGAATGCTGTACCTTGGCAAATAGCTACGACTCTCACTGTCCCGTTTAACAAAGATCCTTCGTCGTCGCAAGCCATATCCCATTCATTATCACTGACTTCAACTCCTGTAACCTTTTCAATGTCTATAAAAGCCATAGTTTTCTTTTGCCGCAATATCAACCATCTCTCTGCGCTGCTACCGACCTCCTGCCAGGGATAACCTGCATAATCCGGACGCAATTCAACTTCCTTTTTCCTTGGTATCATTTTCTCTGCCCTCCTCGTCATGACCAAAAGCATCCAAACACATATCGCGTTTATAACATTCAAATATGTAAGACTTCAATCTCGGGAAAAGTTCTTCGTTTTTTCCCTTTTCACTGAAATACCGGTAGGCATAAAACCACAAACGACCAGGGAAACGCAAATATGACAACAAAAATTCCCTGCCGCTCAAGGACAGTTCCCCCGACTCACTATAGACACCTATCAGCTTGCGGAATAAGCCTTCTTCCCAATTAAAGAGCGGCAGATAGCTTGCAAGAAGCAAAGCAAGGTCCATTTCTTGCGGTCCCCTATCCCACTTTTCAAGCCTCAAAAACACTACTCCTTTATCGCTCTTTGCCATGTTCTGCGGCGCAAATGAATTGACTAAAAAGAACGAATTCCCTTGCCGAACGGTATCGTATCCCAGAACCACCATGTTCTGCAGTGCGGTCTGCCCTTGATCGTATATGTGATCAAAATTTTCAGCGTAAACCCTTTCAAAATCCGTTCTTGCCCCTTTTTCCTTGAGGTGTCGTCTGTACGTCAACAGGTCCGCAAGTTTTTCTTGCAAAATACTCGCTAAAGACTTTTCGTAAACCGCTTCACCATTCGCAGAGATATCTTTGTTTAATTGATGCAGTGCGCCTAATTCTCTGACAGCAGATGTCAATTGTACGGCATCCTTTCCATCAAACTCCCTCAATTCCGGCCATGGAATAAGGTAAAAGTTCCTCTCACCCAGCTTGCAATACTTTAACCCTTTTTTGTTGATGATTGGCTTTAAGACACCGCGGCATCCCCTTTCTCCCAATGTCTCCTGCCATTTTAAAGCTGTTTCCAAACGGGAAGTTGAGCCTATGTATTCCCATACCTTATAACTGCCCTTATTTGTCTCTAACAACCAAGATTCCCCTTCACGTTGGCCGCATAACACCTCAAAATCATAGTCTGAAAGCAATTGAATAGGCAACCCTTCCACAGCTACAGGCTTTTTTTCCGCTCCCATATTGCGCTTTGGGGCGGCCTGCCGACGATAAGGAGCAAAGCCATGCATTCTATTCATGCCGGTACCCTCCTATGCTTTTAATTCGTTTGTTTATGATATGAAACTTAAATATGATAAGTGCCAAAACGCCGGTAATGACCGCAATACGATCATTTACCGGCGTTCCCTTTTACTACTTACACCGAAGCCAATTTTGAAATTTTTTAACATTGATAAGGTTGTCTTTTTGCCTTCCCCAAAACTTTATTCTGCTTGTAAAAGAGCAAAAACATGAAATGCATCAGTTTCACATAACCCCAGTTTGTAAGCAAGAGCTTTGTTTTTTTCTTCATAACGCCTTGGGGAACATCTTTCCCCTGGGAAATTGCTTCAGCAATTGCCATAAGCGCTTTTCTCAAGCCTTTTGTTAAGAACCCTACCTCTTCCAGTTTCTTGCCATTGATAACAGTACCTGAACCAACAGCAAAACTCCCGATAATCTCCATGCCGCATTTTTTCGCAAATATTTCACAGGTTTTCAACGCCACATTGTTTTGTTTTTTTTCAGGATATCCGGAATTCGAGATTATTAACAGCTTCTGCTGTTTATTCGGCGACGTAACGGTCTTACTATTCGCAATAAAATCCAATGCCTTGATAGCCCCCGCGGGAAGCGTATCAAAGTATAAAGGAAAAGACAATATAATCAAATCACTGCTATTAACCGCTTCTAATATGCTCTTTGCCGTTTCTTCTTTTTTAATGGCCTCATAAATACAAATGGTCTCTTTTTCATATTTTTCAGCGCTGAGATGCTCCAAGATATAACTCCCTATCGAATATGAAGTGCTGTTTTGATTCTTGGGACTTCCCACCAAAAGCAAGCTCTTCTTGCGGTTCATTTCAATCCCCCCAGTCTTTGCACAGCAGTAGCAATACTTGACTTAACGTCATTTTCAGATGTTTTGGGAGATATTACGATTGCATCATACAAAGCTGCGTGATAATTGTATGAATTCCGATAAACTAAACTTTTAAAATTCTCTTCCTCTTCCTCATTATATTCATCCATAATACCAATTCCTAATAGATTCGCATTCTCCGCATATCTCTTTTTGTGATGATAGCCGGCATCACCCATCTTGACAAACGTAGGCAGCACCAACCCCGCCAGCCTGTCGAGCATCACCTTCAACCGTGGCGAATATCCCCCTAGGACAACAGGAGAAAAAAATACAACCAGATCGCTTTGTACAATTTTAGCTGTTATTTCATCAACTGCATCTTTAACCACACATTTTCCCGGTGTCACAAACCAACAACCGAAACAAGCCTTACAATAACCGATTTGCTTTTCCGATAGAATTATTCTTTCACATTCTGTACTTTTTTCTTTCAAACCCTGCATTAAAATGTTCATTACTTTGTTGTGTATACCGCTTGCTTCTTCAAATCCGTCCAGTATTAACGCTTTCAATGCCAATCCCCCCTCACCAAGTTGTTTACCCTCTTATTAAAGGTTATATTATACATTCTCACCTTTATTTAGGGCGTACCACTATACACATAGTAGCACGTTTTTCGATATTTGTATATTGTTTTTCATATTTTATGTATTTTTTATATTATATTCTTTTTTCTGCTTATTTAACATGCCAGTAAAGTACAAAAAAGCACCTTCACCAGGTGCTCTTGTTTATCACTCTATTTACTTGATCCCCTTCTGCCTCTCTTTGAATCGTTACTTCGTTTTACTTCTTGCAATCTTTCGTCGCTTTCCTTTAAAAATTTTGCTAGTTTATCTTCAAAAGTCTGAGTAGGTTTAATCTTATTCTTCCAAGGCCTCGCAGCGGGCTTTGCTTCCGCAGGCTTAGCTTGTTTTATTGAAAGCCCGATCTTTCCTTTCGGGTCCACATTGATTACCTTTACCTTGACTGTATCCTTCTCTTTTAGATAATCCTTTACATCCTTGACGTACGCGTCGGCTACCTCGGAAATATGCACCAACCCTGTAACCCCGCCCGGCAACTCAATAAAAGCACCAAAAGGAGTAATACTTGTGACAATGCCGTCGAGAATAGCCCCTTCAGTAATAGACATCCAGCTAAAATGCCTCCTAATCATTATTTTTCGCCACTGCCGCAACAATACTGCTTAGTTATTATATCTTAATCATTCTCTTAGTGTCAACATGTATCTTCGCTTCTTCGCTTCTTGTGTTCCCTTCTCAATCCGCTATAAAGCTATCCTGCATTTCCTTCTTTTCCGGTATACCCGCTTCCAGTTGAGCATTAATAATGATTGTCTCTCCCGGTTTAACCATTCCCAGGCTTTCCCTTGCCATCTTTTCTATGATCTCTTCGTCATGCAAGGCTTCTATTTCTGCCTCTAATTTCTGCTGTTCCCTAATAAGCGCTTGTTCTTCCCCTTCCAGCACCTTTAATTGTTCCCTTAACTCCAGCATCCGGTATCCACCAATCATAAAACAAAAGATAAGATATCCCCCTATGAGCCAAAGGGGAACCTTGATAAACAGCGGCATCCTTCTTTTCTTCTTTTGCAGCAAAGACTCATTATATTCATTCTCCACAACATGCAAACCGGGACACAGGTTTTGTCCGTCCACAGCTCCTATTGTTTTTCTTTTTCGTTTTATCTTCACCGTCACCACCACGCCAAACATCATTCCATCGTAATGGCTTCTTTCGCTATCCAAAGGGAAATATCCTTCTGAATATCTTAAAAATGTAGTTAAATATCGTTGAAACAGTAAGATATGCTTTATACATCCTTCTTAAAATGGGTTTGCTGAAACAACGTAAATAAGCCGAAAAACCGAGCCCCATCGCTAGAAAGACATATAATCGCACTTCACCCCAATTGTTTAACAATAAAAAAGCATATGAAATAACCGTTATCGACAGCCAAAAAAGGATATCACCAAAAGTTGTCCCCCAGTACTTGGGTTGCCAAACTCTTCTCACAGTTCTGTATATATCATATATAAAACCAACCAAACCTCCTAAAATCACAAGCAATAAAAAGGAGATTATTTGCTCAGCTACAGGCCGCATCATGCCACCTCTACTTCATTTGAGGAGTTTTTCCACAATCCCCTTGCCCTTGCGTTTCATCTTTGCCTTTTTGTTCTCTGCATACTGCAGAGTACAAATATTACCTGACAACATTATTTCTCCTTGTTCAAGATTCAATTGCGTAATATGAAGTCCTTCCCCTTTAATCACCAGCACTCCCAATTTACTCACTGCGATTATCTCTTGCTCGTCAAAACTTTCCACCTCGATAATCCCATTTGCCTGAAGCTGTTCCCTACCGTACAGTTCCAGTTTGTAACCGGACTCTTCCCTTTTCTCCATGTTTTTCCCTCCCGGCATATCAATATATGTTTTTATTTACATATATTGATATGCCGGGAAAAAGAAAATATACCCGTTGCTAATACTCAATCCCATCGATACTGTCATATTCTCTTTTACATTCTTGACAAAATGGCGTATAAGGTATTATCTGCAACCTTCCGGGATCAATTTCCTTACCGCATACCCGACATAAACCATAGCTGCCGTTTTCCACATTTGTAAGGGCCTCTTCAATCAAGGCCAGCTTGTTTTCCGCAAAAATCTTTAATCCTAAATCCTTTTCCCTCTCAAAGAGCACATCTCCAATGTCGGCAGGGTGATTGTCATACGAAGACAACTCCCCGGTAAAATAATTCTGTCCGCTTTGCAATCCTCTTTTTAGATTGTGGGCAGACGTGCGTTCCATCTCGCGCAATTCTTCTAATCTCGTTTTGAAGTATTGTAAGCGACTTTCGTCCATTGTGCCTCCTTGATTACTCCCATTCTTTTATGATCTCAACATCTTTATAAAAATAATTCACAATTTCCTCTGGCGATTTCCCCTGTTCAGCCAACGCCTTCGCGCCCCATTGGCTCATTCCTACGCCATGCCCAAAGCCTTTTCCAGCCATAACCAGACTATCGCCCTCTACTTTTATTTCAGTCAGCAGCGCAGAGCGCATCTTTTCCTTATCCAAGGCCAGACGCAATGCAGGCCCACTTACTGTAGCACTTCCCACCTGCAGCTTTATTACACGTCCGGAGCCTCCTTTTTCAAGCACCTCAACCTGCCCGATATCGCCGGGATCCTCTCCCGTAATTTTTCGTACTGCTTCCCTGACAACAGATAATGGGAACTCTGCCTGCCAATTCTTGTTTTCTGGGGCAGTGATTTCATAACCCGGATCCTCTACACTTTGAATATATGGGGCCTCCTCCTCTTCGTAGGCCAACCCTTCTCTCGCCGATTCTGCGGTAACCCCTCCACCGTCAGCAAAAAACCAGGCCTTGATATACGCCCCTTTGTATTTCACTAATTCTCCTCTAGTCATCTCAACCGCTTCTTTAACCCTTTCGTTGATTCTTTCCGGATCATAGGCTTGAAATTCCTCGGTATCTGTCGAGGCATCGGTGCCCCTTTCCGGCACACCTCCGGTTGATGCCATCCTTTCCATGGTAAATGTTCTGGCCAGTATAGCCTGTGCCGCTAACGCTTCGGCCGGCCAGTCGGGTTCCATTTCAGCCGCCACCACACCTTGGATATACTCCTCCATCTTCAGTTCCTTCGTTTCACCGGTTTCAGCAACATATAATGATATTGTCGGTTCATCGCCGGTCCCTTCCGTGCCGGGTGTCTTTTCCGGACGCCTCTCCTGTTGTGCACAACCAATTGCAGTTAACAGGATACATAAAACCACCAATGAAGATAGATAGTATTTGATTCTTGGCATTCGAATCCCCTCCTTAATTTAGGCTTAGTATAGCCCTGGAGGGGACCTCTAATGTATGGAAAATTATTCTATCACACGGTATAAGTTCTGCGCTTCACCCGCAGGAACGCTCTCCTTTAATTCCAAGACCTCTACTGTAATTTTCCTGTTCCCAAAGCCTATCCCTATTATATCCCCCACCTTGACATCATAAGATGCTTTAGCAACTTTATCGTTTACCGTAACTCGCCCAGCATCAGCGGCATCCCTGGCAACCGTTCGACGCTTAATCAACCTTGAAACCTTTAAGAATTTATCCAAGCGCATTACCTCAACCTCCTTTTTCCATTATTCTACCCTATTACCTGGACTAAGGTAAAAGAAAAATCAGGCTCGAAACGAACCTGATAAAACAATTTAAAATATAATCACAAACTCAATCCAAATCATTTTGAAAAACGCCGTGCTCCCGCTCACAAGAGCGGGAGACAAACGCCGACAAATCGGCTTTTTTAAACAACGGCCTCTTTCAAAGCCTTGCCAGGCTTGAATGCCGGAACCTTTGTAGCCGCAATCTTAATCTCTTTACCTGTTTGCGGATTACGACCCGTCCTGGCAGCTCTGGCCCTTACTTCAAATGTCCCGAATCCTACCAACTGCACCTTGTCACCACTGGCAAGCGCTTCTTCAACGCTAGCAATAATTGCGTTTACTGCTTTTTCTGCATCCTTCTTTGTCATTTCAGTTTTCTCAGCTACTGCGCTAATAAGTTCTGTTTTATTCAATACAATCCCTCCCAATTTATTGAAAGTTTCTTTACTATAGTTCTACAAAGCCAAGGAAAATCCTGCGCCTACAGTAATTTTTTTCGTTTTATTATGCTATAATCCTGTTTTTTTTGCTTTTTCCCATAATATGTCAAGCATTTCTAGGTTTGTTTGCCCCCATTTTAGATTCTGCTCCCACAGGTTTTTTTCAATATAGTTAAAACGCCGGATGAATTTGTGAACTGCTTTTATCAGCGCAGTTTCAGAAGATACCCCAATAAACCTTGCTATATTGACCACCGCAAAGAGAAGATCCCCCAATTCTTCCTCCATATTTATTTTTTCCCTGCAAGCCGCTTTTAATTCATCAATTTCCTCAAATACTTTGTCCCATGCACCTTCAGCGTTTTCCCAGTCAAATCCGACTTTTTTCGCCTTCTTTTGTACTTCCTCGGCCAACATCAAGGCAGGCAAGGCTCTATTGAGATTTGATAAGACACCCTTTCTATCTTCACTTTGTTTCTTGCCATTTTCCCGTTTTTCCGCGGCCTTGATTATTTCCCAGTTTTTTAAGACCTCCCCGGAATCCTTGACAGAAATACTGCCGAAAACATGCGGATGGCGACGAATCATTTTCTCCGTTACCACACGCACCACATCGTTACAGTCAAAGTCGCCCCTCTCCTGAGCGAGCGCAGAGTGAAATACTACTTGTAGAAGCACATCTCCCAGCTCTTCGCACAACCCTGACATATCTTCGTTATCAATAGCCTCTATCACCTCATAGGTTTCCTCCAGCAGGCATTCCTTTAGGGTAAAGTGAGTTTGCTGGCAATCCCAAGGACAACCTTGCGGTGAAAGAAGCTTTTGCAGCACCTCGACCAACGGGTCCAGCGGATACCCGCTCATATTATGCTGCTTTTTTCGCAGAGGACTAATATATACCGACGTCAAATGATCAAACAGTTCATAATGATCGAGCTCACACAAAGCCGTCTCAACCACCTTTTCTTCACCTGCAACACCCGCAGCTCTCACCACCGTCACCGGGTGTTCAGGAGGATACATTTCCAATAAACCTAATTTCAAATCAGAAGCTACCAAGCGTTTATACACTTGAGAAAAAACGATATGATGGCCGGTTATGATATCCCCACTGTCAAAACTGAGGGCATCTAAAACCAATAAGCCCTCGGTCGGATCAAGACAAAGAACGTTTAAAACCGTATCGATAAAACTTACACCCGGTACTACCGTTACCTTTATACCGCACTTTTCCCCTTCCCGCAGGAGCAGTTGTACCGACCGCTCTCCTACCAGAGGATGCCCTGGAACTGCGTAAACAATCAGCTTGTCTTCCTCTGCCGCCCGGGCTCTGGTAATCAGTCTTGCCACGATCTCTTCATACACCTCTTCGAAGCTTGCCTTTTTCTCATAAAGATCATCAAAGCTTGCAAAGCGGATCCCTTTTTCTTTAAGTTCCTCAACCACCGGGTGAACAGCTGTTCTAAAGTGTTTCTCGGCGTCGCTTTCCAACACCCGCCATATCTGCCCGGTAAGTTGTTCAATGCCGCCGGGACCGAGCCCAACTACCATTATCTCTTTCAAGGCCGGATTCCATCTCCTTACCATTTCATCCACCTTATGATAACACTTTACCGGCATAAGGAAAACATGGTTTCGTCGTCGCCAAGTCTTTTGACGAAGGCGAAACCATTATCGCACGTACAAAAAAAAGGTGGTGCGTAACTCCACCTTTTCTACTGTTCCATTTGTTTGGCCAGAAACGAAGCTGCTGTCTCCACCAGTTTCAATTCCATATCGCCGAATTTGGTGTTAACTTCTTTGGAGACAATAATCACGGCACCGATTGGGTCTCCCTCCGCAATGATAGGAGCAATAACACCTGCCGAATACTTGCTCACGTCTTCCTCACCGGCACAAATCTGGCAGGTCTCCTTCTGTCCGGGCTGGTTAACCAGTATTGACTTTCTCTCTTCCATAACCTTTTCTACGGCTTCCCCTACTTGCTTGTTGAGAAATTCCTTTTTCGGTCCGCCCGCAACCGCAATTATCTGGTCTCTATCCGCAACACATGCTATATGCCCGATAGCCTCATATAATGAATCGGCGTACTCCTTAGCAAACTCGCCCAATTCACCTATCGGCGAATATTTTTTGAGAATAACTTCCCCTTCACGATCCACAAAAATTTCCAAAGGGTCACCTTCACGAATACGCAGTGTTCTTCTTATTTCTTTGGGAATAACTACACGACCTAAATCGTCAATCCTACGAACAATACCGGTTGCTTTCATTGTGATGATTTTCCCTCCTCGTGGTTTAAGGGATACTTTTAATTTTAGTATATATCCTTGTTATCCCATTTATTCTTCTTTTCTCCGAATCTCCCGTCTGACCTCCTCCCTTTGTGAAACCTTCCAGCTTTAATGTTTGTTTCCAGCACCTTTTTTATACCCAATCACTCGTAAATATTATTTCCCGATAATATACCGATGAAAAACACCGATATAAAAGACACTCCGTCTTTACACAGAGTGTCTCGCTTTAACCCCATTATTTTCTCGCAAAACTATTTACCGTCCTCACTTCCTTCTTGCTCCTCGGCAGACTGTTCGTCAGGTAAATGCTTGATTATCTCCGCTTTTTCTTTCAACTCATCCACGTATTCCAGGAATACCGCATTTTTCTCTTCAAAAATAAACCTGTTTTCAAGATTTACTTTTACTTCTTCAAAAGAATTATGCTTCGCTTCTTTTTTATCTACAACTTTTATAACATGATAACCATACATTGTTCCTATAGGTTCTTTGGTATACTGTCCTACTTCAAGCTGGAATGCGGCTTCCTTAAACTCTTCCAGCAAAGCGTCCTCTTTTGTAATATATCCGATATCCCCCCTGTTGGACTGAGCAGTAGTGTCTATGGACAATTCAACAGCCAATTCCTCAAAGCTCTCTCCTTCATCCAAGCGCTTTATAACGTCTTTGGCTTCCTCTTCTGTCTTAACGACAATGTTATAGGCATGTACCTGCTCCGGCACAAAAAACTCAGACTGATTATCCTGATAATACTGTTCTATGTCCTTTGTCGTTGAAGTAACATCCTTAGTGATGTCATCAAAAAGCTCATTAAGGATCAAGCTGTGCTCTATATACATCCGTAAATCTTTTTCTGTTAGCTTAAGCTCCTTTAGATATGCTTCATATTCTTCTTGATTACCGAACTGACTTTTACTTTCTTCAAGTTCTTTATCAACCAATTCTTTATCAGCCACAATATCCTTTTCTGCGGCAGCTTGAAGTATTACTTTCTCCTCTATCATACTCTGCAGGATTTGCTCCCTCAGATAACCTACAAACTCTTTGCCTTCTTCCGAATCCAAGTCATAGCCGTACCTAGCCGCTGCCTGATCGACCCTGATATTCAATTCACTCATGTTAATCTTTTCGCCGTTTACCGTAGCTACAACACTTTCTTTACCACACCCGGGAAAAAGCACTGCTGTTACAAATAATATGATAAGGCTAAGCCATATTCCCCAGTATTTTCTCATAACTTTTCTCCTCTTTAATCAATTGAGTAAAAAAACAGATATTTGCGCAAGCTCAGTACATTATATCAGAACAGCTTCTTTTTGAGCAATAACTGATATTTCCATGACCACTTCTTCCAGTAACGTCAACACTTGCTTTGCTTCAAGATTTCGGGTATTGATTATGATTTCTAACCCCGCCAGCACCTTAAAACTCACCTGTCTGCGGTAACGCCGAGCCAACTCCATCAATTCCTTGCCAACAAGCCCGTGGTCTTCTTCCATTACAATGACTATCCCCTCCGCATTCTGACCGATACTCTTTACCTTGGCTTGGGCTGCAGCAATTTTTATTGAAGCGATCTTCAACAGATTTTGTAAAGGCTCAGGAACGGGTCCAAACCGGTCCTCCATCTCCTCAACCAAGCTTTTGATATCCTCTTTTGCACTCAGTGCGTAAATTCTCTGGTAGAAATCTACCTTCACCGCCGCTTCGTTTATATATTCCTGAGGAATATAGGCCTTTGTTTGGAGGTCAATGATAATACTCTTTTCTTCGTGCTTCTCTTCCCCTTTAACTTCCCTTACTGCCTCCTCCAGCATACGACAATATAGGTCGAATCCTACCGCCGCCACATGTCCGTGCTGCTCGGCCCCCAGAATGTTTCCTGCACCCCGAATCTCTAAATCACGCATCGCAATCTTAAAGCCCGAACCCAGCTCCGTAAACTCCCGAATAGCGCTTAAACGCTTTTCGGCAGTCTCCGACAATATCTTGTCTCTGTTATAAGTCAGATATGCATAAGCGATCCTGTTGGAACGACCCACCCGCCCCCGCAACTGATAAAGCTGCGCCAAGCCCATTTTATCCGCATTATCCACAATCAACGTATTGACGTTTGAGATATCCATCCCTGTCTCTATAATGGTGGTGCAAACCAAGATATCAATTTTACCTTCGATAAAATCAAGCATAACTCTTTCCAGTTCTTCTTCAGTCATCCTGCCATGCCCAATTGCAATATGGGCTTCCGGAACAAGCTCCTGAATGAAAACAGCAGTACTGTCAATGTCCTCGATCCTGTTGTGTACGTAATACACCTGGCCTCCGCGCCCCATTTCCCTTCTGATTGCCTCGCGCACCAAATGAGGGCTATGCTCAACAACGAAAGTCTGTACCGGATACCTGTCTTCCGGAGGTGTTTCGATGATGCTCATGTCCCGAACACCAACCATGGACATGTGTAGGGTACGAGGGATAGGTGTTGCAGTGAGTGTTAAAACATCCACTGCCTTTTTCATCTTTTTGATTTTTTCCTTATGGGAGACCCCAAACCTTTGTTCCTCGTCGACAATAAGCAATCCCAAGTCTTTATATTTCACATCGCTGGATAACAGCCGATGGGTTCCGATAACAATATCTGTTTGTCCAAGCTTTACTTCCTTCAATATTGCCTTTTGCTCCTGGTAGGAACGAAAGCGGCTCAAAACCCCTACCTTAACGGCAAATCCCTCGAATCTCTCTCTAAAGGTATTATAATGCTGTTGAGCCAGTACTGTCGTAGGCACCAAAACGGCAACCTGCTTACCGTCTGTCACTGCTTTAAAGGCTGCGCGAATAGCCACCTCGGTCTTGCCATAACCAACGTCGCCACATAACAACCTGTCCATCGGACGCTGCCCTTCCATGTCCTTTTTGACCTCTTCGATAGCCCGCAACTGATCCGGAGTTTCTTCGAAGGGGAAGGCTTCTTCAAAATCCTTCTGCCACGGGGAATCAGCAGCAAACTTATACCCCTGGATTGCCCGGCGCGCGGCATAAAGGGCAATCAACTCTTCCGCCAGATCCTTCACTGCCGCTTTAACCTTGCTTTTAACTTTGTTCCATTCGTTTCCTCCCAGCTTGGACAATCTGGGACTCTGCCCTTCCTGGTAAGAATACTTTTGCAACTGGCCCGCCTGGTCAGTGGGAAGATACAGTTTATCTTCTCCTTTGTACTTCATGACAAGATAGTCTCTCTCCGAATCGCCCACCTCAAGCTTTTCTATCCCCAGATACTTACCGATACCATGATTGGTATGCACAACATAGTCGCCAACCTGCAAATCTGCAAGAAAGGTCGTCCGCTTTTCCTCGCGAAAGATCCTGCGCGGCGCTTTCTTTTTTGGCTGATGATAAAGCTCGTGTTCAGTCAGAACAACTAATTTCCAGGTAGTAAACTCAAACCCGTTGCTTAGATTACCGGGTACAATGTACACGCCCCCGGCTTGCACTGTAAATTCTCCAGTCACTAGGCTTGCCTCGACACTCATGTCCCAAAGCATTTGTCTTAATCTTTCCCCGCGTTCAGGTGAGTTGATGAGGATAACCACAGCAAATTTTTGCCTCTTCCATTCCTTCAACTCGTCCGCCAAAAGCTTTGTTTTACTCATGAACAAACCAGCGGTCTTTGCGGTTACTCCGAACATGTCGACAATATCCATTCCCATGGATTTTTTTGGTAATAGTGAAAAATAGATCTTTGTTATTTTTGATAGGGTGTACTGTAGTTCCTCCCATGTAAAATAGTTATCGATCTGCCCCGGCAGTACTCCCCCTTTTTCAAGCAGGCTCTTGTAAGTCTCTTGCATCTCCCTTTCGTCCAGAACGGCTTTTTCCCGCTGTCGATTGGGCTCATCAATGATAATAAGAGGCCCTGAGGAGAAGTATTCCACGAGGGTGTGCTTTTCCTTGAAAAAGTATGGCAGAAACTGTTCATAGCCGGGGAAATTCTGTCCTTGACTAATGTTTTCCACGACCTCAGCGGCCCGCGATTTCAAAAGATCATGGCTTTCAATACGCCCACCTGCCTCCATTTTTTCCAGCAGCTGTTCCGCTTCCTCTTGTATTCTTTCCGCCACCTTGTCCGTATCCAGCCCTGCCAAGAAAAATTCGGCAGCCGGCGTAATGGTAGCGTTATAAATTTTCTTAATTGAGCGCTGATTATCGGTAGAAAAAGCTCTAATGGAATCAATCTCATCATCAAAGAACTCAATACGGCAAGCCTCCTCCGCAACAGGCGGAAAAACATCCAGTATACCGCCCCGTACGGAAACCTGCCCCCTTTCCTCGACCATGTCGACTCGCTGGTAACCTATTGCCAGCAAATGTCCCATCAACTCTTCTATTTTAATCCTCTGCCCTGTTTTTAAGGTCATTATCGCTTTCCTTAGTATATCAGGAGGAACCAAGGCTTTCCTTAACGCGTCAACTGTCGTCACAACAGCGTTTTTCCCCCCGCTGATGAGGTTGTGTAATACCTCCAACCTCTTGCGCTGCGTCTCATGGCTTTGAGCAATGACTTCAAACGGCAGTACCTCAAGGGAGGGAAAATAATGGACTGAAAAACCCGGCAGCAACCCCACCAGATCGGCGAATATTTCCTTGCCGCGCTGGGGATTTTCAACCACGTACAACAAAGACCGGTCTCTCTCCAAAGCCAGCATCGCCGTTATAAAGCTTTTTTGTGCCCCTGCCAAGCCATATATCAAAATATCGTCTTTCTGCTTGGCCTTTTCCATAAGAAATTCGTATTCTTTTATCTTTTTTAAATATTCAATTAGAAAGTTTTGAACCATCCTTCTTCCTCCATGTCAAATAGTGGGCATCTACCACGACCCCCACAAAACTTATGCTGTTTTTTTCATTCTTCTTGGCACTTATATATGTATTATATAGCATAAAACCGGATCTAGACCACATTTTTCTCAGGTATTTCTCTCTATTATAGCTGTTTTAGCCTGAATTTGATACCCGGATTTATTAATGCAGCCTCTCCTCTCCCCGAAATTCTTCTCCCACACCGCCGGAAAGATGCCAGCAGGAATCACAAATTGCCTTTACCGTTCCTACTTCCGTACCCCAGTCAAAATGAAGCAGTTCACCCTTTTCCTGGTTGGTCAGAACGTCAAAGCCCAGCATGGACTCATCCCAGACATCTATATTAATTTCCCCGATATATTTTTGGCAAATATCGCAAATATATATGAGACGCATTGACTTCCTCCATTTAGCTCATTCGCGCTAAAACTAGTATAACCAAGCCTATGACTGTTCATTCTGCATCTCACAACATACACTGTTAAAATCGTTCATCGCCTTTTCCAGGCCATCCCAACACCATGTCTTGAGTCCTGCTGCTGCTGTTTTGACAACATTAGCAATCACTTCGCTTTCAGGAACAGAGAAATTACTTAAAACAAAAGAGTCGACCTCCATCTCACCATGGGGCCTCCCAATACCAATCTTCAACCTGGCATAATCAGGGGAATTCAGCCTTGCAGTGATGGATTTTAACCCATTATGTCCACCCGTACCGCCCCCATCCCTAAAGCGTAATCTTCCCAAGTCAATGTCCAAATCATCATGTATCACTATCAAGTCCTCAATGGTATCCCTGTAAAAATTCAAAAGCTCCAAGACAGCATCCCCACTTCTATTCATAAAAGTCTGCGGTTTTGCCAATAGTATTCCCTTCCCGGAAATAAAGCCCTTCCCCAGAAGTACACTACCTTGTTTTTTTTTGATTGTCACACCCAATTCCCCGGCCAGAGCATCAACAACCATAAACCCTACATTATGCCGCGTTCTCTCATATCGCAATCCGGGGTTACCCAAACCAACCAAGAGTTTCAACAGAACAACCCCCTCGTTTTCAAAAAACCGAACAGACAAACCATCCTAATCAAAAAGCTTGCTAACGGAAAGATCCTCATGGATGCGAATTATCGCCTCCCCTAACAAGGGAGCAATCGAAAGAACTTTTATCTTTGGCAGACGCTTCTCCTTGCTAAGAGGAATACTATTCGTAATAACAACCTCTTTGATGCAAGACTTATCCAGCCTTTCGATGGCCACTCCCGAAAGGACGGGATGCGTACAACAAACGTAAACATCACGGGCACCGTTCTTTATAAGGGCTTGCGCCCCCAGGGTTATGGTTCCCGCAGTGTCAATGATATCATCGATCATAATTACGTTCTTACCCTTTACCTCTCCAATGAGATTCATCACTTCTGCCACGTTTGGTTTTGGACGTCTTTTATCAATAATCGCCAACGGACACTGCAGCCTGTCCGACAGGTTCCTAGCCCTTGTGACTCCACCTAAATCAGGGGAAACAACGACTGCATCCTCCAGTTTTTTATTGAGAAAGTATTCTGCAATGATAGGCACGGCTTGCAAGTGATCCAACGGGATATCAAAAAAACCTTGAATTTGCCCGGCATGCAAATCAACCGACAAGACTCTGTCCGCTCCCGATGCCACAATAATATTGGCAACCAGCTTTGAGGTGATGGGATCTCTTGCTTTAGTCTTGCGGTCTTGTCTCGCATATCCGTAATATGGTATAACGGCGGTAATCCTCTGCGCCGATGCCCGCCTCAAGGCATCGATCATAATCAACAATTCCATTAAATTGTCGTTAACTGGCGTGCAGGTTGGTTGAACCACATAAACATCCACCCCTCTTACGCTTTCGCCTAAATTGACATTTATCTCACCGTCGGAAAAAGTTTTGACAGCAGCCGCACTGACTTCCACCCCCAGATATTCCGCTATATCCGAAGCCAGTTCGGGATGTGCATTCCCTGTAAAGATTTTGAGCCTTTTGTAGCTGGACATTACTATGCCTCCCTGTGTATTTTAGTTTTTACCGTTTCTTATTTCTCCTTGCTCTTCCAGTTCGCTATGTTTTTTTGCCGTCCACGCGCAATGGCCAACGCACCGTCCGGTATGTTTTTGGTAACCGTTGAGCCGGCACCGATATACGCACCCTTGCCAACCTTAAGGGGAGCAACAAGGTTAGTATTACTGCCTACAAATGCACCATCTTCGATTTCTGTAATGTTCTTACTGTTGCCGTCATAATTACATGTTATTGTACCGGCACCGATATTAACATCTTTTCCGATAATACTGTCACCCACATAACTCAAATGAGGTATTTTGGAATCTTCTCCTACCTGTGTCTTCTTCACCTCAACAAAACCACCAATTTTTACCCTTGGAGATAATTCAGTGCCGGACCGCAAATAGCTAAAAGGCCCTACCGTACAATCCGCAGCAAGCTTGGCTTCAACAATATATGAATAATCGACCTTAACCCTATCCCCCAAACGGGAGTCTACTATTCGTGTGTTCGGCCCTATGATACAATTCTCACCTATTACCGTCTTACCCTGCAGAATAACTCCCGGATAAATTACAGTATCTTGGCCAATTTGTACTGTCGCATCAATATATGTATTTTCAGGATTTATGACTGTGACGCCCTCCAGCATATGCCCTTTAATAATCCGCTGCCGCCAAACTTTTTCCGCTTCAGCCAGCTGCAACCTGTTGTTGATCCCCTGAGCATCGGCAGGGTTTTCAAGCAGTAATGTTTCGACCCTTTTGCCATCTTCTGCGAGCAATCTGACCACATCTGTCAGATAATACTCACCTTGGGCATTGACGGGGGTTAGTTTCTTGAGCTTCTCATTTAACTCGGTAACGCTAAAACAATATGTCCCGGTGTTGACCTCGTTAACAGCCTTCTCCTTGTCATTTGCATCCTTTTCCTCCACGATTCTTTCTAATCCTTGAGCCCCTTTGATTACTCGTCCGTAGCCTGACGGATCAGACAATTCAGCTGTTAAAACCGTGGCTTGCGCCTTAGTTTTCATATGTTTTTCCCATAGCAGTCTCAAGGTAGCGGCTTGAAGCAAAGGTGTATCGCCACACAAGACAAGACAGTTGCCTCCATCATTAGCCTGCAGTTCCGGCAAAGCCTGCATGACGGCATGTCCCGTACCTAATCTCTCGGTCTGATACACCACACGACAATCGTTTTCCAGTACCTTTTCGACCTCTTCTCCCCCATAACCGAGCACCACAATAATGTCTTTTATGTCTGCCTCTTTAAGGGCATTGATCACATATCTTATCATGGGCACACCGCATAGCTCGTGAAGGACCTTTGGCTTTTTCGATTTCATCCTTGTTCCCAACCCTGCTGCCAGAACAATTGCAATGTTTTTGCCCACATCTCATTCCTCCCTCTATTATTGGCACCATTCTATTTATATCATAAAACTTCTTGCCAAGTCACCACTTTTACAACAATAAAGGAGCTAAAAATAAGCTCCCTCCATAAATACCTTTTATTCAAATAATACTATTACACCGCCTGCCCGTATGCTTTTAATACGGCATTCTGGATAATTTCACGAGCATCGGTTGATATCGGATGCGCTATATCTCTGTATTCACCATCCGGTGTCTTTCGACTGGGCATAGCCACAAACAACCCGTTTGTTCCTTCGACAACCTTAACATCGTGTACTACAAACGAATCATCAAATGTTACCGAGACGATGGCCTTCATCCTTCCTTCATGATTGATTTTTCTAATACGAACATCTGTAATGTTCACTTGCATCACCACCTTCCCTGACCGCAACTGGTTAATATGTCCTATTCGTCATATATTTGGATTTTCCTTCTTCTCTTTATGAAATTTCCCATTATTTAGCTATTTTATACCTGCAAATATCCCTTGCCTCATATTATCATTCAAATATTCTACCGGTTGGTTCAACTGCTATTCTTTTGTTCTGTTCATCGACACTTAAAAGCTTAAGCAGCGAGCAATAATTACTTACCAATTTGCGTTCCGGAAACCCGGTATCAACCAGAACTCCGATCCCCAGTACATGTGACTTAAACTCACTTAGCAGATCGACCATTCCCTTGGCTGTACCTCCGGCTTTCATGAAATCATCAATAATCACTACCCGGCTTTCCAGCGGCAAAGCCCGGCGGGAAAGAGTCATTGTTCTAATTTGCTTGGATGAACCGGTGACATAATTCAAACTGACGGAAGTTCCTTCCGTTACTCTGCTGCCGTCGCGAATAACAACCAACGGCACATTAAGGGCTTTCGCCGTCATTAAAGCCGGAGGGATTCCTTTTGTCTCCATCGTAACGACATACTGAGGAGCTTCTGCCATAAAATGCTGAGCAAAAATCTCGCCGACCTTCTGCGCCACTCGAGCGTCAAAAATGATGTCGGCCATATAGATAAAACCTCCCGGAAGTATCCGCTTGGGATCCTGAAGTCTCATCGCAATAGCTTTAATGAATTCATTTTTATCCTCCGGTTTAATCTCCGGGTAAAACATTACTCCTCCCCCGGCTCCGGTTAAGGTTTCTATTTTTCCATATCCGAATTTCTGAAATGTATCCCTAATAATACTGATATCTTCACTGATGCTTGACTTTGCCGACTGAAACAAATTTGTAAAATAGTTAAGAGACAGCAGTTTGTTGGGATTTTCCAGCAAACACTTGGTTATTACGGAAACTCGTTCACTTCTACGCCACTTTTCCAAGCAACAACACTCCCTTATAATGATAGACACGACATTTCCCGAATGTTCCCTTCTTATTTTACCTTATTTATTCATGTTTCACCAGCAATACCTTCCTCAAAAAAATAAGGGCCTGCCTTTGTAAAAGGCTGCCCTCCGCTGTCTTTAAGCTCCCAGTGCTTTTTGTGCTATTTTAAAATCACTGCTTTTATCTACGTCAATTCCTACTTCAGCATAATTGGATACAACTACCACTCCTTTTATCCCCAACAAGGAGGAAACCTTTTTTTCCGCTTCCTTGAGGGAAAGTATCCCCAGTATATAACGCAGCAGCACGTCCCACCCAACATGCGAAGCTAAACGCAGCGGTTTTTTGCGGAGGTCGATCAGTTCTTGGGCCTTCCGGGCACACTTTGAAAATACATAGGTGTTGAGCAAAAACATATTTCCTCCCGTTACGCGCCCTTCCCTCAAGCGTACATAAGTCCTCTTTATTCCGGGATATTTCCCCTCACTTATCTTTTTGGGAATAACGGGATAAAACAAATCACCCTCACTGAATTTGCAGCTTTCAAGAAAATCATCAACTGCCTGTGTAGTCAAGAGGGGAATATCTGCCGTAACAATCAGGACCCGTAGCTGGGGTGGTTTAATAATCCTTAGCCCTTCATATAACGTATCGATTGTTCTTTCCCCGTTTTTGACCAGGGTGATACGCTGGTCTTCTTTGTACTTTTCTTCTAGTGCCTTAACAGGACCGGAAATAATGACTCGTTCAATGTTCTGCGAGCCCAACAAAGCATCTACCACATACTCCACCATATATCTGTTGCCAATGGGTATCAAGGCCTCATCAAGGGGTTCCTTACTGTCTCGCTGTATCCCTGTTTTTTTCCCTCCGGCGAGAATTATAGCAGTAGTCATTACTATGGCTCTCCTTTCGTTTACTCATACTTCTGTTTATAGTAATCAATCATAGTATTTGCGGAATATTCAATATGATCCCAGATGAGCTGTTCGGACAGCTCGATATTTCCCGAGCTTATCGCCTCAACTATCTTGACATGATCCCAGTGACTGGCAACCTTCCTTCCCGGTAATGAAGTTACTATCATTCTCGGTCGAGACAACTGTTCGCGTAAATTATTGAGAGTAGCGAGAAGACGTTCGTTATTAGCCGCTTTAAATATTATATAATGCAAATCAAGGTCAACCTCAACAGTTGATACGACATCATCATTCTCTAGCAGTTCTGCCTCTTTTTGCAGACACCTTTGCATTTCTTGTATCTCTTGGGGTGTAACCTTTTCGGCAGCTAATCCCGCGGCAAGAGATTCCAGCGCAGCTCTGATTTCATAAACTTCCTTAATGTCTTTAAGGGAGATTTCCGACACAAAAGCACCTTTTCTGGGAACTATCGTAACAAATCCTTCTAACTCAAGTCTGCGAATAGCCTCCCTAATCGGCGTTCTGCTCACTCCCATCTCTTCGCCGAGTTGTTTCTCCATCAAGCGTTCTCCAGGCTTGATTATCTCTTGTAAAATCGCCTGGCGTAACGCCTCAAATACGATTTCCCTCAAGGGCTTATACTGGTCCAGTTTAACTTCAATCCTCTTCCTCTCTGCCATGAACAAACCTCCTTTTCTGCATTTCAACGTCCTCCGGTAAATTCGTTCTTGTGACTATAACATCCCTTCCAGCTTTTGCACAGCACAGCGCAGCCGCTTTTGCGTCATCTTCATCGTCCATAAACATCAGCAGTGTAGGCCCGCTCCCCGACATCATCACCCTTTTTGCGCCCAGCGGAAGAAGTTCCTCAACCAATTTCTGCAAGTCAGGATATAAAGCAAAAGTAGAGTATTCCAGTACATTTCCCATCGCCTGATACAACAACTCAGTATCTGCTTCTTCGATTGCCCTCAGGGCTTCCTTTGTATCCGGTCTCTCTGTTATTGTAACATTTTTGAGGTTTTCGTAAACCTCTTTCGTTGCCACGCCAAAGAACGGCTTAACAAGCACCAGCCACAGCAGCGGGCATGGGACAATATCCGTCAACCTTTCTCCCCTACCCTCCGCCAGAGCAGTACGGGGAAAGAGGCAAAAGGGAACATCGCTGCCTAAGCGAAGGGCAATCTCCCGCAAGCGGTCTTTTGTCAATCTTAAATCATACAACTCATTAACCCCAAGAATAACTGCCGCCGCATCGGCACTTCCTCCCCCCAGGCCGGCAGCCACGGGTATTCTCTTTTCCAAAGTGATCCTTAACCCCTTTATCTGCGGATGATGCAGAAGCATAAGCTCTGCAGCCCTATAGGCTAGGTTGTGCCTGTCCTCTCCCAGCCCGGGAACGTCACATGACAATCGAATACCGTCGTCACAGCTTTCAAGTGTTACTATGTCATACAGATTTATGCCCTGCATAATCATTTTCACATCATGGTACCCATCCGCTCTTTTTTCCAAAACATCCAGAGTAAGATTTATTTTAGCGTAAGCCTTTAAAGTAATACTTTTCATGTGTTTAACCGCCAACTTCGCCTATTTCTACTTTTTCCAAGTAGAGGGGATCAACAACACTAGTACCGTGTATAACTCGAGGCGTCCTAAAAGCATCAAAAACGAAAGATAATATTTCCCCCATGCCGGCATAAAAGCGTAATTTTTGGTCGGCCCCACCAGTTCCAAGCCAGGTCCGATATTACCCAAAGTCGCCGCAACGGAGGTAAACGCCGAAACAATATCGATCTTCGCTAAGGTCATTATCACCGTACTGATACAGGTTATTACAACGTAAATGAAAAAAAACGAAAGCACATTAACAACCACGTTATTGCTGACGGGCTTTCCGTCAATCATCGAATTAAGTACGGCTCGAGGATGCATAGCCCTTGTGATTTCCAGCTTGCTTTGTTTCAACAGTATTAATATGCGTCCCACCTTGATAGCGCCACCGGTAGACCCCGCGCACCCTCCGACAAACATCAGCGCCACTAACAGAACTTTCACAAAGGGCCCCCAGCTGTCAAAATCCGCTGTCGCATAACCTGTTGTAGTCATGATTGATGTCACCTGAAAACTCGCCTGTCTTAAGGTTTCTGCAAAAGGTTGTCCCACAGCTGTGCTTATATTCAAAAAAACTAAAATTATTGCCGCCAAAATCAGAAATGCATACAACCTAAATTCACTATTTCGCCAAAAGTTTTTCAAACTCCTGCCGCTAAAGGCTTGATAATGCAAGGCAAAATTCACCCCTGCCAAGAACATGAAAAGAATTATCACCCACTGGATAGCGGGACTGGCATAATGTCCGATACTGGCATTCTTAGTGGAAAATCCTCCCGTCGCTAAGGTCCCGAAGGTATGGCACAAAGCATCAAAAAGATTCATACCGAAAAGCCAAAGCAACAGTGTCTCAGCCACTGTAAAGGCTAAATAAACCAACCACAATGTTTTGGCCGAATCACTGATGCGCGGTTTTATCTTTTCGGCCACAGGCCCGGGAGACTCGGCTTTAAACATTTGCAAGCCTCCCACTCCCAACGACGAAAGAACGGCCACAAACATCACAATGATTCCCATTCCTCCCAGCCAATGAGTTAAGCTACGCCAGAAAAGAACCCCGTGAGGCAGTACTTCAATATCGGTAAGCACGCTGGCCCCGGTTGTAGTGAAACCGGACATCGTCTCGAAAAAGGCATCTGCAAACGACGTAAAAGTACCGGAAATAAGAAAAGGAACAGCTCCGAAAGCTGAAGCTAAAAGCCAACTCACCGTTACAATGGCATACGCCTCTTTATAGCGGATACTTCCCTTAATATCATTGAGCCTGTATAACACAGCCCCTACCAATACTGTTAGTGTACCTGTTATAAGAAAAGCAGACCAATCGGCATCCCCGTAATACAACGACCACAACAAGGGTAAAAACATTGCGACCCCTATCAGCATCAACATTATTCCTAAAGCTCCAACAACTTTGCGGTAATTCATCATAAGGCTCCTTTATACTTTGAAAAAATCCATTACTGAAGCAATTTTTTGAGGCAGTGCAAATACAACTACGGTATCACCCGACATGAAAATATCTTCACCGCTGGGAATAATGACCTGGTTTTTTCGATAGATAGTGCCGACTATGGCACCCTTAGGGAAATTAAGATTCTTTAATTTCTTATTGGCTATTTTAGAGTCCTTCGGCACAATTAACTCGATCAATTCGGCGCTCTCCTGACTCAATAGAGTCACGGAAAGGACATTACTATTGCGATTAATAAACCTTAAAATGGCATTGGCTATCAATGTGCGGGGACTGATGCCAACATCTATTCCCACGTCTTCCATCAAGCTTATATAGTCCGAACGTCTGACCTGGGCAATTATCTTCTTTGCTCCCAGATGCTTGACGATCAAACTGACCAACAGATTTAGCTTGTCATCGTCCGTTAAGCATACAAAGGCATCAACATCACTGACGCCTTCAGCTTTGAGAAAATCAATATCCGTGGCATCGCCGTGAAGGATTAAGGTGTTTTTCAAGCTGTTGCAAATATCCACACAGCGTTTATATTCTTTTTCTATTATCTTAACGGAATACTTTCTTTGCTCCAAGATCCTAGCTAAATGATATCCTGCAAAACCGCCACCCAGTATCATCACCCGCTCCGCCTTTTTGCGTTCTGTTCCCAGCAGCTTCTCAATACGCACCATTTCCTTTGTCTTACCCAAAAGAAAAATGATATCGTTTGGTAACAGGCGATCGTCGCCACGGGGTATGAGTATTTGTCCGTTCCGGAAAATGGCAACAATTACAAAGGGAGATTGGTAATTTATTTCCTTCAAGCATTTATTGGCCACAGGAGCCTGAGCGGGTATCTTCAATTCTAACATTTGAACCATTCCCTGTGCATAGTACACCACGTCCAGGGCTTCCGGCACATCTATCAGATTCGCTATTTCCTTAGCTATTACAAGCTCAGGGTTTATCATCAGGTCTATGCCGTTAAAAATGCTTTTGCCCTCACTTTTATTATCTTCGATATATTCGGGATTGCGTACCCTGGCAATGGTCTTTTCCACCCCAAAGTTTTTGGCGAGCATACACGCAATTATATTTATCTCGTCTACCCCTGTGACAGCTACCAGCAGGTCGGTTTCCGCAATACCGGCCTCCTGCAAAGAACCGGCACTGGCACCATTTGCTATAATCACTTGCACATCAAGGTTTTCTTGTAAGTTTTGTACCCTGTCTTCATCTTTCTCTATCACTACTACGTCATTTTTTTCTTGAACGAGCAGTTTGGCAATATTAAATCCGATTTTGCCTGCACCGATAATTATCGCACGCATACTGAAATTCCCCTCTCAAGCTGTGCTTATTCTTTCATTAGAACTTATTCCTGTCTATAGTACATTTACCTTGTCAAGGAGTCAATGGATTTTAACTTATTTATCTAAAACCACTGGTTTTACAATACTACAATAAAGGGGTATAATCAATCTTGTGCTCATTTCTATTAACTATGATTGGTGAAAAAATTATGAAAAGCTTAACATCTAACATTTTAGAAAATTGGATGCATCTGAGATTAAGGCTCGTTTTTGAGGGAATTCTCGTCGGACTTGTTGCCGGCATTGTGTCGGTTTTATACAGAGTAATGCTGAACCATGCAGAAGATATCAGGGATGCCGTTTACTCCAATATGACGAATGCAAATTTTTCTTCTATTGCTCTTTTATTCCTTAGCCTATTGGTTATCGGCCTCATCCTCGGTTTCCTTGCCAGAAAAGAACCCTTGATTAGCGGGAGCGGTATTCCTCAAGTCAAAGGACAACTGGCAGGAAAATTACACGTCAACTGGCTGAGCATAGTGATCAATAAGTTTATCGGCGGGGTTTTAGCCATCGGTGCCGGTCTTTCCCTTGGTCGTGAAGGGCCTTCGGTGCAGTTGGGTGCAGCTATCGGACAAGGGGCTGCCGCCTCCCTGGGAAGACACAAACTGGAAAGCAAGTATCTGATAACAAGCGGAGCAAGCGCCGGGTTGGCAGCCGCTTTCAATGCACCACTGGCAGGCGTTATTTTTGCCCTGGAGGAAATGCACAAAAACTTTTCCCCCATCGTTTTAACAGCGGCCATGGCCTCTTCCCTCACAGCCGATTTCGTCTGCCAAAACTTCTTTGGCCAGACCCCTGTTTTTACCTTTAAAACACTTTCCCTGCTTCCTCTGAAGTATTATCCTTACCTTCTTCTTTTGGGAATAGTAACAGGACTTTTTGGAATTCTTTTCAACCGTTGCCTGTTTAAATCGCTTGAAATATTTGACAAACTTGCCTTGCCACCTATCTTAAAGCCTGTTATCCCTCTATTCATCGCCGGTCTGTTAGGCTTCTGGCTTCCCGAGACCCTGGGGGGGGGTCATCACCTCATCGGCACTTTGGTCTCACAAAATAGGGCGCTCACAACTCTTTTGATATTGGTGGTTGTCAAGTTTGTTTTCACCATGATCAGCTACGGCTCTGGGGTCCCGGGCGGTATCTTTCTACCCCTGTTAGTAATCGGAGCTTTGATCGGAAATATCTTCGGAACCCTAACTGTTAATATCTTCGGCTTAGATCCCTCGTATCTTCCAAACTTTATCGTCCTCGCAATGGCCGCCTATTTCACCGCTATTGTCAAAGCACCCATAACCGGAAGCATCTTGATTACAGAAATGACAGGCTCCTTCAGTCACCTATTATCTATGGCTACCGTTTCTATGATAGCTTACGTTATCACTGACCTGTTTGATTCGAAACCAGTTTACGATACCCTCATGGACAAATTGCTGCAATCTGACAAAATCGTTAAAGTATCAACGGATAATAAGAAAAAGGTCATTATTGAAGCTGCTGTATGCATGGGCTCACAAATCGACCAGAAGAGCATCAAAGAAATTACGTGGCCTAAGGACTGTTTACTGGTTGGTATCATGCGAGGCGAAAAGGAAATTATACCTAAAGGCAACACTCAACTCCAAGTCGGGGATTTCTTAATAGTTTTGACTAACGAGGACATCGAGGAACAAACAAGGAATCTCTTGCACTGGCTAGCCTGCGAAGGATCCTCTTGATTTTTACTGTTGATTTCTCTCAGAGTTTGCTGCGTAATACAACCAGGAAATACCTCCTGTTATCGCAAACAAAAGCTTCAACATCAAGAATGCCGGGCTTCCTTTCCCCATTCTTGTCACACCACAAAATTGCCTGCTCCCTGATAGCGGCGTTTTCAAAAGCAAGTCCCTTCAAGGATATAGTACGACCTTCCTGGTACGACTCCAGAATTCCAATGTCATCAAGACAATGTCCCACAATCTCCTCTTTTTTATAAGCAGTCATTTCCAACCAGGCATCGTTAACATCCGCTATCTCACAAAATGGAAAAACAAGAATTGCTGCAGACAGAGGATGATGTCCAAAAGCTATCTGCCGCAAATTCTTTTCTTTTCCTTCCGCTTTCTTCGCAGTTATGTCAAAATAGTAGAGGTAAATACTCTGCTCCACAGGCTGAATGATTACTTGATACCACCTGTTAAAAGCCGGAAAAAATGACTCTGTCAGACATTCCCTTTGCTCATGATGTAACAGTTTAAGTTCTCTTTGTAAAAAGGAATTCATGGTTTGTGCCAAAGCATACCAAATCTTTTTGCCGATAACCTGTTCCTTTCTTTTGGAAATTATCCTTTCTGCCCTTTTGTTTATGCCAATTATTTCCCCATCGGCATTGACTTCAATGCGTGCAACAGGCACTTCATAGTCGTGATTGATCATGGTATCCTCAAAGCTTTTCATAACCCGTCTCCCAAGTCTGATTTGCATATTAAGCCATTTTCTCGCACCTTCTAGTAAGTATTTCTCTGTAATCTATCATAATCCTTTTGATTTAACGGTGTTTTTCGATAATATAATTCTATTCGATATCTAATCTTCCAGTTGCTCAAATAGCTTCAGGTAGTTCAATAGATGGCTGGTAATGAGAAATTTGGCTCGCACCTTTTCTCTGCCGGCCTCTCCTATTTCAACCGCCAAAGCCATGTTTCTTAACAGGGTGAGGATCCGTACGGCACATTCCTCTACAGTATCTGCCAGGTAACCATTAATACCGTCGTCAATCTGCAGCTTAATTCCTCCCGCCCGCCCGCCAATAACGGGAACTCCTTTCCACATACCTTCGGCCACTGTGAGCCCGAAGCCTTCTTTGATCGATTTTTGCAAAATAACGTCAGATGCTGTTTGAAAAGCGTTGACCTCCAGGTCGGATACACCGTTAAAGTTTGTAATGACCTCTATGTCATAGTCTTCGCCAGCTCTTCTTAGCGTCCGATAAAGATATTCCCAGCCTTCGGGATCGTCGCTGGCCATGGAACCAATCAAAGCCAGCTGAACACTGGGATATTCTTTTTTTACAATTTTATAGGCTTCAATGACGCCAAGGGGATCCTTCCAGGGATCAAATCTTGAAACTTGCGATATTAACGGTCTATTCACATCGATTCCAAACCGGCTGATAATCTCTTTAGCCTCTTCTTCTGCCAAGGGGATATTTTTCTTGGAAAGCGGATCAATGGACGGAGTTATTATCGCAACATTGCTTAACACCGCCTTCTCATAAATAAACTCCTCCATCGTAAAAACACAGGCCTCATACTTTTTAATAAAGCCCGATAAAAAACTCCAGTATTCCTCATTCGGTGCCGACGTATCAATATGACAGCGCCAGATCCATTTTGCTTTGCGGCTCTTTGGTATATAATCAATCATCGCCGCCGGCTGCGGGTCGTGTACAATGATGTAATCGTATTCTTCGTCCGCAAAGTCCTCGGCATTTTTATTGTTATACTTTAAATATATTTCCTTTTCCTTTGCTGTCAGCTCGTGTTCCATCCCCTGCAGACAGTTATGCATCATCTTTGTGGCCTTATAAAATTCATCAATTCCTTCCATATTCCACCAGTCGATAACAAGCCCCGCACTACAGGCCAGGGGTACAAGTGAATGGAGGATTTCAGCCACTCCTCCGCCAAAAGAAGTGGCATTTATCATGGCAATTTTTTTGCCTTTATTTTTTTTTATGTAATACTCCATTTCAATCTCTGCGTCATGGTTGAGGAACTCGGAATACTGCCGATAATTTTTGACCCCTGTTTTTACTTTTCTCATTTGACATCTCCTAATATCCTTAATAATTGTCTTCTTGACTAAGATTCGTCAAAAAACCATATTCTATTCTTTAAGAAGGGAGGAAGGTTTATGCGAATCTTAGATATGGGACCGCGAGTAATAACAGGAACACCAAACATGATTGTGTTTACTGTCTTTGCCTATGACAAAAAGGGTGTCAACCTTGTACTCGAAAACAACGACCAAACGAAAAGGTCTCCTATGAAAGAAGTAGCGCCACATGTCTATCAAGCTATTATCGAAAACCCCGCACCAAATTTGCTATACAGCTATGAATTGGATAATCAGCGGGAATACCCCGACCCATATTCACACTTCCAGCCCTTTGGCGTGCACGGTCGTTCACAGGTAATAGACCATTTGTCATACAACTGGCAGACCTCAACTTGGCAGGGCAAAAACCTGGAAGAACTGATTATCATGGAGATCCACATCGCTGCTTTCACGGAAGAAGGCACTTTTAAGGCCGCAGCGGAAAAGCTGGATTATCTTTGCCATTTGGGAATAAACGCCCTTGAACTGATGCCTGTCACCCCAACCCCCGGCCGCTGGAACTGGGGTTATGACGGCACTTGTTTATTCAGTGTCAACTGTAACTACGGTAGCCCCGACGATTTAAAATACTTTATTGATTCTTGCCATCAAAGACAAATGACCGTCATTCTGGACGTCGTGTACAACCATTTTGGCCCGGAAGGAACTTATTTGTCAGCCTTTGGCCCTTATTTTACCGACAAACATCATACTCCGTGGGGACCGGCGGTAAACTTCGACGATAACTACTGCGAGTACACACGAAAAATGATTTTGGATAATGTGGTTTTTTGGCTCGATACCTACCGTTTCGACGGCCTGCGCCTTGATGCCGTCCATGCCCTCAAGGACACCTCCCATCCCCATATCCTGCAGGATATTAGCACTGTCGCAACAAGACTTGCCGCACAAAACAACCGCAAACTCTTTGTCATAGCGGAAAGTGATCAAAACGACAGAGTATTAATCTCCCCTGTCCGCGAGGGAGGCAAGGGCGTAGATGCCCAATGGATGGATGACTTTCACCACACCGTACATACCCTGCTGACAGGTGAAAGGGAAGGATATTATCAAGACTACGGCAAATTGGAGGATCTTAAAAAGGTCTACCAGAACTTTTTATATACCGGAGAGTTTTCTACCTACCTGCAAAAAAACAGGGGAACCGACGCTTCCCTGCATCTCGGAAAACAATTTGTTGTTTCCATCCAAAATCATGACCAAGTCGGTAACCGTGCTCATGGCGAGCGCCTCTCCTCCTTGGTCGAGTTCCCCTTTTTAAAGCTGGCCGCGGGGATGATGTTCTTTTCCCCTTATGTTCCTCTGCTCTTTATGGGAGAAGAATATGGAGAAAAGAACCCCTTCTTGTTTTTCACCGATTATCAGGACCCTGCTCTCAGGGAAGCTGTTTTTACCGGACGAAAAGACGAATTTAAGAACTTCACTTGGACAAAACCTCCCAACCCCCAGTCCCCCTCCAGCTTCTACTCATCGCGTCTTTCCCCTCTCTCCTTATGGAGTGAACAGAACAAGGCCCTCTTTAATTTTTACCGTGATTTTATCAAACTGCGCCGGTCACATCCGGTACTGGCTGCTTTAAATAAATTCGCTTTGGATGTCTCCATTTCTCCTACCACAAAGCTTGTTACTATCCAAAGATGGAACAAACAATCATCTCTCATCGGCCTTTTCAACCTGACACAAGAAGAAATCAGGCTGGAACACCCCCCCTCAAGACAATTGATTAACTCGGAATGGGAGCCCTACAAAGGAAGACAGCCCGGTTCTTCTCCTTTTCTGCTCCCGGGCCAGGTAATAGTATACGAACACCAATCGGATGAACCTTAGTCGGCAAAATACCCTCTGATCTCATTGGCACCCATATTATCTATCATCTCTACCATGCCCGGAAACAGCGGAGGATAAATTTCATATAGGTAATGATACATCTTGGCCACTAGATATTCGCTATCAGGCCCCTCGCCCCAAACCTTTTGCAGTTGGTCTGTGGCCAGATAAACTGCCGATAGGTATTCCTGTGTATGTTTAATGAAGCCGGATAAATCCATTTCACCTGTCGAAGAATTGATCTCATACATGGCACAAGCCGCTTTTAAGGCCTTCTTTTGCCACTCTCGAACGGACTCAAAAATTTTGTACGCCCCGGTATAGTCACCACCGTTTTCCCGTATATATTCATCAATTCCATACTTTAAATAATTTATTCTCCCCTCAATGAAAACACGCAAGGTCTCGCAAATACCCACAAGGTTTTTTCCGTCGATCCGTTTGATATTCTTTTTTAAAGCTAATTCCTGCGGTTTGCCTGCCAAAATCTTGCACAATACTTCACAAAGCAAAAACCCTAACAAGCAAGGTCTTTTTTGCCTACCCTCGGTAGGACGCCACCCCCAATTGCAGGCCCTTTTCATCAATCTCAAATACAATACGACCTGGGCATCCAAACTTTCTCCACGAATGTCATATTCCCTTTCTCCCAGTCCTCCTATGTCCACGGGAACATTCGTGGAAACAGCGAAATTGTCAAGCAAGGCATCAAATATCCCGCATAGGTATTTGCCGTTTTCCCAGAAAATATGAGGATACTTGTATATTCCCGTTTTCTCTGTGTCATAGGGCCCTACGCCGGTAACCCCCAAGGGGGGATAATGTCCGTCGGTTCTGAGAATCAACCGTATTTCAGGGGCCCATGTTATTTTATCAAATTCCACGGTAGGCAAATTCCCCAAACCTTTTTCACACAGAATATCGATATAGGCATCGGGAGATAGGAAATGGACCCGGAACTCACCCTTCTCCTTTTCCAGGATATCCTGCCAGGCTTTTTCCATAATCTCCAGGGCAATATCACCAAAATCCATCAACTCTAAATCTTGCACATACAGCAAAAGTCCCCCCTCGGGTGCTTTTCTTAGTTCCTCCATAAGAACAGCCCGGTAAATTGCAACCCCCTCTTCCATACTAATGGGATACTTTTCCCTTTCGCTGCTCAAATACTCATTGTCAAAAACCGCAAAATCACCCAGCATATAACCCTGGGCTTTGACGTCCTCCCTGCGCATCTTAGTGATGGGACGCCATATTTCCTGGGAGACCGGAAAATTCCGAGGCAAGGCCAGAATCCTCTTATCGGGGGTCTCTAGCCAAAATGCCCCATACTCACAGTCACCTTCCCCTTTAATCTCATAGGCAACCTTCCCTTCCCCTAAATGAGGGAAAATGACATATTCAATGTTGGCATCCTCAATAGCAGATAGTTTGTCGCTACAAAGTGAATCTTCGGTGGGAAACAGGCCGTTATATTTGGGGTATGGGGCTTGCAGCACGTTGTGCAAGTAGCTCCTGTTCCAGGCTATTTCCTGGGAAATCTCCCGAGGCTGAAGAAGCGAGACATGGGTATGGTGCGCGTGTCCATAGAGAGGATACAACCTTCCCCGGGCGTAATCCTTCTTCATGCGTTCAAAGGCTTCCGGAAGTATGGATTTTATCTGGACCAACAGTTCATTGCTGTATTCCACGCTCAGCGGAGCATCAAGCTTATCGCCGAATTCACTGCAAAGGGAATAAATGTCCCGGCCTTCCTCCTTCCTCTTTTTAAGATAATTCTCCGTCAGCAGTCCTTCCCTCATCGGATTCTTTTCATCCAGGTATGAAAGAAGCCTCTCCGGCAAATCCCACAGCATTTCGTGGGCATGAAACGCTAAAATCACATAAACATCCTTCAATCCAAGGTACCCCTTCCCATATTTATTCACTCTCCCACCGTTTGTGGTTCAAACCGGTAAATGAACGCACCGTAAGGCGGAAGAACGAATTCTTCCGGCTGCTCTTCTTGAATTTCCGTTTCAAGATACTGCTTTTCGTCATTTACAGAGACAGCAGGCAGGTCATAGATTTTTTCAATATCAGCCAGTTTGACCAACCTCTCTTGACTGATAAATTCAGTATTAAGCGGAACATCGTGTCCTTCAAAATTCAGCAGCACCATTATTCCATCCTGAGCATCCCCGCTTTTCTTGACCCGCCAGCCAACAACTTTTTGTCCCCCACCTTTATCGTCTTCCAGCCATGGTGCCGCCACCCAGGAAAACAGCCCCTCATCAATTGGATTGTAACCGCTTATCCTCAACTCTTCATATTGTTTTCTCAAATTAATCAAACCGCATGTCCATTGATAAAACCGGTCTGTTCCCTCCGCAGCTGTATTCCAGGGAACCTTGATCCTATTCCTCTCTCTTTCAATGCCAAACTCCTGTCCCATATAGATCATGGGTTGTCCCAGTGCCACCATCGTGGAGAATAATCCCAAGCGGGCTTTTCTCTCCTTTATTTCCGGTGTCTGTAAATGGGCACCGCCGGTAGCTACCTCAAATTGGACGCTGTTCTCGTCGTGGCTTTCGCAATAGTTAATCACGTTATTGGTATGGGCGGCAAAGCTGTCTTTCCCAAAATAGAACATGGAGCCTAACTGTTTGGTATCATTGGGCATGTTCTCAAACTCTCCCTCCCGCAGCAGGGCTTTGACCTTATCATGGAACACATTGCACCACTGGGCGTAGCCGTTATATCCATCGAGGTTGATATCCTTTTCATTGGGCAGATTCTCAGCTATTAAGATCGTGTCGGATTTAAACCCTTTATCCTTGATTTCGTGGGCAATCCTCAACAGTAATTTATGATTCAAGAAATAACTGTGGGTTGCATCAAATCTGAAGCCATCGATATGGTATTCCTTGATAAACAGCTTGCAAGAATCGATAAGCATATTGTCAACTTCGTCCTTGCCTGTGGCCACCTTATTGCCCCACATAGTCTCCCCGGCAAAGTAGAACCCTCCGGTCCCTGAACCGTCATCAATCAAATTCCAAAGGGGATTATATTCGTTTGAAGTATGATTAAAAACCTGATCAATAATTACCGCGAGCCGGTGTTTATGGGCTTCGTTAACCATCTGTCGAAAATCATCGGGTGTTCCAAAATCCTTTTCCACTGCCATAAAGGTACAAGGTTCATACCCCAACCCACGTTTCACGGGCACTTCTGCCGTAGGCATCAAAGCCAGTACGTTTACGCCCAGTCTTTCAAAATACCCTTCTTGTATCCTCTTGGTAACGCCTTTAAACGTTCCCTGGATTTCATCGGGAATGTCCGCATCATTATCGGTAAACCCGTAGATGTTCAACTCATAGAGTATTAAATCCTTAATGTCGGGCGTTTTCCAATCTTGATCGGTCCAAGAAAATTCTCTTGGGTTTACCACTACCGCATTCCGATATTTGTAATCCTCGCTGAAAACCCTGGTATAAGGGTCAACCACATATTTGTCCATCTCGGTCGATCCGCCCTGCAGATAGAACTTATATTCTATTACCATGTCCTTGTCAAGGGGTTCAATCCGTGCCAGCCAAATATTAGGCTGGTAATAATAGCCTCGATATAAGTCCATTTCGATAAAGCTCTTTTTCCTGGGCTTGGCATGTCCCGGACACTGCCAATCATTAATGGTTCCTGTTAAAAAGACCCGGGCAGCCCGGGGATGGAAAAACCCGAACAGGATAGAACCGTCAGTGAGGAGATTGGCACCCAGCAGAGAAGGTATGCCCAATCCGGAAACATCCGTATCGGGAATATAGTGGTTCTCAGTAGGAAGCAGGTGCCGGATTTTTTCATAGTATTCCTTTAAATCGCCCACCGGCTCGGCGGGACGAACATGATAAATGTTATGCCTGTCGGCCCTTACCCAGATCTCGTCTCCCATCTCCCGGTGAAAGACCCTGTTGACATCAGCAGGCTCCCAGCGAACATCCTGCCCTTTCCCATCCTTGAATAACAGATTGAAACTGCTGCGGTTATACTTCATGTCATAAAACACACCGAAATCATCCTGTCCGCTGACGGAGACCTCCCTTTCCAAAGTAGCTCCGTCGCTGACCCAAACCCACATGACAGGCTCCAGAAAACCGTTGCCGTTATCGTAATGAACTCTGATACTGTGCGTCATTTCATCTACCCCCGTATGTGCGCAGAAAATTAGTTATTAACCCTATTTTTTGCTGCATTGGCTTTTTTATTCGTGCCAACCAAATGCTTTCATCACCACATAAAGAAAACTTGGCTTGCGCCAAGCCTTAAGGCGCAGGCGGAAGCCTTAGTTGCACTTATACTTTCTGAAAGTACAAAAAAGCCCGGGAAAATTCCCCGGTTTGAACTGAATTATGAATACTAATTGACAAATGTTATCATATAAATCCAACATATCCCGTTTTGAAAGCGGAGCTTATAACCCTTCACTGGATTTTGTCACTAAAATCGTCCGTAGCCTTGGCAAGGAAATCCATATTACAATTAACTGAATCGGGCAGTAGACAAACACGGTTTCAACACATTACCTTATCCAATAACGCCGCATAGCCGTCCACCACGTCATACACAACCGAATCTGTACTGATGGCTTTAAAATGTTCGCGGGCACAATGGACTTTTGCTTCTTCGACCATACGCAGTTGCATAGTGGACATGGAGCCTTTTGTCTCTGCAACAAAGTAGATATGCTTCACTTTACCCTCATGAAAGGCTATCGCCCAATCCGGGTTATATTTCCCTACCGGAGTACTGATAAAAAAACCGCTTGGCAGCTTCACATATACCGCAACTTCGTTGCTGGTATCAACGCTTTCCGCAAAGGTTCTCTCCTTTGCGGAGTCATAGATGATGTGGTCATAGAGATGCTTTTTTGCCGCCATTGCGTTTACTCCAAGCTCTCCTTTTAGTGTCGGCTCAGTGAAAATAATAGTGTCATATACTGCATCCAGCTTATTATAAGTAATATGCTGGATTATTGTCGTCGCTTTTTGCTCGTTTATAATCTGTGCTGCTTTGATTATAAATTCCTCAGGATTCGTAGCAAATTGATGGAATACTGTCTTTTCGATACCACGCAGGATACTCACAACCGCTTTTCGGGTAAGCCCGGTTTCGGTGACTGCTTTATCGATAAGATCATATTTTACTGCGCTATTTGCGGAGACTTTAGCTTTGTAAACCTCATTTTCCTCCCTCACAAAGGCAGTTCCCTCCCGCAGTTGTTCACGTGATTGAATGTCTGTCATCGTGCCGGTTTCAACCTTGAAAAATATTTTGGAAACACGAAGCTCACGATTCAGTGCCGCTATCGCTTTCCGAATTAATTCGTTCTGATCAAACTCCACCACATATGCAGATTTGACGTTAATATTTGCCCATAATTTTTGGAATTCAGGCAAGCCCAGTTTGGATTTGTCGATCTTTAATTCAACATTGTTTTTCCGCGCATTCTCAGGCTGCATAGCTCGACTGTCATAAATAGAATCGAGAATCGCTATTATGGAATCTTTGCAATCCACAGCTTCTTCCGCGATTTCTATCTTACCATTTGTTTTATCCTCATAATATTTATCTGTAAGGATTCCTTTCTTTACATATCCGCAAGTAATAAGCCCCTCGTAAATACTCTGCGCAAGATCGATATCTACGACCTGCTCAACTCCATTAATATCTTTAATGACCTTGTTCTTGAATAAATCTACCGTCACCATACGAGGCCGGTCGGCTACTGCCTCAGCAAGCTCGCTCTGGAGACCCTTGGCAAAGCTGTCATAACTTTCATTGGCAACAACAGTTAGGACATTCACGTTATGAACATCCTGGCCCAGCAAGTTCGAATCCATGCGTTCTCCGCTTTGGTTTACAGATAACCGCAATCCACGCCCGACTTCCTGACGTCTGCGAACATCACTGCCACTCTGCTTAAGGGTACATATCTGAAACACGTTGGGATTATCCCAGCCTTCGCGCAGAGCAGAGTGAGAGAAAACAAACCTCACCGGCTCACGCCGATCCAACAGGCGCTCTTTGTTTTTCATTATCAGATCGTAAGCGTTCACATCGTCGGAGGTGCGCTCCCGTCTATCGCCTAATTTGCTATCTATCATACGCTGGCTTTTTTTATCTATGGAAAAATAGCCTGTATGTGTTTCCTCCTGTCTTATTCTGTCAAGATATTTCAGATATCCATCGCTATCGCCGATTGCAAGCTGAAGATTGCCAATAACTTGCTTGTATTCTTCCTCGAACATATCTGCATACAAGCCGTTAAAAGCTTGCCCGGTGTCATCATATTGCCTGTATTTTGCGACCTCGTCAATAAAAAATAATGATAGTACCTTAATGCCTTTATAGAACAACTGCCGTTCCCGCTCAAGGTGAGAGAGGATGGTCTCGCGCATTTGGATGCGCCTAAGTTGATCCTCGCTGACCGCCCCGATTACTTCACCTGCAAAAACCTTGATGCCGTTAGTGAACTCGATGGAACTGTCTCTTCCGTCAATCTTCAACACGGTATAACCGTTTTTATATTCTGCCAGTTCACCGGAATTGGGGAACAAGTTATATCCCTCTCCAACTATCCGTGTTGCTTTGCGGACACCGTTCGCTCCCTTCACGTCAAACTCGATGGTGGCAGTAGGATTGCCCTTGGAGAGATTGATTCCTTCAAGGTACACATATCCTTCGGTTGCTGTAGTACCCGTAACGGAAATTCCTTTAACGGCAATCTTTTTGACCAGCTTTTTGTTATATGCCTCCATCGCGTCAAGGCGGTAAACCATATTGTATACGCTGTCTTTCTTGTGTGTCGCGGAATAGCGCAAAGTGAATAACGGATTAAACTCTTTTAAGCGCTCCTTGGTGGCAGCACCTTCTACCGACTGAGGCTCATCAATAATCAAAATGGGATTCGTTTTCGCCAGAATATCTATAGGCTTGCGGCTTCTGAATTCATCCAGCTTCATGTAAATGCGGCGGGCATCCTTGCCACGGGCGTTAAATGCCTGCGAATTGATAATCATTACATTGATGGAACTATCGGAAGCAAAGCGATCTATCTCAGTCAGCTGCGCCGAATTATAGATGAAATAGCGGATTTTCTTTCCATATTCCTCTGCAAAATGTTCCTCTGTAATCTGAAACGACTTATACACGCCCTCGCGTATGGCGACACTAGGCACAACGACAATGAACTTGCTCCAGCCATACCGCTTGTTGAGTTCATACATGGTCTTGATATATGTATATGTTTTCCCAACACCGGTTTCCATTTCCACAGTCAGATTATACCGACCCTCCATTTGCTTGGAAGGCTCAATTTGATTGCTGCGCTGGATTTTGTTGATGTTTTCAAGAATAACTCCATCGTTCAATTCCGGCACAATCCTGAAATTACCAAAACCAGTAAAGCGCTCCGCTTCATCAAGTGTCATCTGTTCGTTTCTTATATAGCCCTTGTCCATCATATAGCTGGGCGTAAGATAAGGCTGTCCGGCAAAAACATCGCATACGGCTTTTGCCGCATCCGCCTGGAATTTTTGGTGCTTGAACTGCAGCTTCATTTATCATCACCTGTCTTCTTGGCTTGCTCTTCGAGCTCTGTTAAATATTTGTCGTAATCGGACATAAAGAGCCTGTCCTGAACAATACGGTACTTCTCAAATTCGCTTTCAGCATGAGATTTGGCAATCTCTGCGGTAATTTGCCCCGTTTTCTTCAGAATTGCATGGTCATCAGCTTGTAAGAATATATCGAGTCGCTTTGCCCAATCTTCCATTGTCATCGGGATACGCCGTCTGGCTCTGTTCTCCGCAAGGTCAAGATACGCTGATACAATCAGTTGAAGGGAGCGCATCTCATCTTCGGAAAGATAGTTTTTAGCTATTGAAACATCGCTCCTGATGATTTTACCGTCCGGTGCATCTTTCCAAGTAGTAAGCCCCATATAAGGCTTTTTAGCATCGGCACGTTTGTATATTACTTCTGCCGCTGTATTGCCATGAACAGCAAAGTGCATCTTATTTTGTACTTTTGCAAAAAATTCTTTTGTCGTCTTGGCTGATTTATCATAATCGAGGGCAGTAGCGTAAATATCGGTAATTTTTTGATAGAATTTCCGTTCGCTAAGACGTATCTCACGAATTTTTTCAAGCTGTTCCTCAAAATATTTGTCAGTGAGGATACTGCCACCATTTTTAAGACGTTCGGAATCCATAACCCAGCCTTTTATCGTATATTGCTCTACGATCTGGTTTGCCCAAACACGAAAGCGAACAGCCCGTTGATTGTTGACCTTAAACCCAACGGCAATAATCATTTGCAGATTATAATGGTTTGTATCATACTGCTTACCATCAGCAGCAGTTATTAAGTATTTCTTAATAACTGCATCCGGCTCCAATTCACCGTCATCAAAAACCTTTTTGATATGCTGGTTGATAGCGGAAACAGACACATCGTACAACGTAGCCATCATCTTTTGCGTCAGCCAGATATTTTCTTCCTCATACCGCATTTCAAAGCTATCCTGACTGTCGCCTGTTGATGCTACAAAAGTCAGGTATTCGGCGGCGGAACTTCTGATTGTTATTTCGTTTTTCCTTTTCTTTGCCATATCGCCTAACCCCCTTTACAGCACTTTCGCGCTCGTATTCAGTGCAAACAGCTTAAACCCCATCCTTCAATAAGGCGCATACTTTCCCATGACCTTTTCTGCCGCTTTAAGTCCGTCAACCGCAGAAGACATAATGCCACCGGCATAGCCTGCCCCTTCTCCCACAGGATATATCCCCTGTATGTTGGTTAAACCTTGTTCGTCCCTGTTTATCCTCACCGGAGAAGAACTCCTGGTCTCAACACCTGTCAGGACAGCATCCGGGGCGGCAAAGCCCTTTATTTTAGCATCAAAATGCCTTAAGGCTTCTTTGATTGTCGCGACAGCATAATCAGGCAGACATTCCTTCAGCGGAGCAAAGGTAACCCCGGGCTTATAGGTAGGTATAACACTGCCCCATTGGGTACTAGGTCTGTCTCTGAGAAAATCCTCAACCAATTGAACCGGGGCCTGATAATCTTCTCCCCCTATCTCATAAGCCAACCGCTCCCACTTTCTCTGGAATTCGATGCCTGCCAAAGGATGCCGGCTGGGATAATCGGCAGGTGTAACCCCCACTAACAAGGCCGCATTGGCATTCCTGCCATCCCTCCTATATTCACTCATCCCATTTGTGACAACACATCTTTCTTCCGAGGTAGCACCAACGACATAACCGCCGGGACACATACAAAAGGTATAAGCTGATCTGCCCTTTTTCGCATGATAAGCAAGCTTATAATCAGCCGCTCCCAACCCGGGTTCTCCGGCAGCAATTCCGTACTGCCCCTTATCAATAGTTTCCTGTAAATGCTCAATCCTAACTCCAATGGAGAAGGCTTTCTGACTCATAACAACGCCTCTGTTGTACAGCACCTCAAAAGTATCCCGGGCGCTGTGCCCGATTGCCAACAGTACGACTCTACAAGGTAGCCTCTCTTTATCATTGATTACTACAGCTTCAATCCTGTCATCCTTGATGATAAAATCGGTTGCTTTGGCTTGAAACCTAACCTCGCCCCCGCAAGCGATGATTTCTTCCCTGATATTCTTAACCGCAGACCTGAGCAAATCCGTACCGATATGGGCTTTGCTCCTATATAATATTTCCGGAGGTGCCCCGGCCTTGATAAACTCTTTTAATATCATGCGGCACCTTCCGTCGTTTATCCCGGTGGTAAGCTTTCCATCGGAAAACGTACCTGCACCACCCTCGCCAAATTGCACATTGCTGTCGGTATCAAGCAGACCGTTTTCCCAGAACTTACTTATTCTAACTGTTCTATCCTCCACCGCTTCTCCTCTTTCCAGGAGGATAGGTCTGTAGCCATTCTTAGCCAGCATCAATCCGGCAAAAAGACCTGCCGGTCCCGTACCTATCACCACAGGTCTTTCAGGCATTTCTTCAGTTCCCGGTTGAATACGGTACTCAGACATAACCGGGGTTTGCGTTATACTGCTTTTTGAACGGTCCTTATCAAGAATTACTTTTTCATTTCCAACACTGACATCTACCGTATAGACAAAGGAAATATTTCCTTTTTTTCTGGCGTCAATTGACTTTTTAAATATTTCAAATCCCAGCAGTTCCTGCTTATTAATCCTAAGCTTACTGAGGATAGCTTTTTTTAAGGCTTGCCTTTCCATCTCAGTATTTGCGGCTTCTTTTACCCTTATTTTAATATCTGTAAGCCTAACCATGACAACCTCCTGCCGTCTTTCAACATCTGCACTTTTTCAACATCCGGACAAAAAACCTTGCGGTACTCAATATCCGTTTAGAGCCGCACTCCGCCCCGCAACAAATCCGGATGACCATGCCCACTGAAGATTAAAGCCTCCGCACTGACCGTCGATATCTAATATCTCCCCGGCATAGAACAAGCCTTTGACTAACATGGATTCCATTGTCTGGGGATTGATTTCCTTTGTATCGACACCACCTGCGGTAACTTGTGCACCGGACCACCCTTTGGTCCTTTTTATTTTAAACCGCCAATCAGTCAGGATATCTCTAATACCATCCTTCTCTTGGGCGGTCAAATCGGCGACGGAACGTTTTAGATCACTGATACCCGCTTCTTGTAACACCACAGGAATCAATCTTTTATTGATAAGGCCGACTAAGCTGAAGTCAATTGGTTTTCCGGGAGCCATTTGGAACCGTTTATTAAGAAGCTTTTCCAACTCTTCTTTAGTCATCATATCCATGATGATGATTTTCAGATAAGCTTCTTCCCCCGCCTTGATCAACTCTCCGGCTTTCCTGCTTATTTGCAGAATAGGCGGGCCTGATATTCCGTAATCCGCAAAAAGGATATCTCCCCTGTCTTGAACAATAGCCTTATTTTTGTGTATAACTTCAGCAGTACCCACAAATTTTACTCCGGAGATACGTTTAAAAAAAGAGCCCTCCAGCATCAATTGCACCAGGGCAGGAAAAACCTCTACAATACTATGTCCCAGTTTTTCGGCCAAATCATAGCCGCATCCGTCAGAACCGCTGGCAGGCATAGCTTTGCCGCCTGTCGTCAGAATAACCCTGTCCCCCCGGTATGAGTTCCCCTTTTCCAATACAAATATAAATTCATCTTTCTCCCTGATAATATCCTTTACACAGGCATCACAAACGATATTTACTCCCAGGTCATTTAATTCATATAAAAGGACATCCAGAATACTTGAAGCCTGATCTGACATCGGGAAGACCTTGCCCAGTTCCTCCACCTTATGTGCAATCCCTAATTTCTCAAAAAATCTGATAGTATCATCAACAGTAAAATCTCCCAGCACAATGTGGGCAAATCCCGGATCACTGCCATGATAGTAAGTAATATCCGTCTTGATATTCGTAAAGTTGCACCGTCCGTTTCCCGTAGCCAATATTTTTTTGCCAACTCGCGGATTTCTCTCAAGTATCGTTACGTCGGCACCCATTCTGCGTGCAGAAATAGCGGCAATCATCCCGGCTGCTCCTCCGCCTACCACTACGACACGTCTTTTTATTTTCATAACTGACCCCCAGTCCAACTAATCAACCCTTGTCAATGTCTTCCTTTTCGCTACTCTTTCCATCACTTCCGCCCTTATCATTGCCTATCGCTTCATCCTGCGTCTTTTTTGCATACTCCTCGGCCATATTGACAAAATCGTCCTTTGCCTTATTCATCTTATCGTAGGTCCTTTTTAGTTCACCAAAAAGCCTCCCCGTTTTGCGAAAAAATACAGGAATGTCTTCCGGTTTCACAAAAATAAGGATTACTACCGCTATTATTATTATCTCCGATATTCCTATCCCGAACATACTTATTCACCAAGCCTCAATATTCTCGCCAGCAAGATAGCCAGAAAATATAAAAGCACTAAAGGAAGTGCTACAGCCAATTGACTGATAAAATCCGGCGGTGTGATGGCGGCAGCCACTACAAAGATTCCCACAATAACGTACCTGCTCAACCGAAAAACAGTTTTGCGCTTAACCAGACCCAAGGCCATTAAAACCATTAAAACAATAGGGCTTTGGAAGGCTACTACCGACCAGAGAATAAACGAGAAAACATAAAAGATGTTCCGACCATAATTCAATAACAAGCCGACATCACCGGGGATGAAAGACTTGTTGGTAAGAAAAGATATTGAGAAGGGTATTAGCTTAAAATATGAAAAGTATGCACTGACCGCAATCAGAATAAAGCTGGCAAACAAAGAAACGACAAATATTCTTTTTTCCCGGGGAAGCAGTCCCGGAAAGATAAAACGAACGGCATTGTAAAAATGTACCGGCAGTGAAAATATCAGTCCTGCCAAAAAGGACAGCTTTACTCTGACGGAAAAACCCTCAAAGATAGTAGTCATATAGAGATTAGCTCCCCCGGCGCTGGGAATTCCTGCATACTGCTTTAAAAATACCTCCACAATACCCTCAAAGGCAAAAAAGGCCGCAAAAGAACAGACCGCAAAAAAAACCAGTGAAATAAGCAATCTGCGCCTCAACTCACGGATATGTTCCAGCAGCGGCATATTGGTATCCGCAAAATCCTTCTTACTCATTCCTTTGTTGTTTCCTCTTTTTCAGTATCTTCCACCTCTTCAGACGCTTGATTAAACTCCTTTTTTGCCTCGCCTAAGGAACGGGCCAGCTTGGGAATAGCGGAAGCGCCAAAAAGCAGCACAACGATCAAAAGAATCACTAAAAGCTCAGTAGAACCAAACATGATAGCTTACCCCCTTTGATGTAAATTATACTGTTACCTGTTCTTCTTGTCCATTTCCCATTTTTCCTGATTGCTTCTTTTCTCCATAAGATAACTGAAGGGAACTTTCGCTCCCTTCAGTTATCTTATGTCCTAAAACAATCAGATATAATTACTTTTTGTATGCCCGTTATTGCTTCATCATATTTAACATTGACGAATAATAACTTTTCAGTAAGATCCGAATAATCTTGTTCGTAATAGCCTGAGGAAATAATATCTTCCAAGAGTTGATTAATATCAAATATGTCGAGGGCTGACGAACATATTTTTTGGCTTTTCCTTAATTCGCGTACTTTTACAATAAGTTTCTTAAGCTCATCATCTATGGGAACCACTGACAGAAGCATGTATATATCATAAATGTGTCTGGAGTGCTTGGGTTTTTTGTTATTTAAATAATAGTCGCAAAGAGCAAATACTTTGTCAATAAGAGTTCTGCGCAAATCTTGCACACACATTTCAAACGGTGTTAACTGGTATCTTTCGGCAATATCTTCTCTTCTGATCTTTTTAAGAAACTGGTAAATATAATTGTCCACAAGCCTATTCTCTGTAGGCAAGTATTCTACCCCTGTATACGTTTCGATAATTATTTCTGGACTAATCCCCTCTTCATAAAGGGGCTCATACTCCACAACATAGCGATTATAATCAAGCCCGCTACGGATTTCATCGGCGTTTTTTATCGCCAATCCCAATCCTTCTACTGCAACAAAAACAGCCTTCTTCAGTTTGCTTTTCTGTCCTTGGGTTACCTTGCCACGAACGGAAATGTCAATATCCTCGGAAAAACGTTTAATAACATGAAAACATTTAGAGAGTGAAGTTCCGCCTCTAAATATCAAATTCTCATGAGCTTTATTCAATTCATGCAAAGCAGCCGAAACATAGCAGTCTTTTTCAATAATTTCCGGAGGGATGCTGTATTCTTCACTTGTAGCAACAATTAAATCTCGGAAATCTTCTGGGTTTTTATACAAATACATTCAATAACCCGCTTTCAACTATTTTCTTTGAAACCTTAGACGGATAGAAACGCAAGTAATCAAGCACCGCAAGTTTATGGAGATCGCTTGAAATTATATAATTTTTTATGATGTCGTATGTTTTGTCTGTATCATACTCCGACCATTTTTCGCATTCATTTATTGCGTCCAACAATTGGAGGATTTTATAATTTCCTTTTTTGACTGTGGCTCGTGAACATCTTAAACGAATTGTATTGTTTTTAACCTTAACGTTTCTACCTCTACTGGCCTCTCTATTCGTAGCAATTTCCTTGACAGATGGGACCTGTGTAGTAAGGCCAATTTGATTCGCAAAAGTCAGTCCCGTGTAATAACCGTACACATCATTGTCATCCCTTATATATTTTTTAACGATTACTTTGTTTGCATCAAGAAACGCTTTGCCTAATAAAGAAGATTTTTTGGGTATATAATAAACCCCTGCATCAAAGCGACTCAGTTTTCCGTCATCCACTAAACGTTTTAATAATTGGCGAAGATAATTGTACTTCAAATTATTAAAGTTGAGTTCTTCTAGTAATATGGGTTCATTTGGTTTATATTTATTTTGCAATGCCGCGTATACCATTTTTTTGTTCACTTCCCTTCGCTCCTATTGTAACTAATTCATACTTGTTTTGTCAACATATGTTACAATAGTATACGCTTAATATCCGTTTTTATTCGCTGTTATTCCTCCCTAGTTAACCCGGCCAAAAGATTAATCCCGACCTCCGAGGCTTTTGCGTAGACCGGTTCGAGGGTTTTTAATATATTTTCTTCCCCGCGCCAGAAAGGAAAGTCGCCCAGTTGTTTTAATAGTGTCGCCCGTGAAGATGATGGCTTTGTCTCTATCAGAAAATCTGCAGGCAGCGGTCCTCCTTCCCAAAAATCCTTAGGATCGCTTGAAATTCCGCCTGCTTGAATATCCTCATACCCGCTGTCAAATGTTTGTGTTTCTGAATCCCCCCTCTTTTTAGCGGGAACCGCTTCCTCTCCACCGGATAATTTCTTTATCATTTCCGCACGTTCCATCCCGCGCAGCTTAAAAATCAGAAAGGGGTCGCGGTCAAACTCCTCACCTATGATATAGTACACTGCGGCAATATGTTTGCAAGGATTAGACCAGTCCGGGCAGGAACAATCGGTTTCAATGTCGTCAATTCGGTTGGGGAAAAGCGAAACCCCCGCCCCGGAAAAAACCTCTTCAATGTCAAGCGGCATCTCCCCGGCTAGTAACCGCGCAGCAAAAATAGCTTCCTGAGACAGCTTTGCCATTACCTTGTCCCATTCAGCGGCAGACAACACCCTGACCTTGATGTCAACTTTATAAGGTTTAATCCGGGAACCTTGGACCTTGGCCTTTACACTTCCACCCTTTATATCCACGGACAGAACCTGCCCGCTTCTGGCATAGGAGCGCCCTCTGGTGAGCCTGGCCCCTAGGTTAAACCCTTCCAGCGTTTGGTTCCAGCGTTTTGCCCACCAGTTTTTGCCGAAAGTTCTTCCCTTACCTTTGGCTTTAATCCCGTTTTTCGCCTCACGGGGCTTGGACGGGGTATATTTCCTGTAGTAATCAAAATCATCCCATTGCCCCATTCTTAATCACCTACCATTTCCCGGCGCAAGGCCCAAATTTCCCGAAGCTCGGTAGTCGAAAGCTCGGTCAACCAGCTGTCCCCGCTGCCCACTATTTTGTCCGCTACGTCCTTCTTTTTCTCGATCATCTCGTCAATTCGTTCTTCCACCGTACCGGCCACTACGAATTTATGAACCTGTACATTTTTTGTCTGCCCGATTCGGAAGGCTCGATCCGTGGCTTGGTCTTCCACCGCCGGATTCCACCAGCGATCAAAATGGAAAACATGATTAGCCTGGGTTAGGTTGAGCCCGGTTCCTCCGGCTTTCAGTGAAAGAATAAAAAAAGGCGGACCGGCTTCATCCTGAAACAGTTCAACCATTTGGTTTCTCTCTTTAGAAGAAACGCCTCCGTGCAGAAAAAGAACCTGGCAGCCAAATGTTTCTGCGAAATGACGATGCAGGATATCGCCCATTTCAGTAAACTGAGTAAAGATCAAAGCCCGTTCGCCCATCTCCAGTATTTCTTCGCACATTTCCGTCAGACGCTGCATTTTCCCGGACCGTCCCGCCATAGTGGATTTATCCTTCAGGAACTGGGCCGGATGATTACAAACCTGTTTTAACCTGGATAAGGCTGAAAGAATCAAGCCCTTGCGCTCAATACCCTCCGCTCCCTCCAGTCCTGCTTCTACTTCTTTGACAACAGCGGCATAAAGGGAGGCCTGTTCTCTGGTCAGAGTACAAAACACCTTCATTTCCATCTTATCCGGGAGATCGTCGATAATTGACTTGTCCGTTTTCATCCTTCTTAAGACAAATGCTCCGGTAATCTTTTTTAATCTTTGAGCCGCATCATTATTGCCGCTAACCTGAATCGGAATCAAAAACTCTCTTCTGAAGTCTGTTTGCCCCCCCAGTAAACCGGGATTCATAAACTGCATCAGGGACCACAAATCACCAACATTATTCTCCACCGGGGTTCCTGTCAACGCCAGCCTATATCCGGCTTGAATATTACAGGCAGCCTGAGCCTGCTTGGTGCCGGCGTTTTTAATATTCTGGGCCTCATCCAGGATGATTCCTGACCACTGTATCCCTCGGAAGAGCTCCTGATCACGGTACAATAATCCATAACTGGTCAAAACCACCGCATTTTCTTCCGTTTTCTTTTGAAATTCCTCTATGTCTTTAATCCGTTCGGCTCCGTGATGCACCCAGAGGGAAAGTTCCGGCGTGAACCGGGCCGCTTCCTTCTGCCAGTTTCCTACCAATGAAGTGGGACACACTAAAAGCGCCGGGCGTTTTTCGCCCCTTTCCCTATTGTGCTGCAGTAAGGCTAAAGTCTGAATCGTCTTACCCAAACCCATATCGTCCGCCAGACAAGCACCAAAACCCCATTGACACAAGAAATGTAACCAAGAATAGCCTCGCAACTGGTAGTCCCGCATCTGTCCCTTAAACCCTCCGGGTTGCGCTATCTCCTGCCAAGGGCTATGACCTTCCATCTTCTCAAGAAGATCTTTTACCCAGCCTTCGGCCTGTAACCCTGCAAAAGCCAGTCCGCCCGGCGCGCGAACCGCTCCCAACGCCAGGCGCACAGCCTCACCGATAGTAAGGAGTTTCTCGCCTTTTTGCCTTTCGGCTAAGAATCCCTTGATGCTCGCTGCTTCGAATGCCACCCAACGGCCACGCAATTTGACCAGCCCTGACTTCATTTTGGTCAACAGTTCCAGTTCCTGTTCAGTCAGCGTCTCATCGCCCAAAGCCATCTCCCAGTTAAAGCTAATGACCCGATCGGCTGTAAGTCCTGCCGATATTTGCATTTTGGACGGATTTAAACGCACCTTGGCACTGAGTCCCTTTTGAGCTTTTTTCTTGGTCCACCAGCCCGGTACCTGTATAATAAATCCGCTCTGTTCCAAGAGTGGTGCTTTCTCTGTCAAGAATTCGTAGGCTCCGGCATTATCCAACAAGTATCCTTGAGGAACCGGGGTCCGAAGGCTTTCTTGTATATGGGAACACAGCCCGGCAACCTGTCCTAAGGCCGTTAGCACAAGTTCTCGCACTGAAACATTCCTGTCCTTAAAAATTTTAGCTTTTTTGCCACGTGCCCGCCAGGCTTCCTCTACAGGAATCTGCAGGCTGGGATCATCAACAGCTTGCAGCAAATAGCATAGGGACCAATCGTCGGATGTAGTTGGTTCTTCCAGACGAAAACAAAACCTGAAAGGGGCATTCGACAGGTAATAGACCTTGCGCTGCCAATCCTTAACCTGCGCAACAAACTCGGTCAGCTTGTCCTCTTTGTCATGCAGCAGCCCTGTAGCATCCCGGAGGGCTGCAAGCCACCTGTCATGCAGACTTTGATGACTTGCCGGTTCAGCATACGTTTCGCCCCTGTCCAAGTCTGCCCGCACAACTGCGTTCACGAAACCACCGACAGCCTCCGTCACAACCGACAGAGGACCGGTTGCCGGCTCTATCCCCTTTTCCGCTGTAGCCCGGCATACCGCAGGCATTATTTCACTTAACACCCTAAGCCTGTCCAAATCATGGCCGGTAAAAACCGGGTCCCAGCAAGCATAATACTTTTTAGCTGTCATGGATATCCCCGGTATAAATCTTTCCCGCGCCACCAAACTTCCGGCCAGGCGCAATACCTGAGTCCAAAAGGCCACATCCCGGCTCACCACCACGCCGGGCGCTACAACCCGTCGTCCCATACAAACCGTCAATAAAGAAACGGCTTGTCTTGCATTAAGATTTAAGGTTGTTACCTTCCAGGGCTGTAATTTTATTTCTTCCTGAGATTCTAATTGCTCCGATACTAGCCTTCTTGAGGCAAGCGGCCTTCCGGAAATAGTGGGAAGCCATATTTCCATTTTGTGGGTCTTTGTCTCGGCAATTTCTTCTTCAATGCCATCCACCGCCAGGGCATTTTTTAACAACTTAGCGGATACGTCAAAGGGAAAGGGAAAGGGTTCAGTCTCCCCCTCCTTCTTTTTTCGTTTGCGCCCCCGCCCGGTCGACATTCCTTCATCGGGAAGCATTTCCCCCCAAATAAACCAATTTCCGCTATAATAGCTTAAATGTAAAATAATAATCATTTCTCACTCTCATTTCACCACAACATTATGTCCTCTGTTAAATCCTCGCGAAATTCATTCTATCACAATCTTAATATTCCGGCACTGTTAAGCAGTTCTTCATTAAATAAAGTTCAATACTACCCAGAAATAAAGAAGGAAGCTTTCGCCCCCTTTGTTATTTCTTGTCTCAAACTGTTTACTAATCTATATCGAGCCTGTCTTATCCCTGGCTATTGCAAGCAATTCTTCAGCTATTGTACTCGCACGTAATACCTCTTCCTTATTTATCTCATTCGGAATATCAGGAGGATATCTTGTTTCAATATAATAATCGTCTATTGTCATGCAATCGTCTTGATATTCTTCGAATAATCGGTCGTGTTTTATACATAAACCGAGCAAATTTCCGATTGAATGGCCTTTTACTATATTCCCTGTCTTGTGCAACAAATACGCCTTCAACACTTTCTCAATTGCTTGTTGAAGCAAAAACGCTGCAACATTGACCGGCCCCTCATTATTTAGAACTATTTCAGCCGCAATGTAATCCTGCTTCGCTTTTTCGATCCAATCGAGACTATTTGTACTATCTACCATGTAATACCACACCTTCTTTAGCAATAATACTGGCCATCGTTCCAGCCTTTTTTGAAATCCGCTCAAACTGCTGAGGTGTGTATAATATAATATCTACCGGTTTATCAAGGTAATTAAGACCATCCGTTTTATAAATATAACCCCGTATGTTCCTTCTCAATAATCTAACATTTCCTTCTTCAATGTCTGCAATAATACAAATATCAATATCACTATCTTCTGTTGCATCTTCTCGCGCATGCGAACCGAATAGTATTATTTTTTGCGGACTAAATTTATCAATTATACCGTTGGTTAGTTTTTTAATATCATTTTTCATAATCTCCAAACCACCTTTAAACATATTATAACACAATCCCATGATTTGGAACCACTAAGCCTTGTATAACTCTAAATGGGAGTACGTCACCTCTTCCATATTATTATATGATGCGTTTATTATACGTTTTCCATTTTCTAAATAACATTATGCTTCGTTCCATTATCGTTGTAATTTTTGTTATAATATGCGGGCGGTATGGTGGTGCCGCGAATCAGAATGCTTTGGAAAAGCATTCCAGCCCAACTCATCAAACTGTAAAGAAGGGAGCTTCCGCTCCCTTCTTATACAGTTTGACTCTAATAAAACTTCTTCTCGTTCAGGAAACATTGTACGTCGTTCAACGCCTCGCCGAAGCGTTGGAAGTGAACCACTTCACGCTCTCTCAAGAACCTCAGTGCATCAATAACACCCGGGTCGTCGCTCAGGTTAATTAAGTAGTCATAGGTTACCCGCGCTTTTTGCTCTGCCGCCATATCTTCCGTAAGATCGGCTATCGGTTCGCCCTTAGTCTGAATGTAAGTCGCCGTCCAAGGATTACCTGAGGCATCCATGTAGAAGGGAGCTCTATCGTGATCGGCATAATGGCTTCCCAAACCTTCCTTTTTCAGTTGTTCCACGGTGGCATCCTTGAGAAGCTTGTAAACCATCGTGGCAATAATCTCCAAATGGGCAAATTCCTCGGTACCAATATCCGTCAGCAGAGCCTTTGTTTTCCCCGTCGGCATGGTATAACGCTGATTCAGATAACGCAGTGCTGCACCCAATTCACCATCCGGACCGCCGTACTGGGTAATCAGGTATTTTGCTAATTTGACATTACAACCATCTACTCGTACGGGGTATTGCAGTTTTTTCTCATAAATCCACATAACTCTTCCCCCCCTTCCTACATTTCCCAGGGCCAGGGTTCTTCGACCCAACGCCAGTGAGAGCTGAAACCACCCGAAAAACCGTAATTTAAAAGCGGTCCGTAGCATTCTACATATTTTTCGACCTTCTTAGCGAGCTCACAGCTCACTTGGTTAAATTGCTCCAATGCCCTGTTGTCTCCCGGATGGGTGTCAAGATATAGGTTTAAATCTAAGGCAGTAAATTCATATTCTTGTATCTCCTTCAACATATCCATCCGTCTCCTATCTGTATGCATAGGGGGCACCTCCATATCCGTAAACTCCCTTGGGCATAAATAGTTCGGGGAATATTGTTCCCTTTTCCAAGCCTTCGCCGGGAGAATAAACTACGTTGTAGTATTGCCAGGGTACATAAGCATGGGCCAACCTTTCCGGACACATCGGACATTCCGGCATATACGGATACCCCATATATGGTTGGTAGGGAATAGGACTCGGCTGATAATACGGCATTTCCGGACACGGAATCTGTGGAGGGTCTGGACACGGATGATGCGGAGGGTCCGGTTTCGGCATGACGGGCTTGGGCGGGCAAGGCCCGCCAAAAGGAACTTGCATTGGCCCCTGCGGTCCGGCTTCTTCTTTTACTTCTTTATTTTTCTCTGGTTTTTCAGGCCTGGGTCTTACCTTAAACGTGTAATTTCGCATTGGCTTTCCTCCTAAAAACAAGGTTCACTCTAATATATGCAGCCAACAGACATGCCGTCACTATTCTTAAAAAACACAAAAAAAAAAGAAGACCTTTAAGGTCTCCTAAGATCAATGTCTCAACAATTTATCCACAAACTACCCGCCGTTTATATTTCTGGGGCATTTATCACCGTCTACATACCATTGGCATCTTCGACAGTGAAGACAAGTTTTTATCTCCCCTCCGTTGAAGGCTTTGTGGGCCCATTCAGGATCTGCCAAGTGCGCCCTTGCTAAGGCCACAAAATCTGCCAGATTGTTTTCTATCAGGTAGCTTGCTTCTTTTGGTGTCCTGATCCCGTTTACCACTATAACGGGAATCCCAACCTCTTTTTTTATTTCAGTTCCAAGGTAAACAATCCAGTTATATTGAAAGTCTGCGGGAACTTCTGTTGTTATCTCATCAAAGATACCCCAAGATACATGCAAAAGGTCGACTCCCTTGTTTTCCAAAACCTTGGCTATAATTTTACCTTCTTCAAGGGTTGGAGCATTGCCCCCAAAACGATAGCCGATAATGAATTCCGGCGAGACTGCTTCTTTAATTCCTGCAATAACTTCCAGGGCAAATCTCATTCTGTTTTCTAATGACCCGCCGTATTCATCTTCTCTCTTGTTGGTAATCGGCGACATGAACTGATCAAGCAGGTAATTATGAGCTCCATGTATTTCAATCCCGCTGAATCCGGCCTTTTCGGCTCTCTTCGCCGCTTCAATAAAACGATTTTTAATCTCATATATTTCTTCCTTGGTCAAAGCCCTTGCCGTTACTCCCTTCCGAGTTATGTCGGAAGGGCCGACTATATCTTCGGTAACACCCTGGGCTGTCTTCATTCCGGCATCATGAATCTGAATAAGCACCTCTGCTTTATACTTGCGGCAAACCGCAACAATTTTGCTTAGACCTTCGATTTGTTCATCGGACCAGATGCCAAGTTGTGAACGCGCAAGTCTACCTTCTTTTCTGATAGCGGTTGCCTCGAGAATAATAAGCCCCGTGCCGCTTTTTGCTATTTTTTCGTAATGCGCAAGATGCCTCTCACTTACAAAACCATCATCGTCACTCCAACCAAAACGGACAACCGGCGGTAGAACTATTCTGTTTTTAATCACCCGATCCTTGACTTTTATCTCCGAATTTAAATATGCCATATATGCATCCCTCCCTTTCATGCCTTAAATACTATGCCTGGTTAGCCGGTTCAAAACTCAACAAGTATATCCTCGAGCTTGAAAACCATCCTATTCTCATCAACCCCAAAAAGATTTTGCTGCTTACCGATCTTTTCCGCCATATAAAGCGCAGGAAAGGTCGGTAAAGAGAATCGTCCCAGCTTAAATGATTCCACCTCTAAAAGAAGTTCTTTTTGTGTCGCGTCATAATGGGGCTTCAAACCCAGTAATATTGCCTTTTTCCAGCTTTTCACGCTAACGTTGACCTTGAAAATTACCTTGTCGTCCTCATTATCAACGCTTAACCCCTTGATAAGAACAGCAAAATCCGCATTGCTTTTTACCAGATGCTTCAATATCTCTTCGTATTCCTTGTCGGACAGATTCACGTCCGAGGACTCTAATGAGCCGTCGGCAAGTCCGGCAACAGTCACTTGCATTATCTCTTCATAGTGATCGGCATTATTCTTTGTCTCCAGCGAAATCCCTTCATGCCAGGAATCAAGATAAAACGCAGCCCACACGTACAATGATACAATAATCGCTACCACGGCTAAAACTATCGCTAGGCCTTTCAAATAACGCATTCTATCTCCACCTCATCCCTTCATTCCATGACCTACTCTTCACTGACGGCCGCTTTTTCAGCCGCTTCTACCGCCAGCCTGTCACAACGATTGTTGTTTTCGTTATCGGCATGCCCCTTTACCTTTATCCATTCAATCCGGTGGATACCCGATAATTCCAGGAGTTTCTGCCAGAGATCCTGGTTCTCCACTGGCTCCTTTTTTGAGGTTTTCCAACCATTCATTTGCCACTTTTTAAGCCAGCCCTTTTGAAAGGCGTTGACCAAATAAGCACTATCGCTAAAAAGCTGTACACCGCACGGATATTTGAGGGCTTCTAGCCCCTTGATGGCCGCTTGCAATTCCATCCTGTTATTAGTGGTCAGCTTCTCACCGCCGGAAATTTCCTTCTCTTTTCCCTTGAACAAAAGAATTGTTCCCCAACCCCCAGGTCCCGGGTTCCCTTTACACGCACCGTCGGTATATATTTGCACCTGTGTCGCTTCGCTCATTTTGACTCACCCCTACTGACCTTACCCCAGTCCGAAACAACCTGTATCCAGGTCTGCCCGGGCTTGAAGTAAGCTTTTTCTCCCTGTTCATCATAGAAGACGATGTTTGAAGAGGCTGAAGTCTTTTCCCAGTTACCCGTCGATAACACCTCACCGTTGTAATAACGAACCTCGCCCGCCCCGATGATATCAATTTCCGACAGCGGCACCCCATCCACCACCTTTGTCTTGGTCTTAGCAGTAATAATTAATAGATTATCTGCAGTGATAGTTATATTATCTGCCGTCTCATACTTCTTCCCGTTTACATATCTTTCATATTCTTGTCCGTTGTACTGCCAACTGACCACATTTTTGTATTGGGCAGTCGAATAATCCAGGGTGATTTCTGCCCCTTGGTCCAGCTTTTCCCCTCTGAAATCTTCGCCCAGCGGCAGAGCTTCTAACGGTACCAATTCATAGCCTTTCGCTTTAGCCCCTCTAATCAATTCGTCTGTACTGGTATAGAGATTATGCGGCATCTTCCGCGACTTGTCTCGCCAAAAATAACTACCGGCATTGTATATTTCATCTAAGTCTTTAATGCGCAATTCATAGGCTAATGTCAACGCTTCCTGACTGCCGCCGGCATGTGCCAAAGGCGCATCATAGCCCTTGGCCAGCTCAACAAAGTAATAACGAGCACTGCGAATAGGTCCGATCTTATCTGCCCCTTTGCTGTTGAATATGGCCATATATCTCGTAATCCCGCCTTCCGCCATCATTTCATAAACAATATCGGCTTTATCCAGCCCGATTTGCGGACGGGCTTTGGAAAAATTATCAATCATGACTATCACGGCTCCGGGAAGCTCCGGCGGCGGCAATTCTTTTTCTTCCTTCTTATCTTTGTTTTCGTCCCCTGTTCCTTCTTGCGGTGCTTCCTTTTTTCCGTCATTTATCTGTGTCTGGGAGAAAGGTTCTTCTTTTTGCTCTTCCTTTGCACAGCTGACAAACACCAGCAACATCAGCACAATACATACAATCGACATTACTACCCTTTTCATCAGGCTCAACCTCCGAACTCAGGTTTTCCACTCCATGCTAATAATAACCCTCCTGTGATGCACAGGCAACCCTTCTTATCAATAAGTATTAATTACTCCTTTTCCAATAACGAAAAGCCCCGCATATTTAACTCATCTCCCCGTCACAAAAGCTTCGGAAAGAATGAACCAGCAGGGCGCAATACACTCATTAATCGCTAGACACTAAACCCAAATGTATGCCGCTGTTACGACAAACATTACCACCGTCAACAAAACAGTCAAGCCCACCGGAAAGCGATACTTATCCTCCTGGTACACCGCAGGCGCCGGGCTTTGAGCCTCCGGTTCCACACCGTGCTGGTAAGCCCATTTAAGCGGATTAGCAAACAGAGGCGTCATCTTATGAAGAGTATCCCAACCCCTTTCGCCGAACCAATCCCTGATAGCACAAACCAATTTGACCGTGGCATCGACAAACACCGCAAAGGGCTTCCTGTAAAACCAATCGGTATCAATTGAAATAACATCATGCGTATGCAACTTGGGAAGGAGCACCCAAAACACCACGAACGCCCCCAACATGAGCTGTAACGTGGAAATTACATGGTCCAAGGTATATGGTGCGTAATCGACCGCAAAGGGCAGTCTTGAATAGAGAAGGTTCGGCAACACTCCGTAGAGGATACAAAGGAAAGCTCCACCGGCCATGGCTACATACATGTTTTTGGGAATTTCCTTTACTTCAATTCCGTTATCCGGTCCGTAGAACATCAGATAATTGAGTTTAAAGGCTATCGAAAGAAAAGTACCTATCCCGGCCAAATAAAGGAGAAGCTCTACAGTGGGCATCCCATTGGCAGCAGCAGCATTGAGTTCCAACGCCTTGCTGACAAATCCGGCTGTAAATGGCACGCCGGAAATGGAAAATGCTCCGATTCCGAAAAACATCGCAACTAAGGGCATTTTACGGTAAAGCCCCCCCAACTGCGTAAGCTTCCTACGCCCGGTAGCATCAATAACAGCCCCCGCTCCCATAAAAAGAAGCGATTTATATATGATATTGCTAAAAGCAAGCGCCACGGCCCCGTTGATGGCCATTTCAGTCCCTATCCCGGCACCGGCTACCATAAAGCCGACCTGACTGATGATATGGTAAGAGAGTAAACGCCTGATATCGTTTTCCAACACCGCAAAAATAACGCCATATATGGCCATAATGACACCGACCCATATCAAAAGCTGGCTTCCGGGGAAAAGCCTAATCAAGGCATATACGGCAACTTTGCTCGTATATGAACACATGAAAACGCTCCCGGTTATTGTTGCTTCAGGATAAGCATCGGTCAACCAAGCGTGCAACGGGGGAATAGCCGCGTTTATTGACACACCCAGTAAAATGAGCCAATAGGCTGTATCCGGAACCGCAGTCGTCAAAGCGGCAACGGTAAAGCTTCCGCCCGATATTTTCAGGAAGATGCCAGCCAGAAGCAAATTACCACCCATCATGTGCACCAATATATACCTAAACCCGGCGGCAATTGCTCTCGCATCCTTCTTGTTCCAAATCAGGAAAACAGATGATATCGCTAATGACTCCCAAAAGAAAATGAGGGTTAGCCAGTCTCCGGCCAAAACAGCCCCGATTGAGCCTCCGGCGTAAAACATCGCTGCGGCACTTTCCCCCGCATGATTGATATGCAGAGAATAGACGTTGCCCAATAAGGCCATTACGCTAAAGATAAAAGCAAATCCCAATGAGAGCGCATCCGCCTTTAACCAGACCAATTCCATCCCGTTAATGAAGGGAAGGGTTCGCATCATTCCAGACTCTATGCTTAAGGCCGCCGCGATTGCCAGTAAAGGTGCTACAACCATAACCACTTGGCGGGGACGATTCGGCAAAAAACTGACCAATAATCCACCTAAAATCAGAATCAAACCCGGATGAAACTCAATCATTGCCGTTCTCACCTCCGCCATAATAATCCTCGTCCCTCTCAACAAGAGATCTTACAGGTATCTTTGCGACCAAGATGAGAACAAGACAGCCGATAAAGCCAAAAAATGCATCAAAACTAAGAAAGGTATGGTACCAATAGTGTCCGTGCGGATGGACAAATAACGCCTCCAGGAGGACAGAAAGCACAATTATTACGACACTGACAATTAAGACCCTCTTGTTTTTTTCTGTCATATTACCATCCACCTCCTATAACTTGTCCTTCAACCATGCTTTGAACTGCCATAGCTGCCAAATCATATAAATGTGCGCCGGCGTTAGGATAGACGCCTAACACTATTGACACAGCCGCTGTTATTAAAAGCGGAATCAGCATACCCTTATTTGCTTCTCCATGTTCTTTAGGCCCGCTATGTTCTTCTGGGAAAGACCCCTCATGCTGTGAAGAAACCGGCTTCTTAAAAAACGCCTTATATACTATCGGCAACAGATACGCGGAACTCAGCATCGCACTAATAATCAGAGCCGCCACATAGATTGGTTTTCCTGCTGCCAGAGCACCTAAAGCTAAATTCCATTTACCTATAAACCCGGCTATAAAAGGCATTCCCACTATACCAAGCGAGCCCACGGCAAAGGCCCCCATGGTAAAGGGCATTTTTCGCCCTATCCCGTCAAGCTCGCTGACATTATCAAGGTGGGCCGTGGCATGAAGTGCCCCGGCACAGAAGAACAGCGTAATCTTCATACAAGCATGAGCAACTATCTGAAACATTCCTCCCAATAAACCCAGTGGCGTTAAGAGGGCTGCTCCCAAAACCACATAAGACAACTGTCCAATCGTTGAAAAAGCCAGCCTTCTTTTTAGATTATCCTGATTCATGGCAATTATCGAGGAACAGACTATTGTAAAACCTGCTACAGCGGCAAGGACCGAAGCAACACCCAGTTCGTTCAACAACTGCGGTCCGAACACAAATCCGATAACCCTAATTACACCGAAAGCCCCTGCCTTGACAACCGCAACCGCGTGCAACAGTGCACTAACCGGCGTCGGCGCAATCATAGCGGTAGGTAGCCAGCCGTGCAACGGCATAACACCCGCTTTAACCACAGTTCCCAGTATCATTAACACGAAAATCACTTTTAGAGCCGTATCGGAAGCCGCCACGCCGGCAAGAAAACCTCCCGCTTGAAAATCACCCGTACCGGCAAGAACGTACGTCCACACAATACCAACCAGAAACAATTGCCCGGCAATAAGGGTATAGGCCAAATATTTTCTGCCCGCATTAACCGCTTCGTCACTGCGCTTGTGGATAACCAAAGGATAGGTAGCAATTGTCAAGATTTCGTAAAACACAAAGAAGGTCAAAAGGTTTGCCGCAAAAGCAATCCCCATCGTCGCCGAGAGGCAAACAGCAAAGCTGGCAAAATATCCTGTCTGGTGTTTTTCCTCCAACTTGCGCACGTATCCTATTGAATAGAAGGAGGTCAATATCCACAAAAACGAGGCCAATACCGCAAACACCATTCCTGTAGGATCCGCCTGTAAATGCAATGTTATGCCTTTGGCTATCTGAATTGGCTCGATCTCCAGGACTTTACCCGCAAGAACCGCAGGAATCATAGAAAAAACAATGATCGCCTTTCCGAAAGCAGCCATAATAGTCCAAGCTTCCCGCAGATTAGGCCTTCTGCCATGCAGCATTATCAGACCCGCGGCAATTAGAGATATCAGCACTGCCCATAAGGGCCGGTAATCCACAACATACTCCATAATTAAAACCCACCCCCCGGCAGCGCATATTGCAAAATATTGGTTACGATTTGTTCATTAAAAACGCCAAACACGACAATACTTACACCTAATACCAAAATCGGGAGAAGCATCGTCAAAGGAAGTTCCGCACTGATTTTCCATGCAGATTTCCCTGTATCTTCGGGTTTTTTACTCCTTCTCATGTAGACCTGTTCTATGACACGGAAAAAGTATACCGCGTTGAGAAGACTGCTTACTGCTATTACCACAACGAAAACCCACATGCCCTTATCTATCGCTCCCAAGGCTAAATACCACTTACTGAAGAATCCTGCCGTCGGTGGGATACCAACCATTGAAAGGGCCGCTATCATAAAAGTGCCCATGGTCAACGGCATCTTTTCGTACAATTCGGCATATTTTTCAATCCCATGTTCACCCGTTTTATATTTCACACCGCCGGCAACAAGAAAGAGGCAGCTCTTCATAATGGCATGGTTCAAAATGTGTAGCATAGCACCAATCAGCCCGTAGACATTACCTATCGCAAGTCCCAGCGTAACATAGCTGACTTGAGCAACACTGGAGTAGGCCAGCATACGCCTGAAATCCGACTGAGCTATAGCCATTACAGAGCCGAGTATTATGCCAAGGCACGCTGCAACCCCCAATACCTGCAAAGCCCCCGGTATAGGACCATTCATAGCTCCAATGATATAAAAGAAAAACCTAAAGAGGACATAAGCGGAGACCTTAGTCATTACTCCCGAAATAAAAGCTGCCGCAGGTGGCGGTGCGTACGTATAGGAATCGGGCAGCCAGCCATGTAACGGAAACATAGCCATTTTAATACCCATCCCCAACATAATCATCACTACAGCAATGAGAACCGCCTGCGAATCTGCGATTAACAGTATTTTCTGTGCCAAATCGGCCATATTGAGCGAACCGGTAACCGAATAGAGATAACCAATTCCCAACAGGTACAACGATGCTCCGACAGTACCAATAAGCAAATACCTGAAAGCCGCCGCTACCGCCTTATAACCGCCTGCGGCTATTAATCCGTACGCCGATAACGAAGAAATTTCAAGAAAAACATAGAGATTGAAAACGTCGCCCGTTACCACCATACCCATCAAACCCGTTGCAAGTAAGAGGTATAGAGCATGAAACGTGCCTATCCTAAGCCCATTTTCCTCTTTAAGATATGGCCCGGAATACACCAATACCAAAAACCCGATTATCGCAATTAAGACTGCCATTCCGCCGCCCAAGGGATCAACAACGTATTCAATTCCCCAAGGAGGTTCCCATCCTCCAAAGCTATAATGCCAAGTCCCTTCCGCCAATACGCGAATCAACGTGCCGATTGCACAGCATGCCGCTGCAAACATGGCCGCAAGCGCCGTCCAGCGCACTATACGCCCTGAGATATAAGAAAGAAAAGGACTTGCCAGAGCTGTTAATAGGAGAATCAGAATTAACAGTGCCGGGAGTTGTTCCATCATTAATTCATCCTCCGTAACAATTCATCTTCTTCGAGTACCCCATACTTCTTCTGTAATAGTAACAAGAGTGCCAACGCCACACCTGTTGTACTAAGGCTCACAACAATAGCAGTAAGCATAAGGGCATGAGGCAAAGGATTGATATAATTGGCCGCACCAGTCAGTCCATGAATCTCAATCGGTAATGTTGCCCCCTCCTTCTGTCCAAGAACCAGGAAAAAGATTATTACGGCCACCTGCATGATATTCATTGCCATAAGCTTCTTTACAAGGTTTTTCTGGAGGATTATACCAAAAGGCCCCAACATAAACAAAATAATAATAAGCCAATAGACAAGATGGCTTGCTAATAGTTCCTTAATCATAATAAATCTTCCCTTCCGGTAAGAGCATTAAAAATAGCAACAATTGTAGCCATGACACAGATAGTAACGCCTATCTCTATACCAAGTATCCCTAAAACATGCCTTTCTACAACATCTTGCATCAGAGGCAGCATACCATATTGAAGCATATTTCCTCCTGATAGGATACAGAATAGGCCGATTAGACCATAAAACAATGCTCCTCCTCCGGCCACAGCAACCGCCCAGGTACCGGGTATTTTTAAAAAGGCCTTATCTCCATGTACCAAATGTTCCAGTACTATTGCTATTCCAAAAAGCGCCCCTGCTTGGAACCCACCACCGGGACTATCTTCTCCATGGATAAGGACATAAACCGCATAGACCAAAATAAACGGAACAAGATATCTAAAGGCCGTATCCAGCACTACACTGCCAAAGCGTCTGTTCATTCTCCGTCCACCCCGCTATCGTCACCATTTTTTCTACCGGTACGAAGAAGCAAGACGGCAGCCACTCCAGCGGTAAAAATTACTGTCGTCTCTCCCAAAGTATCATATCCCCTGTAGTCGGCCAGCACCGCGGTCACAAAATTGGGCGAGCCCGTCTCCCTATGGCTTTCTTCAATGTAACGGGGCGATACATTAACGGCTGCCGGCGAATTCTTATCAAACAGCACAGGAAGTCCACCGGCTGTAGCAAAAAGCACGACAACCATTAGTCCCAAACTCAAATATGAAAAAAGCTTCATCACTTCGAACACCTCCTACGCAAGCCGTTCAACGCTATGATAAAGAATGTCGTTGAAACCACGCCTACCACTGCCTCAGTAAAAGCCACATCCGGAGCTCCTAATGTTAAATAAATCAAAACCGCAAAAAAACTAAAGGCACTGAACAAGATTATTGCCGCCAACAGGTCGTCAACCAATAAAGCCGCAACACCTGTAATTACCATCAAAATTAATATCCCCGTTTGCAAATACAACTGTATCAAATCTATTCCCCCCCCCTAGTCCATGGCTTTAAGCCGCACCTGTAGGCTGCTCGGCAAATGGCATGAGTACCAATGGGGTTAGCCAGAAAAATAAAAACCACAATAAACAATAGCTTTACACTAGTAAATGTAAATCCATCCTCAATGGCAAGATAAAAGATCAAGCCAATAATAGACAAAGCAACACCGAGCGTGTCCCCTTTACCGGAGGCATGCATGCGGGTATAAAAATCGGGGAAGCGGATTACGCCCAGGGCTGCAACAAAAGTGAAAAAGAATCCGCCTAGAAGGAACAGTAGAGCGAGATACTTCATACGTCAGCATCTCCTTTCCCCTCGAGGTATTTCGCAAATATTACCATACTGATAAACCCTAAGATGGAGTAAGCAATGGCCACATCTACAAACATATCGACTCGTCCGCTAAGGACACCGAGCAAAACTAACAGTAAAATCGCATCCGTCCCGATAACCGCAAGTCCGTTCAAACGGTCAAACACTGTAGGTCCGTGCAGCACCCTATAAAGCATTAAAACAGCAATTACCGCTAAGCCGATAATAAGAGCCATAAAAACATAAGTGAAATCCATTTGCTAATCACCCCTTCCCTCGACCTCATTCTCCTGAAAAAGGCGGGCTACCTTTTCAGGCATTATACCTTCTCCTTCGTCCGGAGTCAGCGCCTTTTCCGCATCCTCGTCAAGCGCATGGACAATATAAACATTATCCTGTAAATCAACTGTAATCGTACCTGGTGTCAATGTTATCGAATTTGCCAGAAATACGTGGGCAATAGGGCTGTCCATTTTCTTCTTAAACGCGAAAACTTTAGGTTCAATCGGCATTTTCGGATTGAGTACTATCAGCGCAACATGAACATTGGCCTTAACAACCTCCCATATAAGCCAAGGCACATACGCCAAAAGCCTTCGAATAGGAATATCGAAGGCTAGATAATATTCATCCTTATTTTCCCCCGACGGCAAACGCAATAAAGAAAGTGTCACCCAAACAACAACCAGAGAAGTAACCGCTCCAATAGTTAAATGTTTAACATCCAGTTTGCCGGAAAGAGTTGTCCAAAAAAGAAATAAAATCAAAAATAAAGTGCTAAAATGTTTGAAATAAGAATACCGTTTGGTTTTTGTTTTACCAGCAGAAGTTGTATTCATAACCATACCACCTATTTACTTTGGAGTATAATTATTCCCTATATCCCTCCGTCTCTACATTAATGATTGCCTTACCGTCTTATCCGAAAGCATACTCATTCCCCTCAAACACTCATAAAAACCCGCCTGGACACATGTCCCTCTTCACAACAGTTATATTCTATCATACTTTAAATGTTTTTTTCTATGCTAATTGATATTTTACCACATATTTAGCACATATTTTTCTGCATCTATTTTTACGATATGAACTTTCAATCAATGCATGGCGTATCCACCGTCCACAGTTATTACCGCACCTGTAATAAACTGAGCACTTTCTGAAGCAAGAAAAGCCACCAACTCCCCCAATTTTTCCGGATCACCACAAGCCTTGAGTGGTAACTGAGTTTTAATCAGCTCAATTTTTTCAGTGGGCGTACCACCTGTTAAAGGGGTTAAATGTAATCCCGGAGCAACGGCATTAACATTTATGCCGTACTCCCCCACCTCCCGCGCCAACGCTTTGGTTAAACCCAATACACCGGCCTTGGCTGTAGCATATGCGCCCTTCCCTAATAAACCTCCGCCCCGCAACCCGGCAACGGAGGAAACATTAATGATTTTTCCGCTCCTTTGTTTAATCATCTGTTCCAGCACCATTTTACAACAATAAAACATACTGTTTAAATTTAAGTTTATTTGCTTGTTCCACGTTATTTCATCCAACTCTCTGAAGCCAAGCAAAAACTCCTTCCCGCCGCCGGCACAATTAACCAAGACATCAATTCGCCCACGATCACTGACGATTCTCTTTCCGGCTTCTTGTACCTTCTCATAGTCTGTCACATCAACTTCATACGTTAAAACCTTCTGCGAGTGCAACTCGCTTTTGATTTGCCGCAGTCCCTCCATATTTATATCTAGTAGTGCGAGTTCAGCTTTATTTGTGGCAAATACCTTAGTGATTGCTCTTCCCAAGCCGCTTGCGGCCCCCGTAATAACAACACTTTTCCCACAAAAATCCATAAATTTATCCCTCACCCCTTAAGTATCCTAGCGTGCACCCATCACGTACTGAGCAATATTGACCGAATGATCCCCAATACGCTCCAAATTGCTCAGAATGTCTATATAGATGGCTCCGGCATCACCACTGCAAGTACCTGCATTTAGCCTGTCAATGTGGCCTCTGCGGAAATCTCTCTCCATTTCGTCAATACTATCATCGTTTTCAACAACCTTTTGCGCCAGCTTCAAGTCCCTCTTTTCCAAACTCTCCAGGGCCCACTGGTAAGTTTCCATAGTCTTGTCAATCATTTTCCTCATATCGGCCATGGCCTCAATGGAAAAACGAACCCCACGTTCTTTCCTGGCATGAGTCAATTCAACAATATTCTCAACGTGGTCCCCGACCCTTTCTATATCATTTACCGCCTGAATGTACATATAGGCATAGTTTGACTCTTCTATCGACAACTGCTTCTCCGATAATTTTACTATATAATCTGTAATCCTATTCTGCAAATTATCAACTACCTCTTCCAAACTATCCGTTTGTTCTGCCTCATTTTCCAGACCTGTGAAGAAATAGGTAATGGCATGCTCAAAAGATTGTCTGGCCACGTCACCCATCCTCAGGACCTCTCTACCGGCTTGACCCAAAGCAACCGAGGGATTGTCCAAGAATCTCGGTTCCAAGTACTTTGGTTCAAATTCAACAATGATATCCTCTCCTGTGATAATCTTACTCACAATGGCTGTTAATACTGCTACAAAGGGTAACTGTATCAATGCATTGCTGATATTGAAGACACCGTGGGTCTGCGCCAGCTGCATTTTTATGTTTAACGTCTGCCAGGTTCCTTCAGCACCAGGCAACAGTACGTATATATAGTCTGTAAATAATCGCACTATCTCCGGAAAAATTCCTAAAACAAAAAGCGGCAAAAAGATAAGAGTTCCCAGTAAATTGAATATACAATGGGATAAGGCTGTCCTTTTTGCCGCCACTGATGTCCCGATTGAAGCCAGCAGGGCAGTAATGGTCGTTCCGATGTTATCGCCAAACAAGATAGGCACGGCCTGAGTGTATGTAATAGCTCCCTGGTAAGCAAGTTCCTGCAAAACACCGATAGTTGCACTACTGCTTTGTACTATCCCGGTAAAAGCCGTTCCAACCAGTACCCCCATCAAGGCATGGGACTCAATCCCTGTCATGGCGTTAACGAAGAATGGCATGTTCCGCAAGGGCTTCAACCCACTTCCCATGGTCTGCATTCCATGAAAAAGCATCCCAAAACCGAATAAAACCTTACCGAATGTACTGACTTTTTTATTCTTGCTAAACAGCATCAGCAGAGCACCCGTCGCCAGTATTGGCAAAGCATAATATTCCAATTTAAATCCAATCAAATAAGCGGTGATGGTTGTCCCTATATTGGCTCCCATGACAATACCGACCGCCTGTCGCAGTGTAAGCAGCCCTGAGTTTACCAGACCAACGGTTAATACGGTAGTTCCCGAGCTGCTCTGGATTAACGCCGTTACCAGCATTCCGGTAATAACTCCCCTCAGCGGTGTTCTTGTACCTTTTTCCAGCAACGCTCGTAATTTATCACCTGCCAAGCCTTTTAAACCGTCTGACATCTGCCTTATCCCAAACAAGAAAAATGCCAATCCGCCTGAAAAGTAAAAAATGATTTGTTGAGCCGTTATTTCCATGATTGCCATTTCCTTTCATTATGCCTGTGCTTTATGTTTGTACCTACGCTGATATACTACTCTTTTTTCAATAAATTTAACAGGTGATTAAGCATCTCTTAACAATTTCTTAACATGCCCTTAACAATTAGTTTTAAACTCTTTTGACTCAGCATATCATTTATAAATTAGTCATTGTTCAGAAAGGATGTTGGAATTGTCGTCAGGTGGAATGTCGATAAAAATCGATCTCAGCAGCCGATATTTACACTTATACAAAGGAAGCGGCTTATACGGCACTTATAGAATAGCCATCGGCAAGCCCGCTACACCATCGCCCATCGGAAATTGGAAAATCATTGATAAAAAAATACTTACAAAGGGCACCGTCTTCGGTACCCGTTGGATGGGTCTAAACAATGACGCTTACGGAATACATGGCAACAACAACCCCAACGCTATCGGTAAAGCCGTATCCCTGGGATGTATCAGAATGTATAATAACGACATCGAAGGGATTTTCCCTCTCATCCCTATGGGAACAGGCGTTGAAATCTCAAGGGGAGCCCAGGGGCAACAGCTCGGCGGAAAAAGCTATACCGTAAAAAAAGGTGATACCCTGTGGACAATAGCACGCATACACGGCACAAGCACAAGCGAAATCATCAGACTAAATCCACATATTGATCCGCATTTAATCTTTCCCGGAGACATCATCTACCTGCCAGTTTGATTCCGTCAATGATTACATCTTCCTCACCGGGTAAAATGGTACGCAAATCCATGATATATCGTTCACGCTCAATATAGCCGATAATGGGGACCAAAAGACTGCGAAAATGCCCTTCCATCTCCATAGGGGTCTTCCCTTCACAGCTTATAACCAGCCCGTACGAGGGGAACTCCTGCCCGGGAAGACTTCCTCCTCCCATTTGCGCCTTTGTCGGGACGGGCTTGACCTTAACCCGTTCCTGCCCCCGATTCACTTCCGCAGCTATAGCCTCCGCCTTTTCGCGGAGCATCTCAACCGGGGCGTTCAGCATTCTGTAAAGAGGAACATTCTCCATCGCCTTTTCAGGAGACAAGTATTCCAAAAGGGTTGCTTCCAAAGCTGCAAGAGTGAATTTATCAACGCGCAGAGCCCTTGCCAGTTGATTCTTTTTCATAGCCTCAATATATTCTTTCTTCCCCAGCAAAATACCGGCTTGCGGACCACCCAACAGCTTATCACCGCTAAAGGTGACTACATCAACACCTGCGGCAATCACCTCAACAACGGTTGCTTCCTCCTGGGAAAAATCCAAGAACGATCCACTCCCTAGATCTTCAATCAAGGGAAGCCCCTTACCATGTGCAAGCTCGAGCAAGTCCTTTCTTTCAACTGACTTTGAAAAACCTACGATGCGGAAATTACTGGTGTGTACCTTGAGAATAGCCGCCGTATCTTCACTGATCGCTTGCTTGTAATCGGACAAATGCGTCCTATTCGTAGTACCTACCTCAACCAGCTTTGCCCCTCCCAGCTTCATAACCTCAGGAACTCGAAAGGACCCCCCTATTTCCACCAACTCACCTCTGGATACTATAGCCTCCCGCCCCTTGGCAAGGGTATTAATTGCCAACAAGACCGCGCCGGCATTGTTGTTTACCACTAACGCGCTTTCTGCTTTGGTTAAACGAAGCAAAAGTTTTTCAACATGTTCATAGCGCGAGCCCCTTTTCCCCTGTTTCAAGTCATATTCGAGATTAGTATAGCCGCTTGCAGCTACAAGCAAGGCATCCTGTGCCTTCTTGCTCAGAACTGCTCTTCCCAGATTGGTATGCAAAAGCACCCCCGTCGCGTTAATTACTCTCATCAGGGACGTCTTAGCTACTCCCGCCAAATGATTTTCAACTCTATCAAGCACCATGTCTAAAGAAATACCGGTCTTTTCTTTATTTCCAAGAGATAAGAAACCTTTTCTTAGTTCATCAAGCACCTCGTCAACAGCCGTCAATACCATTTCACGACCGTACTGTTCTGCTAAATCCCTTCCCTTCTCAGCATTCAAAATCTTATGCATCGCAGGAAGCCTTCGCAATGACTCATTCGATTTTTTATCCGACATCGCACACTCTCCCCCACCCCATCTATCTATCCGCTAACATTTACTGCTTACATGCATCCTTAACCGCTGCATGCATCCTTCAACCCTATTGTATGTTCTATCAAAAAATAAAACAAGGAATACCAATGCTGCTTTTAACAACAATGTGTACTCCTCTTTTACAAAGACCTGCGGCAAAAATATCGGGTAATCATGTGTCTGAAGGATCCGGCTTGATTTTTTCCCATAATTCAACAACCTTAAGTGCTGGCTTTATTTTAACTTCCTTCCCAACGTTCAGTGCTTCTTCGATTTTTTGCGAAACCTCCTCCTCTTCACCCTCCACACTTGTCTGTCCATCAACAAAACAGAGGGGAGGAAACAACACACACCACCAATTTGCTCCCTGGCCTTCGCCTATTACTAATCTAACCGCCTCATACCTGCCTGCAGGCAAAGAAAATGTCCTGTAATACCTGACAGGAAAACTATATTCACCATAATATGCTTTAACATCGGCAGTACATCCCAGTTCCCGTAACTCTTGCTCTGCCAAATCCTCTAGTACATTGAGCTTGTTAAGAAGAATCATACGCGACTCCTCCAAACTGCGTGAATTAGCAAACTCCTCTCGTACTGCCTGTACCACCTTATCTCTCACCCTATACTTCATGTCTTGATCATAAGCTTCATCACTGTTAGCAAGTATGTGGAGTCTAATCAAAGAAGGAACCCTTTCTTGAATGCTAATGCATTGAAAAAGAAACATTAATAATAGACCGACTAATATGAAGGATAAGACTTGCTTTTTGATTATCACACTCAAAACCTCCCCCTGTTTCTACTAAAAGTATTAACATTGAAAGGTTTTTTTAAACATTAATCATAAAAGCAATAACAAGAAAGGCTTGAAATATTCATAATAAGTGAATATTTCAAGCCTGACCCCATGTTTATCCCATACCCTTGACGGTGCAGGGTATTTTTATTGTCATGCCGACAAAAATTATGTTAGGATCCTTGATTTGCGGATTCGCATCCAATATCGCCTGAAGCGGCTTGTTAAACCTGATTGCTATCGCCATAAGGGTGTCTCCTTTTTGAATAACGTAGTCGAAGGACTCCCCTGGCTTACAAAATTCAGCTTCTTTCACTGCTATCACAACCGTAAGTTCCTCTGTCTGTGTTACTTTTGCAATAATTTCCAAAACCGCGGTCTGCCGCCAGTTGGTTGTAGGTGTCGGAGCTGCCGCTTCTACATTGACATATTCTATACGGGCAGTGACATCAACCATGTCGTTTTCACGCACACCGTCAATATGGATAAATTCTGTAAAGGGCTCATTAAGGGATATTTCCCGCAGCTGATCATCCACTGCCGACACGTAGTATAGTTGTTTATGCAGTACTCCTTTAATGATAACTTTGTTGGGAATAGCCTTACCTTCCAGATCCCGCACCTCGGCATCCACCTTAGCTACCTTCCGCGCCTCTGTAGGTGTAACAACACTCGCCAAAATATTAACCTGACGGCGCCCCTCACCAACGGCGTTTTCAATACTCAGTGTCCTGGTTTCATATTCTGCTCCCGCAACCGCCGTGACAAGGCAGATAGTAATCGGTTCCGTCACTTTTGCACAAATCTGCAGCACAACAGTTTCCTTGACATACTTTCTCCCGTTTCTGACAACCAGCTCATTATCGATGTATTCAATACGCACATCTGTGGTTACCATAGCTCCCTTTTTAGCTCCCGGAATATGGACAAAAACGCTGAATGGTACATCCGCGTGGGTTTCCCTCACCTCATTGCCGGGTTCGACAACATAGTAAATCTGCTTATGAAGTTTCCCTTTGATGATGACCTTGTCAGGCAAAATCGTCTCTTCCGTATCCTGAATCTCCGCATCTACAGACTTAATCTTGTAAGTACCGTCCGGCAGCTCAATATAACTGTCACTTAGGTTATATTGCTCACAGGCGGCACCAATAACGTTGTCAATAACGACTGTCTGGTAAGTCGGGATAATACCTATACCCGAGACATCCGTAACTACTTCAAATTCCAGCATTTCAATAACCTTTACTTTTATCCTTACTATACAAGTCTGCTGGAATCTGGTATGACAGTTATTATTATTCTCTACCATATCAATGGCTTCGACATCGCAATACTCAATATCGACGACCGTCCTGACATCCATTCCCGGCTCAACACCAGGCAAATGAACAAACTCTGTGATTTTTTCGTCCGGTACTGTGTATTCCTGCACATCGCCGGTCACGCACTCCACATAATATATTTGCTTATGCAGAATCGCCTCAACAATTACTTTGTTCTCAATAACCTTGCTTTTCACATCTCGAATTTGAGTATCGATGCTTTCTATTTTTTTAGCCGGCACAGGTAGTGTAATGTCTCGAATAATGTTTGCCTGCTTCACCGCTTCACCGATAACGTTTTCCACCTTTATTCTTCTAGTGGTGACATTAATGGACATGATCTACACTTCCTCCTCTCTAAGGCATATTAATTCATTTAAGTATATGCCGTTATGAGGATTTTGTGCCTAAAATATTTCCTCCTTCATCTGCCTACGAAGAGTTGTGTAAACATCTTACCATACGGCCCGCCGTCAACTATGCCTATGCCAATATGAGTGTAATTGGGATTAAGAATGTTTTTTCTGTGTCCCGGCGAATTCATGAGGGAGTTGTGTGCTAATTCCACGTCTGGACTGCCGCTTAAATTCTCTCCCGCATATCGATATTCAACGCCAAAACTGCTCATCATTCGAAAGGGGTCACCATACGTCGGTGAGGTATGAGCAAAATAGTTATTGTTTATCATATCCTGGGATTTAAGGCGGGCAACTCCTACCAATTCGGGGTTCATTACCAGTTCGGATATTCCTGCCTTTACCCTTTCCTGGTTGATTAATTTCAACATTTCGCTTTCCTCGGCGCTTACCTTGGTGCCGATTGTACTCCCGTCTTGCTCTTGTTTTATCTCTTCTGCGGGTTCGTTTTCACTTTCATTTTCTATGTTAACATCTTCTGTGATTTCACCTGCTTGTCCGCCTTGTCCACTGTCCCCGTTTCCCTCGTTTGCGTTTTGCAAAGCTTCTTTTTCCCGTTCTTCAAGCGTCTTACGAATATTATTCAACCATACACCGGCCAAACCTTCGCCGCTGGAATTGTTCGCCTTATAGTCGGCTTCGGTTATAGTTATTAAAAGATTTCTTCCTGCCATAATAACTGGGCTTCCGTTTATTTGACCCGCCGTAATATTTGCGGTTTGCAAAGTCCCCCCCAGCTTTTTAACCCGTTCCACTATTATCATAGCCCTTTCCCGGGCGCTGAAACCCATTTGCATAGTTCTATATCTAACAACTACGTTATCATTGATTAAAAGCTCGTAGGTATCCTCATTCTCATCCATGCTTCGTACTTGAAAGTTATGTATAACGGTAGCGGTTGCGTTCTCTCCACTGTCTCCATCTGCCTGAGCATAGACCGGAATACAAATGCTTAAAAACAGAATAAACATCAATACCAGCCTCAATAATGGAGTCTTCCTTCTTCTCTTACCCCTAGACTCTTTCATAAACTCCCTCCTATTATATTACATTTGATACTAAGATTGTATCTTTTTGGTGTTATTACTACAAATCTGCTAATTCGCCCTTGACCCCTTTCTGGGCTTATGGTATTTATGGCATTTGATGTATTTCCCGATTATTTAATATTAAATGGAAATGGTATTTTGTCCCAAAAAACGGGCAAAAAAAATAAGCTGCTTTGTGCTAGCAGCTTCGTGCTGTAAATATTATATCTTGCTCGTCACGAAAGAAGGTAAGCTGAACCGCATCTGTTAAAATATCGGCGTAACTATAAGACACTCTCCGCTCAACTTGCTTTTCTTCAAGCCTCACTACAAAAATATTAGGGTAAGTGCTTTCAAGAATACCTGTTTTTTCGATGACTTTTTTTCTGCCTTTATTAGCTCTCAGCTTAATCTTGTATCCAACATAAGGTTCTAAATCTCGTTTTATATCGGCCAAAACTCTTTTCGCAGACAACCAATCACCTTCCTTCCGGGATTACTATATCATTATAGCACTTGGTGACCAGGCTTGTCAAATATGAATATATATTATACTAGAATCAAAGCGATGCTGTCAATAATAAATTCAGCACCTGTGTTCAGCACCTATGTGTTTGTGTTTGGGTTGGTTGCCATCGATAACTAATACATTCTCCGTTATTTCAGCTTGGCATGATTCACCTATGAATTCTATAATACTATTTTTAATTATATTTGTTTGATTTTCTAAAATAGTACGTTTAACATTGTGACAATATTTACATTAATAAAAGCAATATTTTGAGGCCTTTCATTTGCAATACTCATTTTCTCCTCCTTATAAATCAACTTATGTTTTATCAACGTTATTCCACCAGAAAAGTGTTAAATATACTCCGACGCCACTTGTTAGAAAAAGTATAATAAAACTTAGCATAGAAAGATGTTCATTTTCAGCTCCGGCTGCCCCTAGATATAATGCTGGTATAGCCCAGGGGAAATAGGAGGCAAATCCAAGTGTGCTTACAAATTGAGCTATAATGATGACAACGATAATAAAACCAAAAGGAAGCATATATCCTTGACCATAATTTGCGAAAAATGCAACTGGTGCACATAGTATGATTAATAATAAAGCAGTTATTTCAAATCTCAGGAATTCTGAGGCAATAGCTTGTAAGGACAACTCTCCAAGACCAATAGCCATTCCAACTGCTATTCCCATGAAAAATATAAGTAAGGCCAGAATAAGACACCATAGAAAAATTACCGCGAATTTTGCCAGGACAATTGTTGTCCGTGATACTGGTAACGCGAGCAGATCCTTTAACGTTCGTTCTGCATATTCACTGCCAAATACCCAGCTGGTTATAAAGCCAAAACCCAATATTCCGCCAACCGAAAAATTCTGTTTCAATAATAAAAACATAGTCGGCCAGTTCGCCTCACCAATTAAATTAGCTTTCGTTGACATGATTCCAATTTTATCAGTAAGTTCAGGGTGTTTAATAATAATCATTAATATCCCCATCATCACCGATGTTAAGAGAAAAACAAAGGACGTAATCCAAATCGTTTTGGATTTCTTTATTTTAAGCCATTCTACTAAAAATGCAGCTATAGCCCTTTTCATTCTGATCCACCTCCATCAATTCCAATAACTCTGAAAAAATATGATTCCAAGTCTTCTTCTTTTTTCACCAGCAGTGTAGGTGGATACCCCCTTGAAGAAAGTAAAGCCGATATTAGTTCTGGTTTCATTAATGCTTTTTCATCATATATAACCAAATCTCCCTGATCGCTAACGTTTACAGAGTATCCTTTTTCTTCTATTATCCTTTTTGCGAAATCTCGGTTATTAGCATTAACCAATAGACTTTTTCTTCTCAGTCGATCAATCTCTTTTATCTCTAATTCCTGTACCAAATTTCCTTTATGAATAATACCAATTTTACCGGCGATCTTTGATATTTCTCCAAGAATATGACTTGACAAAAAAATCGTCACCCCATGATTCAATGCCATATCAAGCAAAAGTTCCCGGATTTCTACTATTCCGGCAGGATCTAATCCATTCGAGGGTTCATCCAATAGAAGAATATCCGGATTATGAATAAGCGCTTTTGCCAACCCAAGTCTTTGTGTATTTCCGAGGGAAAGATATTTAACCTTTCTATTTTTATAGCTGTCCAGTTGCAACTTTGAAATAATCTCATCTACTACCTTAGGGTTTTCAATTGAGCGTAAACGTCTTATAATTTCCAGATTCTCTTCTACTGTTAAATTAGGATAAGAATATGGTGTCTCTACTAGGTAACCCACTTTTTTCCATAAATCATGATCCCTAGAATTTATCTTTTTGCCATAAAAATATGCTGTCCCTGACGTGGGGTTTATCATGCCCAGCAGCAATCGGATTGTAGTAGTTTTTCCGGCTCCGTTTAGACCCAAAAATCCATATATTTCTCCTTTCTTTACATGCAGACTAACTTTATTAACTGCACATATGTTACCAAATCTTTTTTCTAGCTTATCGGTATGGATAACCGTATCCATATTTTTACCTCCTTGCTAAACCTTCGGCGATAAAATCAACTAATATCTCAATCGTCCGCTTATAATTAGATTCACCAATAACTTTCTTACTAAAGGGTAAAAGAAATAAGGTCCGAAATAATCCGACAATCACTTCAGGATTTTCGGTAATAAGTATTTCATCTTTCTGCCATTTCTTAATTATTTCATTCATAAATTGGATATCGCTTTGTATGTGCAATTCTTCTGCTTCCTCGGGGATATTTTCCATAATAGTTTCCATCTCATTCGTAGAAAGTAGTTGCTGAATAAGTGTATTTTTTTCAATTATATCTAGTATACAAAACATGAATTTTTTCAAATGTTCTTTAATACCAGAAGTCTCAAAATCTACTTCTTCTAATATCTTTTGTCTGATTCTATTTTCTTCTAATTTTATAACGGCATAAAAAAGAGTTTCTTTTGATGGGTAAAAACTATAAAAAGCTCCTTGAGATATACCTACAGCTTTTGTTATATCTGCTATACTTGTTTTCTTTAAGCCATATTTGCTGAACAGCTTTTTTCCTTTTACCATAAGTTCATTATTTATTCTTTCTCTTTGTTTATCACTAAAAGCTTTAGGCATAGGTATCCTCCTTTCCGTTTCTATGAACATATTGTTCATATATTCATAGAATACATTATTTAATCTTATTAGTCAATGTATCATTACCTACACGACGCAAATGATCATACGACCACAATCCAGACTGTTTTTCTCTGCTGTTTTAATAGTTTTCCCGCATCTGCTCTATTCTTTTTACCGCCGACGGATGAGAGTAGCCAAACCACTCGATAAAGGGTGCCGGCGCAAGGTCGGATAGGTTTTTCCGAGAAATGTTTACCTGTAAATCCACCGACGACTGGACATCTTCCGTAAGTATTACCGCAAACCTATCTGCTTCTCTTTCCATGTAACGGGATATCCCATTTTGCAGCGGACTACTGATAAATGAACTCAGTATTAAAAACAGTACAACCATCCCCATAACTTCCGGTCCGTACCTAAAACCAAACGGAATCGTCCTGCTTAACATGATCCCGGCCAACCACCAAAGAATAAAACTTCCTAAGATACCAAGTCCCACCCCTTTGGTAATGTGCCCCAGTTTCCAATGCCCCATTTCATGTGCGACAACAGCTTTAACCTGTTCAGGAGGATAGTTTTGCAGAAGGGTATCGTACAATACGATCCGTTTTGTTCTTCCCAAACCGGTGAAATAGGCGTTCGCTTTAGTTGTACGACGCCCGGCATCCATCACGAGAACCTCGTCTACCTCTATGCCCGCTCTTTCGGCTAACTCTTCCACCATTTCGGTAATAGCCGGATTATGAACGGGTGTAAATTCATTAAAAAGCGGCGCAACTATGACAGGCCACAGGTAAGTCTGGATCAGAAGCCACAGGGAAAATAAACCCGCAATAATTACCCACCAAGTTTTTGACCAGTGTCCGATTACAAAATATAGAATCAGCAGCCCTGCCGTAAATAAAACCAGCTCGATTCCTGCTTCTAAAAAATAATCCTTCCACCAAGCAAAAAGCGACTGGGTCAAAAACCCCCACTTTTTTTGCCAGTAATAACCTCTAAAATACTGAACGGGTAGGCTTGTCAGTCTGAGCACAAGCCACAACAGTACAGCATACACCATATGGTTTCTCGCTCCACTGCCGATACCGTCTTTCCCTTTGCCAAAGACGAACCAAATAAGCACCCCTATTTGCAGGACAAAGCCAAGAATAGAAATAATCCGCGGTAAGCGTTGGTAATCCCTTCCCGCACTGACCTGTTTTGCACTGAAATATTGGAACGTTTCAGGGGCTGCTTGCCCCGGAAAAATCGCAAACCAAAGATAGAGAAGACAAAAGACTCCGGCCATCAGCAACAAAAGAATCCACAACCCATTAAATCTCGTTTCCAAAAATTCACCCCGCTTCTTTACTTAGCTTTAGTTTCACGTGAAACCCGACGTGCAAGTCCCTTTTTTCACAAAACGGTTCTGCCTCATTGACAACACTGCATTTTTAAATGTAATATATGTTTATTCTTAAATAAAATTATTATTATTATTTAATAGATGCTGGGAGTGATATTAATGTCCTTAACACGTGCAAGAAACTTTAATGCCGGACCGTCTGCTCTTCCCCTTTCTGTATTGCAAAAGGCCGCAGAAGAACTCGTTAATTACCAAGGTTCAGGTATGTCCGTTATGGAAATGAGCCATCGCAGCAAGGAATATGAAGAAATTCATAACGACGCAAAATCCCTCTTGTTTGAACTGCTCAATATTCCCACGGAATATGATGTCCTTTTCCTTCAGGGCGGCGCAAGCCTGCAGTTCACCATGATTCCTATGAACCTTCTCAAAGAGGGGAAAAAGGCCGGCTACCTTATGACCGGTGCTTGGTCGGAAAAAGCCTTGGCTGAAGCAAAAAAACTTGGGGAGGCTTACGAAGCGGCAAGCACAAAAAGCGAAAAATACCGCAGTATCCCTGATATAAAAGGGTTAAAACTTTCTCCCGATACCGCTTATCTGCATGTTACCAGCAACAACACCATCTACGGCACACAATGGCATTCTTTTCCCGAAACCGGAAATGTTCCGCTTATTGCAGACATGTCAAGCGATATTCTATCCAGACCCGTTGACGTTAGTAAGTTTTCCATCATATACGCAGGTGCTCAAAAAAACCTCGGTCCTTCGGGAGTCACCGTTGTCATCATTCGTAAGGACTTGATCGAAGAAGCAAAGAAGGACATTCCCACCATGCTGCGTTATGATACACATGCCGACAAAAATTCCCTCTACAATACGCCTCCGACTTACGGGATTTATATGCTAAAAAATGTGCTTTCCTGGGCTAAGGACAACGGCGGCCTTAAAGGTCTGAAAGAGCTCAATGTCAAAAAAGCAGCTCTGATCTACGATGCAATCGACCAGAGCAATGGTTTTTATCAAGGCCACGCTGAAAAAGAAAGCCGTTCTTACATGAATATCACCTTTCGTCTGACTAACGAGGAGCTGGAGAAAAAGTTTTTAGCAGAAGCCAAAAGCGCCGGTTTCGTCGGATTAAACGGCCACCGTTCGGTTGGAGGATGCCGGGCTTCCGCTTATAACGCTGTGACTTACGAAAACTGCTTGGCTTTGCGCGATTTCATGCTTTCCTTCCAAAAAAATAATTGATCTAGCGAAATAATTAGTCCAGGAGTTCATAACTGCTTGTGATGACCGGGATATTGAGATTTCCCAGGACCCTCTCCAGCAGGATTCCTTCCCTTTCCGGGTATTTAAAGCCGTAACTGGCTCTGATTGCCGCGGTGATAAACTGTACCCCTCTGTCCAGGGCAATAGGCAAACTATCTCCCTGTAGCAGACTACCGACAATAACGCTTGTAAAACAATCGCCCGTTCCGGGGAAATGGGCCGGTATATAAACACAGCTGACCTTCCAGAAACGTTCGTCCTCTCGGTCATAAGCTATCACACTGGTTTTGTTTTTGCTTCCGGCCTCAGGAACACTGGTGATTATCACGATACGAGGACCCATCTCGGAAAGCCTTATCAGCCATTTTTTTGCGGTTTTTTCGCTAATACTGCCGCTGTACTTTTCATCCAGAAGGTAAGCCGCCTCCGTATAATTTGGGGTGATCACATCACCCTTTTTTATATACCCCTTCATGTTTTCAACCATTTCCTTGCCCATCGTCTGATATAGTTTACCGTTATCCCCCATCACCGGATCAATGACCACCAAGGGAGAATTTCCCGAAAAGGCATTGATAAAGCCGGTGATTATTTCTATCTGCCGGGCTGATCCAAGAAAACCACTATAAATGCAATCAAATTCCAATCCCAGCTTGTGCCAGTGTGAAATAAATCCTTCCATGTAATCTGTGAGATCCACTAAGCTATATTCTTTGAAACCGCCTGTGTGCGTCGACAAGACAGCAGTAGGAACAGAACACACCTGAACTCCCATGGTCGATAGGATAGGAATGACCACGGAAAGGGACGTCCTGCCAAAGCCGGATAAATCATGAATTGCCGCCACCCTGTTGACTGGTCTTTTCATTATCATTAGCCTTCTTCCTTATCAATATTTCAGCCTGAAGGTTTTGTATCCTTTGTAGTCTACAGTCTCTACACCGTCATCCTGTGCCAGGCTCTTAAATATTTCTTCTATATTATCACAACTTCGTGAGTTTAAGAAACTTCTGACTTCATGTTGATTCATAGGATGCCTGCCGATAATGCTTAACACCGCCTCATAATGATCCTCTACCCTGCTGGCAAAACCCTCAGAGGCCAAAACATTTATGAGTGTTCCTCCCAGAAGTTCCCCAGCCTTGCGCATGGTCGCCTCTGACGACTGTTCTACCCATTTCTCCGCCGGAGGCCGAACCGGACTGTTGATAAATAGTCTGTCGTAAGAAACCTCCGCTAAAAGCTCCTTTATTTTTTGTAAACCCTCTTCACTGTCATTGATTCCTTTGACCAGCATAGTTTCTATCCATAATTCACCTTCATACTCATGAGAGAACTCTTTGAGCCCCCGGAAAACATCTTTGAATCTAATTGTACCGTAGGGGCGGTTTATTTTTCTAAAAGTCTCTTCATCATAAGCATCAAGCGAGGGCAAAACAAGGTCTGCTTCCTTTAGCCCGGCTTTTACCTCCTCTTCGTACAAAAGTGCACCATTGGTAATCACTGCAATCGGTTTTGCGGTGTTTTTTTTGAGTTCCTTAATAAGATTGTGAATATCGGCAAATAAGGTTGGTTCTCCTTCGCCGACCAACGTCACAATATCAAATACCCCGCCTTTCTTAATATAATCTCTGAATTCCTTAACGAGCGCCTCAACCTGATAAAAAGACCGCCGCTCATTAGTCATTCCCCGGGTTCTTCCTAACTGGCAATAAACACATGAGTAATTACATACCTTTTTGGGTATAGGACTAATGCCCAAAGAAAGCCCCATCCTCCTGGAAGGAACGGGCCCATAAACAAATTGATACGCTGACATAATTAGCACCTCCATTACTATTTAACAACCAGCTATGGGGAAGGCTTTTTTATCTCCATAAACTTCACAATACCATAAGCGGCAAGAGCATAAACAGCCATGGCTATCAGCGTAGCCGGTTCAAATACCGCCTTGGCTTCTATCCCCTCCGTTGCCACCGATCTGAAAATACCTTCAAAAGGTAATAAAAACACTCCGCTGAGAGAATAAATAAAGGAAACAAAGCCACTGCCCGGATTTGCTCCCAATAGTTTAAAAATAAAACGAAAGGCAAGCAGCAATTCCAGGACCCCTAGTATATAATACACCATTTTCCTGGCAATAAACAAATTACCGCTTAGCCTTTTCACTTAAAATCCTCCCTACTATTTTCTCAATAGTAGTTTACCCATTTCTCTCTAATCATATAGTTCTTCAATGTCCAAAGCCCAGGTAGCGACAAACAGCGTTCCCGGTATCGCAAAGAAAATGTATTCAAATTCCCCGTTCCAGGTGCCTTCAACGATGTACTTGACCACGGTATACATCAAAGCACTGCCTACAGCAATAACCCCCCCTGGCATCTCCTTCCACCATCCGAGCAACATGCCGAATATTAAAGCACCCGGTACAAGAAACAGCATAACCCACTGCCCGAAACTGTTACTAGCAAGATTTTTAATCTCTTCCCCGCGAGCAAACATCACCAGTATAGTTCCCATCGAAAGAATACTTGTTATTCTAGCCAGCCAGCGCATGGTCATGACAAAACGCCAATGCTTCAAAGCTTCTTTATTCATTTCAGACTTGATTCCTCCTCTAAGGTATTTCAAACAAGATTTAACTCTTAATAGAAATAATACCATAAATCTGACGCTTGTTGTATTGTTTTGTTCTAAAATTTATAACTATGTATATTATTAAGTATTTTTGGCATAACTCTCGCTAAGAAAAAGCCCAAGGCGCAATTCCTCCGGCTCCTTAGGCTTTTCCCTGACTTATATTGTACAGTTTTAAATATTTTCCGCTTTAACCTCGAAAAAGGCTTGTGGATGGTCGCAAACAGGACAAACCTCCGGCGCCTCGTTCCCCTCGTGGATATGTCCACAGTTCCTGCATTTCCATTTAACCTGTGACTCCTTTTTGAAGACAACTCCCTTTTCAATGTTCTCCAGCAGCTTCTTATATCTTTCTTCGTGTTCCTTTTCTATCACTGCAATACCGTCAAAAATCTTGGCAATATCCTCAAAGCCCTCTTCGCGAGCGTCTTTTGCCATACGAGGATACATATCTGTCCATTCTTCGTTTTCTCCAGTAGCCGCATCTTTAAGGTTTTCTATTGTATTGCCTATTCCTTGAAGCAATTTAAAGTGGATTTTTGCGTGTTCTTTCTCATTATTAGCCGTTTCCTCAAATATTTCCGCTATTTGTTGGTATCCTTCTTTTTTAGCTACGGATGCAAAATATGTGTACTTGTTCCTGGCTTGCGATTCTCCCGCAAACGCTTCCCATAAGTTTTTTTCTGTTTTTGTTCCCTTGAGTTCTTTTCCCATTTTTACAAGCCCCCTTTTCTTAGCTACTGTTTTAAGGTTTATCACATCTTATTATATTTATCCCCGGATTGCAAGCCAACAGCGAATTCTTGTGTGTTTATTCCAATAAAAATATCACCGGGTCCCCAGGGCTTGGTTTTTAAACGGGAAGGAATACTCAATCCATGGATCCATTATATTTGTTCACCAACAGCACTCCGAAAATAATAAAAACCCCGCCGATCAAAGAAGATAATAACAGCTTTTCTTCAAGAAACAGCACAGAGATAGCGGTCACAAAAAGAGGAATCAAATTCAAAAAAGCAGCAGCTTCCCCGGCCTTAACCTTTACAACTGCCGCATTCCAGCAAACATATGAAAGAAGCGTCGGGAAAATATTCAGCATCAAAATCCAGAATAAGTGAGAAGGATTGAGTTTTGTCACCCAGTCCAAGCCGCTTATCATGCCGTCGAAGAAAACCAGTATAAGATTTAACAGCAGACCACCGCAAATCAAAAAAGTAAAAAGGGGCCACTGATTGAATACTCCAGCCACTTTTTTATAAATCAAAGAATAGAGAGCCCAACTGAACACGCTTAACAACATAATGGCATCGCCGGGATTGACATTCATCTGGAACAAGCGACCCAATTGACCGTTGAAGATTATAGTTAGCACGCCAATCAGCGAAACAAATATACCGACAAACTGGATTTTATCCAATTTTTCCCGGTAGAGAACAAACGCAGACAACGTGAAAACAATCGGACTAAAAGATTGAATAAAAGAAGCATTGATGGCCGTCGTATAATTAACCGCCAGATATGCGGTTACGCCATTAATACAATATCCTGTCAGAGCCAGAAAAAGCAAGATATGCATCTTGTCAAGATAAAACCGCAGGTTTGCTCTGATTTCCGTCCAAGTCAGCGGAAAAAACACCAAAAAAGCAACCAACCAGCGCATGAAGTTTAGCGCTATCGGCGGCACTATACCCGCCAAAATTTTCCCAATTATAAAGTTCAAAGAAAAGAAAGCGGCTGCCAAGACAAGAAGCAAATAACGATTTATTTGCATGTACTATTCCTTTCAAAGGCGCCCGGAAGATATTTCTCCGGGCGCTTTTTTGATATTATTCATCCCTTTTTTAACACTTTATCTCATTAACCAGCTTTAAGAGTCACTTCATTTTGTGTGTTCTTGCACCCATTCATCGAGTGTTACAACTTTATCCGGCCATTCCAAAATTTTATTATGCGGAGGAAGGGGAGGATTAGGTGCTAGCATATATCCAACCGGGAAAGAGTGCCCGGTCACATATGCTTTTTCCATGCCGGTAACCCATTCTTCAAAGAAATTGATATTTAAGCCCACTGCAACCTCGCTATCCGTAAAGAAGCCCATCCTTCTTCCCCCATGGCAAGGGAGTCCGATAAACAAGTCATTATGAAGGTAAGCTTGAGCAGCACTAACCGCACATATACCGCACATATTAAAATACGTTATTATGTTAGGGTTGCCTGTATTCCACATCTGACCATCAAGCACTTTATTAATCATTCCCGGACATACCGCAAAGAGAATAACATCAGGTTCAATCGTTAGATCCTGCAGTGGTCCAACTAGAATATCCTTCATCGTATTCGGGGTTATTTTCGGTATATCCTTCTGAGCAATTCCAGCCGCCTCGGCAGTAGCAAAATGAACCCCGCCCATATGTTCACCCGTGGCAACAAAGCCATCCCATGGTTCAAAACCAAGAACACCTGCTGCGAAGGGACAATTGAAATCCCCGCTGTTTACAATGTAGTTCTTTCTAACGAGACATCTTTCATAGCGAGCAAAAGAAATATACTGACAGAACGTCCCTTTAAAATCAGGCCTTTCACCTACACCTTCAGGCACAGCTTCGCCGATCTTGTAAAACTTCAGTCCTACGGGCATGGTGGGAATTCTGAGGTGCGCCTCGATCAGCCTGGCCTTTTCAATGTTTTCTTTTAGTCCTCTTGGTCTGTCAAATTCAGTCTTCATATTTTTACCCCTTTCAATTATCATTTTTATTTATTTTCATAGCCTTTTCATTTCACCATAGGCAATAACGCTAGGCTCTTTCCACTTTATTTGGCCACTCTATGATGCGATAATGCGGTGCATGAGAAGGATTCGGATACATGCCAATCCCTATGGGATAAGAGTGTCCGGTAACATAGGTCTTTTCCAATCCATCTAAGAATTCATCCAGAATTTCTGATGAAATGCCTACAATCAACTCAATATCCTGATAGTTACCAAACCGTCTTGAGCCCTGACAGGGAAATCCTACAACCAAGGTTTTCTCTAAATATGCTTTTACAACCGTCCATCCGCAGACACCACAGATTCCTGAATACTTTACATTTAACCCCCCCGAATTGAACCACTGGTAGCCTTCCGATATTCTATTTAGTTGTCCGGGCAGGATAGCTAAAAAAACCAGATCGGGGCGAACATCCATTTTCTCTAAAGGACCAATTATTAAACCGCTAAGTTCCCCCTTTGGCATTAAGGGAACAGATCTCACAGACTCCTGGCTGTCTTCCAGGTTTTTGTGATGAATATTCAAGAACTTTTCGCCATTTGTCCAATCCTCAGGCCAATCATTGAATCCCAAGGCTACTAACGCCATTGAACAAATAATATCTTCTTTTTTCACATAATACACATCCTGATGGCACCGATCGTAGCGCGCCAAAGAAAGGTATTGACATAAATTGTATTTTTCAGTCGGCTTGCAATATCTACCATCATCAACAGTCTCATTGTCTTTAATAAATTTAATTCCCACTGGAAAGGTCAATGGACGAATGTGCCATTCAATTTGTTTAGTTATATCAATGTTTTCTTTTAATATTTCGGCCATTTTATTACCTCCTCGTCTTTTTGCGTTTTACTCATCTCACCATTAAACTTGGCAACCAAAGAATAAACTGCGGAAAAGCGGCAAAAAGAATTACACCGATAATCTGAATAATAATAAAGGGAACAACTCCTTTGTATATATCCCATGTCGTAATCTCCGGAGGAGCTATGCCTTTCAGATAAAAAATGGAATAGGCAAACGGAGGTGTGAGAAATGACGTTTGCATAACAATCATAATCATCATCGCAAACCATATTTCATTATAGCCCAGTGTAGCCGCAATAGGCGTAAACAGCGGAACAACTATCATGATAATCCCAATCCAGTCTATAAACATTCCCAATAGAAAAACGATCAAGAACATACAAAATATTATGCCCCAGGACGGAAGAGGCAGACCCACAACCATGTTTTTTACTACCTCCGAGCATCCCAATCGCAAAAAGACTCCCGTATATACAGATGCTCCCACAATCACCAGATACACCATGCTGCATACCTTAACGGTTTGATGTATTATTGATTTGATATTTTCCCGATTTAAGGATTTATAGGCAACCGCAAGGATTAAAGCTCCCGCACATCCGATAGCTGCGGCCTCGGTGGCGGCTGCCAGCCCAAAAAATATTGATCCGAGCACACTTAATATCAATATCCCAACGGGCAAAACCGAAGTGCAAAACAACTTAATCTTTTTCCAAGTGCCGATTTTAACCTCGTCCTCGGCCCTCATTCCCGGACCCAGCTCCGGATTTATCTTGCATCTGATTACTATATAAAGAATGTACATAGCCGAAAGCGTCAAGCCGGGAATAAAAGCACCCATGAACAGTTTTCCGACCGACAAACCGGCCATCGGACCATATATTAAAATCAATACGCTCGGCGGTATCAGTATTCCCAACGTACCACCCGCACAAATAGTTCCGGTAGCCAGCGCTTTATCATATTTATACTTCATCATTGTAGGCAGAGCCAAAAGTCCCATTGTTACAACCGAAGCCCCGATAACCCCCGTAGCGGCGGCAAAGATCGTGCAGGTAACCATCGTTGCAAGTGCCATGCCCCCATTAAGACGTCCCAAAATAAGGTACATAGCATCAAATAATTTGCTTGCCAACCCGGATTTTTCAATTATAATTCCCATACAGATAAAAAGCGGAACCGCAACCAAAATATAATCCATGAAAGTTCCAAATGTTTTGAGGACAAATATCCCCGTATAAGCCGGCCCAACAAATATTAACCCAAACAGGGCACCCACGCCACCTAAAACTAAGGCAATGGGATAACCGAGAATAATTAAAACGATAAGCGAAGTAAGCATTAATAATGCTATCATACTTGCACTCATGGCCGCTCACCACCTGACAATTCTATAATATCTCTTATCCACTCTACAACTCCTTGAATCAATAAGAGGATCAGTGCAAACAGAATCCAGCTTTTAAAAGGATATATCGGTGGTTTTATTGAACTGATTGAGGCTAGTTCGTGTATTCCCCACGAGTGTATAACATCTTGCAACATAGCATATAGTCCTACGCTCATGAACAGAAAAAAAAGGAGCGGAGTCAACAGAATATCAAGTAACAAACGTACCTTAGCCGGAAAAAGATTATAAACAACATCCACCCGTACATGCCCTTTTTCTCTATAAGTCCAGGCAAATCCCATTGTCACTACTACGCTGCTTAACATATAGGTTGCATCATAACTCCACAATGTAGGACTATGGAAAACATACCTGGAAATAACCTCATAAACCATGGTTGCAATAAGCGCTAAAATAAACCAGCCAAACAGCTTCCCCACTTTCTCATTAAAAATATCAATCATATGAAAAACTTTGCGCAACTTTTTCACTCCCTTGATTTTAAAAGACTTTGCTTACATCTTCTGAGTCGTTTCTTTGGAGTTTAAATGCGAAACGTTGTTTTACCTGTAGTTCCCTTCCAAGTAAACATTACTGGCTTTCCGTACAAAAAATAATGCTTTATTCACAAATAGTAAATTGTACGGAAAACCAGTAATTTCAATTAAAATATTTTCTTATTCATATGTGCCGGGTTCCGGTTTAACTGGATGCATAAATTCTTCATAGTCCGAAAACCTGAGATAATATGCTCTTGCAGAATCCCATACTTCTTTTAAGAACTCATCGTTTTTCGCCTGTTCATCAATAAATGCCCAGCCGAGTTCGCGAACTCTATGTTGCTCGCTTTCCTCCAGTTTGTTGCGTTGCACGCCTTCCTTATCGTAAAATTCCAAAGCCTCAATACTTGTATTATAGTCACTGCATAAAGCCCATAAGGTCACAGAACGGCAGGCGGTTTCAATCATAGCTTGATATTGGGCAGGCAGTTTATCCCATTCGTCTTTATTAATGCCTATCTCAGTAATCATGCTGGGCTGATGTACGCCAGGTCCTGCATAATAATCGGATACCTCATAAAATTTCAAATCATAGTCTGTCGTTGGGGAATCATATTCAACCGCATCGACAACTCCTCTTTCCATGGCCGAATATATCTCCGCACCGGGTACAGATACTACCGATACGCCGATTGACTTTAGTATCTCACCCCACCAACTAATAGTTCTGAATTTCAGCCCCTTCCAGTCTTCCAGCTTATCAAGGGGTTTGTTTGTCCAGGCTAATAAATCCGGTCCGTGCGCACCCGCGGGGAAGGAAATAACATTTAAACCCATTTCCTCTTGATACATTCTCTGCCATAATTCCAGCCCGCCGCCTTCGTATATCCATGTCAAATGAGCCAGCGGTTCAAAACACATGATGACAGAAGAGAAAAACCCTGATGCCGGGTGTTTTCCCATCCAATAATTTGCACATGAATGCATGATTTCAACAGTACCCTTATCAACTGCATCAAGTGCCTCCATAGCGCCTACAATCGCTCCGCCCGGCTGCACGTCAATCGTAAACTTACCGCCACTCATCTTCTCGATCTCTCCAGCAAATTCTTTGGCCCACTTTTGCAGGCTCATTCCTTCCGACCAAGAAGTCGTCATTGTCCAGTGAACTTCAGGCAAACCATCATTGGTTTCAGCAACAGCAGGGGTTTTTTCACCTCCGCACCCGCTAAACATTGTCATAACAAGACATGCCAATACGACCAATGATAGAACCGCAATATACTTTTTTGGAATTAACATTACCTTTCCTCCTTCAAAATAATAGTTTCTTTTCTTCCCAGACATAAATCAACCGGATTTCTTTTGAGAAACAACAATCTCTAAATGTCCTGTTTATACTAATAAATATTCAATAACAACATACCCCCTCTATGTTCTGTATTGCCGAACGTCGTTCGGTTCTTTTCTCAAAAAAAATTATTGCCTCTTGTCCAATTTAATATCTGTCTCTTTTTTGTTATAGATTATAGCTGCTTATCTCCGAGACGATCGTTGTTCGTCATTGTCACACGCTGTTCGTTATTATCTCAATAGTACAGCTTTCGACATATATGTGTCAATTGTTTGTTGTTGACAAATTGTAAACATTCTATAAAACAGCCTCCTCATGAATACAATGGTGTCATAAATTATTGTTTCGAACGGCACCAAAATACAAAAATATAAAGCCCCTCAGTCCGCATAGTTGCTGGACTGTCAGAGCTCTATAACACATTCTCGCTACAAAATTCAAGTTGCGAGTATTATATATGATTAATCAGGCGTTTATACACTTTGACCTTTACCGAACTCAATTAGAAAATTTCTTCACGGAAAATGGTTTGCTCACGCTTCGGCCCAACTGCGATGATAACCGGCTTTACTTTAATTATTTCCGCAATGCCCTCAATATACCGCCTGGCCTTGGCCGGTAGTTCTTCATAACTGCGGGCTTTGGTGGTATCGGTCTGCCAACCCTCAAACTCTTCATAGATAGGCTTGCACTCGGATAACGCCTTCAAACTGGCAGGAAAATCTTTAATGACCTTTCCCCTGTATTCATAAGCAACACAAACCTTAATCTTTGCTAAGCTGTCAAGCACGTCCAGTTTAGTTATAGCACACCCATTCATACCATTAATACGTGCAGAATAGCGAAGAATAACGGCATCAAGCCATCCGCAACGCCTGGGCCTCCCGGTAGTAGTTCCGTATTCCCAACCGCGTTTCCTGATTAGTTCGCCCTCCTCACCAAGAAGTTCTGTGGGAAACGGCCCTTCCCCGACCCGCGTTGTATAAGCCTTAACAACTCCAATTACCCTTCTGATTTTTGTCGGCCCTACTCCGGCCCCGATACAGGCCGCACCCGCCACGGGATGGGAGCTTGTCACATAGGGATAAGTACCATGGTCTAAATCTAACAACGTTCCTTGGGCCCCTTCGAACAAAACTTTTTTCTCCTGCTCAATGTATTCGTTTATCACCGCTGTCGTATCGGTGACATATTTTTCTATTCTTGCCAGGTAAGAACGATACTTATTAAAAATATCCTCGAAATTAAATCCTTCCACCCCATATATTTTTTGCAGAACATGGTTTTTTTCCTCAAGGTTTCTTTGCAGAATGTCTGCAAATTCTTTTTCGTCCATCAGATCTACCACACGAATCCCCACACGCGCCGCCTTATCCATATAGGCCGGTCCGATTCCCCGCCGGGTCGTTCCGATTTTGTTGGCGCCTTTTCTTTCCTCCTCCAATTCATCGAGACGGATATGATAAGGCATAATCAAGTGGGCACGCAGACTGATGCGTAGATTATCCGTGTTGATGCCTTCTTTTTCCAGATACTCTAGTTCTTTGCACAAGACCTCCGGATCGATAACCACCCCGTTTCCTATCACGCACATCTTTTCAGGATACAGAATACCGGATGGTATCAAATGGAGTTTAAACTCCTTATCATCAACTACCACCGTATGTCCTGCGTTGTTTCCTCCCTGATAGCGGACAACCATCTCCGCTTTTTCCGCTAGATAATCTGTAATCTTACCTTTGCCTTCGTCTCCCCATTGACTGCCAATAACCGCTACTGCCGACATTGGGTGCACCTCCTTACTTTTTGATTATATCGCGGGCTGCCAGCACGCCTGAAACAGAAGCTTGCATCAGGCCTCTGGTGATACCTGCCCCATCCCCAATCGCATAAAACCCTGTGATGTCTGTCTCAAGATTGGGTTTGACTTTGATCTTTGAAGAATAAAACTTTACCTCCACCCCGTATAACAGGGTGTTTTTGCTATATAGGCCCGGCGCAAGCTTGTCAAAGGCTCTTATTGTTTCAACAAGCGACGTCAGATAGCGCTGTGGCAAAACAAAACTCAAGTCCCCAGGTACCGCGCTTTTTAGGGTAGGGATCGTGGTGGATTTTTTCAGCCTGCTGTAATCTGTTCTGCGCCCTCTCAAAAGATCTCCCAAACGCTGGATCATCACCCCACCGCCGGTCAGCATATTGGAGCACTTTGCTATATATTTCCCATATTCAATGGGTTGATTGAATGGTTCGGTAAAACTCGTTGAAACCAAAAGTGCAAAGTTAGTGTTGAAAGTCTTTCTCTGGGGATCAGCATAACTGTGTCCGTTCACAACCGCAATGTCGCCATCATATTTTTCCTCGGAGACAATTCCTCCCGGATTCATACAAAAAGACCTTACCTTGTTTTCAAAGGTATCGGAATAATAGACCAGTTTGGCCTCATATAATTCTTTTGTCAAATGATCCATAATCGAGTTGGGTACTTCTACCCGCACGCCAATGTCGACTTCATTATTCTCTGTTTTCAAACTTAGCTTTTGGGCCTGTTCGGCCAACCATCCCGCACCACTTCTCCCGGGAGCGGCAATAACTACAGGTGCCAATATCTCCGTCTTTTCTCCGTCTTTTCCTGTAATCACAACTCCTTTTACCTTGCCGTCTCCGACCAAAATATCACTTACCACAGTCAAAGGCAAAAAATCTGTTTTTGTCTCATCTGTCAAATAAAAGTACATACGATGAAGCACCTCACGGCACAATTCCGTACCCAAATGCCTGACGGGACAGGGAATCAAGGCAATATTGTGCCGGGAAGCCTCATACCTTACATCCTCAAGCACCTTCGAGTCCAGCCCGTAAACCTTTTTACTTGCTCCAAAGCGTAAATAAATGTCATCGGCATAATTGATGTATTCTCGGGCTTGTGTGTCCGTGAGATATTCCGTGATTCTTCCACCGACTTCAGGTGAAAGGGATATTTTACCGTCACTGAAAGCCCCCGCACCGGCCCAACCGCTTACGATTGAACACGGACTACAGTTTGCACATCGACCAGTGTTTGGAATTTGGCAAACACGTTCGTCTATTTTTTTCCCTTTGTCAATTATCAATACTTCAAGGTTCTTTTTTACCTTAGCCAATTCAAGAGCGGCAAAAATCCCTGCAGGGCCGGCCCCAATGATTACAACATCATACTTTCTTTTCATACCCAACACTCCTTGCTGTCTTAGGCCACGAAAAACAAGACGCACAAAATAAACTCAAATAGTGCTACCGCTTACAACAGTTACTACTTGAGCTCATTATTACCTGACCATCGTGCGTCTCTTATTTTATCAGGATTTTTATGTAAAGTCAATAAAACACGAAGGCAATTAGGATTATTTGTTTTTTTATTCGTGTATTACGAATTATTCCGGCGAATGTACTCTGTCAAGGTCAATAAATTTCGTAAATTCTTTCATGAATCCAAGTTCTACCACTCCGGTAGGCCCGTTGCGGTGTTTAGCAATGATAATTTCCGCAATGCCCGGCTTTTCAGTGTCCGGATGATAGTACTCATCACGATAAATAAACATAACCATATCCGCATCCTGCTCCAGCGCTCCTGACTCCCGGAGATGACTCAAAGCCGGCTTTTTCCCTTGTGTCTGCTCAACCGCCCGTGATAGCTGGGAAAGTGCCATAACGGGCACATCTAATTCCCTGGCCAAAGCTTTCAGCGAACGAGATATTTCGGAAATTTCTTGTTGCCGGTTCTCATTGCGTCTGCCCTGCTGCATCAGCTGAATGTAATCAAGGACAATCAATCCAAGCCCTTTTTCTGCCTTAAGCCGCCGGGCCTTAGCCCTAAGCTCTAAAACGGAAATGGCCGGTGTATCATCGATGAAAATATTCGCCGTTGACAGGGGTTGAGCCGCTTTAGTCAAACGCAGCCATTCTTCATCCTGCAGACGACCTGTCCGTAATTTGTGCTGATCGATCATCCCTTCAGAGCTCATAAGTCTTTGTACCAGCTGCTCCCGGGACATTTCCAGGCTAAAAATCGCTACCGGGACTTCGGCTTTTACCGCAGCGTTGAAGGCAATATTTAAACCAAAAGAGGTCTTCCCCATGGCCGGACGGGCAGCAAGAATAATCAAATCTGAGTGCTGCCAGCCGGAAGTCATACGATCCAGATCGGAATAACCGGACGGTATCCCTGTGATATTACCCTTCTGCTTTGCCAGTTCCTCAATTCGCTCCAGCGCATCACCGAGAACCTGTTTAATATGGACCAGCGAACCCGAATTGCGGTTTCCGGCGATTTCCAGAATCATTTTTTCGGCATTGTCAAGGAGTTGATAGGTATCTTCCTTATCCTCGTAACAACGATTGGCTATTGTTGTCGTCGACCTGATAAGCTTCCGCAGGATGGCTTTTTCCACCACAATATCGGCATAATAGCGTACATTGGCAGCAGTAGGAACAGTGTTGGCAATCGTCGCGATATATCCTACCCCTCCGACTTTGTCAAGGTTGTTTTGTTGGCGCAGTTCTTCTGTCACCGTAATCATGTCAATGGGTTCTCCATTGGCATCAAGGTTGAGCAGCGCCTTATACATGAGCTGGTGTGACTCTTTATAAAAGTCTTCAGGAAGTAGAATTTCCATCACGGTGTATACCGCTTCTTTTTCCAGCATCATAGAGCCAAGCACCGCTTGTTCGGCTTCCTGATTATTCGGGGGTATTTTCTCCAATAAAACACTCATTCTTCTCACCGCATTCCGGATGTTATCGGTAATTCAAATTATTACCAAGGCCTATTCTTTCTCCAGGATATATTCCAGAGCCTCCTCAATCGTCTTCACCGGTGCTATTTCTATTCCCCTTAAACTCATTGGCACATCTGTCTTGTTTTCCTCGGGAATAATGACACATTTAGCCCCTGATTGTTTGGCTCCATATATTTTTTCAAAAATACCGCCTACCGGTTTGACACGTCCTTGAATAGACAGTTCACCTGTTACAGCAACGTCCTGTCGCAATCCCCTTCCGGTAACGGCACTGTAGATGCACAGGCAAATGGCCAAACCTGCCGACGGCCCGTCAATGCGCCCGCCGCCAACGATATTGACATGCAAATCATAATTAGCTAATTCTTCTCCTGTCAAACTCCTTAATACTGAAGAGGCGTTAAATACTGAATCTTTGGCCATCGAACCGGCCGTATCATTAAAGCGCAGCTTCCCTTTTCCTTCGGTTTTAGCCGGAAAGGCCACAGCCTCAATTTCCATTACCGAACCTAAATAGCCCGCAACCCCCAGACCCAAAACCCGACCTACTTCTCTCTTCTCGGAGCTTTTCACGGTAACGAAGGGCGAGAGCCGGGATACCTGTATAACTTCATAAACGTCTTCCTTGGTAATGAGTGGCTTCTCCTGCTTTGCACCGTTAGCATTATCCCGGAACAAGGCCAAGCCATAGGCATCGGCTAAAATGTTGTTGGCTTTGCGCCCCTCAATCGTATATTCGCTGATTATCTGCTTTACTCCTTCTTCCAGCTCAACAGCCAATCTCTTGGCGGCATTGGCGACTATTATTTCAATATCCGCCGGTGTCAGAGGTTCAAAATAAACCTCGACACAACGGGAACGAATGGCGGGATTTATCTCAGACGCATCGCAGGTGGTAGCACCGATGAGGATAAAGTCCGCTGGCGCACCTTCCTCAAACAGTTTCTTGATATAAAGAGGGATTCCGTTGTCATGCGGATTATAGTAAGCCGAATTAAAAAAGACCCTCTTGTCCTCCAACACCTTAAGCAACTTGTTTTGCATCATGGGATCCATTTCCCCTATTTCATCGATAAACAAAACACCGCCATGGGCATCAGTCACCAGCCCCAGTTTGGGCTCAGGAACTCCCGTATCGGCAAAATCTTTCCGGGCCCCCTGGTAAATCGGATCATGCACCGAACCCAGTAATGGATTGGTTACATCCCGCGGATCCCAACGCAGAGCTGCCCCGTCAACCTCAACAAAGGGAGCATCCTCCTTGAAAGGCGAATGAGACAACCGTTTCACCGTATCCAATACCAAACGGGCAGCGCTTGTTTTACCTACACCGGGCGGTCCGTAAATCAATACATGCTGCGGATAAGGACTGGACATTTTGGACAAAAGCGACCTTACCCCCTGACTCTGCCCAATAATTTCTTCTAAAGACTGAGGTCGCAGCACTTCCAAAGCCGAGCCGGCTAAGCCCAGACTATTCATTTTCTCTAAAATCGCCATGCGTTTGAGGGTTTGGGCATTTTCCGGGTTTGGATTGTATTCATTAACCACCTGTAATCTGATTTGATTTGCATATTCTTCATGCTTTTCTTGCATTTTTTGGGCCACGAGCTGTTCCAATTGATCTTCAAAAGATCTCTTCGCTAAAAGATCCGCAATCATCTCTTCCATATTTTTAAGATAAACTTCGTAATTCTGATCTTCATCGGTCATAACTACGGTTGGATCCTCATAAAGCAGCCTCTTTAAGGCCAAAGCCTTTTTCGAGACATCACCGGAACGCAGGTGCTTAATAACACCAAGTTTCGTTGCCTTTAAGACCATTTTATCCGCTCCGAGAATCCTCGCTACCAGTTCCAGCAGCCTGTCAATTTTCCGCCTTACAAGTTCATCCTTGCTGAACCTTTTTTTAAGCTTCTTGTATTCGACGAATTTATACGCCTTTACTCCGTTTTTCATGACTTAAGGTTGTCCCCTTTCACTCCACTGCAGTTACGTCTATGTAAACGGTAGCCAAGACCTCGGGATGCAGCCTTACCACAACCGGATGTTCACCCAGGTCTTTGATTGGTGTCTTTAATTCAATCTTCCTTTTATCAATTACCAGTCCATGCTCTTTTTCTACAGCCTCGGCAATATCCTTAGTATTGATAGACCCGAAAAGACGTCCACCCTCCCCTGATTTGACTTGAATCTTGACCCTAACTCCATCCACGCGTTCCTTCAACTCTTTGGCCTTCTTTAACAACTCCTCTTTTTGTCTGGCAAAAGACTCTTGCTGACGTTCCAGCTCTTTGATATTGGCGGAAGTAGCTTCCTTCGCCAGTCCTTTGGGCAAAAGGAAGTTTCGGGCATAGCCTTCCGCTACTTTCACAATATCCCCTTTTTTGCCTGTTCCCTTCACATCGTTGCTCAGGATTACTTTCATATCTCTCTCCTCCTTAGCGAAACTCTTTTTCCAATACTTTCAAAAGCCTTTTTTCCACAATATTGGGAGGCTCCTTAATCTGGGCCGCAGCAACTGTCATGTGGCCACCTCCTCCCATTTTCTCAAGGATAGATTGAACATTTATCTCGCCGTGAGACCGGGCGCTGACCACTGACCCTCCTTCATAAGGCCACAAGACGAACGAGGCATATACATCCTTAATGTCCAACATCGTATCGGCTGCTTTCGCTGCCAGGGTCTGAGCCTCATCGCTAGTATCTCTGCCAACCGCAAGGGCGATATGTCCGTAAAGAATTCTCGCTCTGCTGATGACCTCCGCTTTTTTTATGACAGCGGAGATCTCCTCACTTATTAAATCCCGCACTACAGCAGGGTCTGCCCCAACCCCCCGTAAAAATGCCGCCGCTTCGAAGGTTCTGACTCCAGTTTGCAACATAAAGTTCTTCGTATCAACGGTAATTCCTGCTAATAAAGCAATGGCCTCGTTCCTGCCCAGCTCTACCTGATCTCCATAGTACTGCAATAATTCCGTGACCAACTCGCAGGTTGACGATGCGTAAGACTCCACATAAAACAAACGAGCTTTTTCGATTCCTACTGCTCCTCGGCGGTGATGGTCAATAACTGCAACCTGATCCGCCCGCTGCAGCAGCTCTTTATCAGCAAGTAGAGAGGGTTTATTGGTATCCACAACAACCAACAAGGTATTATCCCCTGTCCTCACGTTTGAACTGCCGGGCTTGACAAGCTTCAAACCCTCTTTTTCTCCGTACAGGGACGCCTGAAGCCTTTTGACAGCGGGATTGCGTTCATCAGCAATGATTCTTGTTTCTTTCCCAAAACTTTCCGCCGCACATGCAATGCCAATAGCCGCCCCCAAGCTGTCGTAATCAGCCATTGCATGACCCATGACCACGACCCTACTAGCTTCAAGCAGCATATTCCTCAGCGCAGTGGCCATGACACGTGCTTTTACTTTTGTCTTTTTTTCAATGCTCATTGATTTTCCGCCATAAAACTTGGTCCTGTAAGGCGATTTAACTACAACCTGATCCCCTCCTCTTTCCAGGGCCAATTCAAGCGAATTATGAGCCATTCTTCCCAATCTGCCCACATTCTCTTCTTGCATACCAATACCGATACTTAGAGTAATGGGTCTTTCATTTCCCCCTTTTAGCTCCCTAACTCTGTCTAAAATGGTAAACCCGCTTTTTTCCGCCTCCAGTAACAGTCTGGCAGCGCAGAAAACAACATATCGCCCCTCTTGAAGTGTCTCCAGATACCCCTCCAAATCCCCGGCCCATTCGACAAGAACCTTTTCCACGGTTCCCACCAGATGAGGCCTCGCCTCAACGGGCATGGCTTTTAGTACATCCTCCATGTTGTCAAGTTGAATAAAGGCCAGGGCAGGCCTCATATCTCTGTTTCTATTATCTGTTTTAAAGTGCCTGCTGTCTCGCAAACAATGACCCCACCTTAAGTACCGACGTCTTAATCTTTTGCTCTTTATTGTTCCCCGCTTCGATGACGATAATCAAAAATCAAGTCGAACAGCCCTAAAACGCCTAGAATTATCATAGCATAATTAAAGAAAAAGATAACTGTAAAATATAAGAGAAACTTGAAGGGTAAGGAATCCTGCAGGTATTTATGCAATAAATACCTCACACTTGCCCAGCCCAGCACAATGAATACCGGGAAATACGCCAGCATGATATTCATACCCACGGTCTTTACAGTCTCATTGGCAAACTGTCCTCCCAGGATATTCGCTCCAAAGCCTACAATAAATCCCCAGATTATCCACCAAGGCAACCGCCAGTATATAAAAGGCTGCAGCCTTGGTACTGCTATTTTCAAGCGGTCAAACACCTTCTGCGCAATCAAGTAGTTGACAACGGCAATGGCCAGAGAACTGATGAACAAAAGAGCAGGAAACAACATCATGACCAGATCTGCCACAGCATATAAATCCTGTCGAATCGTTTCTTCAGTAACTCCCGGACCCATGTACTGTTCGAGTATCCCCATCTCCTTATACATCTTTAAACCCTCATCAACGCTCCCTTTAAATGCCCCGGCAAAATCGACGGAGGCAAGGCCAAAGATCAAGTAAGACAAAAACAGTGTTGCGATAATTGAAATAAGCACCACAGCCGTACCTGTGATGATAGTAAAGCCCGCCTTTGCCCTCTTTCGCAGGAAATAACCGTAAACTAAAGCCAGCCCACCAAATTGCAGCAACAAAAAGAGGGCTTCTATCGGACTTGACATAATCGATATCAAAACCCCCGCCACAAATATCGACATTAAGCCCGTTAAGAACCTATAGCGAACGATGACCAGAAGAATAGGAATGGTCCATATCAAATTCGTCAACAAGCGCATGAAAGGAAAATATATCCCCGCCAAAGCCAAAATAGCAGTCAACGCCGCCGCAAGCGACCCCTCTACAAGCGCCTTAGTGTTCATTTGCGATTTCACTAGCTCGCCCCTCCGTTTTTAGGCATAATCTTAGTTATATCTTCTACTTTCAAGAAACAACTCCTTCTCTACTGCCCGACAAACTAAGAGAGGGAGCTGTCGCCCCCTCCTTATGACTTTTATTCTGCTGAGAAAGGCAACAATGCCACATTCCTCGCACGCTTAATAGCAACTGTCAGTTGGCGCTGATGCTTAGCGCAGTTTCCAGATATCCGGCGAGGAAGTATTTTTCCTCTTTCGGTAATATACTTGCGCAGGCGTCCTGTTTCCTTATAGTCGATGTGATCTACTTTGTCAACACAAAAGCTGCACACCTTCTTACGCGGGCGACGCCCCCGTTCACGTTTCATCTTTTTTTCCTCCTTTTTAAGAATTTAAGGAGAGGATAGGTTTAAAAGGGAATATCGTCATCGTTGAACTCAACCTCATTACCAAAAGAACCCGCACCCGCGGCTTCCGACGACGAATCCTTCTTGTCCAGAAAGCGCACATTTTCGGCAATAACTTCGGTAACCCAACGGCGCACCCCGTCTTTACCCTCATAGTTGCGCACCTGCAAACGACCGTCAACCGCAACCATCCTGCCTTTTCCCAAGTAATTCGCACAATTCTCGGCCTGCTTTTGCCAAACCACAATAGGAATAAAGTCGGCCTCTCTTTCCCCCTGTTGATTAGGCCTTGCCCTATTAACAGCTAGAGTAAAGGATGCTACTGCTACACCGTTTGGTGTGTATCTGAGCTCCGGGTCTTTTGTCAAACGTCCAATCAGGACCACTCGATTCAACAAGTTAATCACCACCTAATAATATGCGATCGGCCTCTCCGAAGATAAGAACCTTTTTACCTTGATTATTTATCCTTATTAATAATCATAAAACGAATGACATCATCGCTTATTTTCATCACCCTGTCAATTTCACGGGACGTATCAGGCACACCCTTGAAATTAACCAGGACGTAGATGCCTTCATGAAAATCTTTGATCTCATAGGCCAAACGTCTCTTGCCCCACTTGTCGGCGGTAACAACCTCGCCTCCATTATTGGCAATCAGGTTATTGTACTTTTCAATTACCTCAGCAACCTTTTCTTCGTCAAAATCCGGCCTGATGATATACATCAATTCATAGTTCCGCATCCACATTCACCTCCTCCCCCTGGACTAACGGCCCTGTCACTTGACAGGGCAGGGACACTACAACATGAAATTTTATCACACTTATCTGTATTACGCAAGGAATTCCACTGTTATTCTTTGTAAATACAGTAGCCATTTTTTCCTTGGTCTTTGACCTTGTACATGGCTATATCCGCTTTTTTTAATAGTTCCCCGAGATTTTCTCCATCACGGGGGAAGATGCTAAAACCGATACTTGCTTTGATTTGCACAGACATCTCTTCAATTTCAAGGGTTTCTTCCAATGCTCTTAAAATTTTATCGCCAATAACCCTAATCTTGTCGTCATTGTCAAGATGGGGTAGAGCTATGGCAAATTCGTCTCCACCGAGCCTTGCTATAATGTCCGATTTACGCAAGCTGTTTTTTAATATGTTGGCAACACTACAAAGCACCTTGTCGCCAACATCATGTCCGTACGTATCATTGATGAACTTAAAGTCATCTATATCCAGGTATCCCACTGTCAAGGCATCTCCACGCATTCTGGCCTGGGATAGCTCTCGGGTAAAAAAGATTTGAAAATATTTTCTGTTTGGCAGACCCGTTAAAGAATCATGAAAAGCGGCATATCGAATCATATTCTCGGCCCGCTTTCTTTTAGTAATATTATGTATTTGCAGGAGCCAGCCCAAAGACTTTTGCTCTTTATTATTCAATTTAGTAAAAGACACCTCATGATACTCACCATTCTCATCCTCCTCATCCATTATTTCACAAACAACCTCTTTGCCTTCTCTGTAAACGCTGAGCAAATCCGGCCAACCGGCTAAACCCACCTCAACGGAATCCCCTAAACTTTGTTTGCCCGTGAGCTTAAGCATCTTCTTGGCAGCAGGGTTTATGTCCAACAGGCGGCCCTTGTCGTCTAAGACAATCATCCCCGTGCTCATTTCCTGGATTATGATCGAACGGGCCACAGGAACAACGTCAAATAAGCCATAGCGGAAAATTCCCCAAAAGATGAACACAGCAGAAAACCCGAAAACTGTCGGCGTTATGTCGACCCTGAACGGATTCAGCCCAGTAGCCTGTAGAAAAGTTGAGATTACAGGCAGTAAAAACGCTACAAAAAGAAACACTCCCTGCTTACGATACAACGACGTCTTTTCTCTTAACACACTGCCTAACAGTACCATAACTGAGATAGCGACAGAAAAATTATAGACAGCAAACAACCAAAACAGCGGACCAAAGGTTTTGGCTATCGTCGGGAATGAGCCGCTGTTATCCAGATAAATGTTCTGTCTGAGCAAGCCATGGAGATCGTTGCTCCACAGCAAAATATTCATAGCAACAGGAACAGCCAAAAGCAAGACAAGCAACCACCGCATCCTCAACCAACGATCACGTCTGGTTATCTGTAAACTCAGGTACAGATAGGTCACGGGCGTCATCATAATAGGAATATACTGTACATTAGCCCAAGCAATTTTTGTCGGCAAATCAAGCGCCATCATTTCCATAGCCTGCGCCGCAATCCACAGTTCAATAAGAAACAGTGTTATAGAAAAATAGCGACTGCCCAATACAGAACGATTCTTTAGTGTATAAAGCAGGAGAGGGATTATTATTACTGTTAATAATAATGATATCCATAGGTACGAAACGAATTGATATTTCATGTTTATCCTCGCTTTAGCTTCATCAAGACAAATTGCTATATCATTGTAACAATATATTTTATCATAACAATACAATATTGTCTCTCTTGCTGATATATCAAAGGATACGAAGGATAAACAAACACTTACCGATTTATTGCTTAATGGCGCGATACAACGCGAGACTGTCTAACCATCTGCCTTCTTCCGTACTACCCATTACCACACATACATATAATTTCTCATCTATATTAGCGCAAGAGACCAAACAGCAACCGGCCTCTTCGCTCTTTCCGGTTTTCAATCCGGCGGCATATTTATAATAGTACGGGCTCTCCGGATTGATTAGTTCGTTAGTATTAGTATAGGTTGCCTTTTGGCCGCTCAACCAAACATCAGAAACCCTATAGCTCCCGGCAATATCGCGCAGAAGGCTTGATTCCCTAAACTCTTTGGCAATACAGGCAAGATCCTGCGCCGTTGTATATTGGCCGTCGGTATCATAGCCATCCGGGGTTAAGATATTTGAGTGAACAGCTCCAATATCGGCAACCTTTTCATTCATTGCCGTTATAAAGGTTGAAATGGCAGTTTCTATGGATATATCGTCATCTCCGCATATTTTTCTGCCCGCAAAAACCGCCAGAGCATAAGCAGCATCGTTCCCAGATGGCACTAAAAGAGCGTTCAATAACTGACGAATCGTCAGTTCATTTCCGGGGTACAGCCATGCCCTGGATGCATCGTTTGCAATCTGTTGTACTTCCTCTCTGACCCGAACTTTGTCATCCTGCTCGCAGTAATCCAAGACTGTTAAAGCCGTGAGCATTTTAACCGTACTTGCCGGGGCAATCCGCTGCTTGCTTTCTTTTTCATACAATAAGGTATTGGAGCTGACATCCCATAGATATGCGTTTTGCGCACTTATGCCTACAGATATCTTCTTGCTTTCCTCGATCTCGAATGGTGGTAAGGATATTGACGCGTTTTTCCCTGATATTGCAGTTTTTGGCAACTCTGCCTCTATGTTAATAAACCCTGTTATCAGAACAGCCGCTAAGACAAAAACTGTCAGAACAGCGATACTTCCTGCGTCATTATACTTTCTGATATATCTGCCATCAATTTTTTTGAAAACCCCGACTCTTTTCCAAAGCCGCGGGGCAAAAGACAGAACCAGCTTACCGATCAAATATCCCAAAAAAGTTCCGGCCATGTTCAGAATAATATCGTCAATATCCGTACTTCTTGGTCCGAATAGCTGTAACAATTCAATCAGAAGTGATAATCCGGTTCCCATCAGTAACGTGGTAAAAAGCCTTTGTCCTTTATTAAAAAGCAAAACCAGGAACACTCCAAAGGGTGCAAAAAGAATGATGTTGCCCCAAAAATTCAACGGATTTAAATGCAATGTATCCAACACCTTAAACGGCACCAAATTGATGGGATCACCGGGTTGCGGCATGTAAAAAGCAGAACCGGGGGATAGCGTTAGATTAAAAACAACTGCCAGGTATAGTCCTGCAACCAAAACCATTATTCTGTGAAACAAAGTGATTTGCTCATTCATAATTCGCAACCATATTCCATAGATGGCCAAAAACAATATGCTTGCCCCAAAACCTGTCAGAAAACATCCCACAACTTCCTTTAAATAAAACATAAAACAACCTCCAAAAAACCCTGTCTTTTTTGATAGCATCATTCTATAGCAAAAGAACAGGACATACTTTAAGCTGAGGTTGTTGATCCATTAAGAAAATATTAAGAGGTCCTTGAGATTTTACAAGTATTAACAGACCTTGTCTGCCGGTTTTAAAGGAGCATTTGGTAGCGAAATGGAAAACACAGTGTGGGCGTCATTACAGTCAGCATCTATCGTGCCTCTGTGAAGCGTTATAATATCCTTGGCTATAGCAAGCCCTAACCCCGCCCCTCCTGTGGCGGTAGAGCGCGCATCGTCCAAACGGTAGAATTTTTCGAAAATCGATTTTAATTCTTCCTGTGGAATGGTTCCCACATTTTCAAATCGGATCAGAGTTGTATGATCCTGTATTTCTGCAGTAATATGAACCGTGCTGTTCGCATCACTGTATGCAATGGCATTTTTTAGAATGTTATTAAAAACCCTGGCCAGTTTGTCGGGATCACCGTAAATCGTTATATCCTCGGCGGCATGAATTTCCACCCCCTTGCCGCTGGCAGAAAACAGGGGATATGCTTCATCCGTCATCTGAATCAGCATGTAATATAGGTCGATGTTTTCTTTTTTTAGCGGAACGGTCTGCAGCTTATATCGCGTGATCTCAAAGAATTCATTAATTAAGGATTTCAATCTGTAAGCCTTATCCAGAGTGATATGAACATATTTTTCTTTTTGTTCTATTGGCATATCCGGGGTTTCGTCAAGCAAACTTAAATAACCAATAATTGAGGTAAGCGGCGTTTTTATATCGTGCGCCAAGTAAACCACCAGATCATTTTTACGCTGTTCGGCTTCCTGGGCTTCCTTAGCGCGCCTTTCCAGTTTATCTTTTACCTGATTCAGCTTTTCTTCCATAAACCCAAGTTCGGGACTCATAACAATTTTTTCTTGAGTTTCATCTGCCAACTGATCCACTCCTGCAACAATTTCATCAAAATGCTTTGTAAACCAGGTTAACGAAAGGCGAAAAAGCATCACGAAAAAGATAATGATCGTTCCCATCATGATCGTGTCGAGGTGACTCCTCACATATAACTGATAGATCGCAATGGCTCGCTCCCATCCAACATCTAAGACGTCAGAGATAATATCGGTGATTATGTTTCCGACATATCCTCTCCCGGCTGACCGCAAAAACAAAACGATGACGATTGCGGCAACCAGAATGGCCAGCGTTTGGAAAAACATTTTCCGGATCAATTTGGCATAGGGTTTTTCACGTATTCTGCTATTTTTCAATTTTATAGCCAACCCCCCATACCGTCTTTATATACTTCGGGAGGTCCGACGTATCATTCATTTTCTCCCTCAAATGACGGATGTGTACGGTAATGGTATTATTGCTTTTGTTAAAATATTCATCCCCCCATATTTCGTGAAAAAGTCTTTCTGAACTGACCACATTCCCTTTTTGCTCACATAGAATGCGTAAAATTGAAAACTCCGTAGGTGTAAGGGAAAGCGGCTTTTCGTTGAGCAGACATTCGTGCGTATTAACATCAATGACCAGGCCGGAATGGGTAATGACCCCCTCATCTTGTACCGGTGCTGAATTGTATTTTTTATACCTCCGCAATTGCGCCTTTACCCTGGCAACCATTTCCAAGGGCCGAAAAGGTTTTGTAATATAATCGTCCGCTCCAAGTGTAAGCCCTGTGATTTTATCCGTTTCTTCTTCTTTAGCGGTCAGCATGATAACAGGATAGTTGTGTTTTTCCCTGATCTGTTGACAGATCTTAAACCCGTTGCCATCGGGGAGCATGACATCCAAGATAGCAAGATCAAGATTGGTTTCCTCGATACACTTTTGAGCTTCTTTTACTGAGTAATACTTAAATACGTTATAATTTTCATTTTGCAGATAAACTTCAACTAAATCAGCAATCTCCCGCTCATCATCAACAACAAGGATATTATTGCTCATAACTATCAACCCCTTTCGTGCTTATGTAACAAGTCATTTTACCAAAATGATCATCCGAAGTTATGATTTATTCCTTGATAAAAGATTAAGATTTGCTTAACGGATAATTTATTATACCATCCAGACTACAAAACCGTCGCAAGCTCATAGAAAAGCCCCGGGGCAAACACCCCGGAACCTCATTAGCTCGTATAATTACCTTTTCCTCTTCCTCACGCACCCCCATATCTTAGTTTTGTATTATGTGGATATCATCGGTATGCACAGAGATCCTAACCGGTGACCCTATCTGCAAATCCAGCCGTTTCCATTCGGATCTGGATAATATCACTCTATATCGCCCCTGTCCCGAACAAACAACTTCAATATGGGTACTGTTAAATTCAATCCTTTCTATCATACTGCACCAACTATTATATATAGGATGTTCGTTCTCGTTCTGGCGACTAAGCATAAGATCCCCTGCCCTAATCAGCAAGGTTATCTTATTTGCTTCCTTTTTTGGTATTTTGCCAACATCTAAGGGTCCAATAGCCAAATCGCAACCCGCCTGTTTAAACCAGGCTCTTCCCTCTCGCCATTCTATAGTTCCTTCTAATAAATTTTCACCCAATAAGAAATTTGCTATATCTAGCGATGAGGGCTGTAAAAAAACTTCTGACGGTTTGCCTTGCTGTAATACTTTTCCATGATTCATGACCAGCAAATACGTCCCAAGTTGTAAAGCTTCATTAAAATCGTGGGTAACATGAATTATGCCCAATCCTTCTTTTCTATGGATCTCCCTCAATAATTCCTGCATAGAATGGCGTGTCTGCGGATCTAAAGAAGCAAGAGGTTCATCAAGCAACAAAAGAGGAGGATAGGTCAGAAGTGCTCTGGCTAAGGAAACACGTTGTTTTTCCCCCCCGCTTAAGGAACTGGGGTACCGGTCCAATAAAGCAGCAATGCCCATGACCTCGGCAAGGGTATCTACCCTTTGCAAAATTTCCTGTTCTTGATGCCTTTTTTGAGCTCTGGCTCCAAAAAGAATGTTTTCTTTTACAGTCAGAAACGGGTACAACAAACTGTCCTGATAAGCAAATCCAAACTGTCTGGCTTCAGGCGGTAAGGAAGTAATTGCTTGACCCTGCAAAAATATTTCACCCCGGATTGGGTTGCGTAAGCCGGCTAATGTTTCGAGCAACATAGTTTTTCCGCAGCCGGTCGGACCCAAAACAATAAGATACTGCCCTGCTTCCAAAGAAAAAGAAATGTCAGATAACATGAAATTTCCTGCTCGGACACTTAAGTCCTGTACTTCAAAGAGGACCGGTTTCATACTTTAACCTCATTTCTCAAAAAAACCTTCAATGCAATAAGCACCGCAAGCGCTATTACGAGCATCACAATTGCTGTAGAGACAGCAAATTCAAGCTCCCCTATCGACATATTGAGAAAAATGGCAACGGAAAGTGTTTCCGTCTTCATGCGCGTAATGCCGGCCAACATGGCCGTAGCGCCAAATTCCCCCAGGGCTCTGGTCCAAGCCATAATCATCCCGCTGATAAGCCCGTTTTTTGACATCGGAATCGTTACCCGCCAAAAAACCATAGCCGGCCTAAAACCCAAGGTCCGTGCTACATTCTCCATACGGGGATCAACAGCTTCAAAAGCCTGCTTAATGGCTTTAATTGCATAGGGGGTGGCAATAAACCATTGGGCTGCCACAACACCTCGCGGAGAAAAAACCACGTCTAAGCCAAGTTTAGTTAAGTACCCGCCCAGCAAAGGACCAAAAAGAATCAGCAGGGCAATTCCGCTAATCAAGGGAGGAAGCACAATAGGAATATCGAGCAGCGTATCTATAAGGACCATGCCCGGTTTTTTGCAACGCGCAAGAAGATAGCCGCTGGGGATGGCGGCCAATGCGGCAAAAAATGTCGCTATCATGGACGTCCTCAGGGTAAACGTTAACGAAAAATGAAACTCCGGATCCCTGATGATGGCCATGATGGTTCCCCAATTGCCGTAAGAGATGAGCCCGTAAATAAGGACAGCCAGAAACATAACAAGGCAAATGAGAATTAACCAGAAAAAACAATAAAAGGGACTTGGCTTTCTTCTTTTTCCTATTCCTATCTTACTTTTTTGTTTTGAAACCATATTTTTCAAACACCGCTGGTCCTTCTTCTCGGACATACTCTATAAATGCAGCGGCAGCCTCCTTGTCAGCGGAGTATTTCAAAACAGCGATCGGTATTTCGTCAATTACATTAACGTTGGGATCGATCTCTATCACTTCAATTTTCTCTCTATCCTTGTAAGTATTACTGTATTCGACTATCCCGACATTTCCCTGCCCCATAGTAATCGCAACCAGCACTTTAGCCGGAGTCTCCACATTTGCCAAGATATTTTTTTCCACTGCTTCGGCAATTCCCAGCTTTTTAAAAGTTTTCATCGCCGTCTTTCCGATAGCCGTAGCATTTATGTCGGGAATAACCAATTTTACTCCTTCTTTAGCCAAGTCCTCAATTGTGGTAATTTTTTGGGGATTACCTTTAGGCGTAATTATGACCGGTGTATGATAGGCGATAGGTCCGACCACCTTTTCGAGGTGCCCTTTTTGTTTTGCCGCCTCCACGAAAGGCATGCCCCCGGGCATATAAATATCTCCTTTTTTCATCGTCTCCAATTGGTTTAACAGGGCACCGGAGTTGTTAAAGGTTACTTCAACCTTAACTCCGGTTTCTTGCTCATAGGTTTCAGCAAGATCACTGACAGGATTTTTTAAGTTTGCCCCCACATAAGCGAATAATGTTTTCTGCTCTTCTGATTTTTGTTCCACATTGTTGACACAGCCAAAAATCAAGAAGATACCCAGACAAATAATCAAAATTGGCATTAACTTCGATTTATTCATTTCAGCTTTCCCCTCCCGTTCTCTAACCTTTTTATTATCTGCCCGTCCGGGCGTTAAGTAAATTGGGTTATCATACCGTTATGTTTTTATGCGTATAACGCAATTATAGACTAATTTTTGGTTTTTTTCAACACAATATCATTTTATTTGCTTAATATTTAAATTAGCTCGTTCTCAATTTTTCTCCTTATTATCCAGCTGGGCTTTGTACTTCTTTCCGACATCTGTACCGGATCGGAATATCGAACCTAGCGCTATCTTTTCTGAGCCAAATTTATTGCGGATGCTGTCGATTGTCTTGTCCAGTTTCTTTTCACGTTCCTTCTTTTCATCGGAGAAAAGAGACTGCTGCGTGTATCCGCTTCGTGTTAAGTCAGACAAAGAAACGCCGAGCAGCCGTAGGGGAGTCCGTTTATCCCAAAGCTCCGAAAAAAGCTTCTTGGCGATGTCGAAAATCTCAAAGGTTATATCAGTCGACTCCGCCAATTTCCTTTGATGGGACTTGTTCACGAAGTCATTGCCACGAATGGTGACTGCAACACAATAGGCCTTTGCTCCTTCAGCCCTCATCCGAGACGCTACGCTATCGGCCAAGGCAAGAAGAATCCTGTAAGCTTCATCAGTTGTCTGCACATCCTCTTCAAGCGTTGTTGAGTTGCTATATCCCTTTACTTCTTCCATCTCAGAGAGGACAGGTGAGCTATCAATACCATTTGCATAGTTATGTATTTGCTGACCAAACTTTACACCCACCAACAACTGTACTCTATTTAATTCTGTCTTCGCTAACTCTCCGATGGTAAAGATATATGCTTGCCCCAAACGCTCTGCTGTTGCCTGACCAACTGTAAATAAATCCCTAACGGGCAACGACCAGAGCTTAGTTTCAACTTCCGAAGTGAAAAGGGTATGTATCTTATCGGGTTTTTCAAAATCGCTTGCCGGCTTGGCAAGAAGGATGTCAGGACATTTCTTCAAAGCCATCGCAACCGGCTCGCCGGTTTTGACCTTGAAATTCTTCGCCGGAAGGGATTTCGCCAAAATAACACCTGTTCTTTTTTCTCTGTCACCGCCAATGGCAGAGGGAACCAAGCGAATATCTGCTTCGCTGTTAGCAACACGTTTTGCCGCTTCCCAAGAAAGAAAGGCGCTGTTGACATCGACATGAAAGATGAGCCGTTCCATAAAACTGCGCTCCTTTTTCTTAAGCTGAGATATCGGATTAGCCGATGTTTCGTTTGGGTTTAACCCTTATTTAATTATATAGTCACAATCTGGTTTCCGTCAAAGCGGGTGCAAGCCGGCTTTTCCTTCGGTTACTGCTATGATTTTAGGGCTTTGGGTGATCGGTGATAATATCCTTGGACTATTTGTTTTGTTAACCCGTCCAAAGAATGGGCCTGCCCGACCCAAAAGAACGGTTTTGCCAACAAGTATACCCTCAATACCGAAGGGCTTTCTTTGCTTCACCTTTCCGGCGGTAGTTATCACATATTGAATTGGCTGGCTCTGCTGCTTAAAACCCGCACTTTTGATATGTCTGCGGTACTTGACTTGCAGGCGCGAGAATATGTCATTCAGACTTTTATGCCGGTTCTGGCAAGGAAGGATTACGTTATAGGCTACAGGGCTGATGATTCATATTTCTCCTTTGCGAAGGATTTTATCAGCGGAATCCTTTCTTTGCGAGATTTAAGCGAGGCTATGCGTCTTGGAGCTCTTGGCGAGCAAGTGGTTTTGATTTCTCCAAAGGCTTTTGAGCAAATCTATTTTGAAGGCTATGAAACGGCAAGCTATCAGGAATATCACATTAAGCGGATGAGCAAAGACAACCTTGCCCGCCAGGAATATCAAAGCAGGAAAAGAGATCTTAAGACATATTATCAATGGTATTCGGGATACAGCTTTGAACAAATCCATAAAGCTTTGCCTTTTGCCGAGCTGTTGAATATGTACCCTACCCTTCACGAGGCCGATATAAATAAGTTTGTTTCCGTAGCGGATGAAGTTTTGATTGAGAGTAAAAGGAAAAGTGAAACCAATTTAAGTCGGCTGCGGAAGGCGCGGGGACTTTCGCAGAAGGAGCTTGCCGAAACCTCGGGTGTTGCCCTGCGTATGATTCAACTTTATGAGCAGAAGCAAAATGATATTAATAAAGCACAGGCGTCTTCGCTGCAGAGCCTGGCGCAAGCGTTGGGGTGCAAGATAGAAGATTTGTTTGAATGATATTTATTTGTCTTTGGAAACGGGGTGATTTGATCTGATTTATTTTACCGCTGACCAGCACTTTGGTCACGCCAATATTATAAAGCATTGCAACAGACCCTTCGCCACAGTCAAAGAAATGGACGAATACCTTCTGGTGCAATGAATAATTGTGTTATGGCAAAAAGCATCTGATTAAAGGCAACCACGATAAAGACTGGATGAAAAAAGCCGACTTGGGAAAACACTTTGCAAGCATATCCGGCATACTTTAGATCAGCGACGGGTCACATAAAGTTACGCTGTGCCATTATCTGATGATGACGTGGAGCGGCATTGCCAAAGGTAGCTATCATAGCCCAACGCCCTGAATGCGGGTGTTGATATCAACCATTTTCGGCCTGTCACGTTTACCGAGCTGGTTAAGAACAATCAAAAAATTAATGACGCGCTCTTTTAATAATCGTTATTTCAACTTACCCAATGACCTTGAAATACGATTTTCTTTCCAAAATTCTTGAATATCGCGTTGAGTCCCCAATGTAAGCCTTTTGTAAAGTCTGTGCCTAACCCAATCCAGCTTTGCCTTCTAAGCTGAATCCAAGCCATGTTTGTTTTATCTCGGAAAACATATACAACGTGAGCATCATACCTCTATTAAGATGCGGATGCAGTTCAGACTGCTTTTGGAGGGAAAGCAAATATTCTATAATTTCATTATGAATTTGTTGGTACTCTGGATTAACACTATTAAACAGCAAAAACGGGTCAATGAAAAGAGGCAAATCATTTATCAAAGATATATTGACCGCTCCATATCCTTCAATGGCATCCTCATCAATACCAGAAATGTACATTAACCTCGTCCATATTCAACCTCTTTTCTTGGGGTTATTCCTGTTATCTATATCATTACATTTCCTGATACTACATTCCGAGAAGCAAATTAGCTTTTTGATTTATCTTTCCAAAAGGTTAAATACATCTGAACCACGGATTCCAACAGAACATGAAGAATATGTATGATAAAGAATATACAAATGCCTGTCAAATACTTTATTGCTTCGATGGGCAACACTGTTTGCAAAAATATAAAGCCGATTAAAATTGCTAAATACACAATTTCTATAAACACGTTGTAAGTGATGTTTGATAGGAGAACCTGAAATAAAGTCAATGGTTTTCCTGCAAGTGGTTTGTAGCTTCCTTCGTTGACTTCTTGTTCTTTCAATCTACGGACATTGTCATTGTCGGCGGAAACCAATATGGTGATAATCGCTATTGAGAAAGAAATCAGTATAGCAACGGCATTAATTTGAACGCTCACAAAATTAGTATACACTTCGAAAATGTCAATCCCGCCGCGCACATTAAAAAACAGGGCGTAAATAATAACTACTAACGCCGGTATTAACGAAACCAAAAATTTTTGAGCAAGGTCTTTACGAGTCTTTATGTAATCGAATATCGGCAAAAAGAAAACCATCCTTTTCATTGACCTTCCCTCGCTTCATCTATAAATAATTGAGCATGTGCAAAGAAATCTGAACTATCAACTTCATTTGTAATAGTTACTCTTTTTACTTTCAAAAAATGCTTCATTTTTATCAGATCGGTTGCTGCTTCAAAATTACCGCCTATTCGAGATCCTTTTGCAACAATGCGTTTGATTTTATTGTCTTGTTGCATATCCCTATAATATTCCCTAATTAGATTCTCTGGAAAGTTCTTGCTACGGCTGGGGCGCTTTATGATAATATCCACGGTTTCAGCAATATCGGCCCGGTTTGCAAATTTCAAAAAAGGGTTATTTAATTCGCCTCTCTCAACAGTTAATTGTAAAAATGAAATAGATTTTGCTTTTTTTAATTCAGTCAAGAATTCATCTCCAGGCATGATTTCATAAGATATCTTATAATGATATTTATCATCGGCTTCTTCGTTGTATCTCTCAAACTGTTGATTGAGATATGAGATTATGCTACTGATAGATATGCCATAATGGTTACTCTCATGGACAGCCAGAAAACGATTTTGTTTATCGTTTAAACGAATACAAAGATGTGTTTTTTCTTCATCCCCGTCTTGGGGACGCTTTCTTGTTCCTAATTCTTCCATAGTAATTGTGTCAATTTCATTCCGGACGTGATTATACTTTGCTGACTTGAATATCAAGTTATAATTGCCATTTTTTAAATCCTCAAAAGAATCAAGCCAGATTACCTTTTCAAGAATTTCATTTCTGATACTCCGTTCAGTCAACGATTTCTTACAAATAAAAGCGAGTAAATTGGAAAATGACGAAACAATGTCTTGTATATTATACGCGACATCATCATTTTCAGATTTTCTTTTTTCAACAACAAGGTAATAAAAATAAATTGGTATATCCTTACTATTCTTAGAAGCCTTCATATTACTGCTCTCCTCCATTCTGCGCGACTATAGAACCTCGCTTAACAGTCGCCAGTCCTTGCTTTTTATATCGTCATTGTAATTGTCAGTACAAATGCAAAGCTCTTGACTTTGCTTATCTTGACGAATAATACCGCCTTTCAAATTATACTTGATAAGATATTTCTTTAAGACGGAGAACTTTTTTGGAGTATATTGGTCAATATCTTCGCTTTGCCCGGATTTTGTAAAGCCACCTTTGGTTTCAACCACCCAGACTCCATCCTTTGTGCCAACAATATAGTCTGGATAAAAAGATTTTTGCTTGCCAAAATTGTCTTCATACACAATAGAGAAATATTCGATTCCCTTGTCTCCGTTTTTATAAAACCACTTAATTGCATTGCTTTTTTCGCAATACTTCTCAAATAATTTTTCAGACGCTGAGCGTACTTCAGCAGAGGATAAATAGCCTTTATAAACATTTCGGTTCATTTCAATCTGAGATTTAGAGCTACCATCGTATGTAAAAAGAAGTTGCTGCGGAAATGGGACAGGCTTTTCCGTAATGTTTTTTGCCGGCAAGCCATATCCCTCCATTTCGCTGGCCATTGCCGCAACAATATCATCTTTTAACTTTTGTATATTGTTTATGACAAAAGCATATAAGTCCCTGACTCCGAGCTCTAATATTTTTTCAGTGCTTTTTAAATCTTTTAAGAACAGTCTACGAAGCAATGTATTGATAGTGCTGTAATCAAGGCTAATTTTTAATCCGATTTCAGCTACACAATGGTGATATTCTTTTCCATGCTTGTGAGTATTTAATGTTTCGTGAATATTGATTTCATACAGATTGTCAAACGACTCCTTGACAAGGGTAGCTATAGTTCCGGATTTCGTAGAATCAACGATATCTTCCTTAAAGAAATATTTATGAGCTTCTAATCTTTTTTTGTTCTCAGTAACCTTGTCATCGATATGATAGGTTTTTTCAAAGTATTTATAAATTACTCTTAGCGCCAACTTGGCATCTCTGGGGAAGGGAATGTCGGTCTTATATTCACTTATGATGGTGAATTTACGATGTTCCGGCTTTAAAAAAAGTTTTGCAGCATCGAGAGCACCTTTACCAAGACCTAACCTGACGCCCTCAGTAAACTTTTCATCCAGGGTATAAAGGTAACAACTGTCTAATAAACCATTTTCATAATGTTTTGCTTCAGGCATACGACGTATACGACCTATAGTCTGAATTTCAAATGTTTCGCTCATATTATCGCGAAGCTTCACAAGTATCTGTGCCCGCGGGCAATCCCAGCCGGTTGCAATCGCCTGTTTAATAATAACAGCTACAGGTATGGCATTAGGCTCTTCTATTTCCTCAAGATTCTCCTTTTTATCGGCCAGCCAGACCGCAAGCTGATTGTTTTCATAAGAAATACCTTTAGAATCAAAATACGACTCCACTCGTTCAAGCAATGCATTTGAGCTGTTCGGCAGTTGAACGATAATTAATGGATTGATGTCAATTTTTTGGCGCAAAAATTCCGAATTAATTTCTTGTTGCTTAGCTATTGCTTTTTCTATAAGGTATGTCACTTGATCATCGACACTAATGTCATGTTCAAAATTCTCATTAATGATCAAGACTTTTTTAATGAGACCTTCGGCAATAACATCCTCTTCCGAGATATCAACCATAAAAGCATTTTTATAATTCTTAGGCGTTGCTGAACAGCGAATAATTTTATCGGTTTGAAAGCATTCAATTATATCATCAGCTTTGATGGTGTCATTTTGATGGGATTCGTCAACGATGATTATAAATGAAAGCCCGTTGTCCAATGCCTTATCAATATGTTCAAGAAAGTTTGCGCGCTCCCCATCTTTCAGAGCATTGTTACCTTTCTTTGTGAGCTTCTCCCAGTTTATAAAGCAAGCATCATTTTCCTCAAAGCCACTTGTCATCACGTCGGAAAGAAGTTTTGTAGAAGAACCATGAATATACCTGTCCATTTTAGCTTTACTCTGTTCCTCAAGCCCTCCTTTGCCTGGAGTAAGCCAAACAAAAACCTTTTTGTCGAAACTTTTGAAATATGTATCCATAAAATGTGCAAGGATGATAGTCTTACCGCTGCCGGTACAGCTTTTCAAAACGACCTCCCTTTTGTCAGAAGTCATCCCATTAATCAGATCTTGAATTGCCCTTAGCTGAAATTTGGCAAGCGTTATATTCATGATCAGCCCTCCCATTCTTTGTAATAATAATCAGGAATTATATTTACCATTATGTGCCGTTTTTTCAGCATAGCTTCTTGTTCCCCGGAAACCAAAACATCATGCCCAAGATAAAGCTTACGACATTTTTTAAATTCGCCAATGTTTTGGATAAATACAGCCAATTCTTCATCGGTTAATATAATGGCATGCTCTGAATTGCCTGTAAAATTGATGCCGTTTTCAAGTTCAACAAGTTCTCGGACATGGAGCAACAACTCGTCGGCATACTCATAATACAGTTTTTCAGAGATTGGTACGAAATCAACCCTGTAGAATTTGAGCGAAGTTTCTATGCCTTCGCTGTAATGGCTTCCGTTTTCCAGTTTGCCAGTAATAACAGTGTGAAGACGTGGATATGTAACTTTCCGGCAGATATTACTTTCGTTATTGGTGCAAAGAATAAAACGGCGGTTCATATCTTCCTCGTCATTCACACCCATAAGTGCGAGTCCTGTCGTCCCTGAGCCCGCAAAGAAGTCAAGCACTGTTGCATTTTCGCCGCAACAGGCTCGAATGACTTCGGAAATGAGGGAGACAGGCTTTGGGTATGAAAACCTCTTTTCACCACAAAAAATATCTTTTACCTCGGCTGTTCCTTTTGTTGTGAAGAACGCTTTCTCAGTCCAAATCGTTGGAATATCTGAACCTACCGTTTGATTATCGCCAAAAATAAGAGTAGGGCAATCCATCCCTGAGCCTACTACCTGAAGTTGGCCGCTTTCCACCTTCTTGATAACACCCTCGGGCAAATATTGAACGCTATACTCATTAGGATTGACTTTTGACTTATTTTTACTAACTTTTATGTATCCTTTCGACCAGTCGTCCATTAATCGTGTAGCTATAAGTCGCCAAACGCAATGTCCTCCTTTGCTGCTTACTGGCCAAAGTGCAGCAGTGCCGTTTGGAGCTTCTGCATAGTCAAAGTTGAAGTCTGCTGGATTACCAGTATATTTACCACTTTTAATCCTGTCGGCTAACGATTCTCCACATCCAACTATGTGCCCGCTTTTCCTATCAACAAAGATGGGGTATGTTTGGTTTGGACGCTGTGTTTGTGTAAATGTAGCAAGTGTTAGCCCTTCAAAGGGAGAGCGCGCCTTGCCACCTGCAAATTTAACGGGATTGGGGATGAAGTCCTTTTTTGTTACGAATACCAAGTATTCCTGCAAATAATTGAATCCGCCAGATGGCTTACCGCCTGATGTCTGCACAGTTACTGTTACTACTTGTTTACCAAGAAACAAATTTTCGCAAAGTAATATGAGATTGTTAAGCTCGTGATAGCCGATGCTAATTACAAGTACGCCTTCAGGAGCAAGCAGTTTTCGGGCAAGCTGAAGACGCTTGTCCATAAAAGACAGCCATTTACTGTGCCTAAAACCGTCCTCCTTATCCACAAAGCAATCATCATATACAAAATCATTCTGCCCTGTATTATAGGGTGGATCGATATAGATGAGATCAATCTTTTCCCTATGCGTCTTCTTCAACAGCTGGAGTACTGCAAGATTATCACCTTCAATAAGGAAATTCATTTGTCCACCATTGTTAATAAATAATTCCTTTTCTTCAGTAAGTACAGGGGTATGCGTATTTAAGAGCTCATCAATACCTTCTCGATGCTCCTCGAACACAAGCCCATATTTCCTAGCCTTAATTTCTTTTTCCAGTTCACTCAAATACAACAGCAGATTTTCTGTATTCTCATCCTGCTTAGCTTTGGCAATATATGAACGAATATCTTTAATTTTGTTCACAAGGTTTTCTCTTTTTTGTTTTGATATATTTGTTGACATTCTGTTTTAGCCCCCAATAAAGAATCTTACTTAAAATTTATACTTATCAAGCACCGGTTGGAGAGACTTGTTTTTTTTACAAAAATCAATTAATGTTCGCTGTGCCATTTTACTTGGAGTGACTTTTGCATTCTCCCAACGGTTCACAGTTGCAAAACTAATATGCAACTCACGCGCTAAGTCCTCTTGGCTTATATTTAATAATGAACGAATTTCTCTTATCATCTGAGGATAATCCATTTTCTTCACCTCAACTTATATTGCATGTATTATAACATTTGTTATAGTGTTTATCCAACACTAAGCTTTTTCAATCGGTTAGGAGGCTCCCCATTAGTTGAGTATCCGACCTCCCACAGAACCGTATGTACCGTTCGGTATACGGCTCCTTCCATGCTTACACTCGAACAGCCTCGTAGTATTCGAGAAAATTTAAATATCCAGCTTTCTTGAGTCTCTCAGCAGAAATGGCTTTAACATTGATTGGGTTACGGGCACAGCGCCAGTAGCCCTTTCTTATATTTACACCTTCCCATGCTACCCAGTCCAGTATGCCTAACTTCTTAAGCGTCGTATATTGTTTATCGCGTTCTTTCCCTTTTCCACTGTTTCCAGATAACCATTCGGATGCATCTCCGCAACCATTGATCTGTCTTTATCAGTAGGCTTTTCATGTCCGTATTTTTATGGCGTATTCTCCAAGCTGAGGCAAAATTAACATATCGCATTATTGCATACGCGGCAAAAACCGCGGCGAAGCGAAGGCATATAAATGCTACATTTCAAACAAAAAAACCCCACGTTCAAAAAACGTGAAGCCTTGATATCAAATGGCGGAGAGGGTGGGATTCGAACCCACGGAACGTTTCCGCTCACACGATTTCGAGTCGTGCGCCTTCAACCGGACTCGGCCACCTCTCCTCAACAGCCTAAACCTACACCCCTCATCTTATCGGACTGTAAGTTATGGACAACCGCACAATATTATACCACAAAACTCAAAGAAATTTCTTGCCTAATTTTTTATCTTTTCTATCTCGATAATAACAGGACGTACCTGATCATTAGTTGTGTACGTAAATAAAACCGCATCTCCCTCTTGGATCTCCAAAGAACTTAAGTTTTCTTTCAGCTCTTCGCTTAACTGGAAAGCACGATAAGCATTTTCATTCGGAACCCCGCTGATTTTGATTTCTACGGAGTTGCTATCTATTTGTCCTACGTATGTCCCTGAATCCTTTTTGTGTTCATCCGCTATTTTAAGTTCTTTTAGAGCAAAAGGTCTTGCATCCTCATGTGTTTCTAACAAAACATGGGGATACGTAAGAGCCATGGTAACAATTTCATCGGCGGCAGGGGATGAAACTTCTGCCGCTACGGATATTTCCTCTTCTCCCCCTGTCAAAACCACATTTTCAATCCCATAGCCACCCGTGGGTTTTTCCCCGGCACTTATCAAGACATATGTTTTATCGTCCAAGGATAAGGAATAGACTCCTTCGGTCTGATAGTTTTCCTCATACCACTTCTTAAAGTCATCTTTATTTAACTCTCTAAACTTTGAGGAATTAAAATCAATGGCTTCATAGACCAATTCGCCTCTGACAGGCTCTGTGTTCTGAGGCGCTTCACGATCAAATAAATTGCAAACAACCAGTAATATAACTGCTGCTCCAATAGCCAAAATTATCAGCATTATCTTTTTTAACATCCTATCACCTTCATTATTATTCATTCTACATCCTTTGACGCAGATAGTGAAGTTTTGTTTTCTTTTCGCATTCTGCTGAAAAAACCCTGTAGTAATTCCTGGGCCTCTTTTTCCAACACACCCGCCACTATCTTCAGTTCATGGTTGAAACCGGGAAATTGCAGCAAATTTATCAAGGTTCCTGCCGCCCCCGCTTTAGGATCGTCAACGCCATAAACAACTCGCTCAATACGGCTTTGCAGCATGGCCCCGGCACACATCGGACAAGGCTCAAGGGTCACAAAAAGAGTGGCTCCATTAAGACGCCAACTCTTTTGTCTCTTGGCCGCCTCCCGCAAGGCAATAATCTCTGCATGAGACGTAGGGTCATGATCGTTTTCCTTGCGGTTATGACCCCGTCCTATGATTTTATCGCCTAAAACCACTACTGCTCCCACGGGAACTTCTCCTAAGACCAGTGCTTTTTTCGCTTCCTGTAAAGCTTCTCTCATGTATTTTTCATAATCCATTAAGCTTTTATCCTCTGTTTTCTTAATACTTCCGGGCAATAAAAAGCCCGTCCAACTTCGCAAACAAAGATTGCTGCTGGGTCCCGGGAATATTGTTGTTTCCATAATAAAATGGTGCGCCAGGCAGGACTCGAACCTGCGGCAGACGCGGATTAGGAATCCGCCGCTCTATCCAACTGAGCTACGGGCGCACTCAAAAATAACATAACTATTCTTTTTTCTAAAATAAATTGGCGCACCTGACTTTTACCTCAATGGCCTTCGCCTGGAATATAAGTATAAGGTTTCACCGACTTTATGTCAAGTTTAAGGAAAATAAAAGAGGCTACTTAGCCCCTTTTTTTGTATGGGTTAAAAAGTGGCTAAATTATGGCTAAATGCCTGATTGGGAAGAAATAACAAAACCGCAATCGCTTGCGGCAGTAATCTCATGGCGTGCCCGGCAGGATTCGAACCTGCGACCCTTTGATTCGTAGTCAAATACTCTATCCAGCTGAGCTACGGGCACATTATAAATATTAGTGGCGGAGAGAGAGGGATTCGAACCCTCGATACAGGTTTAAGCCCGTATAATCGCTTAGCAGGCGACCGCCTTCAGCCGACTCGGCCATCTCTCCACGGTGACGTGCACATAACATTATACACACTCCGGCCTGAAAAATCAAATGCTAGTTTCAACCTATTGTTCCAACTGTTGTTCCACCCTATTATGCTTCTGTTTACCCCATCATTATTCTTTCTAATTCCAAGGGCTCAACATACTTTCCACCCCGATAGGCCCGCATGTTTCCTCCTGAAATCTCATCTATCAACGCCACGTGGTTATCCTCACCAACGCGTCCAAACTCAAATTTAATATCGTAAAGCTCTAAGTCCTTTTTGGCCATTTCTGCTTTGACGATTTCCCCGATTTCTCTAGTCATATCAACTAAGACCCGGTATTCCTCTTTAGTCATTATCCCCAGCATTTCCAAAGCTTCGTCGGTAATCAGCGGGTCATTCCTTTCATCGTCCTTTAAGGTTACTTCGACATAACCGTCAAGGTCATCAGCCTCGCTGCAATACTCGCCGTACCTTCTAAGGAAACTGCCAACCGCTTTATAGCGCAAAATAACTTCTACGCCTTGTCCAAAAATCTTGGCTGGTTTTACTGTCATGGTGGTATTCTCAATGTCTGCTGCTATAAAATGAGTCGGGATTCCTGCCGCATTTATTTTTTCAAAAAATAATTTAGTCAGTTTGAGCCCCGCTTTACCGGCTCCTGCAATTGACAGTCCCACCGTGTTGGCTCCCGGGTCAAATACCCCGTCTGTTCCCGTAACATCGTCCTTAAATTTTAACAGGTAGTTCCCGTCCTCTTGTTTGTAAACGTTTTTTGTCTTGCCAACATAAATTTTCTCCATTATTAAAAACCTCCTTATCTCAGGCAGTTTCGATAGTGCTGACATCCTGCAGCCCAAGTTTTTCCACAGCTTGCTCGCGCATTTTATACTTCATGATTTTACCGGCGGCATTCATAGGAAATTCACTGACAAAATCAACATAGCGCGGAGTCTTATGCTTGGCCATATGGGAACGGACATATTCCTTCAACTCGTCTTCCGTCATAGTCACACCGTCTTTTAAAATGATACAGGCCATAATCACCTCTCCATACTGCTTGTCGGGCACTCCGATAACCTGGACATCTCTAACCTTCGGGTGGTTATAGATAAAGTCCTCGATCTCTTTGGGGTAGATATTTTCGCCACCCCGGATGATCATATCCTTGATGCGTCCGGTGATTTTAAAGTTCCCGCCGGCATCGCGCTTGGCCAAATCCCCGGTGTGCAGCCAACCTTCTTCATCTATTGCGGCTGCCGTCGCCTCAGGCATTTTGTAATAACCTTTCATGATATTGTAACCCCGAGCCACGAATTCACCGTCTGCTTCATCTGGCAGATCCTTACCGCTAACGGGATCTACTATCTTGCACTCCACCCCAGGCAAAGCCCGACCTACCGTGTTTACACGCAATGAAATGGGGTCATCGGCTCGGCTTTGGGTACAACCGGGGGAAGCTTCTGTCTGACCAAAAACGATAGTGATTTCCTTCATTTTCATCTTGTCGACGACATCCTGCATAACCTTAATCGGGCAAGGGCTCCCGGCCATGATGCCGGTCCTCATCGAAGAGAAATCGGTCTTGTCAAAACCCTCATGCTCCAGCATGGCAATGAACATGGTAGGTACTCCATGACATGCCGTAATTTTTTCTTTATTAATACATTCCAGCGCCAGTTTTGGTGAAAAGGCAGGGATCGGACACATAGTAGCACCATGGGTCATTGCCGCCGTCATGGCCAGCACCAGGCCAAAACAATGAAACATTGGGACATGGATTAACAAGCGATCCGCAGTGGAAAAGTCCATACAGTCTCCAATGTTCTTACCGTTATTCACCACGTTATAGTGGGTCAGCATAACGCCTTTGGGAAACCCGGTGGTACCGGAGGTGTACTGGATATTGCAGACATCATGTTTATTCATGGAGTAAGCACGATAATATACGATTTCCAAGGGAACGCGCTCGGACAGTACTACAGCCTCCTTCCAGGTCAAGCACCCCTTTTGCCGTGAATCTATCGTGATGATATTGCGCAAAAACGGCAGTCTTTTTATGTGTAGGGGTTTTCCCGGCTCGGCCGTTTCCAATTCGGGACACAGGTCCTTGATAATACCTACATAATCGGAATCTTTATGCCCATCAATCATTACCAGTGTGTGGGTATCTGACTGGCGCAGCAAATACTCCGCCTCATAAATCTTGTAGGCCGTATTTACCGTAACCAAAATTGCTCCTATTTTCACAGTGGCCCAAAAAGTAATGAACCATTGGGGAACATTTGTAGCCCAGATAGCAACCTTGTCACCCGGTTTGACCCCTAAAGCGATCAGAGAGCGGGCAAAGGTGTCCACATCCTCCCGGAACTCGGCGTATGTTCTGGTATAATCCAACGTGGTGTATTTGAAGGCGTACTGGTCGGGAAATTCTTCTACCATACGATCCAGCACCTGAGGAAAGGTTAAATCCAACAAGGTATCTTTTTCCCATACATACTTACCGGTTTTCGCCTTGTTGTCAAAAAGACGGCTTCTCACATTCTTGTTCTCAATATAGCGGCTCATGTAGTTCACAAAATGGGGGAATACGACACCGGCATCATTAAGGTCAGGAGCCCAGCGTTTAACCCATTCTAAAGAAACAAAGCCATCATAATTAATGGATTGCAGGGCAAGCATCATATCGTCAATAGGCATATCCCCTTCGCCCATCATTCGGTATTTGATTTTTCCGTCTACGACCTGAGAATCCTTAATATGTACATATTTGATATAGGCACCGAGGTTCTGTACAGTCTGTCCGGGAGTTTCTCCGGAAAACCGATAAGGATGATGGAAATCCCACAAAGCAGCAACCGCATCACTGGAAATCTGCTCAAGCAGACTGCGCAGCCGGGAGGTATCAGAATATACTCCGTTGCTTTCCACCAAAAGCGTTACGTTATGCTTCTCAGCTATAGGAACCAAACGCTTTAGCGCGGCTATGACAATTTCATCATCAACCTCACCGTCGGGCTGAGGCTTTTCGTCAGCCAGAATGCGTATGTATGGGGTCCCCAATTTGGACGCCAGCATAATATACTGCAAGATTTCCTGATGATTTTCTTCGGCTTTATCGGCATGTTTTAAGCAGCAATTGGAAGACAAACAGGATATTTTAAGCCTCAGGGCAGAGAGTTTTTTCTCCGTTAGGGCTATCTGGTCTTCCTTAAAGGGCTGGGCCCGCACGGCAAAAATGTCTTTACCCAACCCGCGAATTTCAATACCGTCAAACCCGAGATCCTTAGCCATCGTATAGATATCGGTCCACGAAAAATCGGGACAACCAAGGGTTGAAAATGCTATTTTCATAACGTTCCTCCTAAATACTATTGTTTATTTCCTTCACGCTTTTATGCTTTCAGCTCTGTTCTGCGAGCCGTTTATAGAGGGCATATTTTTCTTTAGCTTCTTTTGTCGCCTTTTCAAACAAGACCTTTGCTTCCTCAGGAAAGGTTTTTTCTAAGGACGAATACCTGATTTCTCCCATTAAAAACTCCCTGAAGTCAGCGGTAGGTTCTTTTGAATCCATCACAAACGGGTTTTTTCCCTGCTCTTTCAACAGTGGATTATATCTATATAAATGCCAATAGCCGGCTTCAACAGCCCGTTTCATTTCCTGCTGAACCTTTGCCATTCCGGCCTTTATTCCATGGGCAATACAAGGGGCGTAAGCGATAATCAGTGAAGTACCCGGATAGCTCTCGGCTTCCTGCAAGGCTTTTAACAATTGTCCTTGGTTTGCTCCCATGGCTACCTGGGCGACATAAACATGACCGTAGCTCATAGCCATACTCCCCAGATCCTTTTTCGCGCTCTTTTTCCCGGAAGCCGCAAATTGAGCCACCGCACCCAACGGAGTTGCCTTAGAGGATTGTCCGCCGGTATTTGAATATACTTCCGTATCTACCACAAAGATGTTCACATCCTCACCGGTTGAGAAAACATGGTCCAAGCCTCCATACCCGATATCGTAAGCCCAGCCGTCGCCGCCAATCATCCACATTGACTTTTTGACAAGATGCTCCTTGTTTTTAATGATTTCTTTTGCTAGTTCTTCCGCTTGTCCCGACATACCACTGCTTTTCAGAATCGCCACCAGTCTTCTGCTGACTTCCTTCGAGGATTCACCATTATTAAAACTGTCCAGCCATTCCTTTATCGCCTTTTTTACTTCATCTTTATCTGTTATCTTCAAGAGGGTTTCTGCTTTCATCCGCAAATTGTTTCTTTGCTGGTTGACAGCCAAACACATGCCCAGGCTGAACTCCGCATTGTTTTCAAACAGGGAATTAGACCAGGCCGGACCATGACCCTCCTGATTTACAGTATAAGGGACGGAAGGAAATGCGGCTCCCCAAGCCTGAGAACAACCCGTTCCATTAGCCAAATACATTCTATCACCATAAAGCTGTGTAATTAGCTTGTAATAAGGAGTTTCCCCGCATCCGGCACATGCCCCGGAGAACTCCAGCAGCGGCGTTTTAAACTGGCTTCCTTTCACTGTTGCAACATTCAATCCAGTATCCTTTACAGGAACACTCACAGCATATTTCCAGTTTTCCGTCTCAAGCCGTTTTCCTTCCAGCGGGGTCATGACAAGAGCCTTTTCTTTGGCTGGACAGACCTCAACACAGCTTCCGCAGCCCAAACAATCCAAATCACTTACCTGCATTCTGTAATTGTACTGTTCCAAGTCTTTTCCTTTCGCCTTTCTGGTTTCAAAGCCTGCAGGGGCATTTTTTGTTTCGTTCTCATCCAAAAGTACCGGTCTGATGGCCGCATGGGGACACACATAGGAACATTGGTTGCATTGGATACAATTATCCGGCTGCCATACAGGCACATCAATCGCCGTTCCTCTTTTTTCATAAGCGGCCGTTCCTAAGGGGATGGTTCCGTCTTCCATGCCCACAAAGGCGCTTACCGGAAGCTTATCGCCCTCCTGTGCACCGATTGGAAAGAGTATTTTCATAATAACCTCAGGTACCGCCTCTTCTTCTTTGTGCTTCTTCCCGACAGCCTGCCGCCATTCTTGAAACACCTTGATTTCTTTAACTTCCGCCAGGCCTTTATCGACTGCGGCATAGTTCATACGGACAACCTTTTCCCCTTGTTTGCCGTATGTTTGTTGGATGGTCTGTTTCATATATTCCGTGGCTTCATCAACCGGAATGATATTGACCAACTTAAAGAACGCGGCCTGCAGGACAATATTGATACGATTACCCAAGCCTAATTCTTGTGCGGCTTTGGTAGCATCAATAGTATAAAAACGGATGCTATGTTCAACTATGAATCTTTTCATTTCTGCGGGCATTCTTTCCGCCAGTTCCTCCTCGGACCAACCGCAGTTTAAAAGAAATGTCCCGCCATCCTTAAGCTCCGAAACAATGTCGTATTTATCAAGATATGAAGGATTATGACAGGCAATGAAATCAGCCTTTTTCACTAGATAACTGGAACGGATAGGTTCTTTCCCGAAACGAAGGTGGGATTTCGTCACCGCTCCGGATTTTTTGGTGTCGTATTCAAAATATGCCTGGATATAGTAATCCGTATGTTCACCAATAATTTTGATAGTATTTTTATTTGCCCCCACAGTTCCGTCGGATCCAAGTCCCCAGAATTTGCAGCTGACAGTGTCCTGCGATACGATATCAAGCTCCTCGCCAACGCTTAGGGACAAGTTCGTTACATCATCGTTGATCCCGACTGTGAAATGATTTTTCGGCGTTTTCTGCTTCAAATTATCAAACACAGCCACGATCTGCGCAGGCGTAGTATCCTTGGAAGACAAGCCGTACCTGCCTGCCACTATCTCCGGTCTGTTCCCCAGCTCGCCATAGGCCGCACATACATCCACATACAACGGTTCACCGATCGACCCGGGCTCTTTCGTTCTATCCAGAACAGCTATTCTTTTTACTGTTTGCGGGATTGCCGCCAAAAGGTGTTTTGCTGAGAAGGGCCGATAAAGATGTACCTGCACATAGCCTGCTTTTTCGCCTTTAGCAAGCAAATAATCTACGGTTTCTTCAACCGTACCGCTTACAGAGCCCATGGCGATGATGATGTTTTCGGCATCAGGAGCTCCATAGTAATTGAACAGCTTATAGTTTCTTCCTGTCAACTTGTTTATCTCGCCCATATATTCTTCTACCAACTCGGGCAATCGCTCGTAGTACCGATTGCTGGCTTCTCTGGCCTGAAAGAAAACATCTGGATTTTGCACTGTACTGCGCTGTACAGGTCGTTCAGGGTTTAGGGATTTTTTGCGAAATCTTTCCAGCGCCTCCTGGTCCAGCAACTTAGCCAAATTACTGTAATCCAGACATTCGATTTTCTGAAGCTCATGAGAAGTTCTGAAGCCGTCAAAGAAATGGAGAAACGGCACACTGCCTTTAATAGCCGCAAGATGTGCCACCCCGGCAAGATCCATGACCTCCTGAACACTTCCCGAAGAGAGCAAGGCAAAGCCTGTTTGCCTACAGCTCATGACATCCGAATGATCCCCGAAAATGGAAAGGGCATGAGTCCCAACGGTACGAGAGCTTACATGCAGTACGGCGGGATGAAGCTGTCCTGCGATGCGGTACATGGTCGGCACCATCAGAAGTAAACCTTGTGAGGCCGTATATGATGTGGCTAATGCCCCGGCCTCCAAAGAACCGTGGACCGCACCGATAGCACCGGCCTCCGATTGCATTTCAACCAGTTGTACTTCCTGTCCAAAGATGTTTTTCTTCCCCTGGGCCGACCAGGCATCAACCAGCTCAGCCATAGGGGATGAAGGTGTAATCGGATAAATGGCGGCTACTTCCGTAAAGGCATACGATATATAGGCGGCGGCTTCATTTCCGTCCATTGTTTTCATAACTTTACTCATACTTTTCCTCCGTTAGCTCTTTTTGTTGAAGTCAGTGTTTATATATGTAGATATTCTATCACAAAAGACCGGGCAGTTGTCCCGGTCTTTTGTGAATTTTTTGCCTTTATGCATATAATCTGAACCAGCTCGCCGATAGCGGCCCAAACTCTTTGGTATAGCCGTGTCCTTGACCGTCCAGGTAGCAATATGACTTTGTGCCGGGAAGCTTATTGAATAAATTTTCTATCGCTGTCGGCGGGCAGGAGTTATCATTACCGGCGGCAGTAAGCAGTACCGGCAATTGTAGGCGATGGGCATGAGAAAGGGTATCTATCAATCCCAGCCCGTGCCACCCCAGGCTTTCTTCTTCCATTCCCTTCAGAACCTCTTGAACTGTTTCATAAGCTTTCCCTCCCTGTTCAATGGCAGTTGGGATGTCTGTCAGAAAAGGCACATCGGCCGCCACACATCTTACCCCTTTATTCTGATACAGAGAAGCTAAAAGCAAGGCAGTCCCGCCTCCTTGGCTGGTACCGAAAAAGGAGAGCCTATCTTTAAGGCATTCCTGCTGTTCTTGTGCCCAACGCAGAGCAATTACACTGTTTATCAACCAATCCCGATAACCCCTCTTTCCGCCGCTTTGCACCGTATCCGGCAAAACCGGCCAGGAACGATCTCTTGCTTTGCTGAAATCAGGCCCTAAGGGGGTCATATATCCCAAGGGGTTGATGTGAAGAATATTGTACCCCTGAACAACTAAGTCCGGCTGAGAGCTTACGTTTGCCGAATATGCCGGCAAGTGGATAAGCAGGGGCGCAGGTCCTGATAAGGCCGGCTGCCAATAGGCATAAAACTCGTCCATACTCACCGGGCTGAAACGGACATACTTAAAATCCTGTAGATGCCGAACACCAAAATTTGGAGCATATCCTGTCATCTCAATGGTTTCCGCATTATAAACGATTTCCTCAGCCTCAGTCATTATACCATCCAGCCAAGCATTGATTTCTTGCGGTTGTGGATAAAAGTCATAAGGGCTTGTTGCCTTTCTCATTAACTTACCTCTCATCTATTATGCTTATGTTGTTAGTTTGTGGTGTTATGTTATCATTTTTGAAGGTCCTTGACAAACTTTCGAAACGAGTTGTGATGCTTACATAATCCCAAATAAAATGGTAGAATGGCATGTGGGTAAAAAAATTGCAGGAGTATATGTAGGAGTACATTATGAAAATCTTAGGTCGTATTATTCTGTTATTATCAGGTGTTTGCCTAATCAGTCTTGGAATAGTATTAACTATCCACTCGGGAGCCGGGGCATCACCCTGGGACGCCTTTCATTTAGGCCTGTCTAATATTACCGGCCTAATGGTCGGACAAATAAGCCAGTTGGTAGGAGTCGTGATTTTGATTTTTGCCGCTTTTTTAAAGGAATACCCCGGTTGGGGTACAATAATCAATACTTTTTTGGTTGGGTACCTCATTGACGTTTTCAGAAATTATGAACTGGTCCCCTTTGCCTCTACGGCTTGGCAGATGTGGCTGATGCTTTTTTTCGGCATTCTGTTCATGGGCTGGGGGTCATCTCTGTATTTGCTGGCACAGCTGGGTTCGGGGCCGCGTGATAGCCTCATGCTGGGCTTGATAAAAAAGCTCCGGCAGCCTGTTTGGAAAATACGGCTCTGTATTGAGACTCTTGTTCTGGTAGCAGCGTATTTTCTGGGAGGACTTATCGGTATCGGTACGGTGCTGACGGCAGTTTTAATAGGTTTTGCCATCCAATCCGGATTCTATCTTGCCCGCAAGAAAGCATCAGATATCCATCATCGTGTGATTTGGAACGATTATATAGCTTTAAAACATTATCTTGCGCAGTCTGCCAAGAAAAAGGATGTTTCTGAGAAAGCGAAATCATAAAAATATTGGGAATCTTATTATTCCGAAGCTTTGCTAAATCAACTTACATCAACGAGCACGTCTTTTGGCAGAAAAGAAGTGATTCCCTGATAAATTTGACAATAAAGATTTATCTTGGTGGATTACATACGCTACATGGACCGTATCCCTGCGCTTTAGCAGTGGTGAGGCTTATCGGTATCTTACTTTTGCTAAGGTACCGGCAACTGCTGGTATGATACTTTGATCCTGTTTTTGTTATATATACGGTTACATTTTGCTTTTCCGTGGTTGTCGTCTTCTGGGCGGCAGAATCTGGCACCAGCGTCGACGTGGAAGATGTGGTAGTTGTCGATGGAGCTTTTGTAATTTCGATTGTGCTTGTTGCGGTACTCCATTTAACTCCTGCACCCAGCGCTTCTGACACAGCCCTGATGGGCACATAGGTGCGACCATCATATAGGAACGGTTCCGCATCTGTTTGAACGGTTTTTCCGTCAACGCTCAATTTAATATTCTGGTACGTTACAGCAATGTTTCTTATCCCGGACAGCGCGAAGATTGGGGTGCTGCCGAACAATAAAGCTCCAATGACTATTCCGGCAACCAATGATTTAATGTTTCTCATAGGTTTCCCTCCTTTCGTATTATATTTTGGTGATGCTAACCAAGGTTTCGACACATTAAAGAAATTTCCTCTATCCGATGAATTTGAAATTCATAAACCCAAAGCCTTTTCTCTCGTTCTCCCATCTCTTTATATAATCGCATGTGCAGTTCTCTATTGATGGTTTCGGCTATCGTAAATCGCTCTGTTTATTATAAAATCCTTACTGCACCTAGAACCATCGCTTTTTGATGGTTATGCTCAAGGTGGCAGCTTTCATCGTAATATATATTAAACAACAATCCCATATGAAACACCTCAAAAACGATATAGTTTTATATTCGACAAATTGTGTGGCTACTATTTGTTTATTACAGGCCAATTTAAAAAGTTATGTGAAACACAAAAAGACCAGGCATCAAATCCGGTCTTTTTTTATATTTTGATGTTACTTTTAGCAAGGTGTCACCAAACTGCCACTTTTTATGTTTTTCTTAAATGTCTCTTGTCTTATAAATGGCGGAGGGGGTGGGATTCGAACCCACGGAAGGCGTAAACCTTCAACGGTTTTCAAGACCGCCTCCTTCAACCGCTCGGACACCCCTCCGGCAATATTTTTTGCTATCATTCTTCTTCATCTTTCAAAGACAGGGATTAATATAGCATGTTATTGCCCTTCTGTCAATCTCGCTATATGGTAAATCGCTTTACAGCTTCCTCTTGTTTATTAGCAAGCTCGCTTAATGTCTCGCTGGATTCACTGACTTGCTGTGCTCCCTGACTTTGTTGTTCAATTCCAATTACCATTTCCTGAACCTGCTTCACTACTTCAACAACCGATTCTGTCGCCATTTCCATCGCTTTCGCCATTTCTTCTGCTGTAGCACTCTGTTCTTGAGATTCTGCCGCTAATTCTTCAGACTTACTCAGTACTCCGTTTATTTTGTCCTTAATCAGTGAAAACTGCTGAGATGCCCGTTCCACCTCAGTTGTGATCTTATCAATCATATCTACTACCTTATGAGTTGCTTGATCAGCTCTCTGTGAATCCTGCTGGATATCTTGCAGGATATCGCTTATCTTTTGGGTGGCTACCTCACTATTTTCAGCCAATTTTCTTATTTCGTCTGCCACTACTGCAAATCCTCTGCCTGCCTCTCCCGCTCTCGAAGCCTCTACTGCAGCATTAAGAGATAGAAGATTGGTCTGACCGGCGATTGATCTAATGAGATTTACTATTTCCTCGATGCTCTGCGCATTTCCTGCTAAATACCTAACTAATTCCGAAGTCTCCTTCACTTCTTTATTTACATTGGTCATTTCTTTTCTAATATCTTGAATAATTATATCTCCATCAATTGCCTCTTTCCCTGCATCTTGTGCCATTCCCGACAGGCTTGCGACTGATTCTGCAGCACTTTTTGCCGAAATGGATACCTCTTGCACACTAGTTCCCACTTCCTCCACTATGGCCGATACATTTGTGGAATTATCGCTAATATTTGAGGCCTGACTATTAATTTCCTCAGTAGTAGCACTTTGTTCCTGAGCAACAGCTGCAAGATTATGAGCCGAACTGTACACACTCTGAGAATTAGCTAAGATATTCCTAACGGCTTCTCTCAAGTTTACAGCCATTTCATCAAGTACCACAGCCATTTGAGAAATCTCATCCCTTCCTTTTGTCATAAACTTAACTGTAAGGTCCCCGCTCCCAAATATTTTTCCCTGCTTGGATAATTCTTGAACCGGCTTGATAACCGACCTCACTAACATTATGCCGAGCAATAATACAATGATCAATGTTATTCCGGTCGTATAGATAATTACGTTTGTCAGTCTTTCCTGCTCCGCTTGTTTTTCAATAATAATCTCTCCCGCTATTGTTTCTAAAAGCTCCCCTATGGCATTGATGCCTTCCCTCGCACTTTCAAAACTTGCATCTATAGTGCTGTCATACTCAACAACAACCCCTTTTTTTAGTTCAGCTATGACAAGATCAGTAGAATTTATCCACTCATTAAAGTCCTTCTCAAATACCTCATTATATTCAAAAACGCTTTTTGATTCCAATTTTACGCTGTTCCATTTTTCTTTTCTCTGTTCTAAGATCGACATGGCTTGTCCGACCCTGTCCTTAGCCTGTTCCACATTCTCTTGATAGTCCTTAACTTGCTGGTCGAATTCAGAAGTATTAGGTTCTAGATCAAATATTTTACTTTTTGCAAGAAGCGCTTGATACATGTCCCTATCCGCGTTTAGTATCAAATTGCTGCCGGTGAAACTTTCTTCGTGCAGTGTATAGATAAGGTCACTGCTCATAGTTTTTGAGCTGCTATTTAATAAATACACCACTATAACCAGGATTATTAACGGTACAAGCAAAATGACAGCCAATTTGGTCTTAAAATTAATTTTGTTTAGCATAAGTGTGCCTCCTAGTTTGAATGATTTCGACAAATTCCTTGTTTTTTCGACATTGTCTTATTTCCTAATTTATTTCGTTTATCCTTCCTGCTCAATTACCTATCGGGACTCTGTACTGTACCCTCATCAATAAAAAAACACCTCGCATTAAGTTACGAGGTGCTACTCTTTTATCACAGCATTAATAGCAACGAATACTACATCACCATTTATTATTCCGCCGTGATTCTTTCCTTGCCTCCCATGTAGGGACGCAACTTCTCAGGTATCACAACGCTACCGTCTTCTTGCTGGTAGTTCTCCAGGATCGCCGAGGTTGTTCTGCCGATGGCCAAACCTGAGCCGTTTAAAGTGTGGACAAACTCCGGCTTGCCCTTCTCTTGCGGACGGAAGCGGATGTTGGCGCGTCTGGCTTGAAAATCCACAAAATTACTGCAAGAGGAAATCTCTCTGTAGGCCCCAAAACTCGGAAGCCAGACCTCTATATCGTACGTTTTTGCCGCGGAAAAGCCTAAATCCCCGGTGCAAAGGCAAACCACCTGATAAGGCAGCTCCAAAAGCTGTAAAACTCTTTCCGCATTAGCCGTCAGCCTTTCCAATTCTTCGTAAGACTCTGTAGGATGAACAAATTTCACCATTTCCACCTTGTTAAACTGATGCTGTCTAATCAGCCCTCTGGTATCCCTGCCGTGGGCTCCCGCCTCGGCACGAAAGCAGGGACTGTAAGCGACATGATAAAGTGGTAAATCTTGCTCCGATAAAATTTCTCCGCGATAAATGTTCGTCACAGGAACCTCCGCCGTAGGTATTAAGAAGTAATCGGTATTCTCCAAATGAAACATGTCTTCTTCAAATTTTGGCAGCTGCCCGGTGCCTACCATGCTATCCCTATTTACCATAAAAGGCGGTAATATTTCCGTATATCCGTGCTCAACCGTATGCAAATCAAGCATAAAATTGATCAAAGCTCTCTCTAGACGTGCTCCCGCCTTTTTATAAAAGGTAAACCTGGCCCCCGTCACCTTGGCCGCTCGCTCAAAATCCAGAATATCCAACCCTTCGCCGATTTCCCAATGCGGTTTCGCTGCAAAACTGAAGTCCCTGGGAGTTCCCCACTGCCGTTCCAGCCTGTTGCTTTCCTCATCCGCTCCTACCGGGACCGTACTGTGGGGGACGTTTGGTATTGTCATGACCAGGGCTGTTAATTCTTCGTCAATCTGCCTTATCTCCTCGTCCATCTCCTTTATTTGCTGCGAGACGGCTCTCATTTCCTTAACGAGATTTTCGGCATCTTGTCCTTCTTTTTTCATAATTCCTATCTGTTCCGAAACCGTGTTTCTGTTGCTTTTTAGTTTTTCAACAACACTTAACCTTTCGCGGCGTTGTTCATCAACCTTAATGAACCGGTCTATGACTTCAGCCCCACCGTTACGGTCAACCATGTTCTTTTTTGCAATTTCAGGATTGCTGCGTATGAGTTTAATGTCCAGCACAGAACAAACCCCCTTTCGCTTGATTCAAGGTTAATCCTCTCCTAAAAGGCCATATGCGTTGCGTTTTCAACATCCTGTATTTCATTGATTTTGCTCATTACCTCTTCCTCTACCGGGTGGTCAACCGTTAAGATCATCAGCGCTTTACCTCCCGGCTTTTTCCTGGCCAGCTGCATTCCGGCAATATTAACATCCTTTTCGCCGAGGATCATACCGATCTGTCCGACAAATTTCGGCCTGTCCTTATGCAGAATCAGGATTAGATTTCCCTCAGGTTGAATATCCAACGAGAATTCATCAATACTCAGTATTCTAACCTGGCCGTTCTTAAAGACCGAACCGGCACAATAGCGGGACCATTTCCCATTACCCTTAATGGTAACGCTTATCTTATTTGTATAATCCTCTTTTTGCATGCTCTTGGTTTCATTGACAATGATCCCTCTTTGCTTGGCAACTATAGGCGCATTTACATAGTTCACCGCATCGTGCAACGAAGGGCGCAGAAGGGCTTTTAAAAAGCTGTTCGTTAAAGAATTGGTTTCTATTTTTGTTATTTCTCCAACGTATTTTAGTTCAATTTTGTCGATAGGACCTTCGGCCAGGCTGGCGGCAAGCTTGCCCAGCTTTTCTGTCAGTTCAATATATGGCTTGACCACTTCCATTTGTTCCGGCTTAACAAAAGGAATATTGACAGCGTTTTGTACCGGTTCTCCACGTAGAACACGAATTATTTCACTGGCTACATCCAACGCTACATTGACCTGTGCCTCTTGGGTCGAAGCACCCAAATGCGGCGTTGCAACCACCTCCGGCAGTTTGAAAAGCGGGCTTTCGGTCTGAGGTTCCTTTTCATAAACATCAAGCGCCGCCCCGGCTACCTTTTTATTTATAATTGCTTCATACAAAGCCTCTTCGTTAATGAGCCCTCCTCTGGCAACATTCAATATCCTTACCCCGTCCTTCATTTTTGCAAACTGTTTTTTGCCAATCATATTTCTTGTCTCATCAGTCAACGGCATATGAACGGTAATAAAATCACTCTCTGCCAGCAACTCGTCAAGAGTAGCTCGTCTTACTCCCGCTCTTTGTGCTGCCTCTTCTGTAACATAAGGATCATAAATTATCACATTCATCCCGAAGGCCTTGCACCTTTTCCCAACCTCAGAACCTATTTTTCCAAACCCGATGATACCCATATTTTTGTTGCGCAACTCAATCCCCATATATTTGGAACGGTCCCACTTTCCTTTACATAGTGATTGATAAGCCTGAGGAATATGCCTTGCCAAGGCCAGCATCATACCCATGGTATGCTCCGCGGCAGATGTGGTATTCCCGTCAGGTGTGTTGACAACGACTATCCCTTTTTTTGTGGCAGCCTCAACATCAATATTATCGACACCAACACCTGCCCTGCCTATTACCTTTAATTTTTCAGCATTCTCAATGATTTTTTTCGTTATCTTTACCCCGCTTCTAACTACAATAGCTTGGGCTTCTTTAGCCAGCTCACACAGTTCATCTTCCGTTTTCTTGAGCTGAACGTCTACTTCTACACCTTCTTCTTGTTTGAAGATGTTTAATCCCTGCTCCGAAATGCTATCACATACTAATACTTTCATTCCTTGTCTACCCCTTTCCAAACTCATTTTTCATTACAATCAATGATTGCTGTTGGGTTCCGGAAACCTTATCGTATAAAACAAAAAACCCTCGTCCCTCTACCGGATTTACCGGTTGGGGACGAGAGCTACTCCCGCGTTGCCACCCTTTTTGAAGAATACGACCATGCCGACTCTTCCTCTTGATTATCCATGCATAACGGACATGACCGCTGGCTTTCACCATATCCTCCGGGGCGGACTTCACCTTATGACCTATCGGTTTGCACCTTCCACCGACTCTCTGGTAAGTCTTTCAGTTACTTTCCCCATCATCGTTAATCTTTATGGAGCAATAATAATATTACTATTAAGTGGTATTCTACAGCATAATCTTCTCCCTGGCAAGACTATTTTTCTGTTATAGCTTTGCTTTTCCGCTCTTGAAAATCTCGTATGTATCTCGAGCAATCATCAACTCTTCATTGGTTGGAATCACAAGCACTCTTGTCTTAGCATCATCTGCCGATACATCCGCTTCTACGCCGCGGGTAAAATTCTTGTCTTTATCGATTTTTACGCCTAAGTAATCTAATCCTTCACAGATCTTCAACCGCATTGAAGCCGAATTTTCTCCTAATCCTGCGGTAAAGACTATGGCATCCACCCCGTTGAGTACCGCGGCATAGGAACCGATATATTTCTTAACAGCGTAAGCGAAACGATCCAATGCGATCTGAGCACGCTCATTTCCGTCCTCAACCGCACTCTTCTCGATATCTCTGAAATCACTGCTGACCCCGGATAATCCCAGCACACCGCATTTTTTGTTAAGCATGTTATTGATTTCTTTAATCCCCCAGTTTTCCTTTTCCATCAGGTAACATATAATGGAGGGATCCAAATCCCCTGGTCTGGTGCCCATTACGATACCCTCAAGGGGAGTGAAGCCCATACTGGTATCAATACTTTTCCCATCTTTAACCGCCGCTATGCTTGAACCGTTTCCTAAATGACAGGTAATAATTCTACTCTTGCCTTCAGCAAGCTTCAGCATTGCAACCGCACGCTGGGATACATATTTATGAGAGGTTCCGTGAAAACCATATTTGCGAATTTTATACTTCTGATAATACTCATAAGGAATACCATAAAGGTACGCTTTTTCGGGAATTGTTTGGTGAAAAGCGGTGTCAAAAACTCCCATCTGCTTAATTTTCGGCAGTATTTTTTGACAAGCTTTAATCCCCATAATGTTCGGAGGATTGTGCAACGGCGCAAGATCACTATTCCTGCGCAATGACTCAACTACCTCTTCAGTGATAAGTACGGAGCCTGAAAAATCTTCTCCGCCATGAACAACACGGTGTCCAATAGCCGTGAGCTCCTCGACGGACTTCAATGCCCCGTATTCGGGACTCGTTATGGCATTAATGACGAGAGAAATTGCTTTTTCATGATCGTTTATCTCTTCCTTAATGACATGCTTTTCCTTTCCCCTGCTGTGGTTGAGGACAGAGCCTTCCATCCCGATTCTTTCCACAAGTCCTTTGGCTAAAACAGCTTCGTTCTCCATATCAAATAACTGATATTTTAACGAAGAACTCCCACAATTAATAACTAAAACCTTCAAGATTCCTTCCCCCTGACTTGATGATAATGTTTTTTAAACCCGAAATAACAAACCTTCTGTTATGTTACACTATTCACAAACCATTGACAATACCCAAGCATGACAGGCTAAAATGATAAGGACATCTGATCGTTCTCTTTACTTACCACCTTTGCTAAAGCGACGACCCTATCTTCCTTAGTCATCCTCATGATTGTAACACCCTGCGTTACCCTACCCATCTGTGAAATACCGTTGACAAAAACCCTAATCATAATCCCGTCCTGGGTAATCAGCATGATCTCATCGCCCTCGTAAACAACCATGATCCCGGCAACAGCTCCGTTGCGCGGGGTCATTTTTAAGTTAAAAATACCCTTGCCTCCCCTTTGCTGTTTGCGATACTCGGAAAGCTTAGTTCTTTTACCAAAGCCATTTTCCGTTATCACTAAAAGATCGGCATTTTCCTTATAATTGTCCATCCCTATTACCATGTCTTCATCGCCCAGCCTAATACCTATAACGCCGCGGGCTGTTCTACCCATACTGCGCACATCACTCTCCCCGAAACGAATAGCATGTCCGTTTCTTGTCGCCATGATTATTTCGTCATTGCCACGGGTTAACCTTACCCCTACCAACTCATCATCCTCATCAAGGGTCAGTGCAATAATTCCGTCCTTTCTGGATGAATCGTATTCGACCAGGCTTGTTTTCTTCACAATACCCTTCTTCGTAGCGGTAAGTAAATACTGGCCCTCCTCATAGCTCCTGACAGGAATAACAGCTGTTATTACGTCGTCACCGGCGATATTAATCAGATTGACTATGGCCGTTCCTCTCGCCTGGCGGGTAGCCTCCGGTATTTCATAGCCTTTCAGTCTATAGACCTTACCCTTATTGGTAAAGAACAGCAGGTAGTTGTGGGTGGTTGTAATAAAGAGGTGCTCCACAAAATCCTCTTCCTTTGTCGTCATCGCCGTTATGCCCCTGCCGCCTCTTTTTTGGTTGCGATAAGTGTTGATTGGCTGGCGCTTAATATAGCCGCTGTGAGAAATGGCAACAACAATATCTTCTTCGGCTATCAAATCTTCAGTTTCCAAATTCTCGGCCTCATAACTAAACTGTGTGCGCCTTTCATCACAGAATTTGTCCTGAATTGCCATTATCTCTTCCTTGATAATCTCCAGTACCTTTCTCTCATCGGCCAGTACGTTGCGAAAATAAGCGATTTTTGAGATTAACTCAGCGTATTCGCTTTCCAACTTTTCTCTTTCCAGTCCCGACAATTTGCCCAGGCGCATATCGACAATCGCCTGTGCTTGCTTGTCCGACAGGGCAAAACGTTCCATTAAATTGTTTTTTGAAGTCTCAATATTTTTCGAGCCTCTAATGATCCGAATGACCTCATCAATGTGATCAATGGCTATTTTCAAGCCCTCAACAATATGAAGCCTTTCTTCTGCTTTTCGCAAATCATATTTTGTACGCCTGACGATAATGTCCTTCTGGTGCTCCAGATAGTAAAAGAGCATCTCCTTAAGAGTCAGAACTTTAGGCTGTCCATCAACCAACGCCAACATTATTACCCCGAAATTATCCTGCAGCTGTGTTTGTTTATAGAGTTGGTTGAGAATAACCTGAGCGTTAACATCCCTTCTCAGCTCAATAACCATCCTCATCCCATTGCGATCCGATTCGTCCCTTAAATCTGTTATTCCGTCGATTTTTTTATCCCTTACTAGTTCGGCTATTCTTTCAACTAGTTTTGCTTTATTGACGAGATAAGGAAGCTCGCTCACAACTATCCGCAATTTACCGTTATTCATTTTTTCAACCCGGCTTACCGCTCTGACAGTTATGGAGCCACGACCTGTTTCGTAGGCCTGCCTGACACCTTTCAGTCCCAAGATGGTCCCACCACCTGGAAAATCAGGTCCCTTGACGATTTTCATCAGTTCCGCAGCCGTGATATCAGGGTCGTCAATCAAAGCAACAACTGCATCTATAATCTCGCCAATGTTGTGGGGTGGAATATTTGTCGCCATTCCTACGGCAATCCCCGAGGAACCATTGATAAGAAGGTTAGGAATACGGGAAGGTAGTACAGAGGGCTCTTCCAGGCTATCGTCGTAGTTTGCCACAAAATGAACTGTGTCTTTTTCAATACCCCGCAACAATTCTAGAGCAATCTTCGACATACGAGCCTCGGTGTAACGCATGGCTGCTGCGGAATCACCGTCAATTGAACCAAAGTTCCCGTGTCCGTCTACCAAAGGATAACGTGTGGAAAAGTTTTGGGCCATCCGCACCATGGAATCATAAACAGCAGTGTCACCATGGGGATGGTACTTACCAAGGACATCCCCGACAATACGGGCTGACTTTTTATGCGGCTTGTCCGGTGTCATACCGGTTTCATGCATCGAATATAGGATACGCCTATGAACTGGCTTTAAGCCGTCCCTTACATCAGGAAGCGCCCTGCCCACAATAACACTCATAGAGTAATCAATATATGATTTTTTCATTTCCTCTTCTATCTTTATCGGTAATACTTTCCCCTCAACATAGGTATCCACGCAATCACTCCTATATCACGATAATAACGTATTTTCGTTTACCATTTGTAGTATAGTCTTTTTACCTGATTAAATCAATTTTTTGCCCTTCAAAAAAATAAACCCCCTTGAGCGGGAGTCAACTCGTGAGGCCGTATATCAACGACTTCAACTTTTCAAACTGAAAGGGTTTTTCGAGAAAACCCTCTGCCCCCACCCTGGCAGCCATAGCAGGCAAGGATTCATGGGCGGAAAAAAGGATAAGGGGTATATTTTTTGTCCGGATATCCTGCTTCAAATGCAGGGCAACCTCTTCCCCGTTCATCTCGGGCATACGCATGTCTAGGATAATCAGATCGACCCTATCCTCTCGCAAAGCCTTTAATGCCTTTTTGGGAGAGGAAAAAGTCAGCGGAGTGTGTCCCTCTAATTCCAAGTACAAGCCCATTGCCAACAAAATTCCTTTTTCATCGTCAATTATCGCCACCCTCAAACATATCACCTCATCAATAAAGTAAGTTAAGAACGAATATACGCATATATTCTATCCAATCCCTTCTTACCTGACAATGAGTATAATATGTCTATGAATGTCTGCTTTTGGCTTATTTTTATATATTATGTTGTTATTTGTCGAATACCAATAGGTTAAATATCCAGATTCCGTACTTCCTTCGCATGTGTCTGAATAAACAACCTCCTCGGCTCGACTTTATCCCCCATTAAAATTGTAAATATTTCATCAGCCTTCATTGCTTCTTCCATACTGACACGCAGGACGGTCCTGCTTTCCGGATTCATTGTCGTATCCCATAACTGGTCGGCATTCATCTCTCCTAAACCTTTATAGCGCTGAATACTGTAGTTGCCCTTACCAAATTTGGCCGCTATTTCTTCCATTTCATAATCATGATAAGCATATTGTTCCTCTTTACCTTTTTTAACTTTATAAAGAGGAGGCTGAGCGATGTAAATGTAACCGTTTTCCAAGAGTGGCTTAAAATAACGGTAAAAGAAGGTTAACAATAAAGTGCGAATGTGTGCTCCGTCCACGTCAGCGTCGGTCATGATGATGATTTTATGGTAACGAGCCTTGCTGACGTCAAACTCGTTATCGATTCCGGTGCCAATGGCTGTTATCATGGACCTGATTTCTTCGTTTGCCAACACCCTATCGAGCCGGGCTTTCTCCACGTTAAGGATTTTCCCTCTCAAGGGCAGGATTGCCTGAAAACGTCTGTCCCTACCCTGTTTAGCCGAACCTCCCGCGGAATTCCCCTCAACAATATATAACTCCGACATAGCCGGATCCTTTACCGAACAATCGGCAAGCTTGCCGGGAAGGGTTGTCGATTCAAGGGCGCTTTTTCTCCTGGTGAGTTCACGGGCTTTGCGCGCCGCTTCTCTCGCCCTGGCTGCGTGCAAGGACTTTTCCACAATCTTTTTGGCAACCGCCGGGTTTTCCTCTAAAAATGTACTCATTCCGTCGTTAACTATACCCTCGGTTATTCCCCTAATTTCACTGTTTCCCAGCTTCGTCTTAGTCTGACCTTCAAACTGAGGATCGATTAATTTGACGGAGATGATTGCAGTGAGTCCTTCGCGGATATCTTCTCCCGATAAGTTGTTCTCATTCTCCTTTAATAAATTATTCTTTTTCGCATAGTCATTCACTACACGGGTAAGGGCCGATTTAAAACCGTATTCATGCATTCCTCCCTCGGTAGTGTTAATATTGTTTGCGAAGGAATATAAATTTTCCGCATATCCATCATTGTACTGGATAGAAACTTCTATTTGTGTGCCCTCTTTCTCTTGAAAAATATAAATCGGCTTATTATGCAACACGTCTTTGTTTTTATTTAAATATTGAACGAAATCGTTGATTCCACCACTATGGAGAAATACATGTTCTTCTTCGCTTATATCATTCCTTAACTCAATTTTTAGCCCTTTATTCAGGAAAGATAACTCCCTCAGCCTGTGTACCAGTATGTCTGTTTCAAACTTTATTTGCTCAAAAATAAGGTGATCGGGCTTAAAGCTAATAATTGTGCCTGTTTTATCCGTTGTGCCGATTACTTCTATTTCTGTGAGGGGTTTACCTCTTTCATACTTCTGATAGTGAATCTTTCCATCCAGATGGACTTTAACCTCCAGCCATTCAGAAAGGGCATTCACCACTGATGCTCCTACCCCGTGCAGTCCCCCCGATACTTTATATCCGTTACCGCCAAACTTCCCGCCGGCATGCAGCATGGTCAAAACCACTTCTAAAGCCGGTTTATTGACCTTTGGGTGATTTCCCACAGGTATTCCTCTGCCGTTATCTGAAACCGTCACGCTGTTATCGCTATTGACAACAACTTTTATCTCATCGCAATAGCCCGCTAAAGCCTCGTCAATGCTATTGTCGACTATTTCATAAACAAGATGGTGCAAACCTCTCGAGCTCGTACTGCCTATATACATGCTCGGTCGTTTCCTTACTGCCTCTAGCCCTTCTAATATCTGGATTTGGCTGGCATTATATTCATTTGTCAACTCATTCACCTCATTTTTACCCTTTTTATCTTATTTCCCCTTGCTCTTTTAAATAATGTTGCAGAAGAAATAGGGGAAAAATATACGTATTTATCTGTTATTATAAAACTCCTATTCTCCGTCTCCCGAGAAATAACCACTGCCTTTTTATCGTTCCGTATGTTTTTTAAATATTCTTTTGTTGCCTGTCCTTTATCGGTAGCTTCAATATCAAAAACCCCAATTATTTCATGAGAAAAAACCGAAATATCTCCCCCTAAATGTAACAGCATACTATACTCCACCCCTTATCTTCTATCTTAATTCTTATTTTCCATGACTCTTCCTCTCTCGATATATAATCTTTTTACCGAAGTATTCCTACCCCAATCGACAGGAATATCTTCAGTACTGGTTATAAAGCACTGTATTGCCCTTTCCCTGATCGTATTGATAAGCTGTGTCCTCCTATTAACATCCAACTCCGACATAACATCATCAAGCAACAGCAAAGGATACTCTCCTGATTCCGCTTTAAAAAATTCCAACTCTGCCAACTTAATGGCTAAGACAGAAGTACGATGTTGTCCCTGAGAACCGTAATACTTTAAATCATTCCCGTTAATAGAAAACTTTAAATCATCTCTGTGAGGACCCCAGAGGGACATACCCCTTTTAATTTCATCATTTTTATATCTTAGCATCTCTTCTTTTAATATTTTTTCTACGTCACTTTCTTTTTCAACCTCTATCTCTTTATTTATAACATACTTGATTTCAAGATTTTCTTCTCCATCTGTCAATTTTCTTTGTACCAACCTTGTTAGGGGAGATAATTTCCCCAAAACAGTCAATCTTTTTTTTATAATATCGTTTCCCGCAGCCAATAATTGTTGATCCCAGACTTCAAGCTGCTCCTTACTTTTTGGCCGGTGTTCCATTTTTTTTAGCAAATTATTGCGTTGACTTAAAATGCGATTGTATTGTTGCAGCCTGACGTAATAACCCGGATTGGCCTGAGAAATATCATTATCCAGTAATCTCCTTCGTTCGGCAGGAGACCCCTTGATAATATTTAGATCTTCGGGTGCAAAAAGAACCGTCGTTAAATTACCTAAAAGCTCGGATAGTTTATTTATTTTTAGTCCATTAACCTTAATCTCCTTTAAACTCTTTTGATCGGTCTTGAAGGTAATTTCAATACCGGTACTGCCAAGCCTGCTTTTAATTTTCCCTGCAACATAAAAAAAATCTTTTTTCCATTGTATCAATTGAGCCTCTCTGGCCGGACGATAAGATTTTCCGGTGGCAAGGTAATTAATCGACTCCAGTAAATTAGTTTTTCCCTGTGCATTCGAGCCTACTAAAATATTGATTTGAGCAAGGAAATCCTTATTTACATCTTCATAATTACGAAAGTTTTTTAAAACCAATTTTTCCAAGTACACCAGAAAAACTCCCCACATCAGGATCTAATTAGGCTCTTATGGGCAATAACAGGTAAATAAATTCTGTCGCGCTGTCCGGCCTAATAATACTGGCGCTTTGTGCCCCGGTCAACTCAAAATAAACATTCTCTTCATCAAGCACTCTTAAAGCATCAAGAATATACTTGGAATTAAAAAGTATATTTACGTCGTCCCCTTCTTTTTCAGTGTTTATTAATTCATAGCCGTGTCCCATTTCCGATTGAGAGGAAACAACAACAGTATCTCCCTGAATCTTTACCCCAATTGTGTTGCTTTTATCATTTGCCTGTGTAAAAAGGGAAATACGCTCAACAGCCTCTGATAATTTCTTCTTGTTAACCTTCATCTTGATGTTGTACTCCAATGGTACAACTTGCCGATAATTTGGAAATTCGCCTTCCAGCAAGCGGCAGACCACTCGGATATTTAAATGCTTAAAAGACGCCAAATTATCTGTAATAATTATACAACAAGTTTCGTCATCTTCATACATCAGCCGGGCTAACTCTCCTAAAATTTTTGCAGGAATAATGCACTTTACAACTTCCTCACTTTTATTATCAACGTTAATTTGACGGAAGGCCAAACGATGAGTATCAGTAGCGACCAATCTAAATTTATCTCCTTCAAATTCACAAAGGATACCCGTAAACAAAGGCCTTATTTCATCAGCGCTTGCAGCAAATACTGTTTGCTTGATCATTTGTTTAAAAACCTGGGTGTTCAGTTCAAACTTATTTCCCTCTGTTACCTCCGGAATTTTGGGAAAATCTGCAGACGGTAAAGTTTTAATTGATAATTGAGATTCCTCGTAACTAATAGATAATAAACCTTCCTCCAATAATTCCATTGTGACAGCCGCATCCGGAAGTCTCCTCACTATTTCCGTGAAATGTCGCGCAGGTACAATGGCTGTCCCTTCAACGAGCACCTCTGCCGGTACATAACATTCAATGCTGATATCAAGATCAGTTGCTGTAAAGTAGACAAAACCGTTCCTGGTATCGATTTTAATGCACAAAAGAATGGGAGAAGTACTTCTTGTACTGATGGCCCTTTGAATAGCCATAACTCCGGTCAGTAAATTTGACCTAGTGATAGTAATTTTCATAAAAACATCCTCCGTTTGATATTTTTATTTTTATATATATAAAATAGTAGTAATAGTAATAAGGGGTGTGGAAAAGTGAAGAAGCGGTTTTAAAAGAGTAGTTACATGGGCTAAAGGGGCTTAATAAAATGTGGACAAGTAAGTCAGCCTGTCCACATTATCCCGCTAATAAAAATATATCACATTTTGTCCACATACAAAAAACAATTTATCATTAGGTTTGTCCACATTAATCAATTTTGGACTCTATCTATCAACATTTTAACTATAGCGTCAAGATTAGGATCACTCTTAACATTTGAAGAGATCTTTTCATGAGCATGAATTACTGTTGAATGGTCGCGGCCGCCAAATTCCTCACCGATTTTTGGCAGAGAGAGATCGGTAAGTTCACGGCATAAATACATGGCAATTTGCCTGGGAAAAGCGATATTACGTGTTTTTCTTTTGGTTTTAAAATCATCTATTCTAATATCAAAGTATTCTGCTACGGTTGATTGGATAGTATCGCTGGTTACTATTTTAGGACGGTTTTCAGGTAAAATATTTCTCAAGGCTTCAATGCAAATATCCATATTAATTTCTTTGTTAGAAAGGGAGGCATAAGCTATTAATCTAATCAAGGCTCCCTCAAGTTCACGAATATTTGATTGGATCTTATCTGCTATATAAAGAATGACATCATCAGGTATATCGCGATAATTTTCCAATTCAGATTTTTTTCTTAGTATGGCTATTCTTGTCTCCAGGTCAGGTGGTTGAATATCAGTGATTAATCCCCATTCAAAGCGGGAGCGCAAACGGTCTTCTAAAGTCGGAATATCTTTAGGGGGACGGTCACTGGAAATTATAATTTGTTTATTTGCCTCGTGCAGGGCGTTAAAGGTATGGAAAAATTCTTCCTGAGTTCTTTCCTTTTTGGCAAGAAACTGAATATCATCAATCAGCAGGACATCAATATTGCGATACTTATTCCTGAATTCTACCGGAGAGTCATGTTGTATGGCATCAATAAGCTCATTAGTGAATTTTTCTGAGGTGACATACAGTACTTGTAAATTATGATGGTTCTGCAGTACATAATGTCCGATAGCATGCATCAAATGAGTTTTACCAAGGCCGACACCGCCGTAAATAAAGAAAGGATTATAGGCTTTGGCAATAGCCTCGGAAACAGCAAGAGAAGCCGCATGGGCAAAACGGTTACTATTACCTACAACAAACGTATCGAAAACATATTTAGGATTCAACGTATTAGCCCCAAAAAAATCAAGGTTTGTATTATTCTTCTTAACTTTAGTATTATCGCCCTCTTGTCCGGCAATTATGAATTTTAGAGAAACTTCCTTTTTCAATACCCGAGTAGCCTTATTCTTAATTAAATCATAATAACGGGTTTCGAGCCAATCCTTAGCGAATTCATTAGGCACAACTACGGTCAAAAAATAGTCATCAAATGAATATAAGTATGTAGATCTAAACCAGGTATCATAGCTGGGACGGGAAAGTTCATTCTCTAATAGCAGCAGAATTGATTGCCAGATTTCTGTTAATTGATTTTTGACCATAGATAATAACCTCCAAAGAATAGAAAACAATCATGTTATACACAGTATTATCCACATAGTGTGGATAAAATAAATAAAAGCAAAACTGCGAGTAGTAAAACATGACCCGTGTCATTATCATATCAAAATAAAAAATAGTTATCAATAAGAAATAAAGACAACCGTAGTCTTAATTTCTTGACATCAACTGTTGGCTGATTTATAATCTTTCTTGTATCTTATATAATTAAAGAAAGCGTAATGGCAGTGTGCCAGGGGGTGTGAAAGTGAAGAGGACATATCAGCCGAAAAATCGTAAACATAAACGAGTGCACGGGTTTTTAGCAAGAATGAAAACAACCAGCGGGCGCAAGGTAATTAAACGTAGAAGATTGAGAGATAGAAAGAGATTATCGGTATAGGGGCCACTACTTGTGGCCTTTTATAATATTATATTAAAATAGTCTCAAATACGAAAAAAATAATATTAAGGGTGATAGATTGTTAAAGAGGCACTTTCGTTTAAAAAATAAAAAAGAATTTAACAGAGTTTATAACGAAGGGAAATCGGTGTATGATCGTTATCTTGTTCTAAGTTATATAAAAAGGGAGAACAGGGAAAAAAATATAGATACACCCAGAATTGGTTTTGCCGTATCAAGAAAATTAGGTGGGGCTGTGGAGAGGAATAAAGTAAAAAGAATAATGCGAGAAGCAATTAAGCCACAAGCTAATAAAATCAAACCATATCATGATATTATTTTTATCGGAAAAAGAAAAATTAAAGGAATTTCCTATGGGGATGTTGAAAAGAGTATGCTAGTTCTTTTAATGAAAGCAGGGTTATTGGACAAGGACGAAAAGAAATGATAAAAAATCTTTTATTGTTAATAATAAGGGGTTATCAGATTTTTATATCGCCGCTTTTGGGACAAACTTGCAGATTTTATCCGTCATGTTCGGTCTATGCCTATCAGGCATTGGAAAAATATGGTGTTTGCAGAGGTTCTTGGCTGGCGCTTAAAAGGGTTTGCAAGTGTCATCCGTTTAACCCGGGTGGATATGACCCTGTTAAATAAAAAATAAGGAGGTGAAACTGTTACAAGAGAATAAGTTTGTAACAGGCAAGTATTGGGTCAATTATGGTCTATGTTACTACAGGGAATAAGTGCGTTATTAAGTTATTTATATGAATTAACCGTAACGATGGGGATACCTAGTTACGCTTTGGCTATAATTTTTTTAACCTTGATTATCAAAATAATTACGTTTCCTCTCAATAACAAACAAATGAAGTCTATGAAAAAAATGCAAGAGGTGCAGCCATTAATTCAAGAGGTGCAAAAGAAATACAAAAAAAGTCCGGAAAAAGCCAATCAAAAGGTAATGGAGATATATAAAGAATATAAGGTCAATCCGATGTCAGGATGTTTGCCGTTAGTAATACAAATGCCAATACTATTTGCGCTTTTTAGGACATTACAGTCTTTTCAGTATAACGATTTGGGCTCGGGTTTTTTATGGGTGGAGCACTTAATGAATCCCGATCCGATCATTATTCCGATAATAGTGGCTCTAACAACGTTTCTACAGTCGAAGGTTTCGACTCCGAGTACCGCCGGAAATTCGGCGGGGGCTTCAACGCAAAAAACAATGCTTTATTTTATGCCGTTGATGATTGGATATATGAGTACAAGATTTCCAGCCGGTTTATCATTGTATTGGATATTTAATAATGTCTTTGGCGTGCTCCAGCAATTATTGATTAACCGTAAGCCTACCTTAGCGAAGGGGGAAATTGAAGAAAAATGAGTACCATCGAAATAACTGGCAGAACGGTGGAAGAAGCTATCAAAAGGGCTGTTAAGGAGTTTAATGTTACAAAAGACAATCTCAAGATAGAAGTGATGGAAGAAGCAAGTAAAGGATTTTTAGGAATTATCGGAGGTAAGGAAGCTAGAATAAAAGCAAGTATTGCCGAATCACCTCTTGATGTGGCTAAAAAGTACCTAGAGAATGTCATAAGTAAAATAGGAATATCGACAAAAATAGAGATATTAAAAAATAGTGAGTATACGAGATTTGTTCTTTATGGAGAAAAATTAGGTGTTTTAATAGGCAGAAGAGGAGAGACACTGGATGCCATTCAGTATTTGGTAAATATAGTAGCGAATAAAAATGCGGATAATAGGGTTAAGATAGTGTTGGATGCGGAAGGTTATCGGCAACGCAGAGAAGATACCTTAAGAAGACTGGCCCGTAGGATGGAAGAAAAGGTGAAAAGGACGGAAACGGAAGTTGTCTTAGAACCAATGAGTCCCCAGGAAAGAAGGATTATTCACACAGCGTTACAGGATAGTGAATATGTAAGGACGTTAAGCGAAGGACAAGAACCATATAGAAAGGTTGTTATTTATCCCATAAGTCGCTATTAGCAGAGGCTCAAGAAAAAATGAGAATAAACAATTAACAGCCTGGTTTTTTATTCCAGGCTCTTGTTGTTGATGGGGTGGAATAAATGTATTTTGATACAATTTGTGCTATTGCGACGGCCATGGGAACAGCCGGGATCGGCATTGTGAGGATATCCGGCTGTGAAGCCGCTGAGATAGCCGAAAAGGTTTTTAGAAGTAAAAACGGAGAGTTGTTAGCAGATAAGCCCGGTTATAGCATCACTTACGGTATGGCAGTGGATGAGGAAGGGTTGTTTGTGGACGAAGTACTGGCCATGACTATGTGGGCTCCTAAGAGTTACACCGGGGAGGACGTAGTTGAGTTGCACTGTCACGGGGGCCGGATGGTAACAAAAAAAATACTGGAACTTGTTTTAAAAGTCGGGGCCCGCTTGGCAGAACCGGGAGAATTCAGTAAAAGGGCTTTTTTGAACGGCAAAATGGATTTAACAAAAGCCGAAGCAGTTATCGATATCATTAATGCTAAAACAGAAACTGCCGTTTATGCTGCGGGAAACAACCTTAAAGGCAGTATATATCATAGATTAAAAGAAATCAGTCGCCAGCTTATAGAGATATTGGCCTATCTGGAGGCAGATATCGACTATCCGGAAGAAGAATTATACAGATTTTCTTCTCAAGAACTGCTGGAAAGGATTCAGGAACAAAAGAATGAAATTGAAGGGCTATTAAAGACATATAAAAGTGGCAGGATTATGCGGGAAGGACTGAAGACAGCAATTATAGGCAAGCCGAATGTGGGTAAATCAAGCCTTCTAAATGCTGTTTTGAACGCCGAAAGAGCCATAGTAACGGAAATTCCGGGAACAACCAGAGATATTATTGAGGAATACTATGATTTGGGAGGAATCCCTCTTGTTTTGATCGATACGGCCGGTATTCGCGAAACTAAGGATCAGATTGAAAAAATAGGGGTGGAAAAAACTCAAGAGAAGATTAAGGAAGCAGATATCATCCTTTATGTCCTTGATTTAGCCTCTGGTATTAGCCTTGAGGATTTAGAGCAAATCAAAGGGTTAAATAAAGAGAAGGTATTAGTGGTAATAAACAAAGTTGATTTGCGAGGCAGAGAGGTTGGAGAAGGAAAGGAAGAAGAAATACCAAGACTTTTACCCGGATATAAGCTTTTATTTATTTCAGCAAAGGAAAAGACAGGATTGTACGAACTCCAGGAGAGTATCAAGGAAAAAGTGTTTGCCGGAGATATGGAGATTAATGAAGAGCCATTATTAGCGAATGTAAGACAAAAGGATTCATTAGAGAAGGCTTTCTTATCAATTAAAAATGCTGAAGACGCGGTTAAGGCAGATATTCCCACGGATATGGCGGCTATAGACCTCAAACAAGCACTTTTAAGCATAGGAGAAGTGACCGGCGAGACACTGGATGATGAGATTGTAGACAAAATATTTTCCGAGTTCTGCTTAGGGAAGTAAGGGGGAGAAAGGCATGTCGTATATAGCGGGAGAGTATGATTGTGCAATTGTGGGGGCAGGACATGCCGGCTGTGAAGCGGCATTGGCTTGTGCGCGGATGGGTTGCAGCACCGTAATATTTACCATCTCCATAGAAAATGTCGCTTTAATGGCCTGCAATCCATCCTTAGGGGGACCGGCTAAAGCAAATATAGTGAGAGAGATAGATGCTTTAGGGGGAGAAATGGGAAAAAACATGGATGCGGCATGCATTCAAGCCCGTCTTTTAAATACCGGGAAGGGGCCGGCTGTTTATGCAATAAGAGGACAAGCCGATAAAACAACATATCAGACCAGAATGATAAGAGTCTTGCAAAGCCAAGAAAACCTGAGTCTTAAACAGGCGATGGTGGAAAAGATTATTTTAGACGAAAACCAAGAAGTTTCGGCGGTTGAAACAGAAACAGGAGCAATATATCGTACAAAAACAGTGATATTATGCACCGGAACGTATCTTAACGGTAAAATAATCATCGGGGAGGTAAATTATCAGGGTGGACCAAACGGACAGAGGGCTTCAATAAACTTGTCAGGTAATATGAAGGGGCAGGGGATTGAGATTGGGAGGTTTAAAACCGGCACACCGGCAAGGGTAGACAAGAAAACCCTCAAGTTGGGGAAAATGGCGGTGCAGCCGGGGGACGAGGAAGAACTGTACTTTTCTTTTCTGACAGAAGGACCGAATAAGCATAATGTTCCCTGCTATTTAACATACACGAATAAAACAACCCATCAGGTAATCAATGATAACATTCACTTATCGCCGTTGTTTAGCGGGAAGATAGAAGGTGTTGGGCCGAGATACTGTCCGTCGATTGAGGATAAGGTGGTAAGATTTGCAGATAAGGACAAGCACCAAATATTTATAGAGCCGGAAGGGCTTGAAACAGAAGAAATGTATGTACAGGGAATGTCCTCCAGTATGCCGGAAGAAGTGCAGTTAAAATTTCTGCGGACCGTGGAAGGCATGGAAGACGTTGAGGTAGTGAGAATCGGTTATGCAATTGAATACGATTATGTGATACCGACGCAGTTGAGGTTGTCCCTGGAAATGAAAAACTACGGAGGCTTGTTTTGTGCCGGACAGATCAACGGTTCTTCAGGATATGAAGAAGCCGCTGCCCAAGGATTGATGGCTGGGATTAATGCCGCACTGAAAATAGCCAATAAGGAGCCCTTTTTCCTAAAAAGATCCGAGGCGTACATTGGAGTTTTAATAGACGATTTGGTAACAAAGGGGACTAATGAGCCTTATCGGATGATGACTTCCCGAGCGGAATACCGATTGATTTTAAGACAGGACAATGCTGATTTGCGGCTGACTGAGAAGGGAAGAAGGCTTGGGTTGGTCTCGGATGAAAGATATGAGAGATATCTTAAGAAAAAAGCGACAATAGAAGAGGAACTGGCGCGCTTAAAACAAGTAACTATCACCCCATCACAAGAAAAGCTGGAGGAAATGTTGAGAAAGAAACAGAGTCCGCCCCTGCGCAGAGGTATTACGCTTTATGAGTTGTTAAGGCGGCCGGAAGTAAGGTACCGGGATTTGGTGGAAATAGGGCTGGGGAAAGAATTGCGTCCTGAGGTTACACAACAGCTGGAAATCCAAATTAAATACGAAGGATACATCGAAAAACAAAAAGCCCAGGTCGAGAGATTCGAAAGACTCGAAGGGAAACGATTACCCCCAGATCTCGTTTATTCGGAAATAGAGGGTATCTCAGTGGAAGCGCGGCAGAAACTGGAAAAGCTCAAGCCGGAATCGATCGGACAAGCGTCCCGTATTTCGGGAGTATCGCCTGCCGATATCTCGGTATTGTTGGTGTATATGGAGCAAAAGAGGCAAAAAAGGGGAAAATGATGGACGGGATGAAGTTAAAAAGAATGTTAAAAGATAACGGTATCGAAGTGTCAAATAGTCAGCTGGAGAAGTTTGAATTATTTTTAAAGGAATTAGAGGAGTGGAACAAGAGGTTTAACTTAACTGCCCTCAAAGACGAAAACGAGGTTATCATTAAACATATTTACGATTCTTTGCTCATCATATCAAACGCTAACTGGCAGAAAGAAGCGAAGGTAATTGATGTCGGAACGGGGGCAGGATTTCCCGGATTACCTCTGAAGATAATGAATGAAGAATTGGAAATCACCTTAGTAGATTCAACCGAAAAGAAAAAGGAATTCCTAGAGCACATTATAAAAATATTGAAGCTGGACAAAGCAACAGCGCTCCATGCCAGAGCGGAAGAGTTGGGGCAAAGGGAAGAATATAGGGAGATTTACGATATTGCGGTGGCAAGGGCAGTAGCTAAACTGCCTGTTCTTTTGGAATATTGCCTGCCATTAGTGAAGGTAGGAGGCATATTTATAGCCTATAAGGGAAGTAAGGCCACGGAAGAATTAGCAAGCTCCGTCAAGGCACTACAAGAGTTAGGCGGAAAAGTCGAGAGGATGACCGAACTCTCTTTACCCGAGGGCCAAGGGAAAAGAGTGCTGATAGAAATTAGAAAAGAGAGGCAAACAGATAAAAAATATCCTCGCAGAATAGGAGTGGCAACAAAAAGGCCTCTTTAAATGGAAAAAAATAGAAATAAATAAAGGATATTTGCAGTTTAGCTAGAATAAAAAACCATATAAGAGGTGATGGGGGGGTCATGAGGTGAGGGAGTCAATATCAAAAATGTTTCGTGCCGGTAGCAGCGGTGTGGATGAAAGGAACAATACTGTCACGGAAGTTGATATAGTTAAAATAAAAGCAAACCCGTTCCAGCCAAGAAAATTCTTCGATCCTATCCAGATGAAGGAACTGGCTAAATCTATAGAGGAATACGGCGTAATACAACCGATTATAGTAAGGAAGAACAGCGATTATTATGAATTGGTTGCTGGCGAAAGAAGGCTAAGGGCATCACAAGCAATAGGGATGGAGAAAATACCGGCAATAATTAAGGAATACAATAACAATGAGTTGGCAGAGATTGCCTTAATAGAAAACTTACAGCGAGAGGATTTAAATTATTTTGAGGAAGCGGAAGGATACAGAAAGTTAATAACAGAATTCGATTTAACACAAGATGAAGTGGCCAAGAGGGTGGGTAAAAGCCAATCCACTATTGCTAACAAGCTAAGACTATTAAAACTACCGGAGGAAACGAGGAAAAACATTTCCCCGGAAGTGGTTACGGAGAGACATGCCAGAGCACTGCTGAAAATTAAGGATACGGCATTGCAAATTTCAGCCTTAAAAGAAATATACGAAAATGAGCTTAATGTTAGGGAAACAGATATGCTCGTGGATAGAGTGATAAAGAGCGAAGAGGGCGGCAGCGAGAAAGAAACCGGAAAAAGAATAGTTAGAATATTTAAGGACATGAGAATCTATCTTAACACGATAAGGTCTGCCGTAAAAGCTATCAAATCAGCGGGAATAGATGTCAGAATACAGGAAAAGGAATACGATGAACATATTGAAGTATTAATTACGATTCCCAAGGGTAAAGGGTGAGGCAAGCAAATGTTTCACGTGAAACAGAGAAAGCCGCTAAAAAATGTTTCACGTGAAACATTTTTTTTATACTTTCAGAAAGCACAAAATAAATGGTTGCCAGGGGAAGGAACAAAGAAAAAGATGTTGAAATTAGAAAATGGGACAAAAGATATTAGGAGATGAGGTAAGAAAATGGGGAAAATATTAACCATCGCCAATCAGAAGGGAGGCGTTGCAAAAACCACAACAGCAGTCAATCTAAGCGCCTGTTTGGCAGATATAGGCAAAAAGGTGCTGCTAATTGATATAGACCCACAAAGTAACGCAACCAGTGGTTTGGGTATTAGCAAAACCAATATCAAGCGTTGCATATATGATTGCTTGATAAATGATATATCTATAAAAAACCTGGTACTGACAACGCAAATAGAAAAACTATATATAGTCCCGGCAAGTATTCAGCTGGCAGGGGCTGAAGTTGAGTTGGTATCTGTAATATCAAGGGAGACAAAATTAAAGAAAGCACTTTCAGAGATTAAACAAGAGTATGAATATATTATTATTGATTGTCCGCCGTCCCTTGGCTTGTTAACGCTAAATGCCATGACAGCTGCCGATAAGATGCTTATCCCTATCCAATGCGAATATTATGCACTGGAAGGTCTTAGCCAGTTGATGAATACGGTAACCTTAGTAAAAAAACACTTAAACCCGGCGTTGGATATTGAGGGAGTCGTACTAACCATGTTCGATGCCCGAACAAACCTTTCGATTCAAGTTGTCGATGAGGTGAAAGCGTATTTTAAGGAAAAGGTTTTTTGCTCAATAATACCGCGGAATGTTCGCTTGAGTGAAGCTCCCAGTCACGGATTGCCAATCATTTTATATGATCCGAAGTCGCGGGGTGCCGAGCAATATAGGGAATTAGCGGAGGAGGTCGTTGATCGTGAATAAAAAAGGGCTGGGAAAAGGGCTGTCGGCCTTGATACCTTTGGATGCCGAGGAAATTACTAAGGATGAGCCGGTTGCGGAAGTCAGGGTTGCGGATATTAAGCCTAATACATTTCAACCGCGTAGAACGTTCAACGAAGAAAAGCTTCTTGAATTGGCGGAATCAATCAGGGAACATGGAGTTCTACAGCCAATAATCGTTAGAGCGATAGGCTCGAATAAATATGAGCTGGTGGTTGGAGAAAGAAGATTACGAGCTTGCCAAATAGTCAAAAAAGAAACACTGCCTGCTGTTATCAAGGATTTCAGCAATCAGGAAATGATGGAAATAGCGTTGGTGGAAAACATTCAAAGACAGGATTTGAGCCCGATTGAGGAGGCATATGCATACAAAAAATTAATTCAGGAATTCAAATTAACTCAGGAGCAGGTGGCGCAGAGACTGGCCAAGAGCAGGTCATTGATTGCCAATATGATTAGGATTTTAAATTTGCCGCAGGAAATCCTTGATATGGTGGAAGAGGGGCTGTTGACAGTCGGGCATGCGCGTCCGCTGCTGGTAATCACAGACAAAAATACACAAATAAGGTTGGCAAAAAGAATAATTGACAATAACTTAACAGTCAGGGATGCAGAGAACCTTACCAAAGAAATCGCCGTAAAAGAAAGCATAATAAAAAAGAAGGAAACAAGAACAAAAGAAAAAACATCTCCCGTCATGCAAGACCTTGAATCAAAGCTGCGAGATGTTTGTGGGACAAAGGTTAGGATAAAAGAAGAAGGGAAAGGTGGAAAGATAGAAATTAATTATTATAACAACGATGACTTTGAAAGGATCATGACATTGTTTTTTCCTGATAATACCATATAAAACTTAACACATTTTTTCTTGTGTAGGTATAGCCAAAAAGGGAAAAACAAGTTATAATGGCTTGTGAATAACGATGCAAATATTTTATCCCTACATTCTGTGCATAGTATGCTGCTTTTAATGATGCGGCCATATTGTCCTTTTATTTTTTTATGCGCATGTGAAATGTTTAACAAAGGCTTTCTTAATCATTTATATACATGTGTTATTAAATAGTCAAGGGGGTTGAGTTTTATGAGTTGTCAATGTCAAGGCAAAACGGGGGAAAAAGAAAGCAAATATGAGATTATTGACCGCGTTGTCGATAAATATCAGGGCCAAGAAGGTTCTATGATTCCCGTTTTGCACGAGGTCCAGCAGGCCGTTGGTTATTTGCCTGAGGACGTTCAAGCATATGTGGCTGAAAAAATGGGGGTACCGTTGAGTGAGGTTTACGGTGTTGTCAGCTTCTATGCGCTATTTACTACAGAACCCATTGGTAAATACAAAATCAGCATCTGTTTGGGAACTGCCTGTTATGTCAAGGGCTCCGGCCGAATCCTGGAAGAATTTGAAAAGAAACTTGGTATTAAGGTAGGTGAAACAACAAAGGACGGACTATTCACCCTTGAGGCCTGCCGTTGTCTGGGTGCATGCGGCTTGGCGCCGGTCCTGGTTGTTAATGAAAACGTACATGGGCGGTTAAAGATCACCGATGTGCCGGACATAATTGAAAAGTACAGAGCCATGAGCAGAGAGGAGGCGTCATAATGCGTTCCTTGGAAGAATTAAAAGCCCTGAAGGAAAAGGTACAAAAAGCAAATGCCGTCCGTGAGGATAAGGGAGCTCCAACTGTTACCGTGCACATGGGAACATGTGGTATCGCCAATGGGGCTAGAGATGTACTCCATGCCGTGATGGAGGAGATACAAACACGCAATCTTACTGATGTTCATGTTAAACAGACGGGATGTCCCGGCTTGTGTCATATGGAACCGTTGATGACGATAACGATTCCCGGGCAAACCCCTTGTTTATATGGAAAGCTCGATCCGGCGAAAGCAAAGAAGGTAATAATCCAGCATGTTGTTAATAACCAGCCTGTTGTAGAATGGTTGGTAAATGCAGATTAATAAGGACTAAATTAGATAAATTCACTTAAGGCTAAAGGTGAAGGAGGAGTCAAACATGGAGTTCTATCGTTCCCATGTACTGGTGTGTACCGGAACGGGCTGCGCGTCGTCAGGCGCTCCCCAAATTATAGAACAGTTAAAAAAAGAACTTAAAGACAAAGGTTTGGATAAAGAGATAAAAATAGTAGAAACCGGGTGCTTCGGTTTTTGTGAAACAGGGCCTATCATGGTTGTATATCCCGAAGGGACTTTCTATTGCCGGGTAAAACCTGAGGACGTTAAAGAGATAGTTGAAGAGCACTTTATTAAGGGTAGAGTCGTCAAGCGTATTCTTTACAGCGGAAATACCGACGAGGTTAAAGTACAAGAATTTGAGGACATTGATTTTTTCAAGTACCAAGAAAGAATTGCTTTGACCAACTCCGGTCAGATCAATCCTGAAGATATTGAAGAATATATCGGAAATGATGGATACTTTGCCTTAGGGAAAGTGTTGCATGAGATGACACCATTAGAGGTCATAGAAGAGGTCAAAAACGCCGGGCTTAGAGGGCGAGGCGGAGCAGGCTTTCCTACCGGACTAAAATGGCAGTTCGCATACAATTCTCAAGGAGACCAAAAATACGTAGTGTGTAACGCTGACGAAGGTGATCCCGGTGCATTCATGGATCGCAGCGTGCTGGAAGGTGACCCGCATTCCGTGCTTGAGGCTATGGCGATTGCGGGCTATGCCATCGGGGCTAACCAGGGTTATGTCTATTGCCGTGCGGAGTATCCCATTGCCATAGAACGTTTGAATATAGCCATTAAACAGGCTCGTGAAAGGGGCCTGTTGGGTAAAAACATCTTCGGAAAAGGCTTTGATTTTGATATAGAAATCCGTTTGGGAGCCGGTGCTTTTGTTTGCGGCGAGGAAACGGCATTATTAGCCTCTATTGAGGGAAAAAGAGGGGAGCCGAGACCTAGGCCGCCTTTCCCGGCAGTTGAAGGATTGTGGAAAAAACCAACTATTATCAACAACGTGGAGACCCTTGCCAATGTAAGACATATTATTCTTAAAGGAGCCGAATGGTTTGCATCCATTGGGACTGAGAACAGTAAAGGTACAAAAGTATTTGCCTTGGCCGGCAAGATCAACAATACGGGATTGATTGAGGTTCCGATGGGTACAACGCTGAGGACAATCATCTACGGAATCGGCGGCGGCATTCCTGATGGCAAGGCATTCAAGGCGGCCCAGTTGGGGGGACCCTCCGGGGCATGTATTCCGGCAGAACATTTGGATTTGGAACTCGATTATGACAAACTCAAAACAATCGGCGCAATGATGGGATCAGGCGGGATGATTATTTTGGATGAAGATAACTGCATGGTTGACGTAGCCCGGTTCTTCCTGGAGTTTACACAGGACGAATCCTGCGGAAAGTGCCCGCCATGTCGTATCGGAACAAAAAGGATGCTGGAAATTCTGACAAGAATTACTGAAGGCAAAGGGAAACCGGAGGATATTGAGAATCTGGAGACATTGGCTTCAACGATCCAGAACACTGCGTTGTGTGCCTTGGGGCAAACTGCGCCAAACCCTGTCCTGAGTACGTTGCGTTATTTCCGGGATGAGTATGAAGCGCATATCAATGAGAAAAAATGTCCCGCCGGTGTCTGCAAGAGTTTGCTGTCCTTCGTTATAGATGCAGACAAGTGCCGCGGTTGCGGGCTTTGTGCACGCCACTGTCCTGCTGATGCTATCAGCGGTAAGATTAAGGAACCTTTCGTAATTGATCAGGACAAGTGTACAAAATGTGGCACATGCCTAGAAAAATGTAAATTTGGGGCTATTTCAAAAAAATAGAAGCCTAAATCAAAAAGAGCAAGGAGAGTGACCGCTCATGGAAATGGTAAATTTAACAATTGACGGTCAAGAAGTGCAGGTGCCCAAGGGTTCGACTGTCCTGGAAGCCGCACAAAAGGCCGGAATCGATATTCCCACTTTGTGTCATCTGAAAGATATTAACAAAATCGGAGCCTGCAGGGTCTGTGTAGTTGAAATTGAAAAAGCAAGAGGGCTGCAGCCTTCCTGTACCTATCCTGTAACGGAAGGGATGGTTGTCAGGACAAATACGGCGATGGTAAGGGAAGCCCGCAAAGCCGTAGTTGAACTTATCCTGTCAAATCACCCCATGGAATGCTTGACATGTAGTCGCAGTACTGACTGTGAATTGCAAGCCTTAGCAAAGAAACTTGGGATCAAGGAAATTCGTTTTCAGGGAGAGAATAGCAACTTTCCTATGGATACTTCCAACCCGGCGATCGTTAGAGATCCGAACAAGTGTATCCTCTGTCGGCGGTGTGTGGCGGTTTGTAACGAAGTACAAGGTGTTGGGGCGCTGGGACTTAACGAGAGAGGTTTTAACAGTATTGTTGCACCGGCCTTTCAACATCCCCTTTCCGAGGTCAATTGCGTTTACTGCGGACAGTGTGTCAATGTCTGTCCTGTCGGAGCGTTAAAGGAAAAAGATGAAATGCAGAAGGTTTGGGAGGCCATCAATGATCCCGAAAAACATGTTGTTGTGCAAACGGCGCCGGCTGTCAGAGCTGCGTTGGGGGAAGAATTCGGACTGCCGATAGGCACAATCGTTACTAAGAAGATGGTAGCGGCAATAAGGAGGCTGGGAATTGACAAAATCTTTGACACTGATTTTACGGCCGACCTTACTATTATGGAAGAGGGCAATGAATTCTTGCATCGTTTGCAAAACGGCGGCAAATTACCGTTGATGACTTCTTGTAGTCCCGGCTGGGTGAAGTATTGTGAACAACATTATCCGGAGTTTTTAGATAATCTTTCTACGGCAAAATCTCCACAGCAGATGTTTGGTGCTCTGGCCAAGACATATTATCCCGAAAAATGCGGGATAGATCCTGCGAAGATCTTTTCGGTTTCGGTAATGCCTTGCACCGCGAAGAAATATGAACGGCAGAGACCCGAAATGATGGATAGCGGCTTTGTAGACGTAGACGCTGTTTTGACAACCAGGGAACTGGCTGCAATGATCAAGGAAGCGGGGATCGATTTCAATTCATTGCCTGAGGAAGATTACGATCTGCCAATGGGTATCTCTACAGGAGCCGCTTTGATTTTCGGAGTTACCGGAGGCGTTATGGAGGCAGCTCTGCGCACGGTTTATGAAGTTGTAACCGGCAAAACCCTTGAGAAGCTTGATTTTGTCGAAGTGCGTGGCTTGGAGGGCATTAAAGAAGCAACGGTGGATGTACCTCCGGTTGGAGCTGTTAAAGTAGCTGTTGCCCACGGTCTTGGTAATGCGAAAAAACTGCTGGAAAGAATCAAAAAAGGTGAAGCAGAATACCACTTCGTGGAAATCATGGCATGTCCCGGCGGATGTATTGGCGGCGGAGGACAGCCCCGTGTCACAGGCCCTGAACGTATGAGTCTTGAGGATAACTACTTGGATTTGAGGACACAAGCAGTTTATAACGAGGATAAAAGTATGGAGTTGCGGAAATCTCACGAAAACCCGGCAATAAAAACATTGTACGAAGAATATTTGGTAAAGCCGTTAGGAGAGAAATCCCATCACTTGCTGCATACACACTATCAGGCGAAACCTAAATACCAGGTGTTGGCTGAGAAAGAATGTTAGGAAAGAAAAAGGTGTAGAAAAAAGGAGGGGGCAGGACTTTGCTCCCTCCTTTTCATTATTGTCGAGACAATAATTTACTATAAAGCATATAATAAAGAAAATTAATTCTATTGTCCGAGCAGCAGGATTTATCGAGTTAATAGCGAACTCTTATAGGCGACTCTTTTACTCCAAACGAACCGAGGTAGGTTGCGAATGGTTATCAAAACAGAAAAAAGGGCAAAGAAAAAGAAAAAAACAACGCATATGACCATGATGGTCATACCACATAGTCAAGGGAATCCAATTAAAAATTATTGTCTCCCCATGTGGTTGCTTAAGTCGTTTTTTGTGGTCAGCATAATATGTATGCTGATTGTGGTGTCTTTTATTGCCGGATATTTTCAGTTAAGATACGTAGCTGCAGAAAACATAGAATTGCGAGAGGTAAACCAGGAACAGGAAATTGAGATAAAAGAATTAAAAAATTTGGCCGTAGTGATGCAAGATAAACTGGAGGGCTTAATTGAGCTAGATCAGGAAGTGAGGGCGAAGGTTGGTTTGGCAAGTCCCTCCGAGGAAGAAAAATCTCTTAGGACCATAGATAGTTCTCGTAACCAGCAGAGGCTGGAGTTGATAACAATGGGGCTGGGGGTAGGAGGAGTAGGCCTCGGGCAAATAGCGGATCAACAGGGAATGCTGATACCATATAAGGAAAATGAATATTTGGTAGCCCCGGGGCTGGAGAGCCAAGATGGGGAGTCATATGAAAGAATTATGGAGCTCCCTGTGGGGAGTGAAGAGGTTGACACACTGGAGGAATTAAAAGGGCAATTAGCTAAAATGGATGAACTGCTGACATCTCAGGAGAGCGCGATGACTAAGCTTAAGTCGGACGTTGAAAGCCAGCTTGCTTATCAAAACGCCTTGCCCGATATTTGGCCTGTGCAGGGGAGGATTACCTCGTCCTTTGGATGGAGAAGAAATCCGTATTCTCCAAGCAGGAGCGAATTTCATAACGGTATTGACATTGCCGCATCATACGGTACTGCAATTAAAGCAGCCGGTACCGGGGTAGTAACCTTTTCCGGATACAAATCGGGGTGGGGCAGGGTCGTCATCATTTCCCATGGATACGGGTTTGTAAGCCAATATGCTCATAATTCAAGTTTGCTGGTCAAGACGGGAGATAAAGTAGAAAAGGGGCAGATGATAGCTCGGCTTGGCAGCACCGGCAGGAGCACCGGTCCACATTTGCACTTTGGGGTGGCTAAGAACGGACAGTGGATAAATCCATATGAATTACTAAAAAAATAACAACCGGTTATAAACAAGTAAATTCGGGAGTGTGGTCAATGTTTAGTAAAAAGGCAGGAAATGTAGACAATCCAAAATTTGAAAAGATCGATACGTTAATTGGCAAGGGTACCTCTTTTGAAGGGAACATAGTTGCGAACGGTACGATAAGGATAGATGGGGAAATAAAAGGAGAAATAAAGGCTAAGGGAGATCTGGTAGTAGGTGAGTCGGGCAGGGTTGATGCCAATATTGAAGGTCGGAATATTCTCGTCTCCGGGAAAATAAATGGCAACATTCAGGCTACGGGGAAGATGGAATTAGCCGCCTCGGCTAAGCTGTATGGCGATATTAGAGTCAAGGATCTAATCATTGAGCAAGGAGCCCTTTTTAAAGGCAACTGTGTTATGGAAACGGCCTCCGAAGTCGGTGGTAATGTAAACTTAAACAAAATAACAAGAGAGAATATTGTAAGAGAAAGCATAGTGAAAGAAAGAACAGGTATTTAAGAGCAGGAGGGACTGCTCTTAGCCCTAATTGGATTCAACAAAGAAAAATATATTCCATCGGCGATAAGTTGGGACATTTTAAGGACAAGGCTGAGCCGCGTATTCTGTAGAACCTGCAGCTCAAAAAATCCTCCTGCGTTGACCACTCCGCTGATGCTGATGTCTCCTATGCTGGGAAGAACTTTTTTTAAGGCGCTGCCCGGGTTCAAGGGAGCCGGTTCTATCAGAACGGTGCCTATGTTTGAAGAGGAGCCTAAACAAGCATCCACTGCTATCACAGTGTGCTTTTTTATTTTTGCATCAATTTCCGAGAGAACTTTAGAAAGGTTTTGGGCATGGACAGGCGTATCTACCGTACCAAAAACTTCAACGGTATGTTTGCGCAGCAAGGAAGTTAACCTCCAGCCGGTTAAAGGTCCTAAGCTGTCTCCGGTGGAACGATCTGTACCGATACAAATAATCAAGGGTGGCAGACTTTTTAAAGAAGTGGATAATTGCTCCCGCAAATTTGATGATAAAGTGTAAAGAGCAGTGGGATCATCAACATGGATGCGAAACGCATCCTTCTGGTGTGTAGGTAAAAAAGACATAACATCCCTCCATATATTTCCTGTTAATATTATGTGAAGGTGATGAAAAAAATATCCGCAGGAGGTGGAATAATGTCCAGCCTTGTTATCGGAACAGCTGGCCACATCGATCATGGCAAAACTGCTTTGGTGAAAATGCTAACGGGGATGGATACGGATCGCCTGAAGGAAGAAAAAAAGCGGGGCATCACCATAGAGCTCGGCTTTGCAAATTTAATATTACCCTGTGGCAAGAATGCCGCCATAGTCGATGTTCCCGGGCATGAAAGGTTTATAAAAAACATGGTGGCCGGTGTGATTGGTATGGACCTGGCGCTTTTGATAATTGCTGCTGATGAGGGTATTATGCCTCAGACACGGGAGCACTTAGACATCCTAAGGCTTTTGGAAATCAGAGAAATAATTGTAGTCATTAGTAAAATCGATCTGGTAGAGAGTGAATACATTGAATTGGTCAAAGAGGAAGTCGCAGAGCTGCTGAAGGGTACTAGGTATAATAAGGCAAAGATAGTAGAAGTCTCTGCAAGCACAGGAGCAGGCAGAGAAAAGCTTATTTCACTGTTGGATGAATTTGCGATGTGCTCAGATTTTAAAAGGAAAGGGCCTGGATTTGCGCGTCTTCATATAGACAGGGTATTTAAAATGCCCGGCTTTGGAGTTGTGGTCACCGGTACTTTAAATAATGGGAAGCTTATGGTAGGGGATAGTGTTGAAATACTGCCCCGTAGGAGGTCTGCGCGAGTGAGGGGGCTTCAGGTGCACAATAAGACAGTGGATAAAGCCATGGCGGGACAGCGTGTAGCGGTAAATCTGGCCGGTCTGGAATACTCGCAGGTCAAACGGGGAGATGTTCTGGCCGCTCCGGAACGTTTAAGGCCTTCCCAACGACTTGATCTTTCTTGTTATCTTTTACCGGACGCTCCTGATGCTCTTCGGCACATGGCACGTGTCAGGTTTCATCATGGTACAGCGGAAATTCTTGGCAGGGTGGTTTTGCCCGGAAAACAGGAACTACAGCCGGGAGAAGAAGGATTTATACAGATAGTATTGGAAAGCCCTCTTGTTGCGGTAAGGGGTGATAACTATATCCTCCGAAGGTATTCACCCTTACAGACCATAGGCGGAGGGAGAGTTATTGAGCCTGATGCCGCAAGACGGAAATTAAAAGACGGATGGGACACGGATGAATTAAAAACAAAAGAAGTCGGTAATACGGAAGAAATCATCAGATTGTACATTACAAAAAAAAGCAAGCCTGTTACACTTAATGAATTGAGTGTCTACAGTGGGCTTGAGGATAAAGAAGTGTTGCTTTATATGCAAGCCTTGGAAAAGGAAGGCGAGGTAGTATCCCTGGGAAGCGGGGAGGAACAGATATATGCAAGCACGGGATATTTCGAGTGCTGGGAAGAAAAAATTTCCCGGGAAATAGAAATACACCTTGAGAAATATCCTCTCGAACCGGGAGTGAAGAAAGAACAGCTAAGATCCAAATATTTTAACAATATGAGCATAAAGATGTTTAATGCCGTACTAGAGATTTTTATTGCCCGAAAAAGTCTCTCTTTAACGGACAATCAGTATGTAACATGTTACGGACATAAATTAAATATAGATAGACACTTGGCTGATAAGATACTGGCAATAGAAGAATATTATCTTATCAAAGCCTGGCAGATACCATATTGGAAGACGGTTAAAGAAGACTTAGCAATAAAAGAGGGCGATGCTTTGCAGCTGCTGAAGTTTTTGTTAAGGACAGAGAAGATTTATCCACTTGATATTGATATCTATATATGGCATACCTTACTGGAGACAGCACAAGCCAAATTACTAAAACTGGCAGAGGCGGAGGTTGAGTTTACCGTTGCGGAGGCGCGCGATGCTTTGGGAACGACAAGAAAAGTGGTTGTTCCGTTATTAGAATATCTGGATAAAATTAAATTTACAGTAAGAACCGGCAACGTTCGCAGGTTAGTTGGTAAACAGAAATAATTAGTGTATAATTGTTTGTTGTACCGGTATTTACACGGGGGCGGATTGTGACTGGTGTTGCGCCTGGTCTTCAAAACCAGCGGGACGGGGTGATCCTCCGTTTGGTGGGTTCGATTCCCACACGCTCCCGCCAAAAAAGTTTATTTTGAGGATAAAAGAACATTACAAAAAGCGGAAAGAAGGGATTATTATGAACGCAGTTTTGGATTTATTAATGGGTCACAGGTCTATTCGAAAATATAAAAAGCAATCAGTGGAGGAAGAAAAGGTAAAAGCAATCATTGAAGCTGCGCAATGGTCTGCCACGTCGGGGCACTTTCAGGCTTACACAATTATACGAGTAAACGACTCTCAAAAAAGGCAAGCCATTTCTGAACTAGCAGGGGGACAAAAGTGGGTGGTGGAATGTCCGCTGTTTCTGATGTTTTGCGGAGATTTGAACAGAAGCAAAAAAAACTGGCAGGGGATCGATCCGAAAGTACTCTCCAATACGGAGTTTTTCACTATGGCTACTATTGATGCAGCTCTCGCGGCTCAAAATGCCTATACCGCTGCCGCGTCTTTGGGGCTTGGGGGTGTTTATGTGGGCGGGATTAGGAACGATATCAAAGCTGTCAGTGAGGTTTTATCTCTTCCAGAATATGTTTATCCCCTTTTTGGAATTTGCTTAGGTTATCCCGCAGAGAACCCCGGGCTTAAACCTCGTTTACCAATGGATGTGATTTATAAAGTCGATGATTATAATGATTCAGAAGATAGCACTTTGATTGCAGCCTATGACAACGAAATTCTGGATTATTACAAGAAAAGGTCGGATGGGAAGATTCAGGACACCTGGACAACTCGCAGCGGGGGAGCACTGATGGCAAAAACTCGGGAAGAAGTCGGACCTGCTCTGAGGGAAAAAGGTTTTTGTTTAAAGTAGAAAGCCTAACTATTGAGAAATAATGAGGTGGCAAAGATAAAAACCCGGGGGGATTATATTGGTTAAACTCAAGAACATAGTCACTGTTTTTTTGAAGAATAACAATGACTATTTGTTAATGAAAAGGGCTGAAAACAGAAAAATTGCACCCGGCTTTTGGAATGGAATCAGCGGTCATATGGAACCGTGGGAAATAAACGATCCTTACCGAACCTGTCTGCGCGAAGTTCAAGAGGAAAGCGGCATCCAGGAAAAAGACATTAAAGAATTGAGCCTAAAATACATAATCTTGCGAAAGTGTAAGGACGAAATTGTGGTCAACTATTTTCATTTCGGCAAAACACAAAGGCGAGAGTTTTCTGCTTCAGAAGAAGGAACCTTGCACTGGATCCCGGAAAGTGAAGTATTGAAAAGGAAGCATGTTGATGTAATCAAGTTGACCCTTGAGCATTATCTGGAAACCGGAGGCGGGTCTGAAGGCATAATGCTCGGAACGGTGAAGGAAAAAGATAGACAGCCTTTTATGGAGTGGCTTGTGCTGCAGGATTGGCAGGAATGACAGCAGTATACAGTATATCTTCAGTAAAAGGGTTGAATTTATTTTTATTTCTGCTACTATTACTATCAAGCTAAGTTAATATTCAATATCAGGTACAAGGGTGTACCGGATGTTCGTGAGGCGAAGGTGCCTTTTGGTGTTAAAACACCGAAGGGTGCCTTTTTGTATTTCAAGCTTCTCAAGTCACTTAATACAAACAAAGGAGATGTAGGGCAATGAAAACAAAAAAAAGAATTGTGGTACTCACGGTGTTTCTCGCATTTATGCTGGGCTTACCTGTTTTGGCAGGTGCGGCGGAGGAACTGAGTATGATTGAAAGCACGTCAATAGCGTTAGACACCGTTTGGACTCTGATGGCGGCGTTTCTGGTCTTTTTCATGCAGGCCGGTTTTGCGATGGTTGAGGCAGGATTTACCCGAGCTAAAAATGCCGGAAACATCATTATGAAGAATCTGATGGATTTTGCAGCAGGATCGTTAATTTATTGGCTGTTTGGTTTTGCGGTGATGTTTGGAGTCGACAGAGCAGGATTATTTGGAACCACTGGGTTTGCTATGACGGATGGCTTTGCTCACTTGGGCCTAAGCATTCCTATTTGGGCGTTCCTGCTATTTCAGACGGTTTTTGCCGCTACAGCTGCTACTATTGTTTCCGGTGCTATGGCAGAAAGAACTAAATTCTTATCGTATCTCATCTACAGCGTGGTTATTAGCGCCGTAATATATCCGATAGTTGGGCACTGGATTTGGGGAGGGGGTTGGCTGTCCGAGCTGGGGATGATAGATTTTGCGGGTTCTACCGTTGTCCATTCGGTTGGCGGTTGGGCGGCCTTAGTGGGAGCATATCTCATTGGCCCCCGTATAGGAAAGTATAATAAAGACGGAAAATCGAATGCCATTCCGGGTCACAGCATAACCATAGGTGCTTTGGGAGTATTTATTCTGTGGTTTGGCTGGTTCGGTTTCAATCCGGGCAGTACGGTGGCCGGGACCGATCCCAGCATAGCAATAATAGCAGTCACAACAAACCTTGCCGCTGCGGCTGGTGCGGTGGGAGCAATGTTGGTGAGCTGGGTTAAATACAAAAAACCGGATGTGACGATGACCTTAAACGGAGCATTAGCCGGGCTTGTTGCCATCACTGCCGGCTGTGCATCTGTCAGTGCAGGAGGGGCTGCCTGTATAGGGGTGATGGCCGGTATATTGGTGGTATACTCCGTAGAATTTATTGACAAGGTATTGAAAATTGATGATCCGGTAGGAGCTGTTTCAGTTCACGGGGTATGCGGCACCTTTGGTACGGCAGCGGTGGGGCTGTTCGCTGTAGAGGGCGGTGTTTTATACGGCGGAGGTGTGAACTTGCTGGGAATTCAGTTAATAGGGATAGCTTCCGTTTTTGCCTGGATCATTTTAACCTCATTTGTCCTGTTTAAAGTAGTTAAGAAAACAGTGGGTTTGCGAGTTACAAATGAAGAAGAAGAATCAGGGTTAGATATAGGAGAACATGGTATTGAAGCGTATCCCGGTTTTATTATGAAAACGACACACATAGAGTTGTGAAATATTACAAACAAAGGAGGGCAGTGGAAATGAAAAAAATAGAGTGCATCATGCGGCCTAATAAGCTGGAGGAGGTCAAAAATGCCTTCGCTGATTTTGGCATCAAAGGCATGACGGTTACAATGGTGATGGGTTGTGGCTTACAGATGGGCAGGACCGAAGTCTATCGGGGCAGCACTTATACCGTAAATTTGATTCAGAAGGTTAAAATTGAAGTAGTGGTTTCCGACAATATCCTCCATGAAGTAGTGGAAATGATTAAAAGAGAGGCTTATACAGGGAAAATAGGGGATGGTAAGCTGTTTATATATGATATTGAAGATGCAATCCGTATTCGTACCGGGGAATCAGGAGAAAGCGCCATATGAGAAGGAAGATACCAGACAAAATACCAGCCTAATGTTTTTTACTAACGTCTTGCTTTTAGAGTGTTATTGGTTTATTATTTAAATCTGGAAACAAAACACAATGTAATTGTGTAACTGCAGGTAATGTTCATAAACAATTGCTCCCGGGAGGACTTAATCTCTTCCCGGGGGATTTTTCGTTGGTAAACGTCGAAATATGGCTATATAATAGGATTGGGCAGGAATTCAAGAATCGTTTTGCAAAAAGCGAGATCACGAAGGTTCATACAGTCGAGGTATCGGGGATAGGGACAATAAAAAGATGAAAGAGCGTTAGTGTAAACACGTTTCAAATAAAAATTGTCGGGAGGATGTTGTTTATTGTGGCAGTGAAAGTAATCACCGACAGCACGGCGTATTTTCCTGAACAAGTTAAAAGGGAGCACCGGCTGACGATTGTTCCTTTAAGTGTTACCTTTCCGGATGTTTCCTTCAAAGAAACCGAAATAAGCAACGCCGATTTTTATGCGAAAATGGCTCAAAGTCCTAAGATACCTACATCTTCCCAGCCTTCTCCGGTGAGCTTTTATGAGGTGTTTTTAAGGAATGTGGAAGAAGGGAATGAAATGGTTGCCACTTTTATTTCAAGTGAATTAAGCGGAACCTATCATTCTGCCCAAACGGCCCGCAAGATGGTTTTGGAAAAGTATCCGCAGGCCAGGATCGAGATCATTGATTCCCGGGGGACGGCGATGCAACTGGGGTACATCGTTCTTGCCGCGGCCAGGGTTGCGGAGCAAGGGGCTTCGTTGGATGAGGTCGCAGAGGTGATCAGGAAAACCATCGACAGCAGCAGACTTTACTTTGTCCCGAGAACATTAGAATATTTAAAAAAGGGCGGTAGGATTGGGGGGGCGGCGGCTTTAATGGGAACATTATTACAGGTGAAACCCATCCTAACATTGCGTGAAGGGATGGTCACAGTTCACGATAAAGTCCGGACAGCGGAGAAGGCATTAATCACGATGCTTTCCATCTATGAAGAGGATGCGGCAAAATACGGTGTCAGGGAAACGGCAATCCACCATATTGATTGTTTTTCCGAAGCAGAAAAAATCAGAGAAATCTGTAGAGCTAAGTTCCATAAGGAAATTAGCATCAGTCCGATTGGGCCTGTTATCGGATTGCACGTCGGACCCGGAACCTTAGGGATCGCATATGTGTTAGACAATTAACAATCGCAAAAAAGAAAAAAACCGGGATTACCCGGTTTTTTCTGAGGAAGTAAATTTCGGTATCATGTAACCGATGATTCCATAGAGGGATAGGGCAATAAGACTGTCAACACCGTGGTGCAAAGCAGTTCCAATTCCTACAGCTACACCTGCTTTCTGCAACGTAAAACCGAAAGGCAATACAATCAACGCCTCTGAAAGGGCGTGGATTGGCATTGTGGCGAGCAGGGTGACTTTAAAGGAATAACCGCGCCTAATCATCAAAGCCCCAAATACAGCAAAAATGATGTGCATTCCGGCACGTGCGCCGATGACCGGTCCCAGCTTGATAAGAAAGCCGAGAGCAGAACCTGCGGCAACCATCAGAGCAACCAGCGGACTGATCAGCATCGAAAACATTACCGGAACATGGGACGCGAGTGTGGCACTAAAGGGAGGAATAGTAACTCCTAAAGTACCACCAAAAGCAAGTGGAATAATGAGGGCTAGGGATGTAAGCAGTCCACCCCAGACAATTTCTTTAACACGCATATCGTTTCACCTCTTAGCAAAGTTTACACCTGACAAGACAGGCGTAATTGTGGATATTATATAGGCATGCCAAGAGGATGTCAAGCTTGTTTTTGGCCATAAAATTTGCGTAAAACATAAAACTGTGTTAGTATTGTTAAGGCAAGGGGGAAAACCCTTGCCTAGATAGTTGGATATCGCGGGGTGGAGCAGCTGGTAGCTCGTCGGGCTCATAACCCGGAGGCCGAAGGTTCAAGTCCTTCCCCCGCAACCATGTTGGTGATGCATTTCGTCCTTTTTCTAAGGGATGAAATGCTTTCTTTTTGTATTAAGGGATAATTCTTTTGTTGCTTAGGCAGAGGAAACAGATAAAAAAAGTAGAAATAAAGAGAGAGGGAAGGCTACAGGAGGAAAATGCAATGAGTAAGGCAAAAGAACTGGAAGAATTAAAAGCTGAGGCCCTGCAGTGTCAATTATGCGAACTGCGCAGCGGCTGTAGCCAGGTGGTATTTGGAGAGGGCAGTCCTGAGGCAGGAATCATGCTGATCGGGGAAGGCCCCGGCCGGGAAGAGGATAAGATAGGAAAACCCTTTGTGGGAAGGGCCGGGCAGTTGTTGGACAAAATATTGGAGGCCTGTGGCTTCGAAAGGAGCAAACATGTCTATATTGCCAACATCGTCAAATGTCGTCCCCCGCAAAATCGTGTTCCTACGCCGTTGGAACGGGCTGCCTGCAAACCTTATCTCCTGAGGCAAATAGAGATTATTGAACCCAAGATTATTATTTTGCTTGGAGCCACGGCTCTGCAAGGATTTCTTGACCCCCAGGCCAAGATTTCACAAGTGAGAGGCCAATGGCAAACGTGGCAGAATATACAAGTTATGCCGACGTATCATCCGGCTGCCTTGCTGCGAAACTCGGGATTAAAAAGGCCGACCTGGGAGGATTTTAAAAATGTGGTAAGTAAGTATCGCGAACTGGTTGATAAGGAGCACGTTTCACCCCACTGCTGAAGGAAGGGATGAGTTATGAAAAAGAAGCTAATAATTTTGCTGACAATAGCTGTATTGTTGTTGGGCTCTGTTCCGGTGGCTGCAGCTACTCCTTATCTGGTCAGCCTCCAGATAAATGAGGAAATCATTCCGGGGCCTGATGATGTTTACCTGACCGTTACAGGTATATATTCAGACGGCACCACCGGGAGAATCTATTCCGATTTGGCGTGGATCAGCTCTAACAAGGAAATAGCTGAGGTGTACAGTGACGGACGGGTTCACTTTAAAGGAAAAGGGGGCGCGGTGACGATAGCGGTATACCGAGGGGCCACCCATGGGAGAAAAAGTGTTACTGTTATCCCTTGGGTAAAAAAACTGGAGATTGAAACAAATCTGATCTACAGTGAAAATCCTTACCGACTGATGTTACTAGGACATTTGAGTGACGGTGAGACCAGATATTTGGGACCGGAGGATGGGGTGCAGTGGACCTCAACCAATCCCTGGGTCGCGTGGGTTAATAGCCATGGGATGGTGACCTTCAGTGGCGAGTCGGGTTATGTCTCTATTAAGGCTGTGCTTGATAAGCTCAGTGTTTCAACGGGAACGACAGTCACCGTTGGCGGTGGAGAATACAGTGCGTACAGAAGGGAAATCAAAATAGCGGAGAAGATCAGCTATTCACCGGAACCGGTCAAGCTCACACTGGTTGCTAAGCTATCGGACGGCAGTGAAGAAACGTTGGCTAACTCGGGAGCGGACTGGTCTTCCAGTAACACGGCGGTTGCGACAATAGACAGTGAGGGATATATCCGCTTTACCGGTAAACCGGGGTATACGACAGTGAAAGTTTCCTACGGTGGTTACCACTATGAAACGATAGTAACAGTCGGTAACTTTGTAGAGAGCATTTCAATCAATCAGAGTCTGAACTATACAAATACCTGGGACGGTGTCCCCATACAGCTGGATGTTACCGCCAGATATAATGATGGTGTGCAATATCTTCGTTCGGCGAGCATAGATTGGTCTGTCGACAATAAGGAAGTAGCCGAGATAACCGAAAGCGGCAAGTTGACATTTACCGGTAAAGCCGGGACGGTGACGATTAAAGCGGTGGAGAGGGGATACGATGAGACAGAAGTCGTCGATACATTTACCGTTGTCGTTCCGGAAGAAGAGAAACCACAACCATATAGATTGCTTATCAACAACAATCTGGTTTCGGATGAACCGGAGATCGAGTTAAAGGCCCGCTGCTTATTCACGGACGGCAGTGTGCGTGATGTAACAGAGCAGGTTGTTTGGACCTCACAAACGCCTGAGACGGCCAGTATCTTTTTAGGAAAGGTCTATTTGTCCCCTGTTCCGGGGCCAATAAAGGTTGCTGCGTGGTATAATGGATTAACGGATGTGGTAGAAGGGTACATTAATAAAACGGTTGCCGACAGTCAGGTTTATCAGTTGAAGATAAAGGAACATTCACTGGCGTACAGCCATATCCCTGTTAAATTGACGGCGGTAGCGATTAAAGGCGACAGCAGCAGTAAAGATGTGACGGAGGAAGTAAATTGGCGTTCCAGCCGGACGCAGGTGGCCGTTATTGATAAAGGAAAGCTAAAATTCACAGGCAGAATAGGAACAACCGTCATTTCGGCCGAAGGTTTTGGCTTTAGGGATTGGATAAGCCTTGAGGTTAGGCCCCAGGATCTGCAGCTTCAGGTTGAAAAGCTGGTGGTTGAAGGGGGACTGTCAAAGGGAGCAAACCAGTTAAAAGCGGTAGCCTACTTTAATGACGGGAGTAAAAAGGATGTAACGCAAGAGGCGGTTTGGAACACCAGTAATAAGAACAACGCCATTGTGAACGGGCAGGGAGAGGTCATGTTCCCGAGTGGCTTCAAACCGGTGACGATAACAGCAAGCTATCTGGGAAAAGAAGGTATGGTATCTTGGAAGTAAGTTTTCCTTTGCACTCAGGAGATATTCTGGTACAATGTTGTCGATGATGTGTAGGAGGTCAATGAGATGCAGCGTTTAGACACCGGACTCTCTCGTTACGAGCAAATAGCAGTGGATATTGCCCAAAAGATTGTCAATGGGAAATACAAGGTAGGGCAAAAGCTGTCCGGCCGGTCTCTGTTGGCCGGAACATACAATGTTTCGCCGGAGACCATTCGCAGAAGCATAGCCTTGCTGCAAAACATAGGCGTGGTTGAGGCAGTGACGGGAAGCGGCATAATTGTTAAATCCACCGGGCTTGCTCATGAATACCTGGCAGAATATAATGAGCGCAGGAATATCATTAACCTTCGCAACAGGATTAATGATATGTTGAACAATCGCAGACAGCTGGATATGGAGTTGGAAAAGGAACTGTCCAAGCTTGTGGAAATTGCTTTTCAGAAATCATCAATACTTCAACAAATAGAGGAAGTACCCTTGCCAACAGAATCTTGGATGATAGGGCGCACTATTGCTGATGCAAACATCAGAACCATCACCGGAGCAACAGTTGTTGCTGTCAACAGAGGACAGGAAGAAATATTTTCTCCTCCTGCGGAGATGACTCTGGAGGAGAATGATATCTTGGTTATTGTTGGAACAGGGGGAGCAAAAGAAAGAGTAAAGATTTTGATAAACAAAAAACCGATAGATAAATAAGTAAGAAGACAGTTCTATTAATCAAGCCGTTCCCCTTCAAGAAAGGGGAACTTTCGTCTTGTAAGCTGTTGAATCTCGATTTGCAGGAAAATATAGCAAAATAGCGAAAACTGTAAGGGGGGTGCTCGTAATGAATATTGTAGATTTATTAATACTTGCCATTTTGGGGCTCGGACTTATAAATGGATATAGAAAAGGCCTGCTTAGAAGCGTTATGAGTATTGCCGGCAGCTTGCTGGGACTGCTACTTGCCTACAAATATTATGAAATACCTGTCCGGTGGTTGAACGAATCAATTGGCGCAACGGAGAGGTTAAGCGAATTTTTCAAATCGTATCTGGTTTTACCCCAGAAGGTGAGTGGGATAAGTTTCTCTGCTCCTTCTCTGCCCGATATAACCGAACACCTTGACAAAATAACGATAAGTGAGTCTTTGAGAGGACAGCTTATGGTGTATATGCAAAAGCTGCAGTCGGGGCTGGCCCTAGAGGTGCCGGTGTCTTTAGGTGATATTATTCATGAATACCTGGGAGTTGTTGTTATTAATGCCGTGGTGTTTTTGGTGATGTGGTTTATTATCAGCAAAGCCTTTGTCTTGGGGTCGCTTTTTTTAACAAAGGCTACCAGAGGTACTTTGCTGGGCGGAATGAACCGGCTTGCAGGAATGATGCTGGGTTTTTGTCTTTCAGCAGTAACCTTGGTCATACTGATTGGCATGATCAATCCTTTGCTCGGTACTGCTGAGATGGCAGAGGCTTCTTTGTTTTCGGCTGTTATTGAAACCATAGGAGAAGCAAAGCTGGTGCCGTATTTTACTTCTATTTACACTTTTATCTCCACAACGTTCATTGATTTGATACTTCTGTAACAAAGAGGCGGAGGTTCAATCTTGGAAAGGAGAAAACAGCCTTGCTGAAATTTGGAAACAAATCATTAAAACAAGTTGAGATCATCGAGATGGTCAGGGAAAATGAAAACTGGCAGCAGGAGCTTCATAAATTGCTGCCGGAGTTGGATTTTGCAAAGCGCTGGGAAATTGTTAAAGAAGTGCTTTCCGAGCTTGAGGGAACAAAGGCGAGGGATTTCGTACGGGCTTTTCTTGCAGACGACATATTCCATATTAAAGAGAAATTAGAAACATTTGAAGATAGAATGCTAGCGGTGGATTGTTTGGGGTATTTTTCATCCAGGGAATCAGTCGAAATCTTGTATTCGCTTCTCAATCATAAGGATGAAGCCGTTCAGCTTTGTGCGGCCGGGGCTTTAAAAAGGCAAACGCCTCGCTTGGTTGTTCCTTATCTTATTCGTGCGCTGATGGACAATAGTGTTTTACCTGCCAGGGCGGGAGAGGTTTTAAATGCTATGGGGTATCTCGGGCAGGAAGCCCTGGAAGAAGCTTATCCTCAAGCTAAAGGTGAAACGAAAGCGTACATTCTGGAACTGATGGTTGAGGCTGAGAATCCAAAATGCCGTCGGTTTTTGCAAAAAGCCTTGCTCGATGAGGATACTAAGCTGAAAAACAAAGCGCTGGAAGCCATTCTGCGACTCTCTTTTGACGAACTCTGGCCTGCTGTTTTGGAGTGTTTGCTGGACGATTCTTGGATTATACGGGCCAAAGCCTTAGAGGTATTAGGAAAATTAAAGATCAAAGAGGCCGAGGAATACATGGAGCTGCTGCTTGACGACGATGACCCCTTTGTGCGCCAATGTGCCGGGGATTATCTGGGAAACGAAGCAAATGGTAGGTGATAGCAATGGCACAGTTTTACATAGGAGATATTGTTAAGATGAGAAAAAAGCATCCCTGTGGCAGCGATGAATGGGAAGTACTGCGTACAGGGATGGATTTCCGTATCAAATGCTTAAAATGTGGGCGTCAGGTTTGGTTGGCCCGTCCCGCTTTCGAAAAAGCGGTCAAAGGGCTCGTAAAAAGGGAGCAAAAGGATGAAAATCAAGCATAATCGGAGTGAGATAGATTATTTATGATGGAGCTTTTTATATAAAAGGGTCCGATGAATCCCTAAACGGTTTGCTGTTTCACCTATCCGACCGTTACATTCTTGCAGAACTTGATTAATATATTTTAACTCAAAGTCTTTTACAACCTCTTTCAGAGATCCTTGAGAGGAATCTTTCGAGGTGTTAAAAGACGCGGTAGTTGATTGAGATTTGGAGGCCTCTTTTTTCTCGTCTTCCAAATCTAAGTCCAATATTTTTTTGTCATATGATATAATAACTAACCTCTCTATGACATTACGTAATTCTCGGACATTGCCGGGCCAGCTGTAATTCTGCAAAGTGTCAATGGTGTTTGAAGAGAAGGTTTTATTGAAACCATATTTTTTATTAAATTCACTAAGAAAGTTTTCGGCAAGTATTATAATATCCTCCGGTCTTTCGCGCAGTGGAGGCAGTGTGATTGGTATCACATTCAAACGATAATATAAATCTTCTCTGAACAGGTCTTTTTGAACCAATTGTTTCAAATCTTTATTTGTAGCGGTGATTAAACGCACATCAGTGCTTATAAGCTTGGTTCCGCCTACACGTCTAAATTCTCTGGTTTCCGTGACCCGCAGGAGCTTGGATTGCATATCTAAAGGAAGTTCGGCTATTTCGTCTAAAAACAATGTGCCTTTGTGAGCCATTTGGAAAAATCCAATTTTTCCATGGGGGTGTGCTCCGGAAAAGGCACCTTTTTCATATCCAAGGAATTCGGATTCCATCAAGTCATGTGGAATAGCCGCACAATTTACCGCAATAAAAGGCTCTTTATATCTTGGACTTTGGTGGTGGATGTGCCTGGCAATAACCTCTTTGCCTGATCCGGATTCGCCCAGGATTAAGACAGAACTATCGGCTTTAGCTATTAAATTAGCCCTTTGAACTATTTCCAGCATGTTGGGGCTTTTGGCAATAAGTACTTGGTGCTGCGCATCATCCAGGTAGTGGATGATGCTTTTATAATGAGCTGTGTTTTTTCGTTCTTCTTCCAGGGCATCTATGAAGTTTTCAATCAAATCCTTGGAGCGGGTATTTGTTATGACCATAGCAATTTGCCCATTCTCATTAAAAAGTGGAATGCTTGTTGACATTACTTTTTTTCCTGAAACAAGATTTACCAAACCTGTCACTTGTGAGCGGGTTCTGATGGCTTCCATGGTTGTGGAACGATCATAAGTGCCCTCTTCCATCAATTCATTGACATTCATTCCCATAACTTCCTCGATCGTTTTTTGCATCGGCAGTACAGCCGCAGCATTAGCCAGCAATATCTTGCCTGTTATATCTGTAACCAAAATACCGTCGTAGGAATTGTTTATAATTTGTTCCAGCCCAATCTGGTCGAATTGCTTAAGCGGAAATTTCAATCAAAATCACCTCTGTTGCTTTTACTATCATGAATCAATAATAATACATTTTCGCTTTTTTGTTAAGTTGCAAAAAAGCAACATAGCGAGCAAAACAACACGAAGGCAGACCGAAAAAGCAAGCTTTCGGACTTGGCATAGTAATTGCATAATAATATTCGTACGGAATGCAGGCTTTTCAGAAGCGGACCAAAAAGCTGAACCTGTGGTTGAGGGGGTGAAAAAGACGCTAATTATCGCTTTTAGAAGCAAATGATGTTGTTTAAAGAGAGTATAAAATTACTTTACAAAGAATGGGTGAAAAAATGAGCAAAAAAAGAATGAGTGGAGTTATAGGTGCTGCAATAGTTTTGGCGATTCTTTCCTTTTTAACCCCTCCGGAGGGAATGTCGGTAGCAGGAATGAACACGGTAGGATTGCTTCTTATGGCACTGGTCCTCTGGGTTACGGAGGCGATCCCTCTATCTATTACAGCATTAGCCTTGATTGCATTTCAGCCGATATACGGTGTTGCAACATCCGGTGTAGCATTTACTAATTTTATCAATTCGGTGTTTTTCTTTGTAATTGCCTCATACGGTATGTCTGTAGCAATTATGGGTACGACATTTACTAAACGCATAACAAATTGGCTTTTAAAGAAGACAAATGGCGAAGTATTCAAGGTAGTTTTGGCCTTTTCCGCATCTGTGGGAGTTTTGTCGGCGTTTATTTCTAACATACCTGCTACTGCAGTTTTAATGGGCTTGGCGTTGGGGATGTTGGAACCGATAGAGGAAGGCCCCATGAAAGCTAGAATGAGTAAAACATTAATGATTGCTATTCCTTTTGGGGCAATGATTGGGGGCTTGAGTACTCCAGCCGGAAGCTCTATCAACATTTTGGCCTTATTCTTATTAGAACAAAATGCAGGCATAACGATTTCATTCTTAGAATGGATGGCTTTTGGAGTTCCCATAGCTGTGCTAACCATTCCCATTAGTTCATATGTCTTATTAAAATTGTTCAAACCGGACGCGATTAGTGCAGAGTCCATCAATATTATTCTGGAACGAACCACAGTGAAGGAACCACTGACTGTAAAGGAAAAGAAACTACTCGTCATATTGGTATTGATATTTTCATTTTGGATTGCGGGGACGTGGGTGCCGGCTTTTGATATCACGATTATAGCACTTGTTGGTTTGATTGCGATGTTTCTCCCGGGGATAGACGTATTGACCTGGGACGAATTCATAGAGGGTGTTAGCTGGGAGGCAGTGCTAATGGTCGGCGGAGTTTCATCAATCGGTGCTGCTGTGTCGGCGACAGGTGTGAGCAGTTGGTTTGTAAGTGGCGTCTTATCAGGATTAGCTGATATGAGCATGGTAACCTTAGTTGTTCTGATGGGCATGTTCTTTAATTTTATTCACCTTCTGTTACCTATAGGACCGGCTATTGTGGCTATAGGAGTGGTTCCATTGATTGTCTTGGCAGATACCATGTCGATCAGTCCGGTTATATTTATTATCACGTTGACTTTTATGTCCGGTCTTTGTATGCTTTTGCCTTTAGATGCGGTTCCTCTTATTACCTATACAAAGAAGCATTACACAATGATGGATATGTTTAAGTCGGGTCTGATTGTTAGTACCGTTGTAGTTGTGTTGCTGGCTATTTGGGGGCCTTTAGTAGGCAGCTGGATGGGTTATTAAACAAGCTTTTGCCTCCCTTGATGGGGCATTAATGCCCCAATTTTATATATAGAAAAACAGCTGCCGGCGAACAAACCGGCAGCTGTTTTTCTATATGGATTTTTGTGGTTCTATTCAGAGGATTTTGCTTCGATAAAGGAACGAAGGGCTCCCCAGTTTTCCCGGAAGATTTCGGGAGGCATTGTTTTTAAAGTGGGGGAGATTCGTGGTTTGAAATCCATTGCAGAAAGTATATCCTTTTCCAAATCTAACCCCGGAGCAATTTCGATTAAAGTCAAGCCTTCCTTTTCCAAAGAAAAGACAGCCCGCTCTGTGACGTAAATAACAGGCTGGTTATTGGCTTGAGCATATTTGCCGCTGAAAGTTACTTGTTCAACATTATTGACAAATTTCCTCATGTTGCTTTCTTTGGTGATTTTAATTTCCCCATCTTTGACTTCCAGTTTGGCGCCATTGGTGAAGGTACCGCAGAAAACCACTTTTTTCGCGGTTTGGGTAATGTTTACGAAACCACCCGTTCCCACAACCTTTGGGCCAAATTTGCTGACATTGATGTTTCCTTCCTTATCAACCTGAGCCAAACCTACAAAGGATGCATCAAGGCCTCCACCATCATAAAAATCGAATTGTGTCTCGTGGGCGATTAAGGCCTCGGGATTATAGGCTGCTGCGAAATCCGGACCACTGGCCGGTACTCCGCCATAAGTCCCCAGCTCTGTTGTCAGTGTAATAAGGTCGCTGGCTCCCTCTTCAGCGGCTATAAAGGATACGCCTGCGGCTAAACCGATGCCTAAGTTGATGATGGTGTTAGGAATCAATTCCATAGCTGCCCGGCGGGCGATGACTTTTCGTTCATTAAGCGGCAAGGCAGGGATGCCTTCCAAAGGTATCTTGATTTCTCCGGAAAATGAGGGGTTATATTGGGTTCCTATGGTTTGCATGTGATTTTCCGGTTCGGCTATCACAATGTAGTCAATCATGTTACCGGGTACTTTTACTGTTCTTGGATCAAGAGTATCTGCTCGTGCCAGACGCTCTGCCTGAGCGATTACTATTCCTCCGCAATTCTTGGCGGCTTGTGCCATAGACAAAGCTTCAAGGACGACAGCTTCTTTTTCCATTGTAAGATTGCCTTTTTCATCGACTGTTGTGCCGCGAATTATCGCAACATCAATAGGAAAGGATTTGTACAGGAGCCATTCTTCGTTTTCTATCTCAATAACTTTGACTAATTCCTCTTCAGTAAGACTGGTTGCCTTGCCGCCATCTAAACGGGGGTCGACAAAGGTTCCTATCCCGATTTTAGTAACTACACCCGGCTTTTTTCCGGCAATTTGCCGCCAGAGCTGGGCTAGTACTCCTTGGGGCAATAAATATGCTTGAATCTTGTTTTCAGTAATTAGTTGGCCTACTTTCAATGCTTGACCGATATGGCCGGCGATCAGTCTTTTCAATAGACCTTCATGAGCAAAATGATTAGTTCCTCTTGTTTCTCCGCTGCCACACCCACAGCTGTGGGTTGCTGTGATATTTTTGGGATGCCCGCTTTCAAGGAATCTTTTCTCAATAGCTATCGCTACTTCCTCGGGAAATCCACACAAACCAGCGGTAGTCCACACGATTGTTGAATTGTCATTGATAAGAGCGGCCGCTTGTTCGGCTGTTACTACTTTGTTAGACATACCGTTCCTCCTAATATTTTCTAGTGGCTTCATCAAGCAAACTACTTCAGGCAAAATCACCCTCATTTCACCGGAAGAGTTACTTATAAGTATAACTAGCAAAAATCATACCAACATTTATAAGAATGGCCATTTGCGAGGAAATAGAACACAAAAGCCTGATGTAGACAATGTTTGACTGGGGCAAGGGGGCTATTCGGTAACAAAGCCAAACAGGTTCGTAGCTTTATGGAAGCAAGACAGATACAAATAGGTAGCAAAAACGCAACATCTGTTGACAGGTATAAGAGCGAAAGCGGCTTGGCTGTGGGGGGAAAGGGACTTTATGGTTTTGGCATAGGAATTGCAATATTATATTTTCTGAAAAGAGGAAAGAACGCTTAAATCATTAAAACAAAGGGGGATATGAATAGTCAGTTCGGTTGCGTCAAGGAAAAGACATTATACGGAATAGGAGATGGGGAGATGGAAATTAAAACGATTGGGATTGTAGGTTCAGGAGCGATGGGAACGGGGATTGCTTATGTCTCTGCCCAAAGTAAATATAATGTAAAAGTATATTGGAGAAGAGAATCAACAAGAGATCAGAGCATTGCAATCATTAATAAAACACGTAACAAAGGCGTGGAAAGAGGAAAGATTACTCAAGAGGAGAGCGATGAATTATTCAAGAGGATTGAATTTGTTCATGAACTTGAGAGCTTTGCTGATTGCGAATTGGTCATAGAATCTGTTGTCGAAAACCAAGAGATAAAAAATGACATTATGAAAAAACTGGACGCAATACTAGACAAGGATGCCATAATAGCAACGAACACGTCATCGTTCTCTATTACTGCCCTGGCAAACGTAACTTCCAGGCCCGGCAAATTTATAGGGATGCACTTCTTTAATCCTGTTTATGCCATGAGATTGGTTGAAATCATTCGAGGTTTCCATACTTCTGATGAGACTGTCGGAATCATCCAAGGTGTAGTCGAAAGAATGAAGAAAACTTCGATCGTAGTCAAGCGCGACACTCCGGGTTTTGTCGTAAACCGTTTATTTATGGCTCAAGTAAGAGAAGCCATTAAAATTTTAGAAGAAGGAATTGCCGGCGTCAGAGACATTGATAAAGGGCTTACACTTGGGTTGAATCATCCTATGGGGCCATTTACCCTTATGGATGCCACGGGAGTAGATATTGCCTACTTTGTACTTTGCCATCTTCGTGAGGAACTGGGAGATGCTTATATGCCACCACAGTTGCTGAAAAGTATGGTTGAGGCTGGTTGTTTGGGCCAGAAATCCGGGCAAGGGTTTTACGATCATTTCGAATAGACACCCAAGCCATAAATTGTTTGTTTACAAACGATGTAAATTACTTTAAGGTGCAGATTAAGATATAATCCGTAGATGTTGATTTTTGATATGTATTCAAAATGATACTATGTATAAAAATTGCTACATTGATAGAAAACAAATGTTGCCTTTTTGAGAATAAGATCAAGCTCGTCTGCTGACGAGAGCTTTAAACAACTAGCGTAATTACGGTTTTTCTCGGGGCGTGTGTTTTATTACAGAGGGGAAAAAGGGCGGCTTTTTATATTGGCATAAAAATTGCACCATATAAAGATGAAAGAGCAGCCCTTTAGCATCTTTCTTTATGCAGGAGGAAACAACAAATGGGAATATACTTGCTTGTGGACTTTGGCAGCACTTACACGAAAATAATTGCTGTTGATATCGAAAAGGAGATTATTCTGGGCCGAGCCCAGTCACCTACAACAATAAATACCGATATTACTATTGGTTTAGACAAGGCCCTTGCCGCTTTGGTTAAGAATTGTGGAATTGACACAGACAAGATTCAAGGGAAATATGCCAGTAGCAGTGCAGCCGGTGGATTAAAAATGACAGCGATTGGGCTTGTGCCGGAATTGACTTTAGAGGCAGCACGCAGGGCTGCGCTGGGGGCAGGCGCAAAGGTTGTTTCCGGTTACGGATTTGAGATTGATGAAGACATTATTGAAGAGATAGAAGCAGAAAAGTGCGATATCGTTCTTTTATGCGGCGGGACGGACGGCGGAGATAAAAAGGTTATCATTCATAATGCCAAGATGCTTGCGGATTCTAAAATCAACTGTCCGATCTTGGTCGCCGGGAATCGCGCTGCCACAAATAAAATCAAAACCATCTTGGAAGAGAAAAACAAGACAGTATATACCGCTAAAAATGTTTTACCCAGCCTTGATGTCATAGATATCGAACCGGCTCAAGCCTTGATTCGTGAAATATTCATAGATCATATTGTAAAAGCCAAAGGATTGGGAAAAGCGCAAGCTTCTATAGGGAGAAATATCATGCCTACACCGATGGCCTCACTACAAGCTGCCGCTTTGTTAGCCGATGGGACAGAAGATGAGCCCGGCATAGGCAGTCTGGTAGTCGTAGAAATAGGCGGAGCCACAACAAACATTCATTCTGTTGCGGACATAACTCCTGTGACACCGCAAACCCTCATTAAAGGGCTGCCTGAATTACGGGTAAAAAGGACTGTAGAAGGGGATTTGGGCATCAGATATAATGCGCAGACCATATATGATTTGGTCGGTGAGGAGAAGATAAAAGCAATATTACAATCATTACTGACATCCCAAGCAGGCGGAGAAACAGACATTGAAAAATATGTAAATAACATTGCCAACAATGTTGATTATGTTCCCTCCTGTGATAACGAGTTCAATCTCGACATTTCGTTAGCTAAGGCAGCCACCGCGATTGCTGTTGAACGACATGCCGGGGTCCTCAAGAAAGAATATTCCATCCAGGGAGAAACAATGGTGCAATATGGGAAAAACCTTTTGAATACGGAAAATATCATCGGAACCGGTGGAGTGTTCAAATACGGTCTACGGCCGGAACGCATCTTGCAATCGGCGTTATTCAGCCAGGATAAACCTTGGAATTTAAAACCTCAAAAGCCCCAGGCATACATTGATGACGATTACATGCTTTATGGGATTGGCTTGCTGGCTAATGATTTTCCTGCTCAAGCTTTAAGGATAGCTAAAAAATACCTAAGACAGACTGCCCTGTAAAACTTCAAACAAAAAAACAATTTAGGATATTAAATTAAGAACTAAGCTTTAATGGGAAAAGAAAGGAGACTGTCATGAAAACAGAAGAAAAAATCGTAAAATTTGTTTGCAATACGACGTTTGATGATGTGCCTGCCAAAACGATGGAAGTAGTAAAGAAACAAGTGCTTACCATTATCGGTACCACAATAGGTGGTAGCAGGTCTGATGGGTGCGAGACCGTGATGGAACTGGCCAAAGAACTGGGAGGAAAGGAAGAAGCAACGATCCTGATTTACGGGGGTAAGGTTCCGGCTCGCCAAGCGGCTTTTGTTAATGGGACAATGGCAAGGGCTCTGGACTTTTGTGATGCTTTGTCACCGGGGCCTCATATTGGGGCGGCAACCATCTCCGGCGCGTTAGCGGCAGCTGAGCTCAAAGGTGGCTGTAGCGGCAAAGAGTTTATGACAGCCATTGCGGTAGGGGCAGAGGTGGCGATAAGGTTAAACCTCAGTGAAGCTCAATACGATGGTTTTGATCCAACAGGAGTTATAGTTGTTTTTGCTTCGACGGCCGCAGCAGCAAAGATACTTGGCCTTTCCGAAGAAGAGACCTGGAACGCCCTAGCGCTTGCTTTCAATAAATGCGGAGGAAGCTTCCAAAGCCATGTGGACGGTTCTTTAGGAGTAAGGATAAATGAGGGTTGGATTGCAGAAACCGGCATCACATGTGCAAGAATGGCCAGCCGTGGCATTACCGGACCTAGAAACTTCTTGGAAGGTGTTTATGGATATTTCCATCTCTTTGGCCGGGATCAGATGTCGGGAGAAAAGGTTACCGCAGGACTGGGCACAGAATATAACCTGGGCGAAATCGTATTCAAGCTGTTTCCCAGTTGTGCCTTGACCCAGGGAAGTACAGAAAAGATTTTAGAGCTAATGGAAGAAAAAGATTTCGGAGCCGACGATGTAGAGCTTGTCTCCATTACAGTTCCGCCCTATACCTATAAATTGGTGGGGCATCCTTTTGAGGTGGGAAGCAATCCAAAAGTAAATGCCCAATTCAGTATTCGTTACTGTGTGGCCAATGCGCTGGTAAGAAAGGCTTCATTACTGGCTCATTTTGAGGACGAGACTATCAAAAATCCCGAGGTTTTGGCTCTGGCTAAGAAGGTTGAAGTTATATCGGATGTTGCCATGGAGGTAAGAGGACACACCCCCCTGGATATGAGAGTGGTCTTGAAAGACGGGAATGAATACATCAAAAAGCTTGATATCGCTCCGGGTTTCCCCGGCAGGCCTCTGACTGATGAACAGCATAAGATGCGTTTTCTGAACTGTGTCGATTTCTCGGGCCGGGACATTACTCAGGAAAAGGTAGAAGATATCATAACCACAGTTAATCAACTGGAAACCATGAATGATGTGCGGGAGCTAGTCAAGATGCTCACTGAAGATATCTAAACAAGAGAAAGAGAGGAAACACGATGACCTTCGCAATCAAAAATGAAAGGCTGACGGATGAAGAGTTTTTTAAGATAAGAAACGAAGAAGTCCTTCCCCAGTGGGAGACCGGCAAAGCGATTGCAAATCTGGAAGAAAACATCGCCATAGCTAAGGAATTAACTCAAGGCAAAAACTATGCCCTCACGTTGGCAGAACATAAAAAGAACGGAACCAATATCTTTGAGCCCCAATTTGGACGGGCACTCACCGAATACATGATCGAGGGCATCACGTATGTAGAGGAAAATTCCGACATGTATCCCGACGGAGTATGGACGCTTTTCAGTGATACCTACACACGCAAAGGGGATTTTAAGAAAGCAGCGGCCGGGATTGAGCGCAGTAAAAAAGAAGGCATGAATATGCTTAACGGTTGGCCTGTGGTTTGCTTTGGCGTAGAAGAGGCTAGGAAGATAACCAAAGCGGCAAAGTGTCCTTTGAACCTCAATTCAGCCGATGAGGATGCTCGTTTACAAACGGAAATAGTATTTGCGGCAGGCTGGAACGGCGGTAACAATAACCCGATCATGACAGCAATAGCCCATAGTAAAAACATTCCGATGGATAAACTGCTAAAAATAAAGCAGTATGATGCCAGACTGGGCGGGATCTATACGGAAAACGGAGTTCCGATTTGTCCGCACAATGCCAGCAATCTATCCGGTTACGATGCCCCTGCTATGAGATCCTACACAAATGTCGTGCAAGTTTTGCTAGCAGCTGAGCAAGGGATAAAATACTCGCACGTTATGCACGGTCTCGGCATGAACATGATTCAGGATACAGCTATGGGTAGAGTGACTGAAAAGCTTTGCAATGAATATTGTGAGCGTTTTGGTTACAAAGATATGACTTTTATTATCGGCGGTTATCCTTTCCTGGGTGCTTGGCCTCCGAGATTGGAAGAAGCACATGCCATGATAGCCTGGAATGCCTTGATAGACATCATGGGTGGCTTCACTAATATCGTTTTAAAATGTGAAGACGAAGCCTTCGGGACTCCTTCCAAGGAAGGCATGGCCAATTCTGTCAGGTTGGCAAGACACTTAGTCACTTTATTGGGAGATCAGAAAGTTGCAGATTCGGATAGACTCAAGCTTGAAGAAAAAATGATAGAAATGGAAGCAAGGGCAATACTGGATAAGACCATAGAAGCCGGTGACGGCGATATAGCGATTGGGTTATGTAAGGCGATAGAAGCCGGTTGGTTTGATACCATGGTTTCTCCCTGGTGTCATGTGAAAGGGAAAGTAGAATATATCCGTGATGCGGAAAATGCTGTAAGGTATTTTAATTACGGTAATGTACCGATCCCTAAAGAAGCAAGGGAATATAACGAAGAAAAGTTGAAAGAAAGAGAAAAGAAAATAGGCAAGAAATTGACCTTTGATTATGTGGTCAGTGATTTACAGTATGCCTCAATATTACCTGTGCCTAAGCCGTTTAAAAAATAGGGATCAGCTAGCTTCAAATCTCAAGAAGTTGCGCAGTATCTGCGAGGAGGAAGAATTATGGAAAAACGACAAGCAAATAAAAGCGTTGTAATTGGTACTATTGGCGGAGATGCACATATGATTGGCGCCTGGGTTCTTTCCAAAGCTTTTGAAAAAGCCGGGTTTAAGGTTGCCTATCTTGGTGCGGTAGTTCCGCAAAAGGATTTCGTCAACGCTGCCATCGAAATAGATGCCGATGCCATTCTCGTTTCGTCAATGTACGGGATGGGAATAATGGATTGTGAAGGGTTAAGAGAAAAATGTATTGAAGCAGGGCTGAAGGATATTATACTGTACGCGGGCGGTACTGTTGCAGCGCCGCTGGAGCTGGAAAAAAACTGGCCTGAAATTGAAAAACGCTTCGAAAAGATAGGTTTTAACCGTGTCTTCAAGAACACCTGTACAGCAGATGAGGCAGTTGAAACTCTGAAAGCTGATTTAGGCATCGAATAAATGAAGATATATACAAAAACAGGGGACGCAGGTAAGACATCGTTACTTTCAGGAGAGAGGGTATTCAAGGGCAGTTTGAGGGTAGAGGCTTATGGCACTATTGATGAACTTGCCTCGGTGCTGGGAATGGCTCGCTCCCTTTGTCAAAACACGAAAGTAACCAAAGAGATTTTCGAGGTGCAGAAGCTCCTTGTGCGAATCATGACAGAGGTTGCAACGCGAGCAGATGTTAAAACGCCGATTGTTGATTCCGATGTGCAGAACATTGAAAAACGGATTGACGAAGCAGTTGTTCAATTGGAACAACTCTGTAGCTTTCTTTACCCAGGAGACAGTCCGGGTTCGGCTGCGCTTCATGTAGCCCGCACCGTTGTCCGCAGAGCGGAAAGAATAATGTGGCGTCTTTCCTGCGAAGCAAAAGTCAATGAAGGGATATTATCCATCCTAAATAGACTCTCAGATTACCTTTTTATTCTCGCTAGGTATGAAGATGAAATGGTATAGAAGGGGAGTATTGGAAAAGTATGAACAAATTATTAATGTGGGGGGTGGTTACAACTGCTGATTTTATGACGGGGAAGGATCAGAACAAACTATACAAAGGCCTTTAAAAAACTACAAAAAAATCAGGGGGTTTATGATGAGAAAATTTACCAAAATAGCTATTAGTGTATTGTTAATCTTAAGCTTCATAATGTTAATGCCAGGATGTTCTTCTTCATCAAATGAAGAAGGAAACGGCGAACCGGAAGCAAAAACCTATAATTTTAAAGTAGCGCATTTCTTTGGTGCTTCTCATCCCATGCATGCAGTGGCAACAGAAGGATGGATGGAAGCTATTGAAACAGCAACCGACGGTCAAGTGACATTTACGGCCTATCCCGGCGAGACATTGCTGAAGGCTACTGAAACTTATGATGGTTTAGAAAGTGGCGTTACGGATATCGGTTTGGCTCCTTTCGGCTACAGCAGAGGACGTTTCCCTGTCAGCGAATTATTTGACTTGGCCGGAATCGACTACGGTAATGGCAGGGTAGCCAGCGAGGTAGCAATGGATGTAATTGAAAAGTACCAGCCGAAGGAACTGGATAATATGAAGGTGTTTATGATAATTTCCACCGGTCCGGGACATTTGTTTACAAAAGAGCCTGTAAAAAATCTCGAGGAACTGCAAAAACTGAAAATAAGGGTAACCGGGTTGAGCACCAAAACCATGGAAGCAATGGGCGTAACACCTGTAGCATTGTCAATGTCAGAGACATACGAAGCATTACAAAGAGGACTCTGTGACGGATGTCTTGGTGCAGCAGAAATCTTAGAAGCGTGGAATATGGCTGAAGTAACAGATTATATTACCGAATGTCCGTTCCTCTACACCTCTGCATTTTATTTTGGAATGAATATGGATGTATGGAATTCACTGCCCGCCGATCTCCAGGCTACTATTCAGGAAGCCAGCGATAAATTCTTTGATGAAAAAGCAGCGGCACTATTAGGAGATATAAACATACAGGGAATGCAGTATGGACTAGATCAGGGTATGGAAGCTATCCAACTTTCTGACGAAGAGGAAGCCAGATGGAAAGGATTTATAGAGCCGCTTCATCAGGATTATATTAAAATGGTAGACGCGGAAGGATATCCGGGAGAAGAAATTCTGGAATACGCTAAATCTCAAACAGCAAAATACAACGCGGAATATGGCTTAGAATAACCACAAAACAATTGAGCATTTGTTGTTGAAAATGGGGGAATATACGTAGCAGAGAACATAGCAGTAGTTCAAGTAAAAGTCATGGTAAAGGGATGGCGGCGCTGCACATGCAGCGCTGCTAATCCGCTCCGGATTGAAAAGTATTATAAAGGCATTATTATTGATATAAATAGCTACCAAAAGAATAAAAGGGCAGTGAGGGGGTAAAAAAATGGAGCAAAAATTGAAAAAGGTCACCTCGTTTCTGGAAAAAATATCCTGGATATGTTTGATGGCGGCGATGCTAGTGATTGTCGCCGGGGTCTTAACTCGTGCCTTTACCAAACCGATGGTCGGTACTGACGAATATACGGGCTTTATTATGGCTTGCTTCATTGGATTGGCTTTGGCGCATTGTGCCATCAACGACGGTCATATTGCCGTGGAAATGTTAATGGTAAGGTTTTCAGGAAAAGTACAGGACGTTGTCAGTTTTATTATAAATGGTATATCGGCTGTTTTCTGGGCTATAGCAACATGGAATGTAGGAAAATATGCTTATAGCATGTACACCGGCGGCGAAGTAACAATGACAACGACCCTTCCTTTTTATCCGTATATCTATGTAGTTGCATTTGGAGTTTTTGGACTTATGATAGTAGCAGTATTTAAGGCAATAGAGTCAATAGGGAGGGTGGTCAAATAATGGACCCTTTAATTTTAGGTGCGATAGGCATATTAGTGTTTTTTGTGCTTCTGGCGTTAAGAATGCCGATATCTTATGCTATGGCCATAGTAGGGTTCGTAGGTTACAGCATGTTGACATCACCGGAAGTTGCTTTTAGGATCGTCAGTAAGGACCTCTATTCAACTTTTTCGTCTTACTCTCTTTCCGTTGCTCCCATGTTTATTTTAATGGGGCTTATTGCCTTTCGTTCCGGAATCGGCGGGAAATTGTATAATTTCGCCTATAAACTAATCGGCCATTTTCCGGGTGGACTGGCGATAGCAACTCAAGCAACGTGTGCACTTTTTGGGGCAATTTGCGGATCGAATACGGCAACAGCCGCAACAATAGGCTCGATTGCTTTGCCGGAAATGAAAAAATATAAATATGATGCATCACTTTCCACAGCCAGTGTAGGTGCGGGAGGGGTATTAGGTGTTCTTATTCCGCCCAGTACAATTTTCATAGTTTACGGAGTAGCAACTCAGGTATCAATAGGAAAACTTTTTGTGGCAGGTATCGTGCCCGGAATACTTTTGATGCTTTTCTACATGGCTGCGATTTATTATATGGTGCGGAGGAACCCGGAATTGGGACCCGCCGGAGAAAAGTCTACCTGGAAAGAAAGAGGGAAAGCTTTTAGCTCAGGCCTGTGGGAATTGGCTATTATATTGGTAGTGTCGCTGGGAGGTCTTTTCGCCGGATATTTCACTCCTACGGAAGCCGGGGCCGTGGGTGCCGCCAGTATTATTATAGTGAGCTTTTTGGAAAGAAGCCTTAGTTGGGAGAATTTTAAACTGGCTATTTCCGAAACCACCAAAACAAGCGCAATGATCATGCTGCTCATAGCCGGTGCTACGATTTTCGGACGGTTTATGGCCATCAGCAGGCTTCCCTTTGAATTGGCAACAATTGTAGGGAATCTTCCGGTACCGTCTTTTGTTGCGGTATTGATCATCTTGGCAATTTGCTTAGTGTTGGGTTGCATTATTGACGCTTTGGCCTTGGTTATGTTGACCATTCCGATATTCTTCCCTGTTGTTGTTGGCACTCTTGGTTATGATCCGATATGGTTCGGAGTTGTTATGGTTATGGTTGTCGCCATGGGAGTAATAACACCGCCTGTAGGAATGAACATTTATATTCTTAAAGGAATAGCTCCTGATATACCTCTTGAGACCATGTTTAGGGGTATCTGGCCATTTTTGCTCATGCAGATATTGCTTGTGCTTGTAATGATAGCAATTCCTGGAATTGCGACGTTCTTACCAAATTTAATATATTAGCGAAAGGCTGCTGACCACCCTGAAAATCTGTTATCACATCGAATGGCTCAAGCAAGGATGGTCAGCGAATCGTTTATCTAGGAGGAGATTTCATGCTCATTTCTGAAGAACAGAAAGCCAGAGCATTGCAGTATGCAAAAGAAAATCAGGTCGATCACGGCTTAAGCTGTTCGGAATCCGTTTTTAATGCCTTAATCCGAGCCGGGATTATAGATCTTCCCGAGGAATATACCTGTCTTGCTACCGGGCTTTCGGGCGGTGTCGGAGCTTCCGGCAATACCTGCGGTGCTGTTTATGGTGCCTTGATGGCTCTTGGTGCGGTCTACGGTAGAAAAGATCCTTTGGCTGAGCCCTTTGAACCCACCAAGCCTATCCCTCTGGAGGAGGACTACCGATACTATATGATGCGAAGATTCAACAATCTCAGCAATGACTTTGCAGAGCATCTTGAAACCTGGCGCTGTGGTGATGTTATTGCGGAATGTGGCGGTTATTTCGAAAAAAAGCGCAGGGGAAAATGCACAGAAATTATCGTTCATGCCACAGAATTGGCGCTTAAGTATTTGGAGATGGACGAGGAAACGAACGATGCCCTACCCTACAAAAAAAATATTTATGGATGGAAATAACTCCTGGTAAGTTGAAAAAGGAGGAGTAAGACAATGGCACTTTCGGAAGAACAGAAGAAACTTGCACAACAATATGCTGAGGAAAATATTCGTTCCGGGCTGAATTGCTCGGAGTCGGTTTTTAATGCACTGCTGCGTTCCAAAGTAGTAGATTACCCGGAGGAACTTACAGCCCTTGTTTCCGGATTGAATGGCGGAGTTGGTTCTGCCGGATATTCCTGCGGTGCACTGGCAAGTGCAATGATAGCCCTGGGCTCCGTATATGGGCGGAAGGATCCCATCAAGAACCGCGGAAAAATCCTGAATGATTCAGAAACCGCTTACTGTGCCGAGAAGCCGGAGGACGATTTCAGATATTACTTTATGCGTCGTTTTAACGCTTGTGTCGAGGAGTTTAAACAAAAAATGGGGACACTGCGTTGTCAGGACGTTATTGATGCGAATGGCGGTTACTACTCGCCTGACAGGCAGGCGAAATGTGAGCAGATGATTCATTGCGGTGTCGAGGTTGCACTAAAATATATAGACATGGAACAGGAAGAAGCAGATAAGCTGCCCTATTGTGAAAATATATTTGGCTGGAAATAAAGACAAAGAAAAGAACAATTACACTATTCTAGGAGGGAAAATAATGTTTAAAAATGCTTTTATTCCGTACAGAGGGTATTACAGTACACCCTTTTGTAAATGGCAGGGGAGTCTGCAAAACGATAATTCGATTGAACTGGGGGCCAAAACCAGTAAACGGTGGTTTGAGAGCAAAGGAATCGATCCCCAAAAAGAACTTGAATACCTTTATTTAGGAATTACGATTGGACAAAAAAGTGTATTCTTTGGCGCCACATGGGCTGCAGTAATGATGGGAGCACCTGATATCCCGGGGAATACCGTTATGCATGCCTGTGCTACTTCAACAACCTCTCTCTTTAATGCCAGCATGTCGGTAGAGGCCGGTAGCGTTGGCACTGCCTATTGTCTTATGGTTGATAGGACATCCAACGGGCCACATACGATTTGGCCTAACCCCTTAGGCCTGGGAGGAGAAGTAATTGCTGAAAACTGGAACATGGACAATATGAAAGCCGATCCTTCCACTCAACAGGGAATGATTCAAACAGCAGAAAATGTTGCCAAAGAAATCGGAGCAACCAGGGAAGAAGCCGATGAACTGGTCTTGCGGCGTTATGAGCAGTATAATGATGCCTTAGCGAATGACCGGGCTTTTCAAAAACGTTATATGTTCCCGGTAGAGGCTACAATAACCCGCAAGAAAAAAGAAATGATTTATGAAGATGAAGGAATAACGAAAACAACCAGAGAAGGATTGGAACGTTTGCGTCCACAGTTAGAGGGAGGTATTCATACCTTTGGTGCGCAAACACATCCGGCAGATGGTCATGTGGGTATCATAGTCACAAACAAAGAACATGCAGCCCAATTGAGTGCTGATCCTGGCATACCAATTCAAGTGGTATCCTACGGTGTGGCCCGGGCGCAGAAAGCTTTCATGCCGATGGCTCCTGTTCCGGCTACCCTTAAGGCCTTGGAACGTGCCGGACTCAAAGCTACGGATATAACCGCTATCAAGACACACAACCCGTTTGCGGCTAATGACCTTTGCTTGGCTAAGAAATTGGGTATTGATGTAAATGGCTTTAATAATTATGGTAGTTCTATGGTCTATGGCCATCCTCAGGCACCGACTGCGGGACGGTTGCTTATCGAGGCCATAGAAGAAACAGTAATCAAAGGCGGAGGTTATGCCCTGGTGACCGGTTGCGCTGCGGGCGATAACGCTGCCACACTCATTGTGAAGGTTGGATAAAGTTACAGGAACGTGTGCCTTGACAATAAACCCAGATTAAAGTATCATCATTTAGTAGACTGCGGAGAGATGACCGAGTGGTTGAAGGTGCACGCCTGGAAAGCGTGTGTAGGGGTAACTCTACCGAGGGTTCGAATCCCTCTCTCTCCGCCATGACATAGTAAGCTAAGTTTTGGCCGTGCTAGACGGGGAGGTAGCGGTGCTCTGTACCTGCAATCCGCTAGAGCAGGGTTGAATTCCTGAACTGAGGGGCGGTCTTGTGAGGTCTGGCTTCGGAAAGTGGTGATGAGAACCGGGTCCCGCGCAACGGAAATTTGTAAACCCCGTCAGGTCCGGAAGGAAGCAGCGGTAAGCAAAACCTTTCGTGTGCCGTGGGGAAGCCTGGTTTGAGCAAACTACCGGAGTAACGCTTGGAAGGCTCGTCTCGAAGTTAGGTGCACGGTCAATAAATTACTAAGGCAGATAAATATTTTTGATGAAGCGGCTTGCTTTGCAGGCTGCTTTTTGTGTATTCTATTGGAGAGAGGGGTTTGAAAAATGGAATATAAAGCACTTTATCGCCAGTGGCGACCACAGGATTTTCAAGAGATAGTAGGACAGTCACATATCAGCGAAACCTTGCGAAATGCCGTCAAGAGACAAAGGATAGCACATGCATATCTTTTTACCGGACCCCGCGGAACCGGTAAGACCAGTACGGCTAAAATACTGGCTAAAGCCGTCAACTGCCTGGCAGTGTCTGATGGAGAGCCGTGCAACGAGTGTGCTAATTGTTGCAGTATCAATGAAGGGCGCTCCTTAGACGTTCTGGAAATAGACGCGGCTTCCAATAGGGGGATAGATGAGATTAGGGATATCAGGGAAAGGGTAAATTTTGCGCCTAGTCAGGGCATCTTCAAGGTGTATATTATTGACGAGGTACATATGCTGACGACAGAGGCCTTCAATGCGCTTTTAAAAACCTTAGAGGAACCTCCCGCTCATGTGATATTTATCCTTGCTACCACAGAGCCGCAAAAAATCCCCGCGACAATCCTTTCTCGTTGCCAACGCTTTGATTTTCATAAAATAGCCCCCCGGGAGATGGAAGAACGATTAAGAAAAATAATGGCGGCTTCCGGGATAACCGCTGATAAAGGAGTCCTTGAAATAATTGTTAAGAAAGCAGAAGGAGGACTTCGTGATGCCATCGGTATTCTGGATCAGTGCATGGCCTTTTGTCAGGAAAACATTTCTTTACAAACGGCTTATGACGTGCTCGGCATGGTGAAAGGCGAAGCACTGACGACAATGACCGGGGCTATTGCTGACAAGGACGCGGCTCGGCTTATGTCTGTGGTAAATGAACTTTTCAGCGAGGGAGTTGAGCCGGTCCAAATAATCAAGGATCTGCTTGAACACCTGCGTAATATGATTATTCTGGAGGTATGTGGAGATTCTTCACAGCTGGTGGTCTTGCCGGAGGAAGAAAGAGAGGTATTAATCCGTCAGGCCAAAATTTTAGGAGCCGATTGGTTGTCAAAAACGGTTTCCCGACTGGCGAAAATAGATGCTGAGAGCCGGTGGCGCCAAAACATGAGGATAGTGTTGGAGACAACCCTTTTAAGCTTGCTTTATGAGGGCGAAGAGGAGTACGCAGAAAAAAAAGGGAAGGAACAGAAGGCTCCATCGAAGGAAAAGCAGGCCAAGAGCGAAGCAGCAATTGTTGCTAAACAAGCTGTTAAAAAGGAAGGTAAGGCTTTGGAAAAAAGCGAGCCTTCGGAAAAAACCGATGCCGTAACAGCCGGCGTTTCATCTGCAGAGTTGAGGGAGAAATGGCCGCTGGTCATGGATCTGGTTAAGAAGAAAAAGAAGACAGCGCATGCCTTTTTGGCAGAAAGCCGGCCGTTGAAAAGCCAGGGACGTGAATTTATGCTCTGTTTCAAACCGGGTTACGATTTTCATAGAGAAAGGATCGAATCTCAGGAAAACAAAGAAATGATTGAAGACATTTTAGAGAAAGTATTTGGAGAAAAGCGTTGCTTAAAGTGTATAATGGAGGAGACGAAGGAAAGAAACACAGGAGATGACCCGGTACAAAGGGCGATTGAAATCTTTGGGCCGGATGTTGTGGAAATAGAAGAATAAATAGTGAGGGGGATAACAAAGATGGGCTTTGGCGGCATGGGTAACATGCAAAAAATGATGAAGCAGGCTCAAAAAATGAAGGCTGATATGGACAAACTCCAGGAGGAATTAGGAGAGATGACTGTTGAGGCCAGTGCCGGCGGGGGAGCTGTGACCTTAGTTATGAGCGGCAAGCAGGAAATCAAGGAGCTTAAAATAGATCCTGATATCCTTGAGCCGGATGAAGCGGAAATGCTTCAGGATATTCTTATCGCAGCCTTTAACGAAGGGATTCGTAAGTCCCAGGAGATGGCCACCCAAGAGATGAACAGGATCACCGGCGGGTTAAAGCTGCCAGGGATTTTTTAAACAGTATGTATCAATACGCAGCGTCAATTACTAAGCTTATTGAACAGTTTGCCCGTCTGCCTGGGATTGGACCGAAAACAGCGCAACGCTTATCTTTCCATGTTCTCAATATGTCGCAGCAGCACGTAGAGGAATTTGCGGCTGCCCTTTTGGCCGTGAAGGAGGATATTGTGACCTGCCCTGTTTGCTATAACTTGACTGATGTTGAGCCCTGCAGGATTTGTAGGGACGAGAGCAGAGACCGTTCCCTTATTTGCGTGGTGGAGGAACCCCAGGATGTTGTAGCTTTTGAAAAAACCCGTGATTATAAGGGGCTTTACCATGTTTTGCATGGTGTAATATCTCCGATGGAAGGAATAGGTCCGGAGGATTTAAAAATCAAAGAGCTACTCAAGAGGCTTGGTAACGAACAGGTGAAAGAGGTAATCATTGCAACTAATCCTGACGTGGAGGGAGAGACGACAGCTCTTTATCTGACAAAACTTCTAAAACCAATGGGCATCAAAGTGACGAGAATAGCTTATGGAGTGCCGGTAGGCGGAGATTTGGAATATGCGGACACCGTGACCTTGGGAAGGGCTTTGCTCGGACGACAGGAGATCACTTAATAACAAAACGAGATAGGCTTATACTATACCGATGATAAAAAGTTTGGTACAAGCCTTTTGTTTTATCCTTGGAAATAATGGGTAAAATATAGCAAACAAATGATTTCCGGGGTGTAAATAAATGAGGGGAATCTTAAGTAATCTCAAAGGGAGTATTGCCTCAAACTGGCATGAGCTGCTGAACTACCTTTACCGGGAGTTTGTTCTCAAGGGAGAAGGAGCTTATGAAGCAGAGCAGGCGGAAAGGGATTTATCGCTTGAAAGATTGGTGGTTAAAGCCCACGCTGAATGGTTACAGGCTAAAGCTTATTTTGAAGAGGTAAATGATCCGGATCTGGTGGATTATGCTATTTTTATGATGGAAGCGGCGGAACGGAAATACATGTATTTATTAAAACTGGCGAAACAAGAAGGTACGGTCAAGAATAATGTAATACTCGTGCAGGAAAGGGGACTGGCATAGCCGGTCCCCTTTCATAATGAACGTTCTAAAAGGCCAGGCCGGTAATAAAATATTTGTAGGAAAAATAATTTGAGGAGAGATGAAGATGGAGTGGGGAGTGATATTTGCAACTTTTTTGCTTTTACTGATGCTTTTTATTATTGCGCAGCTTATACTTGGTCCATTAAAGGTCGTCACACGATTTTTTTTAAACTGTGGCTTAGGATTGGCCGCGCTGGTAATTGTGAATCTTATTGGGAAGCATACGGGGGTTCATATGCCCGTCAACCCTTTATGTGTATTAAGTATTGGGTGTTTAGGAATTCCCGGGTTTATTTTGGTTGCTTTCATGAGCTATTTATTTATGCCCTGAAAGGGTGTTTGCCACGAGGGGTTTAATGCGCGAGAGGAAGTAAGAACAGCCTGTTCGCGCATTAAAAAGGAACAAAAAAGACAGAAAAAACAGAAAACAAGAAACGGCGTGCTAATAATTTATACGTGAGATAAATTTATATTGACAATCTATAAAGTATAATATTATAATTTATAACAACACAGTGGTAATACCACCATTCCATATGACCCCCCCAGGAATTTGCCAAACTGTCGGGGATTAAAGGAGAGAGAAATGGAAGAATCGGTTGCAACTAATGGGTTTAAAAAGCTAACCAGAGAAAACCTTTCTGATAGAGTTGTTGAACAAATAAGGGAGAAAATAGAATCCGGTGAGCTAAAGCCGGGAGACAAGCTGCCCTCAGAACAAGAACTGGCGGACAGATTTGGTATTGGCAGAATGACCCTTCGAGAAGGCTTGAGAAGATTGCAGTATATAAATGTTTTATCTGCAGTGCCTGGAGGATATGAGGTGAAAGGTCCGGGGCTGTACAACTTAATCAATGAGTTTTCGGAGATTTACAACGAAGGTATTTCTGAACAGAAATTCAGAGAATTAAAAGAAATGCGCCTGACTTTAGAGGTGAAAATTGTCCAATTGGCCTGCGTCAGGAGGAGCGAAGAAGATTTAATAGGCATAAAAGAGTCCATAGATAATATGAAGAAGGCTGTTGATGATATGGATGAAGAGGCAATAATAGAGGCCTCTATACAATTTCATAATAGAATTGCCAGGGCAAGTGGGAATGAACTTTTTATTATTGTGCTGGATAGTATCCATGATGTAACGAGAAAAGGAAGGCTGGAAACTTTGGCAATCAATGGTAGATACCATCTGGCTGTTGAAGAGCATTATAAAATTTACAAGGCAATTGAGGAGAAAGACGCAGAAACGGCCGAAGCACTTATGCAGCACCATATCGAAACAAGTTCTTAAGTGAAGTGAAGGGGAGGGGTGCAAAAAGGGATATAAAAATGCATCAAACGGACTTCAGTTCAAGAGAAACGGAGGAGAAAAAAGATGGAATTTCTAGGTTACACAAGGCCGGACGGACAGGTCGGCGCAAGAAACATCGTAGCAATTATCCCCACAGTTGGATGTGTGAACGCAGTTGCATTGAATATCGAGAAATTAATCAAGGGAACCCGTGCTTTTACTCATCATCAGGGTTGTCTGCATCCCCCCCAAGATACCGAAACGGTTACCCGTACTTTAATCAACCTTGGCAAGAACCCCAACGTGGCAGCGGTTTTAGTTGTGGGACTCGGGTGTGAGATGGTTGATTTCGATCGGATTGTTGAAGGCATCAAAGAATCCGGCAAGCCTGTACAGGCAGTCAAGGTTCATGACTTAGGTGGTATGCTGGAGACTATCAATAAGGGTGCGCAGTTGGCGGCCGATATGGTTTTGGAAGCGAGCAAGCTAAGAAGGACTAAGCAAGGGCTTGATAAACTAAGATTTTGTACTAAATGCGGATCATCTGATACCACTTCCGGATTGTCCTCGAATTTAGTAGTAGGTGAAGTTTGCCGTCTGATGACAGAAAACGGCGGTACATTCGTTCAGGGTGAGGTCTGTGATATTATGGGCGGCGAATACGCTCTGAAGAATCTCTGCGTTGATCCGGCGGAAGGAGATAAAATCATCAATTTTGTTAAGGATCTTTATGACAGAGGAACTGCTGTCGGTGCAGATGTCAGGGGCAGCCAGATGACCAGCGGCAATGTGGCCGGAGGTCTTACCACTTTGATTGAAAAGGCCATGGGAGCGAATGCCAAGGGACAAAAAGTACCCATTCAGAGTGCTTTAGAATATGGCTCGCGTCCGATGTGTGCGGGCAGGCATATAATGGCTACTCCGGGTCACGGGTTTGAGAATTTAACGGGAGGCGCTGCCTCCGGTGCTCAATTGATACTGTTTACTACCGGTCGTGGGGCTCCTAACGGACATCCCTGTATTCCAACCGTAAAGCTTTGCGGAAACAGTAAGACCAACGTGACGATGCAGTCCCATATTGATGTTGATGTTGCTTCTGTTATTGAAGAGACGGAAACGGTTGAGCAGGCCGGCAAGCGTTTATACGAGTTTGCTGTCGCAGTTGCGTCAGGCACATTGACAAAGGCTGAAATATTGAACTTTGACGGTCACATGGAAATTCTGATTAAAGGCCCGGTAATGTAGGGTCAATAGACGAAGAAGAGAAGAGGTGTAATTTTAATGAAGAAATACGCCAAACAAATAGTGGAAAAGGATAACGTTGCTACTTGCGTAGCTGATATTAATGCCGGTGATGAGGTCTATGTAAAAATTGATGGGCAGGAACGTGCCTACAAGGCCAACGCGGTTATTCCTTTCGGGCATAAAATTGCGGTTAAGGCTATCAAAACCGGAGAATTTTTGTACAAATACGGTGAGGCTATCGGTAAAGCCACCCAGGATATTGCGATTGGCGATTGGGTACACACCCATAATGTTGTTGACCATTACGAAGTTGTCTAAATACTGCTAAAGCAGCCGCATGAAAGGGGATGCAAGAAGTGCAACTTACTAAATATGAGCAGGAAATGGCCGCAGGCAAACATGGGCCCGGACTGCAAAAAGCAATAAACCTATTGATAAAATATGGAGACGCTTGTGGTGCTGAAAGGTTTGTAGAAATCAGCAGTGCACACGTTATGCCAAAGGAGCCTCCCGAGCTGTTAGCTCAGTTTACTGAGGGAATAGAAGAACTTCCGGTTACTACAACGACACATCCCCTCATGTCTGCTTTTAGCCCGGATAAATGGCAGGAAATGGGGATCCCTGAGGATTTTGCTGAGAAAGAATTATCTGATCACAAAAAAAGGAAAAAAATACATGAAGAATTGGGCTTTATCAAGAGTTACAGCTGCTTGCCCATGCACATGGGCAATCTGCCCCGCAGAGGGGACTATATCTCCTGGATCGGTTCCTGTGCGCAGATTCTTGCTAACTCGCTAATCGGTGCCAAAACCAATAAAGACGGAACAGTGATCAATCTTTGCTCCGCTTTGACCGGACGAGCACTCTATCATGGGTTGTATCTTGATGAAAACCGTTATGCCAAGGTGGTTGTCAAGCTGGCCGATGATGTAGTGCTGGAGGGAGATGATGATTATGGGGCACTGGGATACTTTGTCGGCGGACATGTAGTAATCGGCAATGTGGTTTTTGACTGTATACCTAAGAAAGCAACCTTTGATCAACTCAAGTATTTGATTGCTCCTGTTGCCACCAGCGGGTCGGTTCACGTCTGTCATGTTGCGGGAATAACCCCTGAAGCACCTACGGTGGAAGCTGCTCTGGGGGGGAAAGAACCTGAAGCAGTGTTGGTGGTGACCCGTGAAGATCTGGAAAAAACCAAGGATTTGTTTAAATACTCTCCCGAGACCCCTGTAGATTTGGTTTTAATAGGCTGTCCCCACGTGACAGTTGAAGAGGCCAGACAGATAGCCAAGCTGCTCAAAGGAAAGAAGATAGGCGAAGGCAAACGACTATGGCTGGCAATGGGCGATGCGACGTATACCCTTGTTAAGGCAATGGGAGACGCGGAAACTATCGAAAAAGCGGGAGGAGTATTCAGTAATACCTGTATGGCTACAATTCCCGATTCACCTTTGCCGGAGAATGTCAAAGTTGTGATGACTAATTCCTTTAAAGCGGCACATTACGTTAATTCTCTTCAACAAGGGAAGGTTAAGGTAATAATCGGTAGTCTGGAACAATGCCTGGATTCACTAAAATTACAGAAAAGGTCGTGAATACGGAATGCGAATCAAAGGAAAATCACTTAACAACGGAAAGGTGAGAGGAGAAGCCCTCGTATTTGATGTTCCGTTTTCCTTTATAGGAGATATGTGCCCCGATACCGGAACCGTCACTATGAGTGGGCATCCTCTGTTCGGGGAGTCACTGAAGGACAAGATTCTTGTGATACCAACCAGCCGAGGCGGCACGATTGCGCCGTATATTGCTTATTATGCTCAAAAGAATAATGTTGCGCCTGCAGCAATCCTTTGCAATATTGCAGATACCATTACGCTGGAATGTGCTTTGACTATCGATATACCAATCATGGACGGTTTTGAAGAGGATATAACAAAAATACTTGCCTCGGGTGACGAATTGGAAATCAATACCGACAGTGGATATATTGAAGTTATCAGACAAATGTTATAAACTCCAGCTATGTGCAAGTTTTGCTAAAGGAGGGCTGAGTGCACTTGAATGTTAAAAAAAGTCCCTGGTCAAAAGTCAACCGTGTATTTTGGTGGGTTGCTACAGCAGCAATCGCAATAATGGCCGTTTCAACCACAGTAGATGTTATATGGAGGTGGTTCATGGGTGACGCGATTGGTCCTGTCTATTCGTTATGTGAGACACTAATGGCTGTTATGGTCTGGTCGGCAATAGCGCCAACCCAGGAAACAGGCGGACATATCGGTGTTACGGTTTTTACAAGCAGATTAAAAGGGAAGGTCAAAGTTGTCTTCGAGGTAATAGGTCTGCTGGTATGTATTACCTTCTTTGTGCTCATTTTTTGGAAAACATTAGAGGACGGAATCTGGGCGTATGGAGTCAAGACCTTCAGGTATGGCGACTATTATCGCTTTCCTACCTGGTGGGCAAGGTTATTTGTTCCGGTTGGAGCATTAGCCATGATAGGACAGCTGGTTTTCGAGACTATAAACAATCTCAGAGTATTGTTTAGCGGTTCCAAGAGTGATGAAGTCGGCGTTTTGGACGCGGGAAAGAAAGAGGTGTGAGTGTATGGATCCTATGACCGTTGTAATTATTTGCGTAGCTTTATTACTGGCCTTGATGGTGATTGGGGTTCCGATTTATGCTTGCCTCGGTTTCACCGGTCTATTGGGCACAGTTATGCTTAGTGGTTGGAAAGTCGCCATAACTATGCTGAAAAATTTTCCCTATATGCGTTCTGCGGATTACATCATGATGGTTGTGCCGATGTTTATAATGATGGGATATATTGCCTTCGCAGCCGGGTTGAGCAGAGATGCCTACACCATAGCTAACAAGTGGCTGGCCAGATTACCGGCAGGTTTGGCAATGGCTACTATTATGGCCAGTGCCATGTTTGGTGCCTGTTGCGGTTCTAGTGTTGCCTGTTCTGCTACCATGGGAAAAGTGTCTATTCCAGAAATGACCGAGAAAGGATATAACCCGAAGGTCTCCGCAGGAGTTGTGGCGGCGGGGGGGCTCTTGGGAATTATGATTCCTCCCAGTACGATTTTGGTGTTTTACGGGACCCTGGCCGAGGTTTCGGTCGGGCAAATGCTTTTGGCTGGTGTAATACCGGGAATAGTAACTGCGGTAATATATTGCGGAGGTCTCCTGATTTGGAGCCATTTCGATAAAACCCTTTGCCCTTCAACTTATAAAGTTAGCTGGAAAGAAAAATTGTGGTCCTTGCGTTTGGTATGGGGTGTTTTTGTTCTCTTTGTAATAATTATCGGCGGAATATACGGTGGTATCGTCACTCCTACAGAAGCCGCCGCCATTGGGGCTGTTGCCTGCTTCCTCATGATGTTGATTAAAACTCCCAGGAGTGAGTACAAGAATATCGGAACATATATGATGGAGGCAATGAAGGAGACCGTAAACACGTGTGGGATGATTTTTTTGATCTTGATTTCATCTGCTATCTTCAGTATTTTTATGACTCAGGCAGGGATTCCGGCCATGGTCAATAGTTGGGCCACCAGTTTACCCTTACCCTCATTGGCTATTGTAGGAATGTTTCTTATAGTTCTAGTGCCGATGGGCATGTTCTTAGACCCTTTTTCCTGTTTGGTCATTACCGTTCCCATAACTTATCCGGTAGTAGTTGGAACATTTGGGTACAGTCCGCTTTGGTATGGAATTCTTTTAACCCTGATGATTCAGGTTGGACTGATATCGCCCCCTGTCGGCTTGAATGCATATGTCATGAAGGGAGCTTGTCCTGAGCTTAGCCTGGAAGATATTTTCAAGGGCTGCTATCCATTTATTTTCTTTACATTGCTTACGGTAGCTCTGATCTTGTTCCTGCCGCAATTGGCTACCTGGTTGCCACTCAGCATGGGAAAATAACCATGTGAATGGATAAAAAAGGAGGAAAAGGAAAATGTTAAAAGACAAAAAATGGGCACTACTTCTTGTCGTTGTTTCCCTGCTTCTTGCTGGTTGTTTGTTGGCAGGATGCGGCGGAGGTGACAAAGCAACAGGAGAAGACGATGCCGAAAAAACATGGACCCTGAAGTATGACTATTACAGCATCGAAAACTCTGAGCCCGCCATCATTGACAAATGGTATTTTGATGAAGTGGCGAAAAGAAGCAACGGAAGAATCAATATTGAGTATTACTGGGCCGGTGCTCTGCGTAAAACCGGTGAGCATTATGGTGCTGTACGTGACGGGCTCAGCGAATTGTCGTTTTTGAACTATGGATACTATTCTGCCGAGCTTCCCATTAGCCGCGGCGTAGAATGGAAATGGAGACCCGGCTTAGAGAGCCCGGATGGTCTTAATAAGGCCATTAATAAGCTTTACGATGAAACTGAAGCTTGGCAACAAGAATACGAACGCAACAACATTAAGGTCCTTTATATGTCCAATTGGGGCGCGGAAGCATGTCTGTTTAAGACCCCCGTTCTGTCTATCGATGATTTGCAAGGCTTGAAGGCACGTACCTATGGTGTTGAGGGCGATGTCATGAAGATACTGGGCGCAGTACCCTTGTCGATAGCTAACAATGAAACCTATACTTCCCTGGAAAGCGGCGTTATCGACTGTGTAACAAGCTTTGGACTCAGAACCGCAGCCGGCATGCGTTTGCACGAAAAAGCCCCGTGTATTGTTGATATTGGAGCAGGCGTGCAGGGACCTTCAGCTGTAGTCATGAATCTTGATCTCTGGAACGAGTTTCCACAGGAGATAAAAGATATCTTCTTGGAAGTCCGGCAAGAACTTCTTGATTATAAATGGGCAGAGATTATGAACAACACTGTTTTAGAAGGCGTTAATATGATGCTGGAAGACGGCACCACATTCTATGAATGGCCGGAAGATGTCATCAAGCAGGCTGCGGATATTGCCGTGCCGATGCAGGAAGAGAATTGGATTAATGACATGGTTTCTATGAAACTAATGACAGAAGAAGAATGCAAAGACTTTTTAGCTAAGCTTGACAAATATACTGCTGAGTTCAGTGAAAATGCGGAAGTTAAAAGTTTCAGTCAGGTATATAAGGAAGTAACCGAGAAGTAAAAAGCTTACGCCTCCCTATATATACCATATCCAAAAGGGTATCGGGCTAGAAAGCCGATACCCTTTTGGTGACAAAAAAACAGTTTCAACCTATTTGTTTGTACTTAATTGTACAAAGCCATAGTATGTATTATAATCTAGAAGGAGCATTCATACTATCTTATGAAAAGGTGCCTGAAAATGTTAAAACCAAAAAACACGTTTGAAAAAATCGATAGAAAAAATTTGCCTGATCAAATTATCCGCCAAATTCGAGCGATGATTGAAAAGGGATTACTTAAACCTAATGATAGGCTGCCTTCTGAGCGTGAACTGGCGGAAATGTTGGGAGTTAGTCGATTGCCCTTGCGCGAAGCCCTAAAATCATTACAATCTACCAACGTGCTTGATGTTCGACCGGGAGAGGGTTATTTTGTGCGGGGTATTGAGACAGTGCGTCTGCTGGAGTTCTTTGAGGGCAAGTTGAATCAAGAAAAAGACATGCTCAACGATCTCAAGGAGGCCCGTATCATTATTGAATTAGGCGCAATAGATCTGGCCTGTGAACGAAGAACAGAAGCGGATATTAAACGGATGAGAAGTAGTAATGAAAAAATGAAGAAAGCCGTCAATGAAGACAGCGAGGATGTTATTAAGTATTCCATGGAATTTCATAATAACATTTTTGAAACCAGCAGAAACGGATTTCTTATTTCTATTATGGCTTGTATGAACAGTGCAATCTATAAAGGCAGGATCAAATCATTAAAAACCATTAATAAACGATACCTGTTAGCCTATGAAGAGCATAATGAAATGCTGGAGGCAATTGCTGTACGAGACGCTGAAAAGGCAAAATCTCTAATGAGGCACCACCTGCAATCTTCATATCATGTTGATTAGTCTGAACATTAACTTTGCAATAGTGCCCTAGGTTATACCCGTTAGGAAAACTCGCTTCAGGTGGGATTTTTATTTCACCTGGGGTTTAGTTGAGCTTATCCGAGACCACGTTGCCGTTTGTCTGTGGGAAGCGGCAATAAGCGCCCGGATAAAGAAAAAATATTTTGGGAGGTTAATAATGGCTAAAAAAATGAAGACCATGGATGGCAACACTGCTGCCGCTCACGTAGCTTATGCTTTTACGGATGTTGCGGCCATTTATCCAATTACACCGTCATCGTCAATGGCGGAGGTTGTTGATGAGTGGAGCGCTCACGGCAGAAAGAATATTTTTGGACAAACAGTCCGAGTTGCCGAATTACAATCTGAAGCGGGGGCAGCAGGTGCAGTGCACGGCTCTCTCTCAGCAGGAGCTTTGACAACAACCTTCACCGCATCCCAAGGGTTGTTGCTGATGATTCCTAATATGTACAAGATTTCAGGAGAATTGCTTCCCGGGGTGTTTCATGTGAGTGCACGGGCCGTGGCGACACATGCTCTGTCGATTTTTGGCGACCATTCCGATGTAATGGCGGCACGTCAGACCGGCTTTGCGCAGTTGGCTTCCGGCAGTATTCAGGAAATTATGGATCTTGGCAGTGTTGCGCATTTGGCGGCAATTAAGTCAAGAATACCTTTTGTACACTTTTTTGACGGATTTAGGTCTTCTCATGAGATTCAAAAGATTGAGATGATGGATTACGAAGAACTGGCTAAGCTTGTTGACTATGATGCTCTCAAACAATTCAGAGACAGGGCACTCAACCCGGAAAAGCCATATACCAAAGGAACCGCACAGAACCCGGACATCTTCTTCCAGGCCAGGGAGGCCTGCAATCCGTATTATGAAGTCGTTCCTGATATTGTGGAGCAGTACATGGCTGAGATTACAAAAATAACCGGCAGAGAATACCATCCCTTCAATTACTATGGGGCACCTGACGCTGAACGCGTGATGGTAATTATGGGTTCGGCTTGCGAGGCCGCCGAAGAGACAGTCGATTATTTAAATGCGAAGGGAGAAAAGGTCGGAGTTATTAAAGTACACTTATACAGGCCTTTTTCAGCCAAGTATTTCTTCAAGGTATTTCCCAAGACAGTCAAGAAAATAGTTGTTATGGACAGGACCAAAGAGCCCGGCTCTTTGGGTGAACCTTTATATCAAGATGTATGCACACTCTTTTATAGAAAAGAAAATGCCCCTGTTATAGTGGGCGGCAGGTACGGCCTGGGATCTAAGGACACAACTCCCTCACAGCTTAAGGTGGCTTTTGACGAGTTGAAAAAGGACGAGCCGAAAAATGGTTTTACCATAGGCATTGTCGACGACGTTACGCACTGCAGTCTGCCTGCAGGCCAAAAAATTAACGCTGCTCCTGCCGGAACTACTCGTTGTAAATTCTGGGGTTTTGGGTCCGATGGTACTGTCGGAGCTAATAAAGATGCGATAAAGATAATCGGTGACAACACAGACTTATACGCCCAAGCATATTTCGCCTATGACTCTAAAAAATCAGGCGGTGTCACTATTTCCCATCTGCGGTTCGGCAAGAAGCCGATAAAATCCACCTATCTGATAGATGAGGCAGATTTTATCGCCTGTCATAAGCAGTCGTATGTGGATCAATATGAGCTATTGGAAGGCCTGAAACCGGAAGGAACATTCCTGTTGAATTGCAATTGGCAGCAAGAAGAGCTTTCGGAAAAGCTGCCGGCCAAGATCAAAAAGTACCTAGCCGATAACAAGATAGATTTTTATATCATAGATGCAGTTGACATTGCCGGTAAAATTGGCCTGGGGGGCAGAATAAACATGGTCATGCAGGCTGCCTTCTTTAAACTGGCAAATGTTATTCCTCTTGAGGACGCCATCAAGCACTTAAAAGATGCTATTAAGAAAACATATGGTAAAAAAGGTGACAATATCGTCAAAATGAACAACGAAGCCGTCGACAAGGCGTTGGAAGCGTTAATCAAGGTGGATATTCCTGCCGAATGGGCCGCTGCTAAGGAAGAAGAGGCTGCAGCCGCTCGTGAACTGCCGGAATTTGTAAAGAACATTGCCATGCCGATGAACGCTCAGCAGGGGGATAAGCTTCCGGTCAGTGCCTTTGTAGGCAGGGAAGACGGAGTGTTCCCCAGCGGCACAACTGCCTATGAAAAACGCAATGTAGCTATCAATGTTCCTATTTGGCAACCGGATAATTGTATCCAATGTAACCAGTGCTCTTATGTTTGTCCCCATGCCGCCATTCGTCCCGTATTGCTGAACGAAGAGGAAGCGGCAAAGGCCCCGGAAGGCTTTATCACGAAAAAGGCTATAGGGAAACAGTTGGCGGGCTTATCATTTAGAGTACAGGTCAGCCCTCAGGATTGTACAGGTTGCGGAAGCTGTGTCGAAGTATGTCCGGCAAAACAGAAGGCTTTAGTCCTTTCTCCGGCGGAAGAGGCCGTGGCAAAAGAAGCAGGTAATTGGGAGTTTGCCACAACGGTTTCTGCCAAAGAGGATCTTTGGAATAGGGCATCCGTCAAGGGCAGTCAGTTTGTACAGCCGTTGCTTGAGTTTTCCGGTGCCTGTGCAGGCTGCGGCGAGACTCCTTACGCCAAATTGATAACCCAGTTGTTTGGGGACAGGATGATCATAGCCAACGCAACGGGCTGTTCCTCGATCTGGGGAGGTTCGGCACCCGGTACGCCTTACTGTAAAAACGCCAAAGGGCAAGGTCCTGCCTGGGCTAATTCCCTCTTTGAAGATAATGCCGAGTACGGTTATGGGATGGTCTTAGCCTATAAACAAATCAGAGAAAAACTCGCCGATGTTATGAAAGATGCAAGTGAAGGGAAGATTGCACCGGAGCTGAAGGAAGCGTTTGAACAGTGGTTGGCGGTCAAAGATGATGGCAAAGCCTCACAAGAAGCTTCGACAAACATTGTTTCCTTGCTGGAAAAATATCAAGACAATGAAGCCGTAAAAGAAATCCTCGAGAAGAAAGACTTTCTTGTTAAACCTTCACAGTGGGTTCTTGGCGGTGACGGTTGGGCTTATGACATAGGGTACGGCGGTCTGGATCATGTTTTGGCCTCCGGGGAAGATATCAATGTGCTGGTCTTTGACACCGAGGTGTATTCCAATACCGGAGGACAGTCTTCCAAGTCAACTCCGGCTGCTGCGGTAGCAAAATTCGCCGCCTCCGGAAAAACAATTAAGAAAAAAGACTTGGGAATGATTGCTGCAACTTACGGTTATGTGTACGTGGCCCAGATTGCCATGGGTGCAGATATGAATCAAACGGTCAAAGCTCTTGTTGAAGCGGAAGCTTATCCCGGACCGTCCCTGATAATTGCTTATGCACCGTGCATTAACCACGGTATCAAAATTGGCATGGGACGCTCCATGGAGGAAGAAAAGCGTGCCGTTCAGGCTGGATATTGGCACCTGTATCGTTTTAATCCGCAGAACAAAAAGGAAGGGAAAAACCCATTCGTTCTTGACTCCAAAGAACCAACCGCTTCCTTCAGGGAGTTCTTGCAAGGCGAGGTTCGTTATGCCACGCTGCTTAATACTTTCCCTGAAGCCGCAGAAAAGCTCTTTGCAAAAGCGGAGGAAGATGCTAAGGAAAGATTGGAGACATATAAAAAGATGGTTTGATTGTTAAATTAATAATTTCGGAAAACTTTTTAGAACATGTCTGTGAAACAGGCATGTTCTTTTGTTTACACCGGTTAAATATTAGCAAAGTGTCATACAATACAAATACTATGCAAATAAACTCATGGGGAATCAAGCAGAGAATTGCAGAAGCCTATATAGGCGAATATGCCAGCGGAAAGAGTGAAATGGCGGTTAATAGAGCATTGTATTTACTGCATAACGGATTTACTCCTGTTACTCTGGTTGATTTGGATCTGGTGGAACCCTTCTATACGTTGCGACCCATTAAGGTTCAATTAGAAGTGGAGGGGCTGGAGGTAATAGCCTGGGAAACAGCGGATACCCTCGGGCTTGGTGAGGCCGGAAACATATTAAAGCCGGGCATGCGCTGGGCTCTCAAAAAAGAGGGTAGCGTTATCTTTGATGTTGGCTACGGAATAGATGGAGCAAACAAGACGAGGTTGTTGGAGGGTGCAGGGGAGCTAAAGATTTACGTGGTTGTTAATATTGCGCGGCCGATGACAGGTGATGTAATGAGAATTGTTGAATACGTACAATCTTTGGGGCGAGTGGACGGGCTGATAAACAATTCCCATTTGGGCGACGATACGGATCTGGAAATTATCAATGAAGGGGTGGAGGTAGTTACGGAAGCGGCAAAGAAATTTGGGCTTCCGGTTATCTGGACAGCGGTAGAAGAAAAATTTGCCGAGCAAATAGGGGATTATGATAAAAAGGGGAACCCCGTGTTTTTTTTGAAAAGGAGAATGCAGCACACTTTTTGGTGAGAGCGGCAATAATGCCGTTGTTATATGATACATATTAAGTTACTGGGAGGTGTTTTTTAATATGTTAGAAAAACCCATCGGAGGAGAAAAGAGAGTATTCATGACGGGGAACGAGGTTGTTGCCTGGGCAGCTCTTGCTGCTGAAGCCGATATTATGTATGGCTACCCGATAACACCGCAAAATGAAGTGATGCACTACTGGACAAGATTAGCGCCGAAATACGGCAGATCTTTTTTGCAAACAGAAGACGAAATCTCTGCCGGATTTACGACCTGTGGCGGAGTACTATCGGGCAAGAGGGCCTTCACGGCCACAGCCGGTCCGGGTAATATTTTGATGCAGGAGTCCATGACTATGGCTGAAATGATGAGAATACCAACGGTGCTTGTCGTTCAGCAGCGGGGTGGACCTTCGACCGCTACTGTTATTTATTCACAGCAGGAGGTAACTATGACCTGCTTTGGAGGAAACGGAGAAGGCCTGAGGATTGTGTATTCCACATGTAGCCATCAGGAGTTGTACGATTATACCATTAAAGCATTCAACGTTGCTTGGAAGTATCGTTTTCCGGTGTTTGTCTTGGGCGACGGCTACCAGGCCAAGATGAGAGAGTCGTTGAAGATGTATGATCCGGCAACCAAAGGAATCAAAATGGTAGAGACGCAGCCTTCGTTGGGATTGGCAGGAGTGCCGGGGGTGGATCGTGAACCCAGCCATTTGCGTAATACATACAATACCGAGGAAGAGCTTTGCGAGGTCGTGACAAACCTGGTTAAGGAATACAATAAAGTAGTGCCGGAGGTAGTAGAGTACGAGACCTTTGAGACAGAAGTTGCGGAAATAGTATTGCTCGGACACGGAATTGTGACGAGAGCGGCCCAGGCGGCAGTCAAGACGCTGCGTGAGCAAGGGATCAAAGTCGGACATTTCCGGCCTATCACTATCCACCCGTTTGCGGCTGATGAATTAAGGGCAATTTGTAAGCATGCTAAAAAACTGATAGTAATTGAATCGGCCCAGGGTCAGTTTGAGAGGATTGTGAAGGAAGCCATTTATGGCGAGTCCGTTCCTATGGAAAGCTACTTCAAGCCGGGGCAAGGTGTAACCGGCGAGGAGATAGTAGAATACGTCAAAAAAGGACTGTAAATTGAGAAAGGAGGTTAATCATGTCTGTTGTACCGAATATGCCGAAATCATGGCGTGAAGAAACAAAACCACATAAATTCTGTCCCGGTTGTGGACATGGGTTAGTTTTAAAGGCTTTAGGTGAAGCTATAGATGAACTGGCAATCCAGGAGAAGGTCGTGTTTGGATGTGATATTGGGTGTTCTTTGTTGTCTTGGGACTTTTTCAATTGCGACTCCGTGCAGACGCACCACGGGCGGACAACGCCGGTTGTGACAGGCGTAAAAAGAGCCAGGCCGGACAGGATATGTATCGCCTATATGGGAGACGGGGGCGGATATGCTATCGGCGCCCAGCATTTAGTTAATGCGGCGGCCAGGAACGAAAGGATTACGGCCATACTGGTAAACAATTGCAACTATGGCATGACGGGCGGCCAAATGGCGCCGACGACGCTGCCGGGGATGAAGACACAGACCTCTCCTTACGGGCGCGATACGGACAGCATGGGATATCCGACGCAAGGACCGGAAATGGTTGCGGCCATTGCCAGAGAAGGTGCATATGTTGCCAGGGGAACCGTGGCCAATGTCCGGCAGCTAAAAAGATATATTAAAAGTGCTCTGCAAAATCAAATCGACGGAAACGGATTTTCCTTTGTAGAAGCCCTTTCGGGATGCCCGACAAACTGGAGCACTAATGCTCAAAAAACCTGGGAGTTCATAGAAAAAGAAATGCCCCAGTATTTTAAGGTTGGAGAAATAAAAACTCCTGGGAAGAAGGGGGAATAGCAGATGTCGAATGCGGTAAAATTGGCGTTGGCCGGTGAAGGCGGACAGGGAGTCCAGTCTGTGGCCGGAATCCTGGTGGAAGCAGCTAACGATGAAGGCAGGGAGGCACTATATATACCTAATTTTGGTGTTGAACAGCGGGGCGGCGTTTCCGTTGCTTTTTGCCAAATATCCGATGAGAGAATCGGTTCCCCTAAGTTCAAATTTGCCGACTTGGTAATTGCTTTATCCGACAGAGCTGTACGCCGTACCAAGCAATATGTTGACGAAAACACCGTCTTCATCTACGATTCTTCTGTAGAGGGAGTGGAGGATGACCTGCCGCAGAAGGCGAAAAAGATCTTAGCCATACCGGCTTTGGATATTGCAAAAAAAGAACTGCATCCCAGAGTATTTAACGTTATTGTCATGGGCGCGGCAATTGCTGTAACAAAGATTGTGGATATGGAGCAGGCAAAAAGCGCTTTAGAGAAAAAGTTAGGTTATAAATTTGAGCAGGATCCCAAGTTGAGAGAGTTGAACTTTAAAGCTCTAAAAAAGGGTGTGGAACTTGTTGAAGGAAAGGTCTGATTCTTTTAGGAAAGAAAAAGGAGGGGATAGGATGACTACCAATGCTTATAAAATGAAGCAAGTGGAGACAACAAAATCGGTATTCACTATTTTCACCGGATTGTGCAAGGGTTGCGGCCTGTGTATAGAAAAATGTCCGACCAAGACACTGCATTGGTCGGATACCCTGGGTGTTTACGGAACACCTTCCGTTGAGCCGAAGGAAAACGATAATTGTACCGCCTGCGGGATGTGCGCGCTGGTTTGTCCGGATTGCGCGATAGTGATTGAGCGTAAGAAGTAATCTGGGGAAATATCCCATAGAACCAAGACAAACGGGGCAGAATATTCTTATGAGAGAAAGAAAACAACGGAGTTGACAGCAATGGTCATGAAAGCAAGAGAAAGAAAGGTACTGCCTGTTTGTTCCTTGTGCAGTAAAGTCCCCGACAAAGGTCTACGAGACGGCTTTTTTCTCAAGGGCATCTTTATTTGCAGTGCCTGTGAAAAAAGATTACTTCGCTGTCGGCCCGTCGATGGTGAGGAATACACATTGATGATTGCGAACATGCGTCAGATTCTGTTTAAAGAATAGCAACAATAAGGATGGCGACAGACAATACAATTTAAAAAACTGAATATCAGACACAAAACAGTAGGGATATTGTATGTAACAGTATCTCTTTTTTGTTTTTTTTTCAGTATATCTAAAAGGGTGACAAGCTTATAAAAGATTGTAGGCTTGAATGCTGTCCGCATAGATATAATTTACTCTACTGCTGGTTTGTTTTGCTCAAATAAACCTATGGTCGGTTGCAAGTCACTCGTACTATCGCTTAAAATTTAAATGCAATAAAAAAGCATTATATAGAATTGGGAGGTTGATTTATGGATAATGAAAAAATGGCTCAATTCATTACAGAACTGAGAAAGGGGAAAAATTTAACACAGAAAGATCTGGCAGAAAAGTTAGGGGTAACGGATAAAGCCGTTTCAAAATGGGAACGCGGATTAAACTGTCCCGATATCTCGCTATTGTCAAAGCTTTCTTATATATTGGGTGTAACAACAAGTGAATTGCTAAACGGTGAAAAAGCGGAGCCATCTGTGCCGGAAGTAGAAGCTATGGTTGAAGCAACACTTCAATATGCCGATACTGCAACAAAAAGCATAATTGCTAAAAGCAAAAGAAGGACAGATGTCGCCATAGCATCTGCAATTTTATTATTGGGTATTCTTGTTTTGGTTGGATGCAATTGGGCTATTGATAGCGGCATGGGATGGTCTATCCTACCCGTAAATATAACAGCATTTGTTTGGCTGGTAATAATGTTAGGAGTGTTTGTAATGGGAAAAAACAAGATAGCTTCTTTTTTGCTCTGTGCGTTTTTTGCTTTTATAACAACATATTACTATTCTTCTTTGAATCAAGCTACGACGAGAGATGTCAGCGCCTATGGAGTATTTAATGGTTTCACGATGAACCACATTCCGCACTACAATATCATTATAGTCATGTTTATTGTTTCTATCGCAGTGGCGGTGATTTCTTTCTTAATTCAAAACAAAAAGATTTCCGGGGATAAGGTTTTTCTTCTTGTGACAGTGAGTATAACCATTATTATCTTATCCGTAGTTACCTTGACTTCAATTATGGATTACGTTGACATTCAAGGCCTTGGCGTAAATCCGAAATTTACAATTGTTTCACTACTAACGTTCTTGATGAATTGCGTTTCACTGGCCCTATTGGCAAAACGCCACAGGAGACAGATTGCAGAGAAACAAAAGGTAGGCAAATAAATGTATATATCCTCTATTGTCCAGCAAAAATAAAAAACCGTTGTTTAGACGGTTAAACTACAAACAAAGTTTAGATAGCCAGGACTAAACGGTGGTTTTGCAATGAAAATCAAAGCCGCCGTTTTCCGTTTCAAAAAATGGACTTTCGGAGAGTTAGGTGTTAGTTCACCAGTTGTTCTTCGTATCAATAACATATGTTTTTGATGGCCTGCCTTTACCTTTGACTGTTTCAGATTCCAATTGCCGGGCTATTTTTGATTGAACCATGCTGCTCATAATACGATTTGCGCTCCGAATAGTGATATTCAATGATTTGGCTATTTCAGATGATTTTATAGGTTGGCGCATTTTGGTCCAAAGGCCGATAACGCGTGCAAGATTGTCCGGCGTAACATTAATTTTTTTGGCTAGCTTTCTGAGTCTGTCGTCTGGCAGTGGATAATGAAGACAAATATCATAGCCCAGGGGACCAGAGACAGTGTTTAAAGAATTAACTAAAAATCCGTGGCAAGGACCAAAATTTTTTGCAATTTCAAGAGCTTTGATGGAATAATATCGACCTTGGTCAATACTTCTGCCAATACCAAGCCCCACGGAGAATTCGAATGAGAGAGTCTCTCTCAAATAGTTGAGCAAGGGAAATGCTTCGGATGTGTGCAATTGGCCCAATTTGTTTTGGGAAAAAGTGATCTCGAAGCCCGAAGACAGTTTTAGAATGCTCATATCCCATTTATATTTATAGCGGAAATCGACAAGAGCTTTGTGCAGAGAAACATCGCGATACTCTGCCTCCCTGAAGTCTATTTGTTCATCAGTCATACCTGCAATCTGGATGATACCTACAGTAAGTGAGTTTTTCTTCATATAGAACAGTTCCGTAGACTGGCAAGCGTGTTCAATCGTCTTTAAGATAGATTCCTGAGTATGTTGAATATGAACATGCGGAATGCCCATGTCCCTTAATTTTGGCAGGATATTGGTAATTGCTGTGAATACAAAGTCCAACTGATTGTTAACCCATAATTCCCTGATATCTTGAAGTGCGATATTGTAGCTATTGTCAATCTGGTCAAATGAAGAAAGGGAAAATGTTTTAGGAAGTTGATTTTCGTCAAGTATATTTCCTAATCCCATGTGGTTATTTGCTTTGTTAATGATATCCGAGTAGGTTCTCGTAAGTTTGAGACCAGGTTGAAGAACAAGTTGATGAATAACATGGGCTAAAACATGCTTTTCATCAAACTCAATATGATATACAGGAAAATCATCAACCTCAACATGATGCATCAGGAAGTGTGCTCCTAAGATACCAGTAAATATGACGCCGTCCCAATGCTGACGATTGCTGTTAAAGATATCAAGGATTTGGCTGAACATATTATATGTATGTGGGATCAAAACACAGTCTAGGGTTTTGTTTTCAACGGATTTCATTATATGAGCTACGGACGGTTTTGGCCCGATTAAACCAAATTTGATCATTTTTTTCTACCTTTCTACCTTCTTTAATTACAATATTTTATCATATAAATGAACCTAAACACATTTGATATGAAAAAGATTGCATAATATTTTGTATTATGATAAAATCCTATTTATTAAAGGACGTATATTTTTTAAGTCCATAAAGGAGGGGTTATATTGACAACAGAATCTTTGGTTGAACTATTATACGTATTAGCGTACTTAAGTGTTTTTTTGCTTTTAGGAACCTTCTTAAGAGCAAAAGTCAAATTGTTTCAGAGTACGTTTATGCCGGCATCTGTAATAGGAGGTTTTTTAGCCTTGATACTGGGACCAATTGTACTGGGGGTAATATCCATTCCTGAATCCTGGCTAACAACCTGTTCGTTGCTGCCCGGAGTTTTGATTGTACCCATTGTAGCATCCGTACCATTAGGTCTGAAAATCGGCAAAGGTTCAGGCACCACGAAAAGCATGATTAATATTCTACCTACAATCTTCATTATGGGTGTAATAGGTTGCTTGCAGCATATTGTCGGTTTTGGAACCAATTTATTGTTCAGTAATATGGGTTATGATCTTTATCAGACTTTTGGCTGGGAGTTGCCATTAGGTTTCTCAGGTGGTCACGGTTCAGCGGGACTTTTGGGCAACATCCTTCATAGCATGAATCTTCCATATTGGGAAACAGCGCAAGGTGTGGCAGTAACATCTGCGACATTCGGTATTGTCGGTGGCATTCTGATCGGTATGGTTATGATCAATTGGGCAGCCAGAAAAGGTTCTACCGAAATTCTTCAAAATCCCAGCAGTATTCCCCCAAATATTCGTATCGGTTTTGAAAAAGACATCGTTAAACAGGGAAGCTTGGGGCGTGAAACTACTACTTCCTCGTCCATTGATACATTTGCATTTCATTTAGCACTCATTTTTGCCGGCTGCGGTCTATCTTACATAATGCTAAATTTGTTAAAGCTGTATAAGGTACCTGTATTGTCCAGTATTTCGATTTGGGCTTATGCCATTCTTGTCATGTTCATCCTTTGGGGTATCATGTGCAAGATGAAGATTGATTATCTTGTTGATGGAAAGGTCAAGAGCAGGATTTCCGGGACATTTACTGATTTTGCTGTTATATCAGCAATTGCAAGTTTGCCTCTTGAAGCCGTAATGGCATACATTGTACCGATTCTGGTCATGGTTGTACTTGGTTTTGCGGTTACAGTAATTTCAGTTTGGTTCATTTCAAAAGTATTCATCAAAGATTATTGGTTTGAACATGGTATTTCTGTGTTTGGTATGTCTACCGGTGTGTTTTTGACAGGATTGCTCTTACTGCGTATATGTGACCCGGAATTTGAAAGTCCGGTTCTTGGAAACTACTCACTGGCATATACTTTTTTTACTATTTTGAACTTCGCGATGCTTCAAATGTTTATTGGTATAATCATGTCGAAAGGCGCACTGGGCATGATCTTAGTTAGCTTGTTAATGTTAGCAATCTATGGAAGCGGTCTTATTATCATAAAAAAAGCAAATAAAAATGTGCAATTATCAGTATAAATTGCATTATATCAAGGATAACTAGGGAGTGATTGCTTTTGAATTTCGATGTCAAAAAACATTTAAATGAGCAAAAAAAACAGCTTATAGATTTGAATGACAAAATATGGGAATACGCAGAAACGAGATTTGAGGAATATAAATCCGCAAAAATCTTGAAATCCTATCTGGCAGACAATGGATTTGCAATTGAGGATAATACAGCAGACATAGAGACGGCATTTGTTGCAAGTTATGGTAAAGGTCGACCGGTTATCGCTATATTAGCGGAATATGATGCGCTTTCCGGATTGAGTCAAAAAGGCGGTATTACTGAAAGAGAAGCGCTCGTAGACGATGGTAACGGTCATGGCTGCGGACACAATATCTTCGGCTCAGCATCTGCAGGTGCCGCGGTTGTTGTGAAAAAGTGGCTTGAATCTACGGGCAGGGAAGGTACTATCCAACTTATTGGTTGTCCGGGGGAAGAAGGCGGTTCAGGAAAAACCTTTATGGCAAAAAAAGGCGTATTCAGCAATTTAGACAGTGCTCTGGCTTGGCATCCAACAAGTGTTAATATGGTCATATCTGTGAGTACACTTGCCAATTACCAAGTTTACTTCCGTTTTAAGGGAATTGCTTCTCATGCTGCTACATCACCTCACCTGGGACGAAGTGCTTTGGATGCTGTTGAGCTCATGAATGTCGGTGTTAACTATCTTAGAGAACACATTATTCCCGAGGCACGGGTACATTATGCCGTGACAAATACCGGGGGGAATTCCCCCAACGTTGTTCAAAGCAATGCAACTGTTTTATATCTCATTCGTGCGCCGAAGATGCACCAGGTTGAAGATATCTACCGGCGAATTTGTAAAATTGCCCAGGGTGCTGCTATGATGACAGAAACAGAAGTAGAAATAATTTTTGACAAAGGCTGTTCGAATTACCTGCCTAATCGCGAGCTTGGAAAAGTGCTCTATAATAATATGGTGAAAGCAGGAGCGCCGGAATTTGATCAAAACGATATGGATTTTGCACAAGCCATCAGAGAAACTTTCTCAAAATCAGGGGGCGGCAGTGAAGAACTCTTAACCACTTTTGTAGACTCCAAAGAATTTCTTAAATTAGCCAAGGAAATACAAAAGAAACCGCTTTGCTGTGCGGTTTTGCCATATGTTGCCTTGAATACTACTATGCCTGCATCAACGGATGTGGGTGATGTTAGCTGTAATGTACCCACAGCACAGTTCGGAATGAGTTGTTGTGCAATTGGGACACCGATTCATTCATGGCAGATGGTATCACAAGGAGTAACATCATTAGCTCATAAGGGTATGCTAAAAGCCGCTGAAGTTTTAGCCATTACGGGCATAGACCTTATACAACATCCTGAAGTGGTAAAAAGGGCTCGTGAGGAATTTGAAGAAGTAAACGCATCGGGATATGTGTGTCCTATTCCTGACGGTGTTGAGCCATTACCTGTAAAATGAATTTGTTAACTCTGATCGCTGATTGTAGAAAAACGGCTCTCAAGCGCTACTGCTGCCTGAGAGCCGTTTTTCTACAATCAAAATCCCGGAATTATCGGAGTTTGTTGCTTGTTGGGAAAGATTTTTTCTTAATACGCCGTTGTCTCTCTCTTTCGTAGAGGTTTGTTATTTCTTCGCGAATTTGGGAAAGCTTTAATACATCTATTCCCAATGCTTGAGAAATCTCAAGGTCATTCTTTTCCTTTTTCCAGAAGCGAATTAGTTTTTGAATGTCACATTTGTATTTTTTGGTAAGCAAGGCGGTATTAATTGGTTCCTGACGGTTTTTGGCCATAGCAAGCTCCTGTACTGTTCTTGTTTCGGTATGTCTTGCTATTATCTTTCCCGCGGAGCACATTTTTTCTCTAGCAGTTTATTGCAGTAATTCTATTACTGACTATTTACGAAGCATACTCTTCATTCTCAGCAAGGCCTGAGCCGTTGCAAATGGGACAGATATCCTTATGATAACCTTTGCCATTACAGTTTTTACAGGTACCGGAGGATAAATTTTCAAATTCAAAGGAATCCGTATTGCGACAATAGGGACAATCTTCCAAGACATAACCGGTTCCGTGACAAGCAGAGCATTCCTTAGACATTTTTACACCTCCTTGTTTTTCAGTTATATTTTTTTGCTTATGTAGCCAGCCAACTCAATAATCCGACAAGAATAAGCCCACTCATTATCATACCAAGCGAGAACCTTCACTGTACGGTTGTTGATAACATTGGTAGAAAGGGCATCAATAATGGCAGAGTGTTCGTTATTGTTGAAATCTATAGAAACAAGCGGCTTGTCGCAATAATCCATTATCCCGGAAAGCTGGCCTTCGGCAGCTTTCTTCAGGGCGTTATTAACCGTATCAATACTTACATCCTTTTTAACCTGTACCACAAGGTCAATGAGGGAAACGTTGGGAACCGGTACGCGGACGGATAGGCCGTCGAGCTTTCCCTTCAAATCCGGAATAACCTCACCGATAGCCCTGGCTGCTCCTGTAGTGGTAGGTACTATCGATTGGCTGCTGCTCCTGGCGCGGCGCAGGTCCTTATGGGAATTATCCAGGCTGCGCTGGTCGCTTGTAAAGGCATGGATAGTGGTCATAAAACCACAATCTATCCCGAAACTGTCGTTTAACACCTTGGCGACCGGGGCAAGACAATTGGTAGTGCAAGAGGCGTTGGAAATTATCAGGTGTTTGCCGGGCTCATATGTACTTTCGTTAACGCCCAGAACTATCGTTGCATCTGCATCCTCACAGGGAGCAGTGACTATCACAGCTTTCGCGCCGCCGGATAAGTGAACTGAAGAGGCCTCCCGGGTATTGAACATTCCGGTAGATTCGAGTACGATATCTACGCCAAGTTCTTTCCACGGTAAGTTGGCCGGATTCCTGTCGGCAAGGATTTTAACGGAACGACCGTCAATAATCAATTCATGATCCGTGGCTTCGATCGTATTGGGTAGTGTGCCGTGGACAGAATCATATTTTAGAAGGTGAGCCAGTGAGGGGGGTGGTGTAGTTCCGTTAATCGCCACTACTTCGATACTCCCTTGTTGTAAAGAAGCTCTTAAACATGACCTGCCAATACGTCCGAACCCGTTTATGCCTATTTTGGTTACCATTTTTCTCCCTCCATGCCTAATAAGACAGAATAATTATTGTTATAGGGTAACATAAATACCTTAATTCATCTAATAGTATAACAGAATAAATCCGTAAATTGTAGTAGTAATGTTAATAATAAAAGGTTTTTTGCAAAAGATCACACTGGTACGGCGTTATGTCACACGTTATGCCCTTATCCTAGTAGGATGTGGATATTTATGATAAAATTAAGTAAAATAGCACAGATATAAATTAGGGTGTATTGATGTCCAAACCATTGCTTGAAGCTATAACAAGGCATGTTTTTCATAATGTAACGGGTTTTCACACTCCCGGACACAATAGGGGCTGGGGCTGGAGTGAGGAACTGCGGCAAATTATGGGTCAAGAAGCAGCAAAAATGGATTTAACGGAGCTGCCGGGGCTGGATAATCTAAAAAATCCGGTCGACTGCATAAAAAAAGCCCAAGATTTAGCGGCCCATACCTTTGGTGCTTGCGGGACTTTCTTTTTGGTTAACGGTTCTACAGTAGGATTGCAGGCCGCTTTGTTAGCATTGAGCCGGGAAGGTACAAAAACCCTTGTTACCAGGCAGGCGCACCTTTCCATTTTAAACGGTTTCGTTTTAAGCGGGGGAGAACCCCTTTTTGCTCCGGTGAAAGTTGATGAAAAATGGGGGATACCCTTGGGAACCACCGGAGACGATATTGCCGCGTTGGCAGGAAAGCATGCGGGAATCCAAGGGGTGATTATCACACAGCCCTCATACCATGGTTGTGGTGTTGAAGCCGCAGGGCTCGCTCTGAAGGTGAAAGAGCTAGCCCTGCCACTGATTGTTGATGAAGCCCATGGGTCTCATCTGTACTTTCAAGATATGGTGCCCTTGTCAATGCAAAGACAGAAAGCGGATATTGTTGTCCAAAGCACCCATAAGACTCTGGGAGCCTTGACGCAGGCCGGTATGCTTCATGTCAACAACCAAGAATGGCTCAAACCAGTCAGTGAAGCCTTGGGAATTTTGCAGACAACCAGTCCGTCTTATCTATTGATGGCTTCTTTGGATGATGCCCGCCATCGTATGTTTACGGAAGGTCGTTTGTTGGTGACGGGATTGCTGGAATTAGCGGATTATGCACGTGTGAGAATAAAAGCAATGACTGGTTACTCCCTGTTTGATGAAGAAGTATACGCTGATTGGAGTATAGATCCCACCAAGCTGGTGTTGTCGGCAAGTGGGTTGGGAATGACAGGTTGGGAACTGGCAGAGACTCTACGTATAAAATACGGCATAACCGTTGAATTAAGTGATTACTATTATGTTCTGTTCCTCTTGACAATCGGACATCAAAAGTCCGATGTAGATTGTTTGCTGGCAGCGCTGCGAGAAATTTCTGCCGATAAAGGCAAGGGCAGATTGCTTCCGTTGGAGAATATGGCTGAGATATATCAAGAATTGCCGAGACTTGTGTTTACACCGCGAGAGGTTTATCAGAGTAAGAAAAGGGAAGTGCCTTGGGAATCGGCAATGGGTGAAATTGCCGGTGCTTCCCTGACAGCCTTTCCTCCCGGGATACCGCTGGTTTGGCCCGGGCAAAAGATTGAGGAAATACATCTTGATTATTTGAGATATATAATTGAGAATGGTTTGCCGGTGTTGGGGCTTGGGCCGCAACAAACGATAGCGGTAGTAGAAGAAGGCAGTTGAGTGATAAGGGTGTTGATGACTCATGCGTGTAAAAAACGAAAAAGGTTTTAAGAAAGCGGACAAGGCAGGAAAGAGGGGCAAGGCTACCGGCAAGGAGTCCGTCGAGAGGAAAAGTTTCCCCGATGTGCTTAACCGCTTGCAGGCACAAGAAAGGGGAAGAAATCTGGATGAGGTCATTGCAAAACTTGAGGAGATTGGTCAAAGACTGGCCAAGACCTTTTCCTTCTACGACTTGAAGGAATATAAAGAAACACTTACCCTGTTCTTAGGTGAAACAGAGAAAGAGACATATCGTATTCAGGAAGAGACTTACTGGTCTAAGTGGGGGAAACCTAAACTGTACCAGACTATACATTTAATCAACAAAGAGGTGGAAGAATTATCGAGTCTTGTCCTGGCTAAGCAGAAGGATACCTTCAAAGTGTTGAAACAATTAGACTATATCAAGGGGCTTCTTATTGACCTTTATTCCTGAAGGGGAGGATAGGTAAAGAAAAAATGGGATTTGAAAAAATCATGGGGCAGAAGAGGGCTAAAAGTGTTTTAAAATCAGCAGTTAAGTTCAAACGCATTTCGCATGCCTATCTGTTTTACGGGCCCCGCGGGGTGGGTAAGAGTATGGCGGCCTTAGCCTTTGCTCAGGCGCTAAACTGTTTATCCCTGCGTGACGGCGGCGAGCCGTGCGGCGTATGCGCGAGTTGTCTGAAGATAGCCGGCGGCAATCATCCGGATGTTTCCAGAATAACTCCGGAGGGTAGCTCTTTAAAGATCAAGCAGATTCGTGACATGCAGGAAAAGGCGTATTATAAGTGTTATGAAGGTAAGATTAAGGTTATAATTATTTATGAAGCACACCTTTTAACCCCGGAGGCGGCAAACAGTCTTTTGAGAATTTTGGAAGAACCTCCGGGAGATACCGTTTTTCTTCTCCTAGTTGAGGATACACAAAGACTGCCGGATACCATCATCTCGCGCTGCCGGGGAGTATCCTTTAGCCCCCTTGCCGATGAGGCGGTCAAGGGAATACTTGAGGAAAAGGGAATATCTATACAAGTTCCCTTGAGCTTGGCCTATGGTTCGGTACAGAAGGCCATTGATTTAAATGAGGACAGCAGTTGCCGGGAACTGGTGAAGGAGACGGAAGAGTTTCTAGCTAAAATTCAAAATCACGGATACCGGGAGCTCTTTTCCTATGCAGAGCATATTGAACAAAAAAAAGGGAAAATCACTTTGCTGTTAGATTATTTTGACATAGTCTTCCGTAATAGGATGTTGCGGCTTGTGGCTCACGATAAAGGGGGCGGCAGCGAAACAGAGACGAGTGCAGGAGAGGCCTTTGGATATCAGGCGTGCCGAGAAGCTCTTGAGGAAATAGGCAAAACGTATTACTATTTGTACAATAACGCAAATACGCGGCTAGCCTTGGAGAATCTTTTTATTAAACTGAAGAAACTTTCGCAAAGGGGGGGTTGACCCTAATGGTTAAGGTTGTAGGAGTTAGATTTAAACCTGCTGGGAAAATATATTATTTTGATCCGGGTGAATTAAGTATTGAAAAGGACATGAATGTGGTTGTTGAGACGGTTCGTGGCTTGGAATTCGGGATGGCAGTGATTGGTCCCAGGGAGGTGTCGGAGGAGGAAGTAGTGTTGCCTCTGAAGAAGGTGGTGCGTGCCGCTACCCCCGAAGATGTTGAGCAGCTGCGTAGCAACAAGAACAAGGAAGCCGAAGCTAAGGAGATATGTTTGAAGAAGATCGAGGAGCACGGCTTGCCGATGAAGCTTATCGATGTGGAATACACTTTTGATGGCAATAAGGTAATCTTTTATTTTACCGCCGAAGGAAGAGTTGATTTTAGGGAACTCGTTAAAGATTTGGCCTCTGTTTTTCGTACCCGTATCGAGCTCAGACAAATTGGCGTACGGGACGAGGCTAAAATGATCGGGGGGATAGGTTCATGTGGACGAGTGCTTTGTTGTACCTCCTTTTTAGGCGATTTTGAGCCCGTGTCGATTCGTATGGCAAAAAACCAGAATTTATCCCTTAATCCGACAAAAATTTCGGGAATTTGCGGTCGTCTGATGTGCTGTCTTAAATATGAAAGCGAAGGCTATCTTTGTGATAAGAAGTGTGTTAAACTTCCGGAAATCCCCCCTGAACCGGATGAGAAAATTATCGAAGAATAGCTGAAGCAGATTGATTGCAAGATATTTGAGCAAACAGCCCGGCAAGGTGGTGGTGGAGAATGAAGATTACAGAAAGATTAATAGGTCTTGAAAAACGGCAACAGGAGTTGCTAGAGGAAATCATGGAATTAAAAATGATGGCTTATGCGTTGGAAGAGGAAAATGAGAAGCTGAGACTGCAGTTATGCAGTTATACCGATGAAGATAAGGCCACGATTGAGGAGAATGTCAAAAAGATTCAAGGACAAGGTTATGACAATCTTGAAAAGTTGTACCAAGAAGGCTTTCATATATGTCATCTTCATTTTGGTGAGGTCAGGGAAGGCGACTGTATTTTCTGCATGAGCTTTTTACAGAAGCTGTGACCGGGGGAGAAAAAATGTTTGAATTGCTGTCGGATGAGACGTTGGACGATTTGTTGCTTAAGGGTCTGAAGCTGATACAAAAAAAAGAGGGGTTTCGATTCACCCTAGACTCGGTTTTACTGGCACATTTTGCCTCGATCAAAGAGGGTGATCGGATCATCGATTTGGGAACAGGCAGTGCGGTTATTCCCCTTTTGCTCAGTTCAAGGCTGCATAAGTATCACATCACCGGTGTGGAGATCCAAAAGGATATTGCCCAAATGGCGGAGCGTTCCGTCCGATTAAACGGATTAACGGACAATATCAGTATTTACAACGGTGATTTCAGAGATTTGCACCGGGTGCTGGGGGGCGGGAAATATTCGCTGGTAACAGCAAATCCTCCTTATTGGTCTGTGGGCGAAGGATTGGTCAGCCCGGTCGAAAGCAGAGCAATCTCTTGCCATGAGGTGTCGGCCGAACTGCAGGATTTTGTGGTGGCTGCAGGCAAGCTGTTGAATTATCAGGGACGGTTTGCTATCGTTTACCATACCGAGCGGTTAGTCGATACGATTGCCTTGATGCGGGAAAACCGCTTAGAACCGCGCCGTATTAGGTTTATTCATCCTTTTGTTGATAAACCTGCACGGCATTTTTTGCTTGAGTCCAGAAAAAGCGCTCCGGCGGATTTGAAAGTCTTGCCGCCTTTGGTTGTCTATCAAGAAAAGGGAAAATACTCGCAGGAAATATTGCAATGGTATGGCAAAGGGGGCGATGGAGTTGCCGGAGGATAATACCGTGGGTTTGTTGTATATTGTTGGGACGCCGATCGGTAATATGGGTGACATTACTGTGAGAGCCTTGCAGGTTCTGGCGGAGGTGGATTTGATTGCCGCAGAGGACACGAGACGCACACAAAAGCTGCTGAATCATTACTCTGTCAAAAAGCCGGTTACCAGCTATTATGAGCATAATAAGCGTAAAAAAGGACAATTATTGATTGAAGAACTGCTTAAGGGCAAAAGCATTGCCCTTGTTTCAGATGCCGGCATGCCGGGCATTTCCGATCCCGGCAGCGACTTGGTGAAAGATTGTATAAAAGAAGGAATCACGGTAAATGTGATTCCCGGACCGTGTGCGTTTGTTGCTGCGCTTGTAGCCTCCGGATTGGACACCGGAAAATTTGTTTATGCGGGTTTTTGTCCAAGCAACAAAGGGGAACGAAAAAAATTCCTCACAGGACTCAGCCGCGAAGAAGGTTCGGTGGTGTTTTACGAAAGCCCGCATCGGCTGCGGGCAACGTTAAAAGAGGCTATGTTAGTTTTCGGAGATCGCAAATGCTGTGTGGCACGGGAGATGACAAAGATATACGAGCAGTACCACAGGGGAATGCTGAGCGAGGTAATTGCCGAACATCAAGAAACTCCCTTCAAAGGGGAAATGACGGTAGTGGTGGAAGGGTATATTGAGAAAGAACCGGAACGTCTCGGAGACGAAGAGGTTGATGCCCTGTTTGCAGAGATGATTGCCCGAGGATGTAGCAAAAAAGACGCGGTTAAAGAGCTGTCCGGTATTACAACGATACCAAAACGAGAGCTGTATGAAAGGTTTATGAAGAACCAACCAAAAAAACAGACGCCCTGAGATGATTGCGCCTGTCTTTTTGTTCTTAACGATACAAACATTCAATTTGTTCTGATTAAGCGTTAGCAGCCATCGCTTGCGCACACTCTTTGCAAACGAGTTTGCCGCGAAAATGCTGCACATTATCGGCGCTGCCGCAAAAAACACAAGCGGGCTCATACTTTTTCAGGATAATCTTCTCCTGATCAACGTAGATTTCGAGGGCATCCTTTTCATCGATTCCCAGAGTCCTTCTCAGTTCTATGGGGATAACTACGCGACCCAGCTCGTCTACCTTCCTGACGATTCCTGTCGATTTCACAAATATCTCTCCTTTCTTCATCATTTTTCGACAAAATGTTCCATGACTAAATGGTAACAATAATTCCAGGATAAGTCAATATCAGTCTTGTAATTATTTCAATATTTGTATATTGCTTATTAAATGTTGGGGAGTCTTGACAACAGAGGGTTTTCTTGCTTATACTGACGAATATACGCTAAAAATTTATTAAAAAATTTTAACAAGGTGAAGGAATAAGTAGACAGCAAGCTTTTGCACAGCGAGTGGGGAGGGTGCAAGCCCATGAAAGGCACTGTTGAAGATGGTTCCGGATTGTAAGCGGAGGGCATCCGTTATCGTGCTAAAGTCTTGTGATTTGCTGAGGGCCGGTTATTTTGGCTGAAGCAGGGTGGCACCACGGAGGCAAAGCCTTTCGTCCCTGGGAAGGGACTTTTTTTTATACTTTCAGAGGAGGTTGGATAATGGAAAGGAAAACATTCTACATTACAACGCCCATTTATTATCCCAGTGCAAATTTGCATATAGGTCATGCCCTGACTACCGTCATGGCTGACACAATGTCGCGTTACAAGAGAATGCAGGGATATGATACCTATTTTTTAACCGGGTCTGACGAACACGGTCAAAAAATTGAAAGAGCGGCCAAAGCGGCTGGGAAAGCTCCGCAAGAATATGTGGATGAGATAGTGAAGGGCTTCAAACACCTGTGGTCCGAGCTTTTGATTACTAACGACGATTTTATCAGAACAACTGAGGACAGGCATAAAAGAATAGTGCAGCAAATTTTTAAAAAGATTTACGACCAAGGAGATATTTACTGTTCGGAATACGAGGGTTTGTATTGCACGCCTTGTGAAACCTTTTTTACGGCAAGACAAATCGGGAAAGAAAAGATGTGTCCCGATTGTGGGAGGTCTGTTGAACTGGTTAAGGAAGAAAGCTATTTTTTCCGTATGTCGAAATACCAGGACAGGCTGCTTAAGCATATTGAAGAAAACCCTGACTTTATCCGGCCTGAATCCCGTCGTAATGAGATGATAAATTTCATTAAAAACGGCTTGGAAGACCTTTGTATTTCCCGGACAACCTTCAATTGGGGAATTCAAGTACCTATTAATGACAAGCATGTTATTTATGTTTGGTTTGACGCCCTTTCTAACTATATCACCGCCCTCGGGTACGGTACGGATGATGATTCGCTATACAAGAGGTACTGGCCGGCGGATATTCATTTGGTGGGTAAAGACATTGTCCGCTTCCATACCATAATTTGGCCGACCATTCTAATGGCCGCAGGACTGCCGTTGCCTAAACAGGTTTTTGGACACGGCTGGCTCTTGCTGGATTCCGGGAAAATGTCCAAATCAAAAGGCAACGTGGTAGATCCTTTATTGCTGGTCAATAAATATGGGCCGGACGCTATTAGGTTTTTCCTTTTGCGGGAAATCCCGCTGGGCATGGACGGGTATTATTCGGAGGATGCCCTAATACAAAGGATCAACAGTGATCTGGCTAATGATTATGGAAATTTGGTTTCCCGGACAGTAGCCATGGTCGAGAAATACCGGCAGGGAGTCGTTCCGGCACCTGCCGAGAGCGGGGAATACGATGAAGAGTTGTTGTCGTTAGCTGCTGCGGTTGGGGGTGAGGCGGCACAATATATGGATAAAATGGACTTCGCCAACGCCCTGGCTGTCGTTTGGTCGTTGGTTAACCGGGCCAATAAGTATATTGACGAAACCATGCCCTGGCTTTTAGCCAAGGACGCCGACAAGGCGGATAGACTGGCTACGGTGCTATATAACTTGGTGGAGGTCATCCGTATTGTGACGGTGATGATAACCCCGGCTATGCCGACTTTGCCGGGGAAGGTCTGGGCTCAGATAGGGGTGCGCCCGGAAGAAAACGCGACCTGGGAGGCTGTTGCCTGGGGCGGGACAAAACCCGGCCAAAAGGTAAGCAAGCAGGAAGGTCTTTTCCCTCGTATCGAGACCAAAGGGGAAAAAGTCGATAACAACAAACAGCAGAAACAAGAAAAACAGGAAGCGGTCTCTGAGGAAATCAGTATTGAGGACTTCGCCAAGCTGGATTTGCGGGTAGCCGAAGTCGTGGCCTGTGAAAAGGTGGAAAAGGCAGATAAGCTGCTAAAGTTGGAGGTTAAAGTTGGGGAAGAAACGCGGACCATTGTTTCCGGTATTGCGAAGAGTTATCGACCGGAAGAAATGATCGGAAAGAAAGTGATCCTTGTCGCGAATCTGAAACCGGCCAAACTGCGGGGGATTGTTTCCCATGGGATGCTCTTGGCGGCTTCGAACGAGGATGAACTGGAAGTTCTTACGTTGACAAAGGACCTGCCTTCAGGCAGCAGGGTTAAATAAAGAAAACAAAAGGAAGGGCAGTAAGTTTAGCAGTGAGAGGTGAGAGAAATGCTTTTTGATACACATGCCCATCTTAATGATGGAAAGTATGAGGGAGAACGGGATGAGACAATAAAGAGGGCGAAGGAAACAGGTGTCGGCTTGATTGTCAATGTCGGTTGTAATCCGGAGGCAGCCGAACGCACCATAGAGTTGACGAGGAAATACAGCTTTATATATGGAGCGGTTGGAATGCATCCCCACGATGCCAAGGATTTCGAAGAGGGATTCTGCGAAAAGATCAAGAAGTGGGTCAAGGAAGAGAAAATTGTAGCCCTGGGAGAGATGGGGCTTGATTACCACTATGATTATTCCCCCCGTGATGTGCAAAAGAAAATTTTTCGCAGGCAGATTGCCCTGGCTCGGGAATTGAAGCTACCGATCATCATTCATGATAGGGAGGCGCACCAGGACGTTTTAGACATCGTGCGGGAGGAAAAGGCGGGGGAGGTCGGCGGAGTTTTCCATTGTTACTCCGGTAGCTGGCCTATGGCCAAGGAGATCATGGAGATGGGTTTTTTTATCGCCTTAGGCGGGACCGTTACTTTTCAGAACGCCGTTAAGCCCCTTGATGTGGCGAAGAGAATTCCTTTAGAGCATTTATTGCTTGAGACAGATTGCCCTTATCTTGCGCCTGTACCTTTCAGAGGGAAGAGGAACGAGCCGGCATATGTGGCGAAGGTTGCGGAAAGGATTGCCGAAATAAAGGGAGTATCTGTGGATGAGATTGTTGCGCAAACGACTGCAAATGGCAAAAAGCTGTTTGGGATAAAGGAGTAACGATAAAGGAATAACAAGGTTTTTAGTATGTTGTGGCTGTCGGCGAATGAGGTCGGCAGCCTTATTCATATTGAAGCAGATAAAATTCTGAATAAAATCCCAATAATCTTGGAAATACTAAAAGCAAAAGCAAAGCAAAGCAAAAGCGACAGCAAGGACAAAAGGTGAGTTGAGGGAAGGAGAATCCCGGTGATGGGAAAAAGGTTATTGGGAGTTGTAACCGTTACGATCTTTGGTTTTATTTGTCTAGGGTTTTATTTGCACGCTGAAAAGGATGTTATCTTATGTCTGGAAGGAAAAGAAACTTTGGTGAAATCTAAGAGTATCACTGTTGGAGGATTGTTGGAGGAAAGGGGTATCGGCTGGGAAGATAGGGATTTATTAATACCGGAGCCGACAACCCTTCTCAAAGCGGGGGAGAAAATAACAATTCAGAAATGTGTGCCTTTTGAGATAGAGGTTGAGGGGAGGATCTTGACCATTGAGCACCATTCATTGGATGTCAATGAGGTGGTCGAAGCCGCAGGGATAGTTATGGGTAAATTGGACAGGGTTGAGGGAATGGTAGATAAGGGAGAATTGCCGGTCAAACTATTGGTGGTGAGGGTTTGCGAAGAAATAGCGGAGGTAGACGAGGCTATTGCATACTGTAGTCAAAATGTGCTTGATGCCGAGTTGAAAAAAGGGGACACCAAAGTCCTGCAAAAAGGTAGAAACGGGTTGGAGAGAAAAACGGTATTGATTCGCAAGGAAAATGGGGTGGAAACCCTTCGCCGGGTGTTGGCAAGAGAAGTTATAGTGATGGCTGTGGATGAGATTATCGCTTTAGGGACCAACGGGACCATAGCGGTAACCTCGCGAAGCCTATCCAATCCCAGAAATGTCATGGTATTGGAAGCCACTGCCTATACCCATACAGGGAATACCACATTTACCGGGGTTTATCCCCGAATCGGCACGATTGCTGTTGATCCCCGGGTGATACCTTTAGGGAGCAGAATGTGGGTCGAAGGGTACGGTTATGGTATTGCTCAGGATACCGGAGGGCTGATCAAGGGAAAAATCATTGATTTATTCATGGATACGGAGAAAGAATGCTTGCGCTGGGGGAGACGCCAGGTAAGGGTGTACTTTTTTGATTAGTGTAAAGAGGAAGGTTTTGCTTGCGCAAGGAGGGAATAAGTAATAGTATAGGCATGCAAGCCGGACGAATTGTTAGAGGAGAAAGGGTTTGCAAGGAGAGGTGGACGAGATTTGCAAAGAGAAGGCGATGAAGTGAAGGCTGCGGCGCTTCTGAAAAAACAAGGCTTTCGTTATAAAAAGAAATGGGGGCAGAATTTCATTTTTAATACCAACCTACTGCGCCGGATTGTTGGGGGAGCAGAGGTTGCACCCGGTGACCGGGTTTTAGAAATCGGTGCAGGGGCCGGAACTTTAACCCGAATCCTGGCCGAGGCGGGGGCTGCCGTGTTGGCTATAGAGATAGATAACGAGCTTATTCCAACCCTGGAGAAGACGACTCAGGGCAGTGATGTAACTATATTACAGGGAGACGTTTTAAAATTAGATTTAGATGAATTGACGAAACAACATGGTTTTGCATGGCCGTATAAAATTGTGGCAAATTTGCCGTATTACATTACTACTCCCGTAATAATGAATATCTTGGAAAACAAGTATCATTTTGAACAAATGGTTATTATGGTCCAACGGGAGGTTGCGGCCAGACTTACCGCTGTTCCCGGAACCAAGGATTACGGAGCCATATCCTTGGCGGTGCGTTACTACACGGAACCATCAGTGCTTTTCAAGGTAGACCGTCGGCAGTTTTATCCTGCCCCGGAAGTTGACTCGGCGGTGGTGCTGTTGCAAAAGAGGAAGCAATCGCCCGTCGATGTATATAATGAGGGGTTGATGTTTAAAATAATTAAGGCGGCTTTTGGGCAAAGACGCAAGATGCTTCTTAATGCTTTGCAGATGGTAGAGCCAAACCTTTCAAAGGACAAACTGCAGCTCATATTACAAGAAAACGGAATAGATCCTCGAAGAAGAGGCGAAACCCTTAGCTTACAAGAATATGCCATGTTGGCGAATTCTTGGGATGGGAAGTGAGACTTGGGGGTATTGGTGATAATTACAACTTCATCTGACCGGATGTGTCTGTTATAATAGCCTAGAACTGACAACCTTGGTTTTACAAGATGTTGCCAGAAAGGATGATGATAATGGACCTTTTGTTTTTACGAAGGAAGAAAGATGCCGCAGGACTGAAGAGAAACAAAAAAGTTGTCGGTATTGTGGCTGTTTTGGTATTGACTGTCTTTATTGCCTGGGTATCGCCGGTGTTCGGTAGTACAAAATATACCGTCAAGAATGGCGAATCCTTATTTGCAATAGGCAGGGAATACAATGTGACGATCAGCGCATTAAAGAAGGAAAATGGGCTGGCGGGTGATACCATCTATCCCGGTCAGGTCTTGAGGATCCCAGGCGCCTCCACCGTTTCTGTCTCCCGCAGCAGTGAAAGTAATTACAGTCAGGACGACTTGTATTGGCTGGCCAGAGCTGTCTATGGAGAGGCTAGGGGAGAAAGCTATACCGGTCAAGTTGCGGTTGCAGCCGTAATCCTTAATAGGTTGGACAGTTCGCAGTTTCCTAACACAATAAGAGGTGTCATCTTTGAACCATTGGCTTTCACAGCCGTCGCGGACGGACAGATTTATCTGGAGCCGGACGCAACTGCTTACAAAGCTGCCAGGGCCGCCATGGAAGGTTGGGATCCCAGCGGGAATGCGATGTATTATTGGAACCCGGCCAAGGCTACGAGTAAGTGGATATGGTCAAGACCAATTATCACAAGGCTAGGGAACCACGTGTTTGCAAAGTAGGAAGCAATTAAAGAACGAGAAGAAAGAATAACGGCATGGCTTTGGCTGTGCCGTTATTCTTTCTTCTCGTCGATTTGAGCCCTTCTCCCGACAGAACAGTTTACAAGTGACAATCATAGAATAGTAATAGCTAAACACGGGGGGCAAGACGACATGACAGATAAAATTGAAGTGGGGGACATCGTTGGCAGGATCTCACATGGCAGTGATATCCTCTTTAAGATAACGGGGATTGAAAAAAAGGATGACAGCGGAAGGGCTTTTTTGCGCGGGCTGGATGTTCGTTTGTTTGCGGAGGCACCGCTAGAGGATTTGGTGAAAAAGAGCCCTTCGGAAATAAGTAAGATGAGACAAAGATTTATAAAAAAAAATAGTGAGTGTATGCGGCAAATCTTTGAGAGAAGAATGGAGGATAAAACAAAAGTTTTTTTAAGAGGGGAACTGGAAGAGAAAATGTTGTTAAGGGCTGATGAAGAGCCGGGTTTTTTTGAAGTACCGGGTACGGTCCTTCATTTGGATGGTGATAAGGAGTATTTGGAGTTGTGCAAAACCACATATTCCCAGCTGAACATTCCCGCTCACGGGTTCTTTGTTGAAGAGGAGAAGCAACCTGAGGTGGTCACGGAATATCTTAGGGAATACAGGACTAATATTTTGGTGCTGACAGGCCATGACGGGTTGCTTAAAAACACCGATGACTACAGAAATATTAAAAGCTACAGAAAATCATGCTATTTTGTGGAAGCTGTCCGCAAGGCAAGGGAGTACGAGCCCGGTCGTGATGATTTGGTTATATATGCCGGAGCGTGCCAGTCAAACTATGAGGCGCTGATTGAGGCAGGGGCTAATTTTGCCAGTTCGCCGCAAAGAGTGATGATACATGCGTTTGATCCTGTATTTATTGTTGAGAAGCTTGCCTACACCTCTATTTATGATATCTTGCCGGTTAAGGATGTTATTTCCAACAGTATAACAGGTCTAGAAGGGGTGGGAGGGATTGAAACCAGGGGGAGTCTGAGGTTAGGTTTTCCCAAGTCGGTATATTAGGCAGTAGAGAAAATTCAGTGGAGAAAAATAAGCTCTGAAAAGGAGTATATTTTATTGACAGACTTAAACCCATCATGTTATCATATATACCTGTGGGGTGAAGCCCATAGATAGAAGCAAGTGGGCCATTAGCTCAGTTGGTAGAGCACCTGACTTTTAATCAGGGTGTCGATGGTTCGAATCCATCATGGCTCACCATTTTTTTATCCAGGCCCGGTGGTCAAGTGGTTAAGACACGGCCCTTTCAAGGCTGTAACACGGGTTCGACTCCCGTCCGGGTCACCAAAAAGAGGGCGATTAGCTCAGCTGGGAGAGCGCCTGCCTTACAAGCAGGATGTCGGCAGTTCGATCCTGTCATCGCCCACCACTTGTTATAATGCTTTTAAGCTGTTATAATTTTTGTACCGGAGCTGTGGTGTAGTGGCCTAACATGCCTGCCTGTCACGCAGGAGATCGCGAGTTCGACTCTCGTCAGCTCCGCCATTTTGTATCAATGCCGCAAAGCAGTTTGCGGGTGTGGTTCAATGGCAGAACTCCAGCTTCCCAAGCTGGCGGCGTGGGTTCGATTCCCATCACCCGCTCCATAAAGCGTACACAGGGATACTTCCTAATTGTCAGGAAGTATCTTTTTTATGTATAAAGGTAAAAAGTTTCAAAGGAAATGCCGATATATATATTATAGAGATAACGAAGCAAAGGAGAGATTACTATGGCTATTAATCCGATATCCACCCCGGCACAAACCGGGCTTACAAGCACAACAAGGACTGATGCTAATAAGTCCAAAACCGAGGAGGCAGTTAAGGATACTAAGCAAGCGGGTATTGACACAAAAGCAGCCGTATATGACAAATCGCAGCAGCCGGCAAAAAACTCCAAGTCGACATATACCAGAGAATCCGTGAGGTTGAACGAAATTAGCAGGCAAGCGGAGGAAAAGTATGCACAGTTACGCGGTATAGTAGAAAAGCTTTTTACGATGCAAAGTCTGAAAAAAGGTGAACGCAAAGGGTTAAGCTATGATCAAATAATGGAGAAATACCACGGTGAATTGAAAAACTTCTATCAAAACTTAGAAGTGGATATGGCAACAAGCCTAGAAGCACAGCAAGAAATCTCAGAAGACGGATTCTGGGGTGTAAAGGAGACCTCCGGAAGAATGATTGAATTTGCGATTAGTCTTTCCGGTGATGATCCTGCTAAGCTGGCCTCGTTGAAAGATGCCATCGAAAAAGGCTACCAAGCCGCCGAAGATGCATGGGGCGGTGCGTTGCCGGATATTTGCAAACAGACCAAAGAGGCTACTTTGAAAGGGCTTGATGAGTGGGCCAACAAAGTGAATAACGAGGCATCATAGCTTGAACCGGCAAATAAATTGGACCTGAAAGGGCGCTTTACGTATTTTTCCCTGCATGATATAATAAGCGCGGTTAGAGCTTAAGGGAGGGAAAAAATGTGGCTGAAAAGAGAATAGAAAAACACATCGAAACTATTAATAAACAGGTGCTGACACAAACGATGAAAACCGGTGGTTGCGGGGAATGTGTAACCTCTTGCCAATCGGCTTGCAAGACTTCTTGCACAGTCAGCAACCAGGATTGTATAAAACAATAAAGGATAAACGAAAAAACAAAAAGAAAAAGTATTCTGACCCGCTAGGGTCTACTTTTTTTGGAGGGACGAGAAAAATGGGGTATGATTTCAGCCTGGTACATAAATTCCGTTTAAAAGATACCTGTATTGTATTGGATATCAACAGCGGGCTGGTACACTGCGTCAGTGAGGAAGCCTATGATTTTTTGGATTATTGGGAAAAGGCCGACGGGAATGAAGAGAAGGCGAAGCAGCAATTGCAAAATAAATACGAAAAAACAGTTCTTGAACAAATCTACAATGAATATAAATTACTAATCGAAAAAGACATGCTTTTTACTAAAAGCGAAATACCTGAATCGTTTGAAATCAACAGGGAGTCTGTAGTTAAAGCCTTATGCCTGCATGTTGCTCATGACTGTAATATGCGTTGCCGCTATTGCTTTGGTGGGACAGGCAACTTTGGCGGGAAACGGGAAATGATGGAACTGGAAACGGGCAAACAGGCTCTGGAGTTTCTTTATAAGGTATCGGGTGAAAGAAAGCATGTTGAGGTGGACTACTTCGGCGGAGAACCGCTTCTAAATTTTGAGGTTGTTAAAGAGTTGATTATATACGGGGAAAAGAGAGCGGAAGAAGAAGGCAAGACCTTGAAGCAAACCCTGACTACAAACGGCATCTTGTTAGACAAAGAAAAAATAGACTTTCTTAACCGGCACGATATTTTTATGATTCTAAGCCTTGACGGAAGGCCAGCGGTACATAATAAGATGAGGCCGTTAGCTCATAACAAGGAAAGCTATCCTTTAGTATATAAGGGCATAAAGGCTTATATCGATTCCGAACATCCCCAGACATATTTTGTGAGAGGGACGTTTACTCATCATAATCTTGACTTTCCACAGGATATTGTCCACCTGGTAGAACAGGGCTTTGACAGGTTATCCTTGGAACCGGTAGTAGCACCGTATGAGTGTGATTATGCAATCAAAAAAGAGGATATTCCAATAATCAAGGACGGTTATGATGAGTTAGTAGAAGTTATGCTGAATTATCGAAAAAAGGGGAAGCCAATCAGCTTTTTTCATTTTAATATCAGTTTGGACAAAGGACCTTGTCTTGCTAAAAGGATTTCCGGGTGCGGTGCGGGACATGAATATCTGGCAGTGGCGCCGAATGGCGATCTTTATCCTTGCCATCAATTTGTTGGGCAAGAAGATTTTATTGTTGGCACAGTAAAAGAAGGAATAACAGACCATGAAAGAGGGCAAGAGTTCAAAAGAGCTAACGTTTTGACCAAAGAATCCTGTAAAGACTGTTGGGCTCGTTTCTTCTGCGGAGGGGGTTGCCATGCTAACGCCTATAATTATAGCGGCAGTATTTTAAAACCTTACGAAATAGGCTGCGAGCTGCAGAAAAAAAGGTTGGAATGCGCCATCTACTTGCAGGTAAAAGCTCACAAGCAGGAAAGGAATAAAATTGATGATAAAATGGGAAAATATGTAATATGAATAAGACAAGATTATTGAAAGGAGTCGCTTCACATGATATAATAACGATGTTGTGTAGAATCATGGAAAAAACTCCTATTAAGACAAATTGGCTATCGGTGCATACACTGATAGAAAAGGGAGGTAGGTGAGGAGCTCCGGCAAGGTTAGTCAAAAAAAGTGCCGAGGTGAAAAATGGAAGGTGATTCTGTAACAAAGAGTTGTTCAGGGACTCGGAGAAAAAAACTAAGAAGCTTAAATTTAAAAAACTTGAAGTTACGAGACGTAAACCTAAAAGAACTTATGGAGAACTCATTGAGGTTGCTGCGTAGAAAATGGCAGATGGTGGCAGTTATCTGCTTGTTGCTGTTTATACCGCTTATATATGGGCTGAACTCAAGTTCGGCTGTTTTGATCGTTGTGGATAAACAACCCCTTGCGGTTGTAGAAAACGAAAGTCAGGGTAAAGAGATCCTTGAAAATGTAAAGAATGAGGTAGCAGAACAATACGGCATAGCTATTGCCGGGTTTGACACGGAAATCTCCTTTAAAGAAGGGGACTCGAAAGATGACAGCATGTTGCTGACGGGGGAAGAATTAAACGAAGCATTGAAAAAGAGAATCAATTGGCTGGCGGATTGCTGGGTTATCGATATAACCGGCAAGCCGAAACTCTATCTTGCTTCCGAAGAAGCCGCGCAGAAGGCGCTTGAAAGCGTCAAACGGCAATATCTTCCAACCGAAGATGAGCAACTGGAGATATTAGAAACCAAATTCATGGAAGAAGTCGAGATTGTTGCGGCGGCAGGACCCCTTAAGGAGTTAATAACCGAGGCCCAGGCCGTGGAGAAAATGGTAAGGGGTCTGGATAAGATTATTCAGCATACCGTGAAAAACGGAGATTCCTTATGGTCTATAGCCCACGCCAATGATTTAACGGTATCAGACCTGCAGGAAATGAATCCGCAATTGACAGGAACCTTATTACAGCCGGGCCAGGAGCTGAATCTGGTGAAGGCAGAGCCGTTATTGACCGTGGTTACTACATACCAGACCACGGTTGAGGAGAAAATACCTTACAAGACGGTTTATGAATCAGACAGTTCAATGTGGCGCGGGCAACAAAGCGTGGTGTGTTCCGGGGTAAATGGCCAGCGCGAGGTAACCTACCGCGTAACAACAGTGAATGATATTGAAACACAGAAGGAAAGTATCATTGAGAAGATACTGGAAGAACCTGTTTCACGGATAGTTAAGAGTGGGACAAAGGTAATTATGGCCTCGCGTGGTGACGGAGGCAGCGGAAAGTTGGGCTGGCCTCTACGGGGGCGGTTAACATCTTATTACGGTTGGCGTGGCAGAGAGTTTCACACCGGTTTGGATATTGACGGGGTAACAGGTGATCCGATTTACGCCGCCGAGGACGGTGTAGTTATTGAAAGGGGCTGGAGAGGTAATTACGGGTACTGCGTGGCTATTGACCATGGTGATGGTTTGAGCACCCTTTATGCCCACCTCAGTTCCATCGGAGTTTCTATGGGCCAGACCGTAAGCCGTGGAGATGTTATTGGCAGGTGTGGCTCGACAGGCCGCAGCACCGGTTCCCACCTTCATTTTGAGGTGAGGATAAACGGTAGTCACAAGAATCCACTTAATTTCCTGGACCGTTGACAACACAGGCCGAGCCTGTGTTTCTTTTCCTCAGTAGAAGAGTATTAGGAGTGATAACATAAATGAATTACGATGTAATAATAATCGGCGGCGGACCGGCCGGACTGACTTCCGCTATATATGCAGGGCGTGCCGGGTACAAGACGGCCCTTGTTGAAATGGGCAGCCCTGGGGGTCAAGCGGCAACAACAGAAATAATCGAGAACTATCCCGGTTATCCGGAAGGAATAACGGGGCCGGAATTGATGTTGAACTTCCGCAAGCAGGCGGAGCGGTTTGGCTGTGAATTTATCACGGCTCAGGTTACGGGGATTGAACAGGAAGGTACGGCAAGGATAGTAAAAACGAGCCAAGGCCAAAAGGAAGCAAAAGCAGTTATTGTTGCTACGGGAGCCGTTCCCGGAGAATTGGGAGTCAAGGGAGAAAAGGAATTTCGAGGGAGAGGGGTTTCGTACTGTGCTACCTGTGACGGTTTTTTCTTCCGAAACAAAAAGGTTGCGGTTGTAGGCGGTGGAAACGCGGCAGTGGAGGAAGCCATCTTTTTGTCCGAGTTGGCAAAGAAGATTGTTATTATCCACCGACGGGACGATTTTCGTGCCGATAAGATTTTAAAAGATAAGGCGCTGGAGAAACCGAATGTTAGCGTGATGTGGGATACTATTGTTGAAGGTATCGTGGGAGAAAATAAGCTTGAAAAAATAGAATTAAAGAATATTAAGAGCCAGGAAAAGACAGAACTGCAAGTAGACGGAGTTTTTCTGTATGTAGGCACAAAGCCGAATACCGGTTTCCTGGGTTCCTTGGTGGATAAGGATGCCAAGGGTTATATCTTAACAGACGAGAATCTCAAGACATCTGTTCCCGGGGTTTTCGCAGTCGGGGATTGTCGGCAAAAAAGGTCTCGGCAGGTAGCGACCGCTGTCGGTGATGGAGCCGCCGTTCTAATCGCCCTTGATGAGTATCTGCAACTTTAAAGATGGAATAAACCCAACTTCCGAGGGGAGGCTACAAAAAGTGTTTTCCAGAAAGAAGAAGGTCTTGATATCAAAAATCATGATTTCTATTCTTGCCATAGTTTTGTGCTTAGGTTTGCTGTCCACTTCTTTAGCCGGTTATTTGTAGGCTGTCGGTAGGGAAATATTTATAAGGCTTGACCCGGAATACCGGGACAGGCCTTTTTGTTGTGCAAGGGGTTGGGTTCTTGACATAAATTGCTTGCGGGCTAAACTGGGGCGTTCCTGTATAATAGATGTATGAAAGGGAGGGGTAAAAGTGCCGCAGCTGCGTCAAGTATTTATTCAGAATATAAGAAGAAAAACAATATATTTCTTACTGCTGGCGCTTGTTTTGACAAGTGCTTTTTACCCTGAAACGATCTTCAGTCTCCGCGTCGGTGCATATGGTGTGTATAAAAAAGCCGCAACCTTTGTGCTTGATAGACAAACAAAGGAATATAACAGTGTGGAGAATGAAGAATTAGTACTGAAATATTCTGCCGAAGACGAAGAAATATCTGATTTTATGTTGGAAACAGCGGAAGAATACTTCGACGAGGTTAAAAAAAGGCTGGGAGACTATCCGCAAAAAAGGAGAGTCTTGTTGATTCTCTACTCCGCGCGGGACTTATTAAACGAGAGCTTTGGCTGGGAAGAGGAGAGGAGCGCGGCGGGGGTATACTGGGCAGGAAACATCAGGACGTTGTCTCCGGGCGCGGAGAGGCCGCAAGCAAGCGTACCAGAAAAGAAAATAGTATTCAGGGCAGAAACACCGTTGGCACATGAATTAGCCCACTATGTAGTGGATGAAAAAACAGGAGGAAACTACACCAGATGGTTGACGGAAGGGTTGGCACAACTTGTGGAGAAAGAAATAAACGGGTTTAAACTGGCAGAACCCACCGAGGAAGAACGGGAAAAACTGTATTCTTTTCAGGAAATAGATAATTATTTTGATAGATATCCCCAAGAAGTATTGGCTTATTGGCAATCGTTGAAGACTGTGGAATACTTAGTCGCTCGGGAAGGCTGGGAAGGGATTAGGACTATGCTGGAACTGTTGGGAAAAGGTCATGGTTTGAACGACACATTTTTAAAAACTTACGGAATAACCCTAAAAGAGCTGCAAGAAATAATGGAAATACAATTGACCAAACTGTATAATTGAAGGAAAGTAGTTGAGCAGAAAATAACAATATATGGCGGGCGGAGAGAAAAGATGCAAATATGCACATTAATGAGCGGGAGTTCTGGAAATGCTACCTATGTAGAGGCATCCGGTACAAAGCTCTTGATCGATGCAGGACAATCAGGCAAAAAAATAGTGACTGCTTTGCATAGAGCCTGTGGAGTCAACCCTTGTGAATTAGACGCTATCCTTATTACCCATGCACACAGAGACCATGTTTGTGGGGCAGGAATTCTTGCCAGGAAGTACGACCTGCCTATTTATGCGACAGAAGGTACCTGGTTTGAAATGAAGTCGTTGATAGGGTCGGTCAAAGAAGAGAGACAAAACGTTTTCCGAACGGGGGAAAATTTTCAGCTGGGTGCTATCTGCATCGAAACATTTCCTGTTTCCCATGATGCCATGGAACCGGTAGGATATATATGCAGTAATAAAAAGAGGCGGTTTGGTATTGCCACAGACTCAGGTGTTTTTACAGCCCAGATGAGAAAGGTTCTAAATAACCTTGATTGCTTGATTCTTGAGGCTAATCATGATACGGAAATGTTACATACGGGGCCTTATCCTTGGTCTTTAAAGAGGCGGGTTTCCGGAGCGGGGGGACACCTCTCTAATGAAAAAGCGGGGGAGGCTCTCTTGAAGGTGATGGGAAAGAACACTAAAAATGTGGTATTAGCCCATTTAAGCGAGGAAAACAACAATCCGCAGCTGGCCTTGCAGACTGTGGAAAGGGTTTTAAAAGAGGGACAAATCGATGTTGAAGGTATTGAAATAACAGTAGCGCCACGTTACGGACCCGGCAGGTGGATTAAGCTATCCTAGTATTAATTCTGTTAGTCTGAGCAAATAGTTGGAGGTGATGTTTTGAACTATTATTACGACGGTTATCCAAGAAGACGCAGTATTTTCTTTACCCTGCTTTTATGCGTTATAAGTGCGGTAATAGGCGGGCTGCTCGCCGTAAGCCTTGTCCCGGTAGTGTACGGTCCGGGGGAGGGTAATATTGGGACACAGTCTCTTCATGGAGGTGACAATACCCCCTCTTTACCTCCGTCCTCGCTGGACTATGCGCCGGTTGTTACGATTGCTGAAACAGTCGGGCCGACAGTCGTTGGAGTGTCCAATCAGGGCATGGGTCGTAGTTTGTTTAGACAGCAGTTGGTGGAGCAGGGCAGTGGCTCAGGGGTAATCATCAGCAAAGAAGGGCACATAGTGACGAATTATCACGTAATAGATGGCGCGGACAAGGTTGTTGTTACCTTAGCCGACGGACGCCAACTGGAAGCAGTTATCAGGGGCAGTGACCCGGAGACGGATCTGGCTGTCTTGCAAATAGAAGCCGACAATTTTCCGGTCTCAGCGCTGGGAGATTCAGATGAAGTCAGGGTCGGGGAAATGGTGGTGGCTATCGGCAACCCGTTGGGAGCAGAATTCGCTCGTTCTGTCACGGTGGGAGTCATCAGTGCGAAAGACCGGGAAATTACCATTGAAGACAGAAAATATAATCTGATTCAAACGGATGCGGCCATAAATCCCGGGAACAGCGGCGGGGCTTTAGTCAACAGTCAGGGTCGGGTAATTGGGATAAATAGTGCCAAGCTGGTGATTCAGGGAGTTGAAGGGATGGGTTTTGCAATTCCCATTAGCGATGCCAAACCCATAATCGACGAGCTTATAGAGAAGGGCTATGTCAGCAGGCCGTCCCTGGGGATTTGGGGATACGTTATCGATGCACGCCTGGCTGCACAAAACAGTGTACCTCAAGGTATCTATATCAGCGAACCGATTGCAGGAGGACCAGCGTCGGCAGCAGGCCTGAGAGAAGGTGACATTATAACCGGAGTAAATGAGACCAAGATAGAAAACTTTGATGACCTAAGAGAGGTTTTAGCTCAATTCAAACCGGGGGATCAGATTAATGTGAGATATTATCGCCGGGGCAAAGAAGCGAGCGTAGCCCTGGTATTAGGGGAGCGGAGCAACGAATGAGAATTACGATTATTGCCGTTGGTAAACTGAAGGAGAGGTATTGGTCTGCCGCTGTGGCAGAATATCTTAAGCGGCTGCAGCCATACGCGAGGGTAGAGATAAAGGAGGTTGCGGAGGAACGGGGGGCAGAAAACCCCATGGCCGCAGAAATCACCAGAGTGAAGGAAAAAGAGGGGGAAAGGATAATAAAACTTCTTTCCCCTTCCTGTTATAATGTTCCTTTGGCTATCGAAGGTGGGATGCTGTCTTCGGAAGACCTGGCCACAATGCTGACCAGGCTTTCCCTGGAAGGGAAGAGCCATATCACTTTCATCATCGGGGGTTCAAATGGTTTGGCGCAGGAGGTCCTGCAGAGGGGGGATTTTTGTCTGTCATTTTCCCCGTTGACCTTTCCTCATCAGATGATGCGGGTCATCCTTATGGAACAGATCTATCGAAGCTTTAAGATAATCAAGGGCGAGCCCTATCACAAGTAGAATATTATTGAAAACCCCGGAAGATTTTCTTCCGGGGTTTTTATGCTTTCATAAAGTATTCGCAGATATTCAAAATTAATAGTTGACGGGCAGCGGAAAAAGATACTATAATAAATGGAATAAATTACCATTTATTATAGTATCTTTTTCTATTGTAAAGCAAGTCAAAGGGATTTCTTTGCGCTTAAATATGGAAAATTATGGAAGCAACGGGAAGCGTAAACAAGCAAGAATAAAAAATACATACCAAATATACCGGTATTACAAATATATGGTATTGAAAAACAACTCGCTTTGTTTTATTTCTATTTTGTATTAGAGAGGTGGTCGCCTATAAGTACAGCGTTTTTCACAGCAAAGTAGTGAAAATGAGGAGGTAAAAATAATTATGAAGCGAACAAAAAGGAAATATCTGGCGGCATTAATTATCCTTACCATGTTGCTAAGCCTGCTGCCTTTAGGGGGGGTGACAGCTGAAAACAGTGACATTAGAGGCCACTGGGCGGAAGCTACAATCCAAAAATGGCTTGATCAAGGACTGTCCGGAGGTTATCCCGATGGAACATTTCGGCCCGATAACCCGGTCACCAGAGCGGAATTCATTGTTTTGGTAAACCGAGCCTTTGATATATCGGCTTCTGCCTCGGGGGTGAATTTTGCCGATGTTCCCGACACGGCCTGGTATTTTGAAGATATTGCTGCTGCCATAAAAGCCGATATAATATCCGGGTACCCTGACGGTACCTTTCGGCCGGAAGCTTTCATAACCCGCCAGGAAGCTGCTGCCGTTCTGGAAAGACTGCTAAAAGATAAGGCAGGTGACGCTCTGGTCTTTGCAGACGATGACCAAGTCGCTTTATGGGCCAAAAGAGCTGTACAAGCTATATCTTTGGCGGGTATTATGAACGGTTACCCCGATGGAACATTCCGTCCTCAAAATCCTATAACCCGTGCGGAGACGGTGGTAGTACTGGATAGGATTCTCGAGTTGATGGAAGCTGTAACAGCCTACAACGATGACGATTACTACTACGACGACTATAGTTATACACCTACAGTGTCTCTAACGGCAATTGATAATATCACTTTAAAGACCGGAAAGAGCAAAGATATCAGTATAGATAGCAATGCCACATCCCTGACCGCCGAATCTGACAATAACGATGTTGTTTCCGTGTCAGTGAACGATAAGACGTTAACAATAGGAGGGCTGAAAAAAGGAAGCGCCAAGATTTCTGTTATAGGAACACGAGGTGGGTATAACTCTCGTACCGAGACCTTTACTGTAGAAGTAACAGATGGGGAGGAAGTAGGAACTTTTACGGTAACCTTTGAGGGTAACGGGGGAACCCCTGCAACACAAACGAAAGTAGTAGCAGATGGCAACACAGTGGGAACACTTCCTACGGTTACCCGGGATGGGTTTACCTTTGTCCAATGGAACACTGCTGCAAACGGCAGCGGTACCGCATTTACAGCAGCTACAGCGGTAACGGTGGACATCACTGTATATGCAAATTGGAAAACAATACCGTCTGATCTGATTCTTTGGTTGGATGCTGCCGATTATGATGAAAGCACCGGTAATTGGCCGGATAAAAGCATTGAGGATAATGAGGTCAGTCAAACAGAGACTGCCAGCCGTCCCGCCAAAGTGGAAACGGGCTTCAACGAGAGGCCGGCGGTGGTTTTTGACGGTATAGATGATTACTTATACTTGAATTGGACTGCGGGTTCTTTTGAGACGGATGAAGCAACTATTTTTATGGTTCTTGAAAGCGAGAGCATGGATGATTCACAGACGGTGATGGGTAATTACGGTGTGGAAGGGGCTGTTTTCTTCCACGTCAGCGCGAACCAAAATAAGTTGACGGCTACTGTTTCAAATAGAGAAGACAGAATTGACTTTTCTGATAGTCTCGAACCTTATATCGCCACCTATAAGGTTACCCCGACCAGTCATACGGCTTATGTAGACGGGAGCCAGACGGCAACGGGGGATTTGGACGAGAGCATCAACTGGGGTACTACAACCATCGGCAAAAACGGCGGACCGGTTGGTGATAACATTGAGGAATGGCCTTGGGGAGGCAATATCGCCGAGATACGCATTTACAATCATGCTCTCTCTGATGCAGAACGAGAAGAAGTAGAAGAGGAGCTTGATGATAGATGGTTTGGGCCTCTGGATCCTGAACCGGTTTTGGCAGTTGACTTTACGGCCGTCCCGAGCCTCCTTGAAGAAACATCGAGTGTGGGCACCGGAGCAACAGTAGGGAACCTATCGGTGACAAACGGTATCGGGAGCATCACCTATTCGCTGGCAACAGGGACGGGTGATACAGACAATAATCGTTTCACAATTCAAGGAAACGAAGTAAAAGTAGGCAGTACCGCTCTGGACAAAGGCACTTACAGTTTTCGGGTGCAAGCGGTAGATTCCGAATCAAATCTGTCAGTAAAAGGATTCAACATCATTGTGCTTGATGAGAGCTCTCTGATCGTTAACAATCCGTATGCGGGAGTGAACTGGGATACGGTGAATCAGTATAAGGCCAATTTCCATACGCATACTAAATACTCCTCCTCATCCGGCTGCGGCAGTGACGGGGATTCAGCGCCGAACGTGGTAATCAAGGCCTATTCCGATGCGGGCTATTCCATACTGGCTTTGACCGATCATGACTATAGTACGTATAGTACTGACACCACATGGCCTTGGACAGAATTTATTTCAGAAACTCCTTCGCATATCAACTATCGAAGCGGGGAAACATCTGCGGATTATGAAACGAGCGCTTTCTATCCTGATTTAGGACCTGATGGTATGTTGGCGGTAAGGGGAAATGAGCTTTCCAATATCGATCATACCGGAAGTTTATTTAGTGAATACGGCGGGCCGGCCAGCGGTCAGGAAGAACCGGCTCTACAGCAGATACAAAACCGAAAGGGCTTGGCCATAATGTATCATCCCGGTCGTTATGACAGAACTTTATCTTGGTATGAAAATCTGTATTCAGAGTATTACGAAACACCGCTGATCGGTATGGAAGTTTACAACCAAGGTGACCGCTATTCCAATGACCGGGCTCTGTGGGATAATCTCAATGCAGCGTTAATGCCTGAAAAAGTCGTTTTCGGATACAGCGATGACGATATGCATTATCTCAATACACACACCTTCCGCAACTATCAGTTCATGCTGATGGAAGAACTGACCGAAGAAGCGCTCAGGGGGGCCATGCTTACAGGAGCTACATACTTCTGCTATGAACCAAACCGTAGTGGACTCGAAGATTCCCCCGTACCAAGAATCAGCAAAATTGAGGTAACAGATAGTGGAACCGTAATAACTATCACAGCTACCAATGCGGAGACGATTACCTGGAGAACAAACAAAGGCATAGCAGCAACCGGAAGCAGCGTTGACTTAACGACTCTGGATCTGGCTGATGTGAAATTCATTCGGGCGGAACTGGAGAACAGCAGCGGCACAACCTATACACAGCCTTTTACTCTCGGAGGTTATGTGCCGGATCCTGAAACGGAATATACGGTAACCTTCAGTTCTTCAGAGGAGGGAAGTTTAAGTGCAGCTGTTGATGGTTCTGCGATTACGAGCGGTACGAAAGTAAAAGCAGGGAAAACCGTGGTATTTACTGCCGCCCCGGAGGCAGACTATAAGGTGGCAGAATGGAGCGTTAACGAAACACCCTTATCCGGAGAAACAGGAATAACGTACACCCACGCAAACCTCAGTGGAGACATTAATGTGACAGTGACCTTTTCAGAAATCGGGTCGCAACCGGAATTGATTCTCTGGTTGGATGCTGCCGATTATGACGCAGATACCGGACAATGGCCGGATAAAGCCGGTATCAACAGTGTAACTCAAGCCACAGAAGCCAACCGTCCCGCAAGAGTAACCGATGGTTTCAATAGTTTGCCAGTCGTGCGGTTTGATGGGACGGAGCAATACCTAAATCTGGACTGGGGTGCCTCCCTGGGAGATTCCTTGCAGACTGACGAGATAACTATCTTCCTGGTGATGAAAGACGGTGGGGTAAACGCAACGCAGGTCATTATGGGCAACTATAATTCTAAGGATCAAGTGGCTGTCAGCAAAAGTTCACAAAGCCCTAATCCAATCGTTGCCCGTATTTACGGATCATCACTCTATTCATTTGATAGCTGTACCTTTACCTCTGAAGCAGGGCCCTATGTGCTGACCTTTGATTATGACTCCGAAACGATGCGAACCTTTGTCGACGGGGTTTTGGCTAATACCGCAAGTAGCACCCGCAGTATTAACTGGACCGACACAGCAATCGGCTGTAGCGGCACAGAAACCGATAAATATTGGCAAGGCGATATTGCCGAAATACGGATTTACAATTGTGTTCTTTCGGATACAGAGCGAGCGGCCGTAGAACAAGACCTCATAAGCAAGTATGGGTTGTCGGAGTAGGGGGTGCCGAAGACGAAGAACCCCGAAGCAATACTTGGGTATTATATCTCAGCCAACAAACATGAGATATTTGATGTCAATGCTCACAATTGGGTAGAACAAGAGATTATCAAGCACCCCGGGGAAGAAAAGTGGGCAGTTCCGATTATGCCGGGCAACCAATTTATTGAAATGAAAGAAGAAGGAAAAGTCGTTACTTTCCTTCCCGATGACTGGCGTGAATAGGAGTGATAATTAATCGCCACCAATCTGTCTTCTTAAAAGGAAGGCAGATTTTTTTTGTTCCCGGCTCATTTTAAGTGATATTTTTAAGGGTATTTCGCTAAACGGTCAAAAAGCTTCTATGTAAACTCTGTTAAGAATATATATAAGAGGAATGAGAGAAACGGAGTGAATTTGTTGTCAAGGAAGATTATTCTAATCTGCATATCTATTATTTGTATCATACTGCTGTTTGTTCTAATACGATCACTATATCTATCTAAAAACGGGCTAACGGATGTAACCGAGCCAAACCAAAAAGCGCTTAAACCGAAAAAGGCAGAAGAGAAAAATGAGATGCCAACACGCAAATATCAATGGAATGAATTTCAGGCAGGTATTAATCTGCTTGTTTATGGACATCCCGATAGCGTTAAGGCCCAAGAATTGTTTAAACGTTTACGAAAGTTAGGGATAAACAGTGTTGCCATTGCTTACCCCTTATTTCAGTCGGATTGGCAGGCAGATCAGGTAGTGGTCAATTCTGCAGCAACGCCTGATGAGGCAGAATTAGAGGGGCTTATCTTAGCAGCTCATGCTGCGGATTTTTGTGTTATGCTCCGTCCTCTTCTGGATGAGACAGGCATTATGGCCTCAGGTCATTGGAGAGGTACGATTGAACCGAAAGATCCCGCAGCATGGTTTGAAAGCTACTGTTCGTTAATAATTATCTATGCAAAAGTGGCAGAAAAGACGAAAACAGAAATATTCAACATTGGTACCGAGCTGAATTCCCTTCAGCATAATAAATACGGTCAGGAATGGAAAAGGCTGATTGAAGAAATCAGAGAAGTTTATAGTGGTGAATTGGTGTATTCGTTCAATTGGGACAGTATTCAAGACATCTCTTCCAGTGAATTTGTTCCCCTGCTTGATTATGTAGGGATCGATGCTTACTTTCCCTTAGATGCTCCTGATGAAGCCGATGTTGAAGATCTTGAAAGGGCCTGGGAAAAGTGGACGAAGGAGACCAGAGAAATAAATGTGGGCAAACCGATCGTCATAACGGAAGCAGGGATAATTCCGATACCAGGTGCCCATCGCCAACCTTATGAATGGGCTAGGATTGAGGGGAAGCAGGATTGGCAAGTACAAACAAATTACTACGAGGCAACCTATAATGTTTGGCAAGGTATGGTTGAGGGGATATATTGGTGGTGTGTTACCTTGAGTGACCCGGATCCGAAGAAAATGGGTTATTCACCCCTTGGCAGACCGGCAGAAGGTATGCTTGAACAATTTTTTTTAAAAAAACCCTAAACTAATGGTATTTTTTGTATAAATCCTTCATAACATTAATGTATGTTCCTGTTTATGAACAGTTGGTGTTAGAAAGGAGGCCTCTCAAGGCTGTTGTACAAAAGGATAATACGGCTTGCGTTATTAATGGGAATATTATTCATAATTACAACAATATTCCTGCTTGCCGGGAGTAACGTTATGGCTGCCGAAAAAACAAAAAAAGAAGGCCCCAAGGTGCTGGTCGTCTTTTCATCAGAAAACGGGGAGATTGATCAACACCAGCGTACACTTGACATGCTGCTCGGTCGTTTTGCAGAGGACATAGTCTTTAAATCCGTTTCGCAAGTTGAAAAAAGGGATTTCGACGCAGTGACGCACCTTTTTTATTATGGGCAGCAAGAAGAAATACTTTCTGCGGCTTTTGTGGAAATGGTCCAAGATTATACAGGAGTCATGGTGGCTATGGGTCATAATGTGGAGCAGATAGGGGAGCGCTATTCCTTCCTTGAGAGGTTACCTGCTGAGGTTGCTGTCGATCAATTTATTTCAGTCCATGCTTCTGATAAAAAGTTTTCCTTTATCCCACAGCTCATTTTTGACCTTGGATTTTCTGAATATCAGTCTGTAGAGACGTTGATAACGGGTAAAATGGGTAACGCCGAATATCCCTTTTTCGTTCGCTGTAATAACAGCTATTATTTTGCTTCCCCAGATATTTACCCACCATTTTCCATTGCCATGGCTGAGGGGCTTTATGACGTCTTTGAAGAGGAAAGCGAAAGTCTGATGATGCACCCGGGGTATCTTCGTTTGGAGGATATACATCCTTTAGTGGACCATCATAAGGTAATGGCTATTGCTAAAATCTTAAAAAGAAAGAAGATACCGTATATGGTTGCGGTCATTCCTGTCTATACCAACCCGGAGACAGGAAAGCAATACCATTTTTCCGACTTTCCCGCACTGTTAAAGGCCCTTAAATATATGCAAAAAAATGGTGGGAGCATAGTTCTCCACGGCTATACCCATCAATTCAGATTGAGTGAAACAGGAGAGGGCTTTGAATTCTGGGATATAGAAAATAACATGCCTGTTTATCACAACCAGGATGAGAAGGTCATAGTGAAGACAAGGGAGGATTTCGAAAGCAGAGGAGAATATGAAAATTACCTGAGCCAACAGAAAGCATTTGAAAGAGAGTATATTGAAAAGAAGCTCACAAAAGGGATACAAGAACTGGTTAATTATGGTTTGTATCCTCTTGCCTTTGAAGCACCGCATTATACAATGTCACAGCACGGCTATCAGGTCACATCAGAATTTTTTTCCACCTATACAGGTCAACTTCAAATAAGTGATCAGGATTGTGAGATCATGACAACTGCGCCCTATATCACAAAACCAACTTTTTTGCATGGCATGACACTACTGCCGGAAACAATGGGCTATGTCGCTCCAGAGAATCCACGTGCGATAAAAGAGATGTTAAACCGTGCTCAGGATTATCAATTTGTTAGGGGTGGAATGGTAGCAGGGTTTTATCACCCATATCTGGGTGTGGAGTTATTTGAGGAATTTATCGCCAGGATGGAAGAAATACCAAACATCTCATGGATCGATTTAAAACAAAGAAACAATCGAGTTAGTGCGGAAAATGTCGTAATATGGAGCGAAAATGGTTCGGTGAAGGCAAAAGTTAATCGGTGCGGTCTGTTTCTCAGTTGCAGGGAATACCTTGCCTACCATATTAATTTGCTAATTAAAGCAGTAGTATGGATGATGGCCGGTATAGGGGCACTGGCGGTCGGCGCTTTCATCTGTTGCATTTTTATATCCGGCGACCAAAATGGAAAAGGGATACGGGGCGAAGAAATTGGCTGAGGCATTATTGTATTTTTCCTTATTTAGCATCTGGATAATGATGTACTATCACGTATTTTTAATGCAGGGAGGCTTTCTGCTTTCATTGAGCTATCGAAACAGAAATATGCTGTGGCTTGATGGCATCTCTCCCCAGCCAACGGTCAGCATCCTCATCCCGGCACATAATGAAGAGATTGTAATAGAAGAGACGCTAAAAGCGATGATTAACTTGAATTATCCTAAGGATAAACTCGAGGTTATCATTATCAACGATGATTCCACGGACTCGACGGGTGCTATTGCAGAAACCTATGCTGCGCTACACCCTTATATAAAAGTGGTGCACACCATGCCGCCGTTTTCGGGCAAAGGCAAGTCCGTTGCGTTAAATCGTGGGTTAAAGCATTCCACAGGAGAGGTTGTTGTGGTGTATGATGCGGACAATATCCCTGAACCGGATGCCGTACAAAAGCTAGTCCATGTTCTGCAAAAGGACGAAAAGACCGGTGTTTCTGTGGGAAAATTCCGGGTTATTAATGCTGATAGAAACCTATTGACAAGATTAATTAATATAGAAACTATTACTTTTCAGTGGTTGGCTCAAGCCGGTAGGTGGTTTTGGTTTAAGTTGGCTACCATCCCCGGCACAAACTTTGCGATTAGAAGAAGTATTTTAGAGAAACTGGGAGGCTGGGATGAACAAGCTTTGTCGGAGGATACGGAATTAAGCATCAGAGTCTATAACCTAGGCTATCATATTGAATTCTTTCCGGCGGCAGTGGCTTGGGAGCAAGAGCCGGAATCTTGGAGTGTATGGTGGAAACAAAGAACCAGATGGGCCTGTGGCAATCTATACGTTATTAGGAAACATCTCTTTGGATTCAATAAATTGGAAAACAAAAAGATATTAATTGATTTGGCGTATTATTTATTAACATATCTTTTGTTTATAAGCGGAATCATCATTTCACATGTTATTCTCATTACTGGTCTGTTCATGAACCTGCAATTAACGAGGGATATTGTTTTCTATGTATTGTTCGCAGTTGCCTTCTTATTGTTTGTAACAGAAGCCTTGCTAGCAATGAGTCTGGAAAAGGATCAGTTGAACAAAAAAAATTTCTTTACTGTGATATTAATGTACTTTATTTATTCACAGATTTGGCTGCTACTGGTCGTAAACGCCATTTTTTTAGAAATGAAGAGGATAGTTTTACAACAAGAAATTACGTGGTATAAAACTCAACGTTTTAAGAGTGAGCAAATCAATCAAGAGCACTACTAAAGGATATGCAACTAAAGTTTCGCTTGTGGCAGGGAGGTATTGCACCTTTTTGCCTTTCGTAAAGAAAGGTAATTTTATCGAAAATGTTATTTTAATTGCCACATTTCATTGGCTTTGGAAAATAGTTCTTCAAGTTCAGTTTTACATTCATTGACTTTTTGGACTGTAACTTCATCATCTTTATTTATTGGATTATAGTTTTTATCTACGTATATTTGATAGTCTGATTCATCTTTTCGTATATGGAAACCATATGTATACCCGCCAAATATTTTTGGCCATATAATTAAAGACTTTCCTGCTCCGTTCTTTGTCACTGCTAAGTTACCGGTAAAACTAAAGAAAAACGGTTTTTTAATGTTATATGTATATCCATCTTTTACAGTGTAATGTAGCCCATATTCATTTTTAGGTACTGCTTTTGTATATTTATCATATTTAATTGTTGTAGTTAAAAACCAAACCAAGTTATATATTATGAACATCGATAAAGCTATTACAAGCAGTTTTTTTACACTAATTTTCTTCATAAATTCACCACCTTATCACCTAGTTTTTTTATTTCCTCATCATGCGTAACAAGTATGATGGTTTTCCCTTGTTCATTTAGTTGTTTCAAAATTCTAAGTACAACTTGAGCGTTATCTTTGTCCAGAGAGCCTGTTGGTTCATCAGCTAGAATAACATCACACTTTTTTAGCATTAATCTGGCTAAAGCCACACGCTGTTGTTCCCCGCCCGATAGTGTATACACTTTTTTATACAATTTATCTTCTAACCCCACAATTCTCAAAGCTTCCCTTATAGACAGGCTGGTCATACAGTCTTTACGAACCAGTTGTAAATTCTCAATGACAGTTTTATTATCAATTAAGGCAAAGTTTTGAAAGAGAAAACCGATTTTCTTCCTAAAATAATTCAAATGATTCCTTTTGTTCTTAATATCAATACCATCTACTATGATTTTACCGCTATCAATTTCTTCAATTGCTCCAATCATGTTAAGTAAAGTTGTTTTACCCGAACCACTGGGGCCGGAAAAGATCACAAATGCACCATTTTCTATTTCTAAGCTAAAATCTGAAAATAAAGTTCTGTCTTCAAATTTTTTAAATAAGCCTTTTATTTCGATCATAAATTTCCTCCCTTTAATATTTTCTGAATACTAGCCTTTTCAATTTTATTAATGTAAAACAAAGTAATGAATGACTCCAGTAAAAAAATAATAACACCGCCATAAACCAAATAGTATATTGTATTTAATTTGATAATTACAGCAATAATGAAAGCTATTATTACACTTAATAATGTAGCTGTGGTAGCTATATAAATTATCTTTTTATTTTTTTCAAATATGCTATATCCCATGACTTTTTTAATAGAAAGCTCTATGGCATTTACTTGATATTCAAGTTTAATAACCGTACTGATAATAATAAATTCTAAAAGTAAAAATAAGACACTTAAAACTGTATTAATAACTAAAAGTGTTTTGGCAATTCGCCAATTGTTTTCATATTTTTCAAAAACATCTATCTTGTTATGAGTTTCATTGACTAAATCATGTTCTTCAATAAATTTATTAAATTCATCATCCGATATCTTAAACATGATGTCATCCGCATACATCCCTCTTGGTGCATCTGTATCGATTTTATAGTTAAGTTTATTAGCCTGTGTGTTGTTATAGATAATAACAGGGTTTTTTAAATGATTACTTCCTATTGCCGAAAGATCATCTATTGCTATGATACTTACATTACTATCATAGTAAATAACATCAAAATCATAGTGAAAATCTTTACCTTCGAAGTGTTCTACCGTTTTATTTAGTTCATCTATCATCGCAGTATTTCCCAGCAAGCGTCTGGGTAATAGAAAGTAAATATCTTTATTTAGAGAAATATCTCTCAGTTCTTTGATTTCACCGGATAAATAATCAAAAGAATTTTTATTTGCCATAATAGTTCTGTGGCCTAATGGACTATAAATTTCAGCTATTAAAGTTGCATTGAATTTTTCAAAGAATTCTCTATAAAATGTTTCCATAACATGAGCATTTTTTTCACAATAGGCTATAACTGCGCTATCATTAACTGAGCTCGTAATAATAAAGTTCGGTTTATAACATAATTGAAGGTAAGAATAGCCTTTATAATTATTAAAAAATGATTGCTGCTGATAATACTTATATGATTCAAAAATCACTCCTATATTACTGGATACAATAAATATCGTAATAATAACCGTTATTATCTTTATGACATAATTTAACGATAACAGTTTTCCAGGTATTTTTGTGTTTGAAAAAACTTCTTTTAAATTATAAAAATATAAATTAAGAAATGTTAATGCATTTAGAAACAATAAGGTTAAAAAGAAAGTTAGGGAAATATTAAATCCGAAATAAACATAAGTAACCTTTGATAAGGAAAGAATTATTACGATAAAAATTAATGAAAAAACTAAGCTGTCTAATACAATATTTTTCCAAACAATATTTCCTATTTTCTCCCCCATTGTAATTTTAATGACGTTTTCCTTCTTTTGTAAGATGCCGTCATAAAAAGATAACAGCAAAATAGTAACAGTAATGAGCAACCATATAAATACCATATTATAGGTCAAACTTTTATCAATATGACCTTCTTGCGGAATATTACCCGCATACTTATTTACCAAATCCCTTTTAAACTGGCGAACTTGCTCTTTGTTGCCATTTACATAAAAATCATGAATGTTTTCAATCCCGGGCAAATTCATAATACTATTATATTTAAAGTCAACGCTTCCACAAAAAAGACTTGTATACTTCTTTTCAAATATATTTTTATTTCTTTTTATATATTCTTCAATACCTGGTGTTCCATAAATATTAATTTCAGTATAAAGAGTGCTGTAAAAAGAAGCTGTATATGCAAATACATCAACCTTATTACGGGCTGCCGAATTAACAATATCATTTATCATTTCTTCAGGAGCAGTATCTTCTTGCAGGTATAATGAAGTATTATAGAAACTTCTATAAAAATCATTTATATAAAAAATATGACTTTCACCTATAATCAACATACCTAAAAATATAATAAAAAAACAAGAAATATACTTAATTCTTTTCAAGAATTATCCCCCTAACTCAATAACTGAAATGTAATAACCAATTTTAATTGAAACCCTCCAATATGTTGAAATCAGATACCATGAGATTTTAACATATTGAAGGGTTAAACTTTAAAAATTCATATTACATGCTGTTAATAGTACATGTAATAATATACCGGTGATCCAGAATGTACAACATCTACATTAGCCCAACTTCCTGCATCAGCTTTAGCCCCCTGTGTCAGAATAGTTGTCATAGGGCTTCAAGAAATGTATAGTGAGCTAAGAGGAATCAAAGGAGGAAGCACATGGCTCGTTATACAAAAGAATTCAAAAGTACCATTATTCAGCGGATGATGCCACCGCAAAATGAATCGGCCGAGGCCATTTCCAGAGAAAGCGGAATTCCAGAAGGAACACTATACACTTGGAAGAAAACAGCCAGAAGCAAAGGCTATGCCATGCCGGCAGGCGAGCAAGAATCAGAACGCTGGAGTGCTAAGGATAAATTTCTAATCGTTGTTGAAAGTGTTGGCCTGAGCGAAGCAGAACTATCTGAGTTTTGCCGGAGCAAGGGGCTATATGTAGAGCAAGTACAAAGCTGGCGAGATGCCTGTATGCAAGCTAACGGCGGTGTAGCCCAAAGGCTCACGGAACTCCAGAAAGACTTGCGCAAGAAAGAGAAAGAAAACAAGAAGCTCGAACAAGAACTTCGAAGAAAAGAAGCCGCTCTGGCTGAAACTGCCGCCCTTTTGGTACTACGAAAAAAAGCAAATGCGATTTGGGGGGACGGCGAGGACGTCTAATCAGCGCCTCAGATCGCCAGACAGCAATCAAGCTGATAGAAGAAGCAGTACATGCCGGAGCCCGTCAGGTGAAGGCATGTGATGAACTTGGTATTAGTTTTCGTACCCTGCAGCGATGGCGAGATGAATCTACCCCCTTGGAAGATCAACGACCCCATGCCAAACGATCTGAACCCATCAATAAACTTAGCGAAGCTGAAAGAAAAGAAATTCTGAACACCTGTAACCAAGTAGAGTTTCGAAGTCTACCACCCAGTCAAATAGTGCCCATCCTGGCCGACCGCAACATTTATATCGGCTCTGAATCCAGCTTTTATCGGATTTTGAGAGCAAATAATCAACAACATCATCGTGGTAAAAGCAAGGAACCCAACGTACGACCCATCTCCACGCATAGCGCAACTGGCCCAAATGAAGTTTGGATGTGGGATATTACCTGGCTGCCTGGTCCAGCAAAAGGTGTCTATTACTATCTCTATTTGATTCTGGATCTTTACAGTAGAAAGATTATCGCTTGGGAGATTTGGAAAGAAGAATCAGCCCATAATGCCAGCGTGCTAGTACGCCGAGGCATTATGTCCGAAAAGCGTTCAGTGTCCCTGAAGCCACTAGTTCTTCATTCAGATAATGGCAGCCCGATGAAAGGCGCATCACTTTTAGAAACCTTGTACACATTAGGTATCACTCCTTCCAGAAGTCGCCCCAGAGTCAGCAATGACAATCCTTATGCCGAATCCATCTTTAGAACCTGTAAATATCGTCCTGAGTTTCCGTCAAAAGGCTTTGTCACTTTGGATGCTGCTAGGGAATGGGTTTTATCCTTCGTTAGGTGGTACAATCGGGAACACCGTTACAGTGGACTCAATTTTCTAACCCCTGAACAAAGACATACTGGCAAGGATAAAGAGATATTTGAAAGTCGACGAAAAGGATATGAATCGGCGAAATTAGCTCATCCGGAGCGATGGTCCGGAAACATCAGAGACTGGAGTCTTGATGATACTGTTTGGCTCAATCCAGAGCGTGTTCGCCAGGAAAAAAACATGGATAAATTAACTTCTTAGCACTTACATTATTTGGAGATATACGACAACTATCTTGACAAATACCGATATTTTAGATAATAACATTTCTTTTAATAGTTAATCAACCCCATTTATGTAATTTTATATAATATTACATTGTATTATGGGCATGCATTTCCAATGAACTCACCATAAGATATATTTGTTCCATACAAACTATTAAGAATTTCAACTGTTCTTCATTAGCAATCATACTAAAACGTTGCATCTTTTTAACATATTATAGCAGATATAGCAACAAAAACATGTCGGATTATGTCGAAGGCTTGTGGTTATTTTGTGGAAGACAGCTTGCGTAAATATCAGACCCAGTGCTGACCTGCATAATAAATACAATGAGATTTATTAGTTCTGTCACACTTATTCCGAGCCGGTTTATATTACCAAGAACGGTAGGCGACTTAGTGGTTCTGATTCTGCCGGTGGAGAGTTACTTATTTGAATTGCTAATAGAGCTATCGACTGTTCGTCGGCAACTGTTTTCGTGCAGTATGGCAATGACATATAAATCAAAAGTTCATTTAAACATTTTGTACAATAACAAAAGAACAATTGAACAATATGTTCATGTGCAAACCGTGTAAAATTATACACTTTGTAGAAGCAATAATAAAGAAAACATGTCTATAACGCCGTTAATCCAGGAACAACAGGCTTGGCACGCAACTTGCGTAATACATAAGATACATTCTATTTAATGTGGAGGGAAATAATGGCTAAAGAAAAAGAAACAGATGTATTAATCGTCGGAGGTTCAGCTGCAGGTTTGAGTGCGGCAAATTCAGTTCGTGCATGGTATCCAAACAAGAGGGTTGCCGTTGTACGAAACGTTTCATACACGGTGATCCCATGCGGTATCCCTTATATTTATGGAGTTCTTAATTCGGTGGAAGAAGACAAGATTCCTGATGAAGGTTTTTTAAAAAACGGGATAAAATTCATTATCAACGAAGTGGTTGATATTGATCGGAAAAAGCGGACGGCGGAATTTGCTGACGGGAGTAAAATAAAATATGAAAGGTTAGTAATGGCCGTTGGCTCAAAGCCGGTGATTCCGCCTATTGCCGGTACAAATCTCAGCAATGTATTCCCTGTCCTTAAGGATCCTGCATATCTGCAAGGGATAGAAGAATCCTTAAAGGGGAGTGAGGATGTGGTGATAATCGGCGGGGGCTTTATTGGTGTTGAAATGGCAGAACAAATCAGGCACAAGGGTAACTGCAATGTGACGCTGATAGAAGCCTTGCCTCGTTGCTTAATGTCGTGTGAAGAAGAAATTGGCATCAAGATAGAACAAGAGTTGAGAACCCTGGGGGTTGACGTTCTTACCGATACCTCGGTAGAGGCTATTTCCGGTGACGGAAAGGTGGAAGAGGTTCAACTTTCCAATGGGGGAAGTATCAAGGCAGATGTAGTGATATTAGGGATTGGCGCTGCTCCTAATACGGAGATGGCGGAAAAAATCGGGCTGAAATTTGATAAAAGATTAGGGATAATTGTTGATGAGTACATGAGAACAAGTGATGAGAATATTTTTTCTTGCGGGGACTGCTGTACAAAAGTTTCGGCGATTACTCACAAACAGACACCCGTTCGTTTGGCTTCTGTTTCGGCGCTGGAGGGTAAGATTGCCGGTAGTAATCTGTACAAACTTAATCAGAAGTCCCGTGGTGTTGTAGGTGCTTTTACCACTAAAGTAGGGAACGTATCGGTAGGAACGGCGGGCTTCACGAAAAAAATGTGCAGAGATAACAATATCGACTATTATGAAGGGGAAATAACAGCGCCTGATCGACACCCAGGATATTTACAGGGTTGTACTGCTGAGACAATAGTAAAATTAATATTTGAAAAGGAGACCGATGCGCTGATTGGCGGACATGTTATTGGAGGGATGCAGGCCGCAGACATGACGAATATTCTGGCCTTGGCCGTTCAGCAAGGCGTGACGGTAAACGAGATATCTTGTATTCAATACGCCACCCATCCGTTGCTTACAGGATCACCGTTGGTGTATCAAGTGATGTGGGCGGCGGAGAATGCTCTGTTAACCCAACAAAAAGCGATTTAGTATATTCTATGGTATAATTGAAAGCAAAACTTTGGCCCCCATTAGGAGGGATATCCGTGAATAAGGAAGAGTATCTAATAGGCGTAAAAGCTAAAGACGCGGTGATCAAAGATGTCATTAAGGTAGGCTTGGATACTACTGTTGATGAGTTAAAGGAAATCATGCTGTTTAAGAGCAAAGAAGAGGTTCTGGTAACGGATGAGGGAAAAATCGTTGGTATTATTACAAAAAACGATTTAGCCAGAAAAATAGCAGGAGGGATAAAACCGAGAACAAAAATAAGCCGCTTAATGACACCAGGCGTTTTTGAGGTGCATCCGGAAAGCAACATTCAAGAGGTAAGGCGGGAGCTTGCAGAAAGAGATATTAATAGAGCTCCGGTGATTGATGATGACAAAAAAGTTGTCGGGATGCTGACGGTAAACTCCACTTGTGACTGCTTCTCAAAACGGCTGGAGGATGCGGTTAGGTTTTTGCAGACTGTATTTGACGCTATAAATGAGGCTGTTTTAGTGCTTGACAGCACAGGAAGGATAAAGTATTGGAACAACACAGCTACGGAAGTGTTGAGAGACAGCATGCTGCTCGATAATCATGTAAAAGAGTATTTGCCGGAGGAGATTATAGAGATCATACTCAATGCGGACAGACCGACGAGCAAATTGTTTTTTCATGATAAAGCCGACAAGTATTATATATTAAGTGTGCGTTCCACCGGCAGTTTAAAAAACTTCAACGGGATAATAGTAAATTTCAAGGATGTAACCCAGCTTTTTGAGTTGAAGCATAAATTAGATAGTACAAGTGGAAAATTAATGTATATTGAGGATCAGTATGAGAGGATTATTCACGATTCTTCGAGCTTTGGCGAGCTGATTTATATCAGCAAAACAGTAGAGGACATAGCGGTGCTGGCTGAAAAGGTTTCGAAAACGGATGCCACGGTTCTAATCACAGGGGAGAGCGGGACAGGGAAAGAACTGTTGGCGAATGCTATTCACCAAAACAGCTTGCGTGCGGATAAGCCGTTCATTAAGATCAACTGCAGCACCATTCCTCATAATCTTGCGGAAAGTGAGCTTTTTGGCTTTGAGAAAGGTTCGTTTACCGGTGCAATCGGGAAAAAGAAGGGGATATTTGAAGCTGCGGATCAGGGTACGATCTTTTTGGATGAGATTACTGAAATGCCGTTAGATATGCAGGCCAAGCTTTTAAGGGTCTTGCAGGAAAAGACTTTTTATAAAGTTGGTGGTATTCGACCCCAGGAAGTGGATGTCAGGGTAATAGCGGCTACTAACAGGGAACTGGAGGAGTTAATAGCCAAAGGTCTATTTCGGGAAGACCTTTTTTACCGCTTGAATGTTATAAAAATAAACATTCCTCCGTTGAGAGACCGAAAAGAAGACATCCCGTATTTGATTAGTGAGTATTTGAATTACTACAAAAAGAAATACTCAAGAAGCATTGACTCTATTCAGCCGGAGGTAATAAACATCCTTGAAAACTACAATTATCCGGGAAACGTCAGGGAACTGAGGAACATAATGGAGAGAATGACCATTCTGGCTGAGGATGGCGAAATAACAGTTTCTTTGTTGCCGAACTATATACAACAAAACCAAGGGGATTCAAGGAAGGGAGGAGAGATTTTTAAAGCTTCGGTCATAGAAGATGAGAAGCTGCAGATAAGCAATGCCCTGAGGGCGGCAAAGTATAATAAAACAAAGGCGGCCACAAGCCTGAACATCTCCAGAGGCACGCTTTATAATAAAATGAAAAAATATAATTTAAACTAATATTCGGGTGTACTGTTTATTTCATTTTCCATCAAGTCAAAAAAACAGAGCCACGGCGTCAAATTCCATGGCTCCAGAAGCGCTCTATAATTTTGAATACATTATAGCTAGTAAAGGATTGGTTTATTAAAATAAGAAAATTTCTCCAGCGAATCTTGAATTTGTGGTCTGGAATATTTTGAACCTTTGATCTTTCGCACTCCACTAATTATACTCTCTTTTGTTTTATCTTGTGAATGATTATAGGTATATATAGCTGTTGTCAGCAATTCCAGTTCTGATGGGGATTGACCTTTAAAATGCTCTATCAACTCAGCTATTGTCTTTTGTTGTTCGTCTGATAAACCATGAGGCTCAACTATAAAGTTTTTTTCATTTAAACTCATCAAATGGGAATAACCAGAATAATCAAATTCTATCACCCCATCCGCACTCAGAAAAGAGGTTTCCGCATCTAAAGTATCACTATAAGGACCATAAAAATGCAAACCGTACTCAAAACCTAAATCAATGCCTTTTTGTTCAATAAGAAACACGATTTTCTGTAAAGCTTTCTTGCCCGGTTTTTTTCCCCATATGTCATTTATTTTCTTTATTATATATGCTACATTGTTCGGAAGACTAGTCATCAGTTATCATCTCCTCCGTTCAAAAGATCACAGACAATTCTTTTAGCAGCCTTGACATGATTCCTTTCTACATAAAGACGCCTAATATTAATTGGTTTAATAAGGTTCTGTAACAATATTGATTCCGATGAAATGCTTGACGGTCTATCCATAAGGTGAACCAGTATAGGAATTCCTTTACCGCTGCTTGCATCGTATTCTTCTAATGTTGGAATTTTATGCGGCATTTTGTTTGCCGTGTCCTCAATTATATCACATCCCAGTTGGTTCCTCAATTTGTTCTTGATAATACCAAACACGATATAGTCGTTTCCTCGATTACTATGGGCAGTTGTTTCATAAACACACGACTTTACTTTTCGTTCTACAAACTGCCCCGCAACCGGACTACTATGCTGTAATTTTTTAATTTTATCCAGAACGGAATAATCATCCCATTTTAAGTATTCATTAACATCGTCGGGGTATGTGGAATCAGGTAAAATATTAGCAATATTATCAATAAGAAGCTTATCTAAATACCTTCTGGTTTTATGAAAATAAACTTGAATAAACATAAAATACCTGGCTATAACAAATTCTTCGAATGCATGAATGCCGCCTCTTTCAATGGCCAATTGCATAATGTTGTCGTCTTGTTTTACATAGACGCTTAAAGATGACAGTAATCTGTTTAGATCATACTTGCCATAATTAACGCCACAGTAATACGAATCCCTCAGTAGATAGTCCATCTTGTCGCAATCAAGTTCGCTATCGATAAAACTTTTTAGGAATTTATAATCAGGCATGATATATTGTGGATTTAGCTCAGGATTCTTTTCTCCATAGATTAACCACAATAATTCTGGCGTTATATCATATTCTTCTCCGGCGCTATATTTCCTGCAAAATTCATTACCTATGCTTCGTATGTGTTGCGCGATCTCAGTTTCACATATTATTTTTCTGGTAAAATCTTCGTGCTCCGCGCCTCCATCAAAAAGTGCCTCTGATGCATGGGAAAAAGGGGCATGACCAAGATCATGCGTTAACGCAATTAATCTCAATATCTGCTTATACCACTCTTTGCGTGTACTTTCAAAAAGGACTTTTCCTTGAGCAATTTTATAGTTTTCCAGTGCTGATTCAAAGGCCCTTGTCACCAAATGCATCACACCCAAAGAATGACCAAAACGAGTATGTTCAGCTCCAGGATATACTAAATATGTCGTTGCTAATTGTTTTATATTGCGCAATCTCTGAAAGGGGGGAGAGTCTATAATTTTTAGTTCCAAATCGCTTACCTCAATAAACCCATGTATGGGATCCCGGAATTGGCGTGGCAACGTCTATCACCTCTTCAATTATCTCAAACATGACTATTATAACTAAAAAGTCTGAAAATAGCAAACAGTAAGGGTGCGAAGTTCGTGTCAAGTAAATGTAGGCAAATTTTTCATCTTTCCTTTAAAGCTATATAACATACTGCATTGTCGCATTTATTCCACGTTCCTCTTGTCAACGAGCCTCCCACATCATGTTTTCAGGCATCACCGGCATCACCCA
>JAHDQS010000057.1 GCA_018433675.1 Clostridia bacterium
TATACTTACCGTGCTAATTATCATCTTTAATCTTTACATATTCCTGCGGCAAATCTTCCTCGATCCAAATCAGCTGACGCACTTTATTAACAGCTATGCTTTTATTCCGGCTCACCTGGCGGAAAACATCCGTGACTATTCTTTACTCGGCCTTTTCCATCCCCAACTGGTGACGTCCTTTTTTCTGCACGGCAGCCTGTTTCATGTATTATCGAATATGCTTTACTTGTGGATTTTCGGCGATAATATTGAGGATAAACTGGGCCGTGTCCGCTTCCTCTTGTTCTATTTACTGACGGGTATTTTCGCCAACTTAACCCAGTTTCTTATTGACCCGTCCTCTCCCGTACCGGTAATAGGAGCAAGCGGAGCGGTAGCAGGAATTCTGGGGGCATACTTCATTACCTTTCCCCGGGCTAAGGTCACTTCCCTGCTGTTCATCTTTATTTTTTTCACTATCCGGGATATCCCGGCCATCTTTTTTCTCTTTATTTGGTTTATCATCCAGGTAACAAGCGGCATTTCCAGCTTGGGCGCGGACTATATTTCTGTCGCCTGGTGGGCACATATCGGAGGTTTTTTGACAGGCATAATACTGATGCTGATTATGAAAAAAAGGAATAAGACTTCAACCCTCTAACTGTTTATTAGCATCCCCAACTTCACTCTTTCTGGGCGGACGCGGCCCAAAAAACTGGTAATAATGGCATTCAATCATGCCGTTATACAGCTTTCTGTTCTTATCGGCTTTTCGCCCGTAGAGTCGTTCAAAATCCTGATGGTTCGTCAAAATATAGAACGACCAACTCTCCAGCTTATTAAAAACCTGTATCATCTCACGGTAAAGCTTTTCAACAGGCTCTTTTTCCTCTAAGCGGATACCATAGGGAGGATTACAGATAACATACCCGTACTTCTTTTTGGAAGAAAGATCGGCTACAGGCCTCTGTTGAAAATGGATTTGTTTGTCTACCCCGGCTTCCTGAGCGTGCAGCCTGGCCAAACTTACGGCAGAAGCGTTAAGGTCATAGCCCTCGATTTCCAGTTTACTGTCTTTATCCAAAAGGTCCAGGGCTTCCGTACGGGCTTGTTGCCAAAGCTTTTTGGAAATATCGGGCCAGGTTTCCGCTTCGAAACTCCGCTCAAGACCCGGCGCTCTATTTAAGCCGATCAACGCTGCTTCAACCGGGATGGTGCCCGAACCGCAAAAGGGATCGATTAATGTTCGCCCGGCCCTCCACTTGCTCAAATAAATCATCCCCGCGGCCATCGTCTCCTTCAAAGGAGCTTTGCCGGCAATCTTCCGGTATCCTCTTTTGTGGAGTCCCGGTCCGCTCGTATCAATGGTCAGCGTCGCAACATCCTTTAAAAGTGCCACCTCAATCGTGTATTTTGGCCCCGTCTCTTCAAACCAACTTACCTTGTAACGCTGCTTCATTTTCTCTACAATAGCTTTTTTCACGATGGCCTGGCAATCCGGCACGCTGTGCAGGCGGGATCTTACCGATTTACCATTTACCGGGAAGCAGGCTTTTTCCGGCAACAGATCAGGCCAAGGCAGTGCCTTGGTCTTTTCGAACAGTTCCTCAAAGGTTTGGGCCTCGAACTGTCCCACCTTCAAGACGACCCTTTCTGCGCAGCGCAACCAAAGATTAGTCCTGCATACTGCCCTTTCATCGCCTTGAAAGGTTACCCTGCCGTTTTCAACCTTTTGTTGCCCATAACCAAGCCTGGTAAGCTCAGCGGCCACCAAGCCTTCCATACCGAATCCGGATGTAGCAATCAACTCTTGTCTTGACATTTTCAGTCCTCCAAAGTTTTCAATCGAGGCAGATTAAAATAGCAGATCCAAAAACTCTTTGTTCTCGATTTGTCCAAAATAGCGCTGTATATCGATTTTGTCCAACAAAGACGCAACCGATTTGAAATCATGTTTATTTCCGACCAGCCTTTTCTCTAACTCGGATATATCCTCGTTACTGAAAAAATCGCCATATATTTTGCACCCCTGAATGGTTCCCTGCTCAACCTGCAATCTAACCTCTACACTTCCAAAGCTGAAGCGATTTCTTTTTTTCATATTGTAGGCCGGAGATGAGCCGTAATTCCATTCCCAGGTCAAATATTTTTCCGCCATCAATTCCTTGATCTTGGTCAAATCGCCCCAAGTGGGAATGTATTCTCTGACCGGCTCTCCATTAAACAAGGATCTCACCAGTATTTCTCTAAATCTATTTATGTCCTTACTTTCCTCCATGTAATCAACCAAATTGGTAATCCTGCTTCTGACGGATTTTACGCTTTTTGACTCATACTTATCGGCACCGACATTCAAGGCCTGCTGAACATTATGCAGATTGGAATTAAACAGGATTGTACCATGATGTAAAACCTTACCCCGGTAATGATATTGTGAGTTCCCGGAAAACTTTTTGCCGTCTACTGTAATATCGTTCCTGCCGGATATCTCAGTCTGTACTCCCATTTTTTCCAGTGCCCTGGCAATACGCTGGGCATATTCGCTAAAATCAATGCTTTCTCCGTCTTTTTTTTCAATGAAGGTAAAGTTTAAATTACCCATATCATGGTAGACTGCTCCTCCTCCGGTAATCCTTCTAACCAAATGAACACCGTTACGTTCCAGGTATTCGATGTTGACTTCTTCGAAGGCGTTTTGAAATCTCCCAATTATCACAGAAGGTTTGTTCTGCCAAAGCATGATATATTTTTCTTCCGCATCGAGGTTTTTTAAAATGTACTCTTCAAATGCTAGATTGTAATGAGGGTCATTCGAATCATTCTTAATGTACAGCATATTTATGTTCACCCCTTGATAATTATTGCCGATATCCCGACAAAAAGTCTCCTAATTCATTAAGCGCAAAGGTCAACTCATCTACCCCAGGAAGAAAGACTAACCTGAAGTGATCGGGTTGAGGCCAGTTAAAGCCTGTACCCTGAACAAGCAATATCTTTTTCTCGCGTAAAAAATCCAAAACAAACTGTTCATCGTTGTTGATGTTAAACTTCTTAATGTCCAGCTTTGGAAACACATAAAAGGCACCCTTTGGTTTGGTACAAGACACCCCGGGTATTTTGTTTAAAAGCTCATAACAGATATCCCTCTGCTTCCTCAATCTGCCCCCCGGCTCCAGCATTTCGGTCAAACTCTGGTGTCCGCCGAGAGCTGTTTGAATAGCATACTGTGCCGGGACATTACTGCATAAGCGCATATTAGATAAAATATTTAAACCCTCAATATAGTCGGCGGCCATCTTTTTATTTCCGCTAAGCACCATCCAACCCGCTCTGAAACCTGCTACGCGGTGGGATTTTGAAATCCCGTTAAAAGTAACGAACAGTACGTCATCGGACAGAGAAGCCGCAGAAACATGCTCCTCACCATCGTATAGTACCCTGTCATATATTTCATCTGAGAAGACTATCAGATTGTGGGCGGCCGCCATCTCTACAATCCTTTCAACCAGGGAAACCGGATATACCGTACCGGTAGGATTGTTTGGATTAATCAAAACTATCCCCTTTGTGCGGGAATTAATTTTGCTCTGTATGTCTTTGATATCAGGACACCAATCAGCTTCCTCATCACAAAAATAGTGGACAGCCTTTCCCCCTGAAAGATTTACCGCTGCAGTCCACAAAGGATAATCAGGCATCGGTACCAATATTTCATCACCGTCGTTGAGCAACCCCTGCATTGACATGGTTATCATTTCACTTACACCATTACCTACATAAATATCGTCAATTTGCACATCGGATATACCCCGTTTTTGACAGTACTGCATGATCGCTTTGCGTCCGGAAAACAATCCCTTCGAATCACAATAACCGCTGGCATTTCTTAAGTTTGCCATTATATCACGAATTATTTCGTCAGGGGCGTCGAGTCCAAAAGGTGCGGGATTGCCAATATTAAGTTTGATTATTTTATAGCCATTTTTCTCCATTCGCATGGATTCTTCCATCACCGGGCCTCTGATATCATAACAGACATTATCCAGCTTTCTTGACTTTTTAAACACCTGCATGTATCCA
>JAHDQS010000009.1 GCA_018433675.1 Clostridia bacterium
CAAGCCATGCTTAACGACCTAAAAGTAGGAGTTATGGGGCAGCATGCTTCCAACCTGGGAGGGATCATAGCTCATAGTATTGCTGATCCCCTAGGCATACCGTCTTTTGTAGTAGACCCGGTTGTAGTCGATGAATTGGAGCCACTTGCCAGAATATCCGGTACTCCTTTGATTTCGAGAAAATCAAAGGATCATCCGTTGAATCAGAAAGCTGTGGGCAGGAAAGCGGCTGAAAAGCTGGGCGGAAAGTATGAGGATTTCAATTTTATAATTACACATATGGGCGGAGGTGTTTCCGTCGGTGTTCACAAAAAAGGGAAAATAGTGGATGTAAACAACTGTCTTGATGGCGACGGCCCTATGTCTCCGGAAAGATGCGGGGGAATTCCGTTTGGTTCATTGATTGACATCTGCTATTCCGGAAAGTACTCGAAAGAAGAAATAAGAAAGAAACTGGTTGGTAGCGGCGGTCTGATGGGATATCTGGGTACCAGCGACGGACGCGAAGTGGTTAAAAGAATCAATGATGGGGACGAAGAGGCCAGTCTTATCTATGAAGCAATGGCTTACCAGATTTCCAAAGAGATTGCTGCAGGCGCTGCGGTGCTTAAAGGGCAGGTAAATGAGATTTTACTGACCGGAGGACTTGCCTATGATGCTTTATTGACTGGCTGGATCAAAGAACGCATTTCATTTATTGCCCCGGTCAGAGTTTTTCCTGGAGAGTATGAGATGGAAGCGCTCGTAATGGGTGTGCTCCGTGTCTTGAAAAAAGATGAATCCCTCCAAATGTATCCCAATCCGCTGAGAAATACTATTAATTAAAAAACTGGGAGGAATTATCATGGATTACGCAAAAGAATCGCTACGGCTTCACGCAATATGGAGAGGTAAACAGAAATTTATTCCCAAAATGCCCCTTAATACAAGTGAGGATCTATCGCTCACATATACGCCTGGCGTTGCTCAGGCTTGTCTTGAAATTCAAAAAGATATTAATAACAGTTATGAACTGACAGGCCGCTGGAACACCGTAGCAGTGATTACGGACGGAACTGCGGTGCTCGGTCTCGGCGATATCGGGCCGGAAGCCGGAATGCCTGTTATGGAGGGGAAATGTGTGTTGTTTAAAGGCTTCGGAGACGTTGATGCTATTCCGCTTTGTATACGCTCAAAGGATGTGGATGTGATTGTTGAAACCTGTGCGCTTCTTGCCGGTAGCTTCGGTGGGATCAACCTTGAGGATATTGCAGCGCCAAGATGTTTTGAGATTGAACAGAAGTTAAAGGAACGTTGCGACATCCCAATCTTTCACGACGATCAGCACGGGACAGCCGTTGTTACCTTAGCCGCCATGATAAATGCTTTAAAGCTGACAGGCAGGGAACTATCTAAGATTAATGTCGTTACTTGCGGCGCGGGTGCTGCTGGTATGGCCATTATCAAACTTCTTATGGCGCTTGGGCTTAAAGATGTCGTGATGTGCGATCGGAAGGGTGCGATTTATGAGGGGCGAGATGGATTAAACAAAGAAAAAGCCGAAATGGCAAAGATCTCAAACAGGGAGATGAAAAAAGGCACATTAGCTGATGTTTTAAAAGGCGCCGACGTATTTATTGGTGTGTCCGCGCCGGGCATGGTAACACCCGAGATGGTAAAAAGCATGGCAAAAAACCCCATTGTCTTCACAATGGCGAACCCGATACCCGAGATTATGCCAGAGCTTGCTTATGAGGCAGGTGCAGCCGTCGTCGGCACAGGCCGCAGTGATTTCCCTAACCAGATTAATAATGTTTTAGCTTTTCCTGGGATTTTTCGTGGGGCGCTCGATGTAAGAGCTGCTGATATTAATGATGAGATGAAGATTGCAGCCGCCTATGCGCTTGCGAATCTTGTAAGCGAGGAAGAACTGAGACCAGATTTTATTATTCCGCAAGTGTTTGAACCGAGGATAAAGGATGCAGTTGCCACAGCCGTTTCTGACGCTGCGCGCAAAACGGGTGTCGCTAGGATATGAGTAAGGAGCAGAAAATGAAGTTTGAAATTGGGTTTGGAACAATAAAGCAGCAGGTAGAAATTCCGGATAAAAATATTATCGGTATCCTTGAGCCAAACAAAGTGGATGTAAAAAGCATCGGAGCCGAGGAGGTTCTGCGAGCTATACGCAGTCCCCTCGGCACGGGCACGCTTAATGAGATTGTAAAACCGGGGGAGAAAATCGTGGTTATCACAAGTGATATCACGCGTCCACTGCCTAGTTATATCATTATGCCTGTCCTGCTTGATGAATTGTACGCTGCTGGAATAAAAAAAGAAGATATCGCGCTGGTGTTTGCATTAGGAAGTCACCGTAAGCATTCGAGGGAGGAAATAAAGAAGCTTGCGGGAGAACGTGCAATGAAAGAGATTGAATGCATTGATGCTGATCAGAATGATACTATTCGCATGGGGGTTACCTCCAGCGGCACACCGGTTGATATCACTCGAATTGTTGCGGAAGCCGACAGGCGTATTTGCCTCGGTAATATTGAATATCATTATTTTGCGGGATACAGCGGCGGAGCGAAGGCAATCATGCCGGGCGTTTCAACACGGGACGCGATACAGGCAAACCACAGTAAAATGGTTTTACCGGAGGCAGTAGCCGGAAGAATTGAAGGCAATCCGGTGCGTGAGGACTTGGAAGAAGCAATATTGTATTGTCCGATTGACTTTATTGTGAATGTCGTGCTTGACGAGCAGAAAAGAATTATCAATGCTGCAGCAGGACATTACATAGAGGCTCATCGCGCAGGCTGCAAGTTTTTGGATCAGCTTTACCTGAAAAAAATTGAGCATCGGGCTGATATTGTAATTGTATCGCAGGGCGGCGCTCCGAAAGACTTAAATCTGTACCAGACACAAAAGGCACTTGATAATGCAAAACACGCTGTCCGGGAGGGTGGAATAATTATCCTTGTCGGCTCCTGCAAAGAGGGGCTCGGGGAGCATGTTTTTGAAGAATGGATGACGCAGGCGCGGGATGCACATTCCCTGATTGACCGGATTCAAAAGGAGTTCCAGTTGGGTGGGCATAAAGCGGCCGCAATAGCGATGGTGCTTGAAAAAGCGGATATTTATCTTGTATCGGAACTTTCTTCGGAGTTTGTTAAATCAATTTTTTTGAAGCCTTATGAAAATGTACAGCAAGCATTTGAGGCTGCTTCCAAAAGACTGGGCATGAATGCAAGCGTTCTTATCATGCCCTATGGTGGTTCTACCTTGCCAAGGGTTATGGAGTGAAAAATCAGTCGATGCGTGTTTAAACAGCAATGATATTATATGGAAACACATGTTGTTTTTATAAATACAATATGATATTATTCAAAAGAGTTACCAATGAATTAACAAATATGTGATGTGCTTTTACAAGTTTCTTATAAAAGGATTAATCAGGGGAGAGTGATTATGTTAAAACAAGAGAGAATTGAAAAGATGGAAGAGTATATATTGAAGAATAAAATTGTTTCAATGGAAGATTTGTGTAACACTTTTTCTATTTCCATAAATACTGCCAGGGCAGACATAAGGAGTCTTGTCGCTAAAGGTAGTATTAAAAAAATGTATGGTGGCGTAAGTAGCACTTTAAATGTTGAGTATACCTCTTTTGAAATGAGGAAAAAGCAAAACACACAGACAAAACGCAAAATAGCCAAAGCGGCGGCAGAATTTATCGAGGATGGAGATATTATCTTTATAGATTCAGGAACAACAACCATGTATATACTTGATTACTTGTCGTCTGATAAAAAAATCACAGTCGTAACGAATAGTTTAGCAATATGTAATCAAGCTTCTCTAAATAAAAACATCCAGTTGATTTGTACCGGTGGAACTTATCAGCATAAAACAAACTCTTTTGTCATGTTTGAAGCTATCAATAACATTCAAAATTACAATATTATGAAGGCATTTATGGCAGCAACAGGAGTGTCTGCAAACGGCGATCTCACAAATTCGGTGTCCCTTGAATGCGAAGTCAAGAAGGCAGCCGTTAAGTGTTGCGAGAAAAACTATATTTTAGCTGATTCGACGAAAATAGGCAAAGCTGCTCTGCTTACATATGCGACTGTTTCACAGATGGATGTTTTTATAACAGACCAGGGTATACCAGATTATTTTAAAGACCTGTGCGGCGAATCTGGAACAGATATAGTATTGGCAGATGTCGATAATGTGTAGTTGGTAATTCTTGAAAGTAAACACCTTTGTGAAAAATCAAGGGTGTTTTTTGCACCCAAAATTGCACACAGAGATAATATAACTCCCCTTAAGGTAAACAAATCTGTCTACCTTAAGGGGAGTGTACGAAAAGAAGCAGGGTATGGTGTAGTCTCTTTAACATTTATTTTTTAAGACTTTTCTCCTGTTTCGGATGCTATCCCAAAAAAGCATTACGATACCAAAAGCCAGGAGACATACAGCAATGGGACGGTCGAAAAGCGCCAAAACTGATCCTTGAGAGGCAATAATGGCAGTTCTAAAATTCGATTCCACGATAGAGCCCAAAATAAACCCTAGTACTATAGGTGGCAAAGAAAATTCACAGTTTAACAAGATGAATCCTATAACACCTATAACAAACAATGTCCAAGCGTCAAAAACGCGGTTGTTAGAAGTTATGGCTCCAACCATGCACATCAAAAGGATAAGCGGCAATAGATAATTAAGTGGGACTTTTAGTAATTTAATATAGACTCTTAACAATCCCATTTGCAAAATATACATAACGATGTTGGCTATGATGTAGGTAAAGAAGATTATACCCACTAGAGTACCGCTGCTGGTAAACAATTGAGGGCCGGGCTGAATGCCGTGTACGACTAGCGCGCCAAGCAACACTGCGGTGACCAAGTCACCCGGTATACCAAGGGCCATCATCGGAATCAAGGCCCCGCCGCAGACTGCGTTATTTGCAGTTTCGCTGGCTATTATGCCTTCCCCATGTCCCGTACCAAACTTTTCCGGTTCCTTGGACATCTGTTGAACCTGGTTATAAGAAAGCATGCTTGCAGTCGCCGAACCGACACCAGGAAGAATTCCAACAAATGTCCCGAGTAAAGAGCCAACCGAAAAGGCTCTTGCTGTGCCTTTAAGCAAATTTAGACTGGGCCATAGTTTAACCTTTTGGATTTTAATGGGTTCAAGATCTTGATTAAATGTTTTAATCTGCTTTAGTACTTCTGCGAGTGCAAATAATCCCATCAAAGTGGCCAAAGTGTCAAACCCGCCGTTTAATTGCCAATTACCGAAAGTCAAACGATTCACTGAGGAGACTGGATCCATGCCAACCATACACATCAACAGACCAAAAATAGCAGACATCAGACCCTTGATTCGATCTTTGGCGCAAAGACTAACAACAACGCAAAGTCCCATAACACCCATGGCAAAGTATTCCCAAGAGCCAAAAATCAAGGCAATTTTCGCAAGCTTTGGAGCGATAAAAATCAAACATACACCAGAGAACAATCCGCCGATCAATGAAGCAAAAGAACCTAAAACAAGCGCATCACCGCCCCGGCCTTGGCGCGCCATAGGCGCGCCGTCGAAAGTTGTACAGATTGCGGCCGGTGTCCCTGGGATATTTAGGAGGGTTGCCGAGATTAAGGCACCTGAAATAGAACCTACATACACCGAAACCAGCACTATTAGCCCGGTTTCCGAACTCATGGAATATGTAAATGGCAGCAGTAGTGTGACTGCAAGGGCACCGGTTAATCCGGGAATTGCACCAAATACGATGCCGAAAAAGCAACCGGCAAAAACCAATAACAAAAGAGATGGCTGATGTAACAAATATTGAAATCCGATTTGAAAAGACGCTAAACCTTCCATGATGTTCCTCCAAAGTGATTATTTCAGGGGGGCGGTTCCATACTAATTCCCCAAGGGAGCTATATTAAGAATCTAATACAAGCGGCATGTATTCTTCAGCCCATGTCTGAAGTTCTTTAGCACATTCCACCATACCTTTGCTGTCGATCCATTCTACGGAGTATCCCAGTTTGTCTTGAATGGTTTCTTTGAACTCGGGCTTGTCATATACCGCTTTGATTTTTTCTTCGTAGTAAGCAACAATATTATCCGGGGTATTAGGAGGTAAAAGCACTGCTCTATGAATGCCGCTGACTGCATCTACTCCCATTTCCGCGAAGGTTGGGAGTTCGGGAACAATGTCAGATCTGTTTCTACCGGCAATACCGATGGCCACTAACTCGCCGGAATCAAGGAAGGGCTTAGCCTCGGCAAGCTGGCACCACAAGGCATCGGTATTTTTTCCCATAGTAGCGGTTCTGGACTTGGAGGCGCCGTCAAATGGAACGTAAATACAATCAATATCAGCCTTAAGCAACACATCGGTAATACTGGTCTGCATGCTATTCATACTGCCTACGGAGGCAATAGTCAGTTTCCCGGGATTTGCCTTTGCTGCCGCTAAAAACTCAGGCCAGTCCGCATAAGTATCCGGTGCAACGCAAAGTACGTTCATGTCATAAGCTACAGAGCAAATATAAATCATATCCTTATTAGCTGGGGCTTCAAGAGAACCGGAGATATAATTGGTTACATTGGCCTCGGGGGATCCCATCATCAAAGTATATCCATCGGGATCTGAATGATAGCCTTCCATGATTCCGATGCAGCCACCTGCGCCTTCCACGTTCGTGATGTACATGGACTGCCCATCTAGATTAATGTGACTGGCAATAGTTCTGGCGATGTTATCCATACCACCGCCGGCCCCAAAGGTAACTATAGTTTCCACAGTTTTCGTTGGAGCCCAAGAGGTGTCTTCAGGGGATTCGTTCTGTTCGGTAGAAGTTTTGTTACAGGCGGTCACGCACGTCATCAGCATACAGAGTGTAAGTACAAGAATAATTTTACCAATCTTTTTTTGTTTCATAACTCTCCTCCTATGATTTAATATTATTATATTACTTCACAGTACGGCAAGCTTATTGCCGACTGCAGAGTGCATAGTGTGTCCCATTTTAGAACAGAGAAAATATGGGCAGTTTCGCCGATAGAACTTCTGTAAAAAGCTTGGTTGTTGCATAGCTTGTTACTAGTGAAAAAACGCCGGATTTGATGAGAATTAGCACTTTTCCTTTTGTTGTTGGTTTGTCGCAAATCTTAAGGCTGTATGTATCGACAAGAATCCAAAGCATTAAAAATGAGTTTAGGAAGAATCCTAAAATGTCAATGAGCAGTAAATAAAGAAATAATACAACCACAGTAAAAATACCAATGTTATCCCATATCTTCGGCAGTATAGTTTCGTCCGTTTTTCTTGCTTTTTGAGCGCGAATCAGCAGTAGTACGGCAAGGAGTGCCAATATGGCAAGCCAAAGTCCCATATAAGTGTCCGGCCTTGCTAAAAAAATCTTTATGCGCGGTGATTTAAGAAGGATAGAATACACAGTGGCAGCAAAAACAGATACCAATATAGCTACGCTGAGAATCATGTCTCTTTTCCAACGTTTCATTAAATATACACCTACATTTCTACATTTCTTCTTTCTACTTTTGTCATCAAAGTTTTTCCTAGAATAAGAGCGTATATACTTTTGCAATACTACTTGTTGACATCACCTTCTTCGTTCCAAGACATTTATTAATAAGCCATAACAATACGACATCATAGTTACTAATGACTATAAAAATTATATCAGTGTCCTTCAATAAAGTCAACATACATCTAATAATAAAACGATAAAAATATGCATACAATTATTCGCAATATCGTTTTTTTATTGGTGGATTATTGGTGTATTATTGTTGACTATGTAAATATCAAATGCTATAATATATTGTGTTGAGAAGTAAATTGCGGCGAGCTAAGATTTGAAAAAACAATATAGGGGGTGAAACTGATGGAATTTGATGTTGCTGTATTGGGTGGAGGCCCAGGCGGCTACATAGCAGCTATTCGTTCTTCACAGTTGGGTATGAAAACTGTGCTTATTGAGTCAGACGAGTTGGGCGGTACGTGTTTGAATCGGGGATGTATTCCCATCAAGGCACTACTTCACAGCGCAGAGCTTTATAAAAATGTCAGCAATGCAGGCGATTTTGGCGTAGTCACAGATAATGTTCGGTATGATTTTTCAAAAATGGTACAGCGAAAAAATGCTGTTGTAGAACGACTGAAAAACGGCATCGCATATCTTGAAAAGGCGCATCAGGTGACTGTAATCAAAGGTTTTGGCGTATTACGGTCATCTAATATTATTGCTGTGAACGGTGACGATATCCAAGCAAGAATGATTGTTCTTGCGACCGGTTCTGTCCCTGCACGACCACCGATTCCTGGTAAAGACGGCAAACTGGTTATGACTAGCGATGAGGTTCTCACTATGACCTCTGTTCCAAAAAGTCTTATTATTGTTGGCGGAGGGGTCATCGGCATCGAATTCGCCACTTTGTTTGCAACGCTAGGCATTCCTGTGACGGTGCTTGAGCTTATGCCTTCTATTTTACCGGGTGTGGATGATGAGATTATTAAGATGTTATACTCAGAGCTGCGAAAGAAGAAGATTAATCTTGTGACTGGGGCGCAAATTATGGACATTGAGAGCACGGACTGTGCATCTGTTCGGTATGTGATCGATGGCAAAGAAGAGACGGTCAGTGCAGCAACTTGTGTTCTATGCACCGGGCGTAATCCGGCGACGAAGGGCATAGGTTTGGAATCGCTCGGTATAGAAATGACAAAGCAATTCGTCAATGTGAATAACTTTATGCAAACTAACATTTCAAATATATATGCAATTGGCGACATTACCGGGAAAATGCAATTGGCACATGTTGCCAGTGCACAGGGTTTAGTTGCCGCGGAAAACTGCGCAGAGTGTTCAAAGACAATGCGGTATGATGTTGTTCCTTCATGTATTTACACCAGTCCGGAAATCGCCTTTGTGGGCAAAAACAGTAGACACCTTGAAAAGGAAGGTGTTCGCTTTAAAACGGGGCGGTTTTTGCTTGCGGGGAATGGAAAATCTTTGGTCATGGGAGAAAGAAATGGTATGGTAAAACTTCTTTCCGATGAAGATAGTGGAGCGATCCTAGGTGCCCAGATTATGGCACCCAGGGCAACGGATATAATCGCGGAGATTGCCGTTGCTATGCGCTGCGGAGGCACGATTGAAACTCTTGCGGAGACAATTCATCCTCATCCAACAATTAGCGAAGCCGTACTTGAAGCGGCGCACGACGCCGAAAACCTTTGCTGCCACAGCGCGCCGAAACGGGTATAAGCTGGATGCTGGTTTTGTATCTGGTTTTATATATTGATAGTTATTGTTAAAAAAGGAGGCTGTTTCATGGGCGAAAAACGGATCAGACTGAATGCAATGCGGAAATTTGTAGGCAAAAAGTTGCAGCACAGCATCGTTACATATCCACAAGCCAGCGGTTTTTTTCAGGTTGACACAACCGATTTGCTGAATTTAAAGAAGGATTTGGAAGCTAAAGGAATTAAGATCAGTTTTACAGCGTTCATCGTTAAAGCTATTACAATCGCCTTGGAGGCAATGCCTTCCCTCAATTCCAGGATTGAAGGGGACGAAATCGTGGTTTATGAGGAAATTAATCCAGGGCTTGCAATCGCCAATGAAAAAGGACTTTTCGTTCTGGTTGTCAGAAATGCCCAGGATAAAAATGTCATAGAGATATCTCAGGATATAAAGTCCCTTGTTAAAAAAGTCCAGGAAAACAAGGTCACTCCTGAAGACATGACAGGTGGTACTATAACTATCAGTAGCGCAGGTACAGGGAGAACGGAGTTTTTTACGTCCATTGTTACTAATGATGAATGTCTGATTATTGGAATTGGACGGACAAAAAAACAACCGGTGGTTCTGGAGGATGGCAACATTGGCGTCAGAGATATGACCTGGATGGTAACGAATATGAACCATACCATAACAGACGGAAGGCCTGTCAGTATTTTCCGAGACAGGTTATGTGAAGTTATTGAACATCCTCAACGGTATCTGGTGCCCTAAACGTATACAATAATGAAAGGAGATTATAAAATGGAGTATTCAAAGCAAGATTTGCTGGATATGTATTACCATCTTGTGAACGGTAGGATTTTTACGGGAAAAATGAGCCAGGCAGTAAACGATGGTCATATCCGTATTTCCTATCATTCGGCGTATGGAGAAGAAGCCACCTCCATTGCCGTGGTGAGCGCGTTGCGAAAAACAGACTGGATTGTGCAGTCCCATCGAGTTCAGCCCGCATCCATTATGAGACTTGACCCCTATAAGTTCATTTGCGAACTGTTTGGCAAACGCGATGGTCAACACTTTGGAACAGGCTATGATTTTCATCTCAGCGACATGGCAGGGGACGGAAGGTTAGGCGTTCCTATGGCTACGCTCGGCTCGGTTGTTCCCATGTATGTTGGTTTCGCCTGGGCACTGAAACAGCAAAAAAAGGATGAAATTGCCGTTGTTTTTCAAGGTGACGGCGCCTTAAGTGAGGGCGTATGCTACGAAGCATTTAACATTGGGTCTCTTTACAAGGTACCTATGATCCTGGTAATTAATAATAATAATTGGGCGATGACGACACCTTTGAACCGTCAATGTGTTAATCCGGATATTTCCGATCGGGCTAAGCCCTTTAATATCCCGACACAGATTGTAGATGGAAGTGATTTACTGGCTTTGCGCCAGGCCATGGACAAGGCAGTAGTTTTAGCGAGAAATAACGAGATGAATGTTGTTGAAGTTAAAAACCTGCGTTGGGATGCCCATTATGTAAGACAGAATTCATCTTATCGTGATGATATGGACGAGATACGAGATGCGATGGTCAATAAAGACTGCGTTAAGATTTACGAAAATTATTTACTGAAGAAGAACCTCATTGATCAAGAATATATCGATAAGCTTAAAAAAGATTGTGCGGCTCACATTGATGAATTGATACAGCGCGCAGCTGCTTGTGAATATCCTCGTTTTGAAGATGTTTATCGAAAAGAATGCATCTATACCATGCCTGAAACCGGAGGTGACCTATAATGGCAAAAATGTACTTAAACAGAGCCATCGCTGCCGCAGTAGCGGAAGAGATGGCACGTGATGAGCGGGTATTCCTTCTGGGAGAAGATATTATCAATTGCGGAGGCGGTTTGAGCACCTATCTGGGTGTACCTGAAAAATTTCCCGACCGTTGCCTTGATATGCCTATTGCCGAGGCGGGTTATACCTATTTCGGCGTAGGTGCGGCAGTGGCTGGTTTGCGTCCCATCGTGGATTTGATGTTTTCGGATTTCGCTACAATATGCTCGGATGCCATCAGTAACGGCTCAGCCAAGGTGGCTTTCAGCACTCAAGGCAAATGTGGCTGTCCCATCGTGTTTGTAATGGCTAACGGTGGCAGGGGTACCTACGGTAACTTTGGTTCAGGCTGCCATCATTCCCAGTGTGTGGAATCCTGGTTCCAAAACGTTCCTGGGCTAAAAGTTGTCGCTCCTTATTATCCCGCTGATGTCAAGGGTCTCTTGAAGGCTTCTATCCGGGACGATGACCCTGTCATATTCCTGTTTCATGAAGGTTCTACCGGTGTTAGCGGTATAGTCCCGGACGAAGAGTATGTAATTCCGCTCACCAACGCGGCAAATATCTTGCAGGAAGGTGACGATATTACAATAGTTGCTATCCAAAGCATGGTTCCCATTGCTGTGAAGGCAGTAGAAACCCTTAAAAAATCCGGTATCAATGCCGAACTCATCGACCCAAGAGTGCTTATTCCTCTGGATGAGAAGAAAATTATTGATTCGGTTAGGAAGACAGGGAAACTTGTGGTGGTTCAGGAAGCGCCACGCAGAGGATCATTTGGCGGTGAAATCGTATCAACAGTTGTTGAAAAACTTAACGGACAGAATATCAGCGTCAAGCGCTTGGGTAGCCTTAACGCACCCATTGGCAACGGCATGGTAGAATATTTCCTGGTACCTAAAGAAGAAGATATTGTTAACGCTGTAAAGGAGCTTTGCCAGAAATAAAATGTCGCCCGCACGGTCGACCTATTTAATAACAGAAGGGGATGTCAAGATGAAAATACTTATGCCGCAGATTGGTATGACAATGGTGGAGGGTACAATTGAGAGATGGTTAAAAAATGATGGAGACCATGTTGAAAAAGGCGAGGTAATTTTAGAGTTCAGCACAGAAAAGCTGGCCAACGAGCTTGAGGCGCCCGGTAGCGGTACCTTAAAAATCTTGGCGCAGGAAGGTGAGATCATCGAGTGTGGCAAGGTTATAGCGGAGCTTTTGTAAAGCTTGGAATATCTCAAAAAATGAGGAGAAATTATGTTATGTGTAATAAAGTAGGAGTTTGCGAATGGGCACTTCCATTGAATGGACCGTTTTCAATTGCACTCGCTGCCAAGGCAGGCTTTGAAGGAATCCAGATAGGTGATCTGGGAGGGGCCGGAATGGGTTTTCCAATGAATAATAAATACATTCAGGAGGGATATTTACAGGCGGCTGCAGATTATCATGTTGAAATTCAGGCCTTGCATCCGTACGGATTGCAACGGGAAGGAACAATGCTCTGTCCTCTCAGTACTTCACAGGGACAGGAGGGTATGCTCAGCGTTTCTAAATGTATTGATGCTTGTGTTGACATGAAGATTCCCAAGCTGATGCTTTCCTCATTTTTTGCGACGTTGGTGCGCAACGATTGGGATTTTGATATTTTTGCACAGCATCTAAAATATGCCTGTGAGTTGGGGCGGGAAAAAGGTATTCAAATTGTATATGAAAGTGTATTAACAGTTGATCGCATTTTAAAAATGATAGACGTTGTAGGGGAAGATTTAAAAATATGCTATGACACTTTAAACCCAATTCGTTGGGGAACGGGCAATCCGCGTGATGAAATCAGAAAACTTGGCAAAGAACGTATTGATCATTTTCACGTAAAGGATGCACCCTTTGATTTGAAAGGATATAGCTTAATTGGACAGGGCCGGGCGGATTTTATGGGTATCGTAGATGCAATCCATGAAATTGGTTACGAGGGGTGGTTTGTAAGTGAAAACTATTATTCACTTTTGTCTGTAGCCAACAGGGATGATTTTATCTCTCTCGCGGCAAAGGATGTGCAGATGATTAAAATGATTTGGTCGAATCACTCTGCCGGCTAAGACACATTTTTTTAGATGCGAAAATTATTGTTAAGTAGGAGGATACGGTTATGGGTAAGATAAAAGTCGGCATAGCGGGATACGGCGCGATTGGGCAGCGGCTGGCGGACGGTGTTGTGCTCCAAAAGGATATGGAAATGATTGGTGTTGCGGACTTGGCTCCGACACTTGCGATCCGTGCGCTTTATGAAAAAGGGATGCCCTATGACCTCTACCTGGTCGCGGGAGCAGATAAATCAAAGTTCGACACGCTCGGTATCCCTGTTAAAGGAAGTTTTGAAGATCTGTTGGATAAAGTGGACATCATGCTTGATTCCTCCCCAGGCGGTGTTGGTGCAGAAAACAAGGAACTTTATGAAAAGAAAAACGTCAAAGCCATTTTTCAAGGCGGAGAGAAAAACGATGTTGCTAATGTGTTCTTCCATGGCTACGCAAACTATGAAAAAGGTATCGGAAAGGATTACTTAAAGCTCACAAGCTGCAACACTACAGGGCTGATCCGTTCGGTGGACTGTCTGGACCGCGAGTGTGGCGGCATAGAAAAAGTAGCGATTACTATTATTCGCAGGGTAGCTGATCCGGGCGACTACCACCGTGGGCTTACGAATGCTCTGCAGATAGATAAGGTGCCATCTCATCAGGCGCTTGATCTAATGACAATCATGCCACATATCGAAGCGACCGGTATTTTAGTACATACTCCCGTTACACACGGTCACATCATTACAGTTACCGCAACAGGCAAACAGAAAATTACGAAGGATATGGCTCTTAAGGTATTTATGAAACATCCAAGGATTCGGGTTGTGCGAATCGATGATGGATTTTTAGGAAACGCATCGTTCTTTAAATATGCGAGAGATCTTGGAAATCCGCGGGGCGACATGTATGAAATCGGGCTCTGGGAAGACTCTGTTGTCGAGACCGGAAACGATATCATGTATGCTATTAATATCCCACAAGAAAGTGTGACAATCCCCGAAACGATAGACGGCATTCGGGCCGCCATGAAAATGCAGACAACCCGTGAAGAAGGTACGAATGAAACCAACAAATATCTTGGAATAAAAAACCGGTGATATTTTATCTGATAAGACGGGGAAATGATTTTCCCCGTCTTATCATTACAGGTAAAAATCATAAAATCAGGATTTGTTCCGTGCAAAAGGGTGATGAAAAATGAAATTCGGGATAAAAACAATAGACGATATCAAAGTGGAAGGGAAGACTGTTCTTTTAAGGGTCGACATCAACCAGCCTATTGACCGGGAACATAACACGCTGAAGGACACGACACGTATCAGTGCTTGTATACCGACAATCCGTGAGCTATCGGATCGAGGCGGGAAAATCGTATTGCTTGCGCATCAGGGTAGCGACATTGAATACAAGAATTACTACACCACCAAACCGCATTCTCACGTACTTTCTGAGCTTTTGGGAAAGGAAGTCAGGTTTATCGATGATGTATGCGGCCCTGCTGCCAGAACGGCAATGAAAGAATTAAATAACGGCGAAATTCTGCTTCTTGATAACGTACGCTTTTTAGCTGAGGAACAGACCTTGTTTGAATTAAACCTGAAGCTTACTCATGAACAGCAGGCCAAGACATTGCTGGTGTCAAAGCTTTCGCCATTGGCCGATATCTATGTGTGTGATGCGTTTGCGGCGGCGCACCGCGATCAGCCCTCGCTTTGCGGTTTCCAGCAGGTTTTGCCTTCTGTCATGGGCAGGCTGTTTGAAAAGGAGTTTTCCGTTCTCTCTGAACTAATGGAATGTCCCGCATGCCCCTGCGTTTTTGTGCTGGGCGGCGCGAAGATTGCTGACGCGTTTTTGATGATGAATACGGTGCTAAAGAAGAATGTTGCCGACATGGTTTTAACTGGTGGCCTTGTCGCAAATATCATGCTTTGGGCAAATGGTGTTGATATCGGGGAATGTTCAAAAGACTTTGTACGCAACCAAGGTTATGAAAATTACGTGAAAATCGCCAAGGAGTTAATAACAGAATTCGATAATAAAATCGTTATTCCGCTGGATTGTGCATATATTAAGGATGGTAGGCGCTACGAGTGCACCATTGGGAAAATTCCTTCCGGTGAATTGCTTGTGGACATAGGAAGTAAAACCGCCCGGAAATATAAACAGGGAATCCTAAATGCAAAAACTGTCTTTGCAAATGGGCCTATGGGTATTTTCGAAGAACCGGAGAGCGAGCTTGGGACAAAAACAGTGTGGGAAGCACTGGGAGAGACAGAAGGATATAGCGTGATTGGCGGGGGGGACAGTATCACGGCTTCGAACAAATATGGAGTAACCGGGAAAATCAATTACATCTGTACCGGCGGCGGCGCACTGATACGGTTTCTGTCAGGAGAGGATCTGCCAGTTGTCAGGGCGCTTCTGCATGGCTCCTTTCTGTAAAATTTGGCCAATCCGAGAGAAAAAAACTTTCATAACGAGAAAAATGTGGTATAATGTTAGCAGTAATCAGGCGAGAAGGGCCTGTGACAAATGAATATAGCTCCCTTGAAGTTAGTCCTGTGAGGCTAGTAAGGGTCTTTGTATACGCATGGTATATTTGTATATAAACATACCTCCTGGTTTCGCGCGGAAATCAGGAGGTTTTTTGGTGCCCGGGAGATAAACAGGAAATAATAATGGACAAAATAAATTTTACATGGGAGGGAAGAATATGGGGCTTTGTGCTAAAGACCTGTTGGACATGGGTCAGTTATCGCCGGAAGAAATCGAGTTGATACTCCAGACCGGGAAGGAAATGAAGACCATCATTAAAAGGGATATTAAGAAGGTACCTACTCTGAGGGGCAAGACGATGGTGACGCTGTTTTACGAGCCCAGCACCCGTACCAGGACATCCTTTGAATTGGCCGGTAAGTACATGAGTGCCGATGTGGTGAATATCAGTACTTCGGCAAGCAGTGTTGTCAAGGGTGAGAGCATCAAGGATACCGGTATGACCTTGCAGATGATGGGTATGGACTTGGTTGTCATCCGGCATAACATGGCGGGGGCTCCGCATTTGTTGGCAAAGAACCTGAAGGCTCGGGTTATTAACGGAGGGGATGGCTTTCATGAGCATCCCACCCAGGCGCTTTTAGATATGATGACTATTAAAGATAAATTAGGGGGCTTTGCCGGTCTAAAGGTGGCCATAATCGGGGACATTCTTCACAGCCGCGTAGCACGTTCTAATTTGTCAGGTCTGACAAAAATGGGTGCCGAGGTCTGGATTTGCGGTCCTCCTACGTTGATACCGCCCGGCTTGGAAAAACTCGGGGCCAAAGTGACCTACAGCATGGAGGAAGCGTTGAGGGGTGCTCAGGTAGTGATGATGCTGCGGATACAACTGGAAAGACAGAAGGCGGGAATGTTTCCGACCCTGCGGGAGTACAGCCGAATTTTCGGATTGAACAGCGGGAATTTGAAGCTTGCGGATAAGGATTGCCTTGTACTGCATCCGGGCCCGATCAATCGCGGGCTGGAGTTGTCCGGAGAAGTCGCCGACTGCTCGCAGTCTCTGATTAACGAGCAGGTTACCAATGGGGTATCCGTGCGGATGGCACTGCTATATCTGATGCTGGGACAGAAGGGGGAGTAAGAAATGGAATATATTCTCAAAGGCGGAGTAGTGATAGACCCGAAATCAGAATTGGAAAAGGAACTGGATGTTCACGTTCAGGACGGAAAGATAGCGGCTTTAGGCGAAAATCTTGTTGCAAAAGGGATAGAAATTTTTGAGTTACAGGGGAAGTTGGTAGCACCGGGTTTTATCGATATGCATGTTCACCTGCGTGAACCCGGCGGCGAGGCCCATGAAACCATTGCAACAGGCTGCCGGGCGGCGGCGGCAGGTGGTTTTGCTACGGTCGCCGCCATGCCCAATACTAATCCCTGTGTAGATAATGAAGGTGTAATCGAGCTTGTTAAGTCAAAGGCGCGGAAGGCGGGGCTGAGCCGTGTGTTGCCGATAGGGACGATCAGCAAGGGGCAGTTGGGACAGGAAATATCCGAAATCGGAACGCTATATGAGGCTGGGGCTGTCGCCATCTCAGATGATGGGAAGCCGGTGGTCAGCAGTGAAGTGATGCGCCGGGCGCTGGAATACAGTAAGATGTATGCCGGCCCGGTTATTTCACACTGTGAGGATCCGTCATTGGTGGCAGGAGGTGTCATGCATGAGGGATACTGGTCTACTGTACTTGGTTTGAAGGGGATTCCCGGGGAGGCAGAGGAGATTATGGTCATCCGGGATATCCTGTTAGCGCGGCTAACGGGAGGAAGATTGCATTTAGCCCATATCAGTACGAAAGGCAGTGTAGAACTTCTGAGGTTTGCTCGTGCTCAGGGAATTGCGGTCACTGCGGAGGCTACGCCCCATCATATTCTACTGACGGACGAAGAGGTTAAGGGGTACGACACCAGTACAAAAGTTAATCCGCCGTTGCGTACTGCGGAGGATGTGGCGGCTGTGAGAGAGGCGGTCATGGAAGGGTTGATACCATGTGTTGTTACGGACCATGCCCCCTGGTCTCAGGAAGAAAAGGAGCAGGAATATGCCAAAGCTCCCAACGGTATTTCCGGGCTGGAAACGGCGGTGCCGGTTTGCTGGGATACCCTGGTGGTTAAGGGAGGCATGAGCCGGCTGGCTTTTGTCGCCCGTTTTACAACAGGGCCGGCAAGAGCATTAGGTGTGCCCTACGGTTCGTTAGAGGTCGGTGGTACGGCTGATATTACGGTAATAGATCCGAATATGAGCAAACGAGTTAGTACAGATACCTTCTATTCCAAGGGCAAGAACAGTCCGTTAAACGGGCGTATGTTCCAAGGCTGGCCGGTCATGACGGTGGTAGATGGGAAAATAGTGATGCAGGACGGAAAGATAAGGGAGGCATAAAGAGATTGAAAGCATATCTTTGTTTGGCAGACGGCAAAGTATTTGCAGGGGAGTCCATTGGCCTGATAGGGGAAACAGCGGGAGAGGTGGTTTTTAATACGAGCATGACGGGATATCAGGAAATTTTGACTGACCCGTCATATGCCGGACAGATCATTACTTTGACGTATCCCCTAATCGGCAATTACGGTATTAACAAAAATGACGAGGAGGCTTCCCGGATAGCCGCCAGGGGTTTGGTTATCAAGGAGCTGTGCAATATGCCCAGTAATTTCAGGTCGGAAAAGAACCTGCATAAGTATCTGGTCACCCATGGCATAGTGGGGATCAGAGATGTGGACACCAGAACCCTTACTAAGCACTTGCGCGTATCAGGTACTATGCCGGGTCTGATCAGTGTGGACTCCGATTTGGATAGGCTTAAGGCAAAGGCCGCAGAGTTAAAAGGGATAAGCGGCTTGAATTTGGTGCAAACGGTTACTTCCCAAGAAGCATACAGCTTGGAGGGAGGGGAATATCGGGTCGTCTTGCTGGATTTTGGGGCCAAGGGGAATATAGCTAAATCGCTGCAAGCCTTGGGGTGTCGGGTGACGATAGTTCCGGCCCAGGCAACGGCCAATGAGATATTGGGATATAAGCCGTGGGGTGTGGTCTTGTCCAACGGCCCGGGAGATCCTCAGGATGTTGATTATGCCTTGCCGGTTATTAGGGAGGTATTGCAGGCAGGGGTACCGGTGCTGGGAATCTGTCTGGGACACCAGCTTTTTGGCATGGCCCTGGGAGGCACTACCTACAAGCTGAAGTTTGGGCATCGGGGAGGAAACCATCCGGTCAAGGAGTTGAAAACCCAACGGGTCTATATAACCTCGCAGAATCATGGGTATGCCTTGGATAAAGGCAGTTTGGCAAACAGTGAGGTCGAGGTATCTCATGTCAACCTGCACGACGGTACTGTGGAGGGCTTAGAGTGCAAGAAACAAGGTTCCTTTTCGGTGCAGTTTCACCCTGAAGCGGCTCCGGGGCCGCAGGATACATTCTATTTGTTTGAACGGTTTGTTAAAACAATCAAGGAGAGGGGTGGAATACATGCCTAAGAGACAGGATTTAAAAAAGGTTCTTGTTATCGGTTCCGGTCCGATTGTGATCGGGCAGGCCGCCGAGTTTGATTATGCAGGAACCCAGGCCTGCCGTTCTTTACGGGAGGAAGGCATTGAGGTGGTTTTGGTTAATTCTAACCCCGCTACTATCATGACCGATGCGGACATCGCTGACCGGACCTATCTGGAGCCTTTGACACCGGAGGCTTTGGAGGAAATAATCATTAAGGAGAAGCCTCAGGGTCTTGTGGCGACTCTGGGAGGACAGGTCGGGCTTAACTTGGCCTTGGCTTTGGCCCAAAAAGGAGTATTGCAGCGGGAAAATGTCAAGTTGCTGGGAACCCCTTTAAGCGCCATCGAAAAGGCCGAAGACCGTGAAATTTTTAAGCGCACCATGCAGGAAATCGGCGAGCCTATCCCGGAGAGTGACGTCGTTGACAGCATAGATGGTGCGTTATCTTTTGCCGAGAGTATTGGTTATCCTGTCATTGTGCGGCCCGGGTATACCTTGGGAGGCACCGGCGGTGGGGTGGCCCACAATGAGAAGGAACTGCAGGAAATTGCCGCCAAGGGCTTGATATATAGTGTGAACAAGCAGCTTCTGGTCGAGCGTAGTGTTGCCGGCTGGAAAGAGATAGAGTACGAGGTGATGCGGGATGCTAACGATAATTGTATTACGGTCTGTTCCATGGAAAACATCGACCCCGTAGGTATTCATACCGGGGATAGCATCGTCGTGGCTCCGACACAAACCCTTTCCGACCGGGACTATCAAATGCTGAGGACAGGCGCTCTGAAAATCATCAGAGCCTTGGGGATAGAAGGTGGCTGTAATATTCAGTATGCCCTGGACCCTCAGAGCAGTAAATATTATGTAATCGAGGTCAATCCCAGGGTAAGCCGTTCCAGTGCCTTGGCTTCCAAGGCTACGGGTTATCCGATCGCAAAAGTTGCCGCGAAGATTGCCTTAGGACTTACCCTTGATGAGATTGCCAACAGTGTGACCAAAGATACATCGGCTTGTTTTGAACCGGCTCTTGATTATGTGGTCATCAAGGTGCCCCGTTGGCCTTTTGATAAGTTTGCCCGCGCCAAGCGGACGTTAGGTTCGCAAATGAAGGCCACCGGTGAGGTGATGGCCTTGGGGAGGAACTTTTCTGCGGCGCTGCTCAAAGCAGTGCGTTCATTGGAGATGGGTTTTGCTACTTTAACGATACCTTCTTTTAGTAAGCTAAACTGGCATGAGCTTTTGGAGAAAATGGAGCTGACCGACGACGAACGGATTTTTGCGGTGGCCGAGTGTTTGCGCCGGGGATTTTCTATGGAACAGATTTCCGGCATCACAGGTATAGATATGTTCTTTCTGGAAGGTATTAAGAACATCGTAGATACGGAAGCGTACTTAAAGCAAAAAAGACAGTGGAGTCGTGAGGACTGGCTGACTGCCAAAAAGATGGGTTTTGGAGACGTACAGTTGGCTGAAATACTGGGGCAAACTGAACCAGCAGTGCGGGAGAAGAGGAAAGAGCTGGGGATTGAGGCTTGTTACCATATGGTCGACACCTGTGCCGGGGAGTTTGACGCCTCCACCCCCTATTATTATTCCGCCTACGGGGAGGAAACGGAATACACAGAGAATGGAAAACAGAAGGTGGCCGTTTTGGGTTCCGGGCCGATTAGAATCGGGCAGGGCATAGAATTCGATTATTGTTCGGTGCATTCGTCCTGGGCTATCAGGGAGAGCGGCAGGGAATCTATCGTTATCAATAACAACCCGGAAACGGTCAGTACTGACCCTGATACTTCCGACCGCCTGTATTTTGAGCCCCTCACCTTAGACAGTGTCCTTGATGTGCTCGAGGTGGAAAAACCCCAGGGCGTGGTGGTACAGTTCGGTGGGCAGACCGCCATTAACCTGGCTAAACCCCTGGCCGAAAGGGGTGTTACGATTCTGGGGACGGCAATTGACGATATTGATAGGGCAGAGGATAGAGAAAGGTTTGATGAGTTCCTGGAGGGTTTGGGTATACCCAGGCCTTTGGGAAGTATGGCCTTTAATAAGGATGAAGCGAGGGGCATTGCGGCCAAGCTCGGCTTTCCCGTACTGGTCAGGCCGTCGTATGTGTTAGGCGGCAGAGCTATGGAAATAGTGGATAACGAGCAGGATTTGGCCACGTATCTTGAGGAGGCTGTGCGGGTCTCGCCGGAGCATCCGGTGCTGGTGGACCGATATTTCCAGGGCAAAGAGGTGGAGGTCGATGCCTTATGCGATGGGAAAGATGTGCTGATCCCCGGTATTATGGAGCATTTGGAAAGGGCCGGAGTGCATTCCGGGGACAGTACGGCAATCTATCCTTCTCAGACTATTGAACAGTCTTTACTGGACAGGATTGTCGATTATACGACGAGGATTGCTTTGGGATTGAACACCGTCGGGATTTTAAATATCCAGTATGTTATCAAGGATAATGTACTTTATGTCATTGAGGTCAATCCCCGGGCCAGCCGTACGGTGCCGTTTTTGAGTAAGGTTACGGGCATCCCGATGGCGAAGGTTGCTACGAAAATAATGCTGGGAGAAACATTGGCAAAACAGGGCTATTCCTCCGGATTGTTCAAGCCGAAAGAACTGGTTGCCATTAAGATTCCGGTGTTTTCCTTTAATAAGCTGACGGATGTTGAACCGTCCCTCGGTCCGGAAATGAAGTCCACCGGCGAGGTGCTGGGTTTGGCTTCCGATTATGTTACGGCGCTGCGCAAGGCTTTTTTGGCTGCCGGATACAAGATACCCGTAGAGGGGGAAGTGTTGGCGACGATTGCCAATCAGGATAAAGAGGAAGCTCTGCCACTTTTGCGGGAATTCGTAGAACTTGGATATAAGCTGTGGGCCACGGAAGGAACGGCAAGCTTTTTACGCCAAAACGATGTGCCGGTACGGGAGGTATATAAGCTGGAGCAGGGTTCTCCCCATGTCTGCGATCTAATCAGGAGCGGGAGGATCGACTTTGTCGTCAATACCCTGACCAGGAGCAAGCGGCCCCTGCGCGATGGTTTTCAGATCAGACGGGCTGCTGTGGAATTCAACATACCCTGCATGACCTCCCTGGACACCTGCAGAGGACTCTTAAAGGCCATTGCTATCAAGCGGGAAGCAGGCGTGATTAGGGAGGTCAAAGCCCTGCAGGAATATCTCTAGTATCTCCTTGGGACAACATCAGGCACATATCTTGCGCATTTGGTTACCTAAAAGTGCCGAATACTGGTATAATGCTGATATAATCAATTGGACAATTTGCGATACCGGGGGTAATTGCTTATGAAATACCATGTACCTCAAGCCTTGGTGGCAGGACATGAACAAACGGGCGGGGGATTGTTTTTTCTCGTTCTCCACGCACCAGAGATAGCACAAGCGGCAGTGCCGGGTCAGTTTTTGCACATTCGGTGTGGGAAAGGAGACGACCCTTTGCTGCGCAGACCGATTAGCATTTGTAGGGTAGATAAGGGAAAAGGCAATGTCATGCTTTGGTATCAGGTGGTCGGGAAAGGTACAAGTCTTATGAGCCAAGTCAGGCAGGGGGACTGTCTGGATATCGTTGGCCCTCTGGGCAGAGGCTTTGAACCTGTTGCGGCGGGAAAAACCGTCTTTCTGGTGGGTGGCGGAGTGGGCAGTGCCCCGCTGGTTTTTCTGGGGAATGAATTAGCGCCGGAGAAGGAGGTTGTTGCCCTTTTTGGTGGGGCGAGTGAGGGAATGTTATTACATCCTTGCTTGACGAGGCTGGAGAATTGTGAATACGCAACAGATGACGGTAGTTTCGGATATTCGGGGACAGTGATCGGCTTGTTAGAGGAGCAGATGAAAAGCAAGACGCCGGATATGATTTATGCTTGCGGGCCCCAGGGGATGCTGCGGGAGGTCGTGAGGATCGCTGAAGAAAAGAGCATTCCACTGCAGGTCTCTCTTGAGGCCAGAATGGCTTGCGGGGTTGGGGCTTGTTTGGGGTGCAGTTTTCTCCGGAGTAAAAAAAGCGGCGGAGGATGGGCGAGAGTCTGTCAGGATGGGCCGGTCTTTTGGGATTGGGAGGTGGCATGGGATGACGGCGAACAACAGTGAGATGGTACCTTTGCTAGGGGTTGAGATAGCCGGAATAAGGATGAAAAATCCGGTCATGACGGCGTCAGGCACCTTTGGCTTTGGGGAGGCCTACACCGATTTTTTTGAGTTGTCGGAGCTGGGGGCGGTTGTGATTAAAGGGGTTACCCCTGAGCCAAGAAAAGGTAATCCGCCGCCGCGTCTGGCGGAGACTTCTGCCGGGATGCTTAATTCCATCGGTTTGGAGAATCCCGGAGTGGAAAAGGTACTGGAGGAGTATCTGCCAAGCCTTGAACAGGCCGGGACTCCCGTGATTGTCAATATCGCGGGCAGTACGGTCGAGGATTATTGTCTGGTGGCGGAGCGGCTAAGTGCAAGTGAAGTAGTCAAGGGTTTGGAGGTCAATATTTCCTGTCCTAATGTCAAGGCGGGCGGCATAGCCTTTGGCAGCAAGCCCGAGATGGCTGCCCAGGTGATACGGGCGGTTAAAAAGCATACTTCTTTACCGCTGATTGCCAAGCTTTCGCCCAATGTGACGGATATTACGGAGATGGCCCTGGCTGTGGAAGAGGCCGGAGCCTCTGCTGTTTCTCTTATCAATACCCTTTTAGGGATGGCGATTGATGTGAGAACAAGGAAACCGAAGCTTAAGAATGTTATGGGCGGTCTTTCCGGGCCGGCCGTTCGCCCTGTGGCAGTGCGGATGGTCTGGCAGGTTTCGCAAGTGCTGAAGGTGCCGGTGATTGGAATGGGGGGGATTGCTACGGCCGAGGATGCTCTGGAATTCATCCTGGCGGGAGCGACGGCGGTGGCTGTGGGAACGGGACAGTTTGTCAACCCTCGTTGCTGTCCGGAGATAATAGCCGGAATAAAGGCGTACTGTGAGGAAAATGAGGTATCTGCCGTTGCCGAGCTTGTGGGAGCGGCTTGGAAGGAGGAGGCACGTGGATAACGCTGCGCAAAGGTTGATAGTGGCCCTTGATTATCCTTGTTGGGATGAGGCTGAAGCGATTGTAAAGGATTTACGGGAAGTCTCGTTTTTCAAGGTGGGGCTTGAACTCTACTTGTCCAGCGGAGGCAGGGCGGTGGAGAATTTGAGGGAGCTGGGAAAAGAGGTCTTTTTGGATTTGAAGTTCCATGATATCCCTAACACTGTTGCTCAGGCTTGTCGTCAAGCCGTGAAACATGGGGCTGCACTTTTCAATGTCCACGGGTCCGGAGGCAGGATGATGATGGAAGGGGCTGCTGAGGCTACAAAAGAGCAGGCGCAAGCTTTGGGGGTAAGGATGCCCTTGTTGTTGGCGGTGACTGTGCTGACAAGTATGAATGAGAAGGATTTTCAGGAAATAGGTATGCAGGGGGTACAAGAAGGTGTGGTCAGGTTGGCTAAGCTGGCCCAAGAAGCGGGATTGGATGGCGTGGTCGCTTCACCCCGGGAAATTGGGTTGATTAGGGTCGCTTGCGGAGCGGATTTTAAAATCGTTTGTCCCGGGGTACGTCCAAGCTGGGCAGCGACAGGGGATCAGAAGCGGGTCATGACACCAAAGGAGGCCGTCTTGGCCGGAGCCGATTATTTGGTGGTGGGAAGGCCAATCACCAAGGCCAAATCCCCTCGTGAGGCGGCTTTGAAAATATTAGAAGAAATGAAGGAGGCACAGCAATGAATAAGGATGAGATTATCGCGATATTTAAAGAAAACGGGGCGATGTTGGAGGGGCATTTTCTTTTGACCTCGGGGCGGCACAGCAATCGTTACCTTCAGTGTGCTCTAGTTTTGCAAAACCCGGCTACTGCGGAAAAACTCTGTCGGGAGCTGATAAAAAAAATACCCGGGGAGCGTCCGGATATGGTGATCGGACCGGCCCTGGGAGGGGTAACGCTGGCATATGAAATGGCCCGGCAGCTTTCGGTGCAGGCCTTGTTTGCGGAGAGGGAAAATGGTGTCATGACGCTGCGGCGGGGATTTGGCATACCGCCGGGGAAAAAGGTATTGGTGGTGGAGGATGTGGTAACCACCGGAGGTTCCGTGCGTGAAGTGATCAAGGTGGTGGAAGAGCTGGGCGGCAAAGTAGTTGGAGCGGCTTCCTTGGTGGATAGGAGCAACGGTAAGGTCGATTTTGGTTGTCCCTTTTACAGTTTGTTGCCGCTAGAGGTGGTTTCCTATCTTCCGGAGGAATGTCCTCTGTGCAAGGAAGGGCTTTCCTTGGTAAAACCGGGGTCACGGGTATAGGAATGGGGTCAGGCTTGAAAAATTCCCTTATTCAAAGAATAAGGGAATTTTTCAAGCCTGACCCCATGTTAAAAGAGGCTGCTGTAGCCTAATACGGTGATGAATAGCAAAAGTTCCGGTATTAGTATCATTACATAAGTGCGAGGGAAATCGGCATGGAAGTGTTCCGCCGACATGATGAAGCAAAGGTGCAGAGGGGAGAGGATTACTCCGATAAAGTTAGAGATAATGGCTAAGACTGCCATGCTGAGGAGTTGACTTTCTCCTGTCATGGAAAGGATGACCGGAAGGGTTAGTGATATGCCGACCAATGTATCGCCGGTCAAAAGACCGATAACCAAAGGGAAAACAATTGCTATGATGAGGGTGTTTAATCCTATTGTGTTGAAAACGTTTAACATGGTGTCGATTGTACCGCTGTTTTCTAAGACGTAGCGTAAAAACATGGCGGCAAACACCATATAAAAGAGCTGTGGCTCAAAAGCTTGCTTCAGTAAGGAGAGGATATGTTTCGGTTTAAGCCTGTAATAGACCAGCATAGTAAAATCAACAATTACCAGGGCCGGAATGATGCCCATATGGAAGAGGACTACCAGCACCATGGTGGCTAAAATAGGAGAAAGACCTTCGATAATGTCTTTTCTGGCTTGAGCCGATGGTGCTTTAATATGCTGTTGGGTTGTTTTTGGTGGGAATTTACGAAAGAGGATGAGGCCGAAGAGACTGATAAATATAAATAAGGGAGACATGATCAGCATGTACGTGTTTAAGGGGATCTGCAGTATTTCAACTGCTATCAGGCAACTGGGATGGAGCGGTACGAAAAATTCCCAGAGATGACGATAATAGTAGTTGATGGCAGCCTTCTTTTCCTTAGATATTGCTAATTCTTTAGAGGCCTCTTCAACCATTGGGGCAGAGAATTTTGCCCCGCCGGGTGCAGGCAAGAGCCCTATAATAGCAGGTAGTATGATCATAGAAAGACGAGGGTCACCCAGGGTATTTTGCAGACCGAGGACAAGTCGGCTCTGGCTGCCGGCTTGTTGCATAATTTTGTCCATCAGGTTGATTAGATAAAGGGCGGGAAACAGCAATAACGAGGAGGGTGAGGTCAAAGTCATAAAAAGGATATCCCCGAATTGGGCTATGCCGACATGGTGTAGGATACCAAAAAGCAAGGCTGTGACGGTCAAGACATGTCCGACGTTTATATGTTTTTTGAACATTATCACCATTGCTAAAAGTACAAACAATATTTTAGAAACTTCCATCCGGGTTCACTTCTCTTTCTCTTGTTCTCTTGGGTTTCTTTTACAGCAAGGCAACGTAGACCAGGACTGCGGCAAAAAGCAATAATTCCGGGAGGAGCAATTTGCGGTAGGTACGGGAAAAGTCGGCTTTAAAATGCTCGACACTCATGAGTAGACAAAGGTGCATTGGGGAAAGCATTTGTCCGATATAACCTGATAGGACTGCAAGGACAGTTGTATTGAGGATGCTGGCGGGATCGGTCAGGGAGACGATAACGGGAAGGGCGATAGCAACATGTGCTATGGAAAGCCCGGCTAAAAATCCGACTGTAAAAGGAAAAAAGATTGCGATTTGCTTGGTGCTCAAACCATAGACCTGAAAATAGGCAAGCAGCTTGTCCATTCCGCCGCTTCCTTCCAAGACAAAGCGCAAAAAAAGCGCTGAGAAGACCAGGTATAATAGGCGGGGTTCCAAGGCTTTATAAAGCAACTGCCGGATCTTTGTCGGATTGATTCTATAGAGTACAAACAACGCAATATCAACGATCAGTAAGGATATTACTATGTTTAACCGGAAGACGAGAACCAGCAGCATTGTTGCCAATACAGGGGCTAATCCTTCCCAGATCCCTTTGGTATTAGTATTGCTGAATATTCTTTGATGCTTTCCATTTTCTTGCGGGAAGTTTCTATAGAGTATGAGGCCGAAGAGGATTACCAGAATACTCATAGGAAACATGACCAACATGTATCGATATAACGGGATTTGAGTGGTTTCGACAGCCAAAAGGGTAGCTGGGTACAGGGGCAGGAAGAGTTCCCATACGTGTCTGTAATAATAATTAATGACGGCTTTTTCTTCATTTGATATTTCAAGGTTTTTGGAGGCTTCTTCCACCATAGGAGCGGAAAATCTGGCGCCGCCGGGAGAAGGCAAGAAACCGACGATGGCCGGAAGGACTGCCATTGAAAGGCGAGGGCTTCCTAAGGTAGCCTGCAGCCCGGCTACAAGTCTGCCTTGGCTGCCGACATGGCGCATGAGCAGTTCCATGAGGGTAATCAAATAGAGGGCTGAAATAATAGTCAAGGTTGAGAGGGAAGTGAGCGTGTCAAGAAAGATGCGAGCCAGGTTCAAGGGAGGAACGCGGTATATGACAGCGAAAAGGAGCGCACAGGTAAAGAGGACATGACCAACCTGGATCTTTTTTTTAAACATGATAACCATTACTATGAGTACTGCCGCTATCTTAAGAATTTCCATCCGGGTCACTTCACTTTCGGTTGAGTTGGTGCTAAGATTAAGTCTAGATGAACCTTTTGAACAGAATAACATATGTATTTTATCATTTTATATCCATTCATGTGTTCTTGGCAAGGAGGATTTTAAGGAGGATTTTTTATGATGAGTATTGCGGGAGATCTGACTGCGTTGATAGGCAAGACTCCTTTGCTGGAGTTGAACGGTTATACAAGGGGAAAAGGGCTCTTGGCGAGAGTAGTGGCGAAGCTGGAGTTTTTTAATCCCGGAGGCACCGCTAAGGATAGGATCGCTTGGGCTATGATCGAGGATGCTGAAAAGAAAGGCCTCCTGAAAAAAGGAGGTTCCATTATTGAGCCCACCAGCGGTAATACGGGTATTGGCTTGGCTGTTGTGGCTGCGGCAAGAGGATATAACTTAATTCTGACCATGCCTGAGACGATGAGTGAGGAAAGACGGAACTTTCTAAGGGCTTTGGGGGCCGAGATTGTCTTGACCTCAGGCTCTGAAGGTATGATGGGTGCTATAGATAAAGCCGAGGAATTGGCCGCGAGCCTTCCGGGGGCATTCCTGCCCCGACAGTTCACTAATCCTGCTAACCCGGCTGTTCACAAGCGAACAACGGGTGAGGAGATATGGCGGGATACAGGGGGCAAGGTCGATGCCTTTGTCGCCTGCGTAGGTACGGGCGGAACTCTTACGGGATGCGGAGAAGCTTTAAAAGAAAAGAATCCGGCAATAAAGGTGATAGCTGTGGAGCCTGTCGGATCGGCCGTCTTATCCGGGAAGGAGCCGGGGTCTCATAATATCCAAGGGATAGGAGCAGGTTTTGTTCCTGAGGTGTTGAACCGGGAGATTTATGATGAGGTTGTCACCGTAACGGATGAGGAGGCATATCATGCTTGTCGGGAACTGGTAAGGACGGAGGGGTTGCTTGTCGGCATATCTTCCGGGGCTGCCGCGTCGGCTGCTTTGAAAATAGCTGAGCGCCGGGAGTATCAAGATAAGATGATTGTGGTTTTGTTTCCCGATACGGGAGAGCGGTATTTATCGGTTAAGGGATTATTCTTCGGAGCGGAGATTTGAAAAATGGTAGAAACACATGATTTATATAGGGATTACGCCGGATATTTGAGGCAAAAATATGGGGAAAAGGTTTATAAGCTGCCGGTCAATCTTGCGGGGACTTGTCCGAATCGGGACGGAACGGTTGGTATGGGGGGCTGTATTTTTTGTGACGAAAAGGGGGCGGGTTTTGAATGCCTTTCCGGAGCTTTGTCCGTAGAAGAACAGCTGGAAAGGAATATGGCCTTTTTTAGCAAGCGCTTCAATGTTGATAAATTTATTGCCTATTTTCAAGCCTTCACGAATACTTATTTACCTTTAGAGGAGTTTAAAGGGAACATTCTTGCCGCCGGCAGACAGGAAAAATTGGTGGGCATAGCGGTCTCGACCAGGCCGGATTGCGTCGGGGATGACCATCTGGCTTTTTTACAGGAAATTGCGGAGAAGACGGGGCTGGATATAACCATTGAACTGGGGTTGCAAACCGTTAATTACCATACATTGAAGAAAATCAACAGGGGTCATACCCTGGCTGAATTTGTTGATGCTGTTTTGCGAACAAAAAGATACGGTTTGGATGTTTGCGCCCATGTGATACTCAACCTGCCCTGGGATGATGAAACTGACGTGACTGAGAATGCTAAAATCCTCTCGGCCCTTGAGGTGGATGCCGTCAAGCTTCATTCTTTGTATGTTGTGCGGGACACTGTTTTGGGAGATATGTATGAACGGGGCGAGGTGAGTGTGATTTCCTTGTCTGAGTACATAGATAGGGTTATTTTGTTTTTGGAGCATGTCGATCCTCAGATGGTGATACAGCGTTTGATCGGTAAAGGACCCCAGGGACAATTACTGTTTTGCAATTGGAATACCAGTTGGTGGAAAATAAAGAACATGATTGAGGCTGAAATGACGAAAAGGAATACGTACCAGGGTAAAAGATTTGATTATCTCTATGGGAGTGCGTTAAAAGGTTTGCGGTGAAAAAGAGGGATTATTGTAATATCCGGCGAATACTTTAAGGTAAGTGCCGGATTTTTATATAAGTTTTTTTGATGCAGCAAAGGGTTGCGTTTTGTACGGAAGCTGTTTTTCCTGTATCTTGAAACGAAAGGGGAGATTGGTATGCAGGAACATCAGCCCTGGAATGAAAACTGGCAGCAACAAATAGTCTATGTATTAATTGCCTATAATGCGGACCTGCCGGTGAAAATGCCCTTAGGATTTACTTATCCCTTGTTTTTGGGAAGTGCAAAGCAGCAGGTCAAAGGGGAACAGTTATGGGAGAATATTGCCGATGCCATGGTATATGTGTTAGGGCACCAGCCTGACCATTCCCAGGCAAAGGGGTATATCTATTGGTTGAATGCTTATAATTCAAGTATTCCCCAGGAAACTTTGGCAAAGGGTATAGAAAAAGCAACACAGGGTTACCTGGAAAATGCGATATGGTTGTTCCAGGCAGCAGTGCTGCTTAATCCTCAGATGGTTGAAGGACATTTTAATCTCGGTTTGGCATATTACCGATTAGGAATGATAAGAGAACAAAAAGGGAATGTACGTGAGGGCGCTTATTATCTGCAACAGACCATTCAATATTTGGAAAATACCGTTGAATTGGACCCAAATATGAGGCTTGCTTGTTCTTTGCTTAAAGATGCTCAGGAGAGGATTAGTTTGCCTACAGAAGAAAAAAATATCTAGAAAAAGGGGAAGGTTTATCTTGAGGTCAAAAGGCTATCTTCAGGTGTATACAGGAAACGGTAAAGGAAAGACTACGGCGGCGATCGGCCTTGCCTTACGTGCCATTGGGGCCGGGAAGAAGGTATTATTCCTGCAATTCATGAAGTCAAAGGCATACAGTGAACACAGTATTTTACCGGAGCTTTCGCCAAACTTGACGTTAGAGACAATAGGCAAGCCGTTTTTTGTTATCAAGGAAGGGAGTATGACGCAAGAGGAATTAGATAAATGGCGGGAAACGGCGGTCATTTTTCCGCCCGGGCAACCGCCGCGTGAGTATATGGAACTGGTGGAAAAAGGGATGAAAAAGGCGGAATTGGCTTTGACCTGCGGAGAATATGATTTGGTAATTCTGGATGAGTTGGTTGTAGCTTTGCATTTCGAACTGGTAAGCTGGGAACGGGTCAAGGAGTTAATCGAAAATAAGGGTGAAAAGGTCGAGCTTGTGCTGACGGGACGGGGTGCTACACCTGAATTGATTGAGGTGGCCGATCTTGTTACGGAAATGCGGGAAATAAAACACTATTACACTCAGGGCGTAATGGCCAGGAAGGGAATCGAGAATTAAGGAAAAGTGCGTTGAGATGTTTTGCATGTATAAATCCATTCCTCAGAAGTTAAAGCCGGCATGTTCCTAGCGGGAATGCAATATTTCTTTATAATCCAGGTGGAATCTTTAAGGTTACGGTCTTTCATTGCAGTTCCTCCTTAAATAAATAATTGGTTTTGAGACGAGGCAATTACTGCTTCATTAATATTATATGTGTGGGGAAAAGAATAGGGACAACCAAAAATTACCATTTACTAATGTGTCAGAGCGTTGTATAATACCGATAATTATCCAATATTAAGCTAAAACTTTTTCCAGAAAACAGAAAATAGTTTACTGTTGAGCCTAGATGAGTTGAGCCGAGAAGAGTTTAGTTTAGCGAATAGGAAGGCGAAGGTATGTGGTGATACCTTTGTTTGTGATTCCTGTTTGCGGACTCCATCGTCGAGAGGATCCGGGACATTCAGTCTCGGATTTTTTTTTAACTTTGCGTACCTGGGCCATGAAAGGGAGGGGGAATGAGGGTGTTTCCACGAAGTGTCGAGGAATTTATTAAAATGGCAGAGAAAGGCCTGCTTGTTCCGGTTTATCATGAGTTATCAGCGTCTTTTGAAACCCCGTTGTCTGTTTATCTGAAGGTAAGGCAAGGGTCGTACAGTTATTTGCTGGAGAGTGTGGAAAGAGGAGTACAGGTGGGGAGGTATTCTTTTATCGGGCCGGGTTGTTCTACGGTGCTAAGTGCTGCCGGGGGTGAGGTCACGGTGTCCAAAGAAGGAAAGGTGCAGGTGTATGAGACGGCAGACCCTTTATATGTACTAAATGAAATGGTGTCGAAACAGCGTGTCGCAAAGATGCCGGCATTGCCTGGGTTCTGGGGCGGTGCGGTAGGATATATGGGTTATGATATGGTGCGTTATTTTGAAAAGCTGCCGCCGGCAAAGGAAAATACGGAGGGTATTCCTGATTGTGTGTTCATGTTTTCCGATGTTGTTTTGATATATGATCATGTGCGGCAGGTCATTCAGACGGTGGTAAATGTTGAGGTGGGTGATGAGCCGATTGAGGATTATCATAGAGCAGTTAAGGAAATCAAGAGAATTGAGAGAAGATTGCAAGAGGGATTGCCTGAGTTATTAGGGAAAGAGGGTGAAACCTTCTCGGAGGATGAGGAGATTTTTTGCTCGGTTAATGAAAAAGAATACCAAAGCATGGTGGGTCGGGCAAAGGAATATATCAGGGCAGGGGACATTTTCCAAGTGGTATTATCGCAACAATACCACAAGAGGCTGAAGACTTCACCCTTGGAGGTTTACAGGAATTTACGTTCCATTAATCCGTCTCCATATATGTTCTATTTAGAGATGGACGAATTGAAGCTGGTGGGTTCTTCCCCGGAAATACTTGTCAGGGTGGAGGACGGAGAGGTTGAACTTAGACCGATTGCCGGGACGAGACCTCGTGGAAAGGATGCGAAGGAGGAGGAAGAGCTGGGAAGGGATTTGTCAGCCGACGAAAAGGAAAGGGCTGAGCATTTGATGTTGGTCGATTTGGGACGTAACGACCTTGGCAGAGTTTGTGATTATGGGAGCGTGGAAGTTACGGATTTTATGGAGATTGAAAAATATTCACATGTCATACACCTTGTTTCGCGCATTAAGGGGAGGTTGAGAGCAGGCGTCGACAATTTTGACGTAATGCGGGCCTGTTTTCCCGCCGGAACAGTATCAGGGGCCCCAAAGATACGGGCGATGGAAATCATTGATGAATTGGAACCGGTGTACAGAGGGCCATACGCCGGAGCTGTCGGATATTTTGGCTATAACGGGAATATGGATACTTGCATAACGATTCGCACCATTGTCATTAATAACGGTAAAGCATATATTCAGGCTGGTGCCGGTATTGTCGCAGATTCCGATCCCCGTAAAGAATATCTTGAGTGTCGGAATAAAGCCAAGGCACTGTTCCAAGCTATAGAAGCCGCAGAGGGGAGGGAAGAGGGATGATTATCGTCATTGATAATTATGACTCCTTTACGTATAATCTGGTGCAGTATTTAGGGATGCTCGGTTCAAAAATTACGGTGTTTCGTAACGACCAGGTCGGCATAAAGGATATTGAGAGAATGAGCTTTCAGGGGCTGGTTATCTCTCCCGGGCCCGGTGTGCCTGAAAAAGCCGGGATATGCAAAGGGTTGATCAGGAAAATGTCAGGGCGGATCCCTATTCTTGGTGTTTGTTTGGGGCACCAATGTATTGGGGAGGTATTTGGCTTGCCTGTCGTGCAAGCGCAAGAGCCGATGCACGGCAAAACATGTTTGATCGATCATGTTAAGCAAGGCTTGTTTAAAGGAATACCGCAGGGAATAAGGGTCGCCCGTTATCATTCTCTTGTTCTGGAGGAACGAGAAGAGGCGGGTTCGCTGGCGGTAACCGCCAAAACGTCGGAGGGGACAGTCATGGCTGTTCAACACAGAACTCATCCAACATTCGGCGTGCAGTTCCATCCGGAGTCAATTGCCACTGAATACGGGTTTGAGGTTTTGCAAAACTTTTTGTCCTGCTGCTAAGAAGTGAGTGAGCAGAGTAAAGTGGAGTTAAGCGGAGAGGAGAAGAGAGGTATGATGAAAAATGTTATCGGTAAGGTTGTACAGGGAGAAAGCCTGAATTATGAAGAGGCGCAGGCGGCTATGCTATATATCATGGAAGGGAAGGCCAGTGATGCACAGATCGGCAGTTTCCTGACGGCTTTGCGGATTAAGGGGGAAACGGCTGAGGAGATAGCGGGTTGCGCGGCAGCGATGAGGAGGAAGGCACTCCAGATCAACAGTGATTGTGCGGATTTGGTCGATACCTGCGGAACAGGCGGCGATGGCAGCGGAACTTTTAATATATCGACAACGGCTGCTTTTGTTGTGGCGGGGGCCGGGGTGCCGGTAGCCAAACACGGCAACAGGGCCGTGTCCGGAAAGAGCGGCAGTGCCGACCTTTTGGAGGCGTTGGGGGCGAAACTGGATTTGCCGTCGCAGGAAGTAGAAAGAATAATGAATACGGTAGGTATCGGCTTCTTGTATGCGCCGGCTTTTCATCAGGCGATGAAGTATGCCGCCGGACCAAGGCGGGAAATAGGAATTCGCAGCATCTTTAACGTGTTGGGGCCTTTGGCTAATCCGGCACGGGCCAGTGCTCATCTTTTAGGGGTATACGAACCGGAGTTGACGGAGACCATAGCCGGGGTACTGAATCGTTTGGGGGTCAAAAGGGCTTTTGTTGTTCATGGTTTGGGTGGTTTGGATGAGCTTTCCACTATCGGGCCTACGAAAATAAGCCGTTTGGAAGGCGGTTCAATCAAAACATATCTGATTCGACCGCAGGATTTTGGTTTACCGCAGGTTAAGCTTGAAGAGCTGCAGGGTGGGGATGCTCGGCAAAATGCGGTGATTACCCGTGAAATTCTGGAAGGGAAAAAGGGACCGCAGAGAGATATTGTGCTCTTAAATGCGGCTGCTGCTTTTGTCGTATGCGGCAGGGCAAGAGACTTGACAGAAGGTATCAGAGTCGCTGCCGAGAGTATTGAGACAGGTATGGCGGCGGAAAAACTGAAAGAGTTCATCAAGGCGACAAATAATGTTGTGCTGAATAATGCGGTAGGTTTGCAGTATCGGGTGGTGGAGAACTGATGTTAGAAAGAATCGTTGCACAGAAGAAAAAGGAGCTCGCTTTATTAAAAGAGCAAACACCCCTAGAAGTATTGGAAAACAAGGGCGAAGAAAAAGGCACAAATGGATTCGGAAAGAGACAGAGCCAGAGCTTTAGCGAAGCGATTCAAGGTAAAGGGGTAAGCCTGATTGCTGAGATGAAGAAGGCTTCGCCGTCAAAAGGGCTTTTGAAGAGTGAGTATGAACCTGCAAGGATTGCTCGTTGCTATGAAGAAAACGGGGCGGCGGCAATATCTGTTCTCACAGAGTCGGCGTTCTTTCTGGGAAGTTTGGAGCATCTGCGGGAGGTTCGGGAAACAGTCGAAATACCTCTATTGCGAAAGGATTTCGTTATTGATTCCTACCAGATATATGAGGCTTTTGCTTGTGGGGCTGATGTTGTTTTGTTGATTGCGGCTCTGTTGGAGGAAAAAGAATTGTTGCGGCTTAGGGAACTGGCGTTTGCCTTAGGGATGGAGTCGCTGGTAGAGGTTCATACAGAGGACGAGCTCAAAAAAGCAGTAGCCTGCGGGGCGAGGGTGCTGGGCATCAATAACCGGAATCTTACTACGTTTCAAACTGATTTAAACGTGACGTTGAGGTTAGCGGGGATGGTACCGGATTCCTGTTTGCTGGTAAGCGAGAGCGGCATTACCGGTGCTGCGGAGATTAAGGTTTTGGGAGAGGCGGGAGTAAATGCTGTCCTGGTGGGAGAGGCAATTATGAAAAGTCGCGACCTTTGCGCAAAGGTTCGGGAACTGTCGGGAAGGTGACAAGGATGCTTTGGATCAAGGTTTGCGGCATCACGAATATACAGGATGCTCAGGCTGCGGTGGCTGCAGGCGCTGATGCCGTGGGTTTTGTTTTGGCAGCAAGTAAAAGAAGAGTGTCTGAAGATATCGTCCGGGAGATTATCAAGGAGTTGCCTAATGGAATCGAAAAGATTGGTGTCTTTGTTGATGAAAAAGGGGAGACGGTAAAAAGGATAGCTTCTTATTGTGGTTTGACCGGCATACAATTGCATGGAGAGGAGTCTTCAGAGTATTGTCGAATGTTAAGCGAAGACGGATATAATGTAATTAAAGCCGTACGGGTAAAGGATAAAATCGATGAGCAGCAACTTAAGCCTTATCTTGATTTAAACGCTATCTTGCTTGATACTTATAAAACAGGGCAACTGGGCGGAACCGGAGAGGTTTTCGACTGGCGGGCGGTTTTGGTATATAATTGGGAAAATACGCCGTACATCCTGGCCGGAGGTCTTCATGCCGGAAACGTCGCAGAGGCCGTGAGGATTACTAAACCGTTCGGGGTCGATGTGAGCAGCGGAGTGGAAAAGGAACCAGGGAAAAAGGATTGCGAGAAACTGAGGGAATTTATCTATCAAGCAAGACAGGCATGAAAGAAATGTAAAGGCCGTGAAGGGAGAGAATGAGAATGAAAAAATTTGACGTCAGGGAACTGGTTGCTGCGGGGTTAATGGCTGCCTTGGTGGTTGTCGGTACGATGCTGATCCAAGTTCCCACCCCTACCAGAGGATATATCCATATTGGCGATAGCATGGTCTATCTGTGTGGTGTGTTGTTAAACCCTTTAGCCGGCTTCCTCGCCGCAGCGGCAGGTTCATTTTTGGCCGATGTGTTTTCAGGTTATGGCGTTTATGCTCCGGTGAGTTTTGTTGTTAAGGGGCTTGATGCATTGGTAGTGGGTCTTTGCTACAAGAGGGTGGTAGCGGTTTACGGTGATAAAACGATAAAAAAGGCTTGGGCTTTTGCCGCTGGTGTTTTGTTGGGAGGAAGCATTATGGTCTTGGGATATCTTGCATATGAAACCTTTCTCTATGGGTTTTACGTTGCCGTATTAGGAATAGCGGGGAATATCACGCAAGCCTTGGGCGGCGGCTTATTGGCCTTTCCTTTGGTTCTGGCCTTGGGGAAAATAGGGGAGAGGTTTTAGCCCCAGCAGCTTAGAGCCTATACTTTGCTGTTTACCGCCGTTATAAAACACTCCCGCTTCGAGGAGAAAGCTGGCGCGTAAAAGGCAGGATTCTCCAAACTGATCTTTTACTTTATCAATGGCCTCGTAGAGCTTTTCCTCAGGATCAAAGAGGGAAAGCTGTCGGAACTTAGGTTGAACGAGTTTGCCCAGGGCAACTCCTAAGAGGCGTATGGGTTTGTTTGCCGGCCAGTGGCGGCGGAAAAGATTTTGAGCATGACGGTAGACGGGCCAGGGATAGTTCGTAGCATTTGCGAAGGTATGGGAGCGTGTCAGACCGGAAAAATCATCTCCCCGGACGTAAAGGGAGACGGTTCTGCCTTCGTAATTTCCGAGTCTGGCTCGCCTGCAGACTGCTTCGGACAGTTCCAGCAGGACGATGTCAATATCTTTTAAGCTGGTATAATCTTTAGGTAAAGTGATTTGGTGTCCGATACTTTTGACCATATCCGGCGTTTGAGGTTCTACCGGACTGCCATCGCGGCCGCAAGCGAATTCGTGCAGGCGTGCGCCGACAATACCAAAACGTTGACAAAGGAGATTTACCGGCGTTTTCGCCAAATCGCCGATGGTTCTGATACCCATGTTCCGCAGGTGTTTTTCCATGCGATGACCGACGCCGAAGAGCTTTCCGATATCTAAAGGCCAGAGGATTTGAGGGATGTCATTTTCGTTAATAATGGTCAAACCATCCGGTTTTTGCAGTCCGGCTGCCATTTTGGCAACAACTTTTGAAGGGCCTATTCCTACGGAACAAAGAATGCCGATTTCGTTTTTGATACGCTCTTTTATTGAATGACCGATTTTGAGAGGTGAGCCCAGAACTTTTTCAGTTCCCGTAAGCTCGACGAATGCTTCGTCTATACTGAAGGGTTCTACCAGAGGACTGAAATCTTTCAGGATTGCGATGATGCGGTTGGAAAAGTCAAGATAGGCAGAATAATCGGGAGGACGAAGGATGGCCTCCGGACAGTAAAGCATAGCTTCCCAAATAGCCATACCTGTTTTGACCCCTTTGTTTTTAGCCTCATAGCTGGCAGTGAGGATGATGCCATGACGCTTTTGCGGATCTCCGGCAATCAAGACAGGCAAATCCCGTAGTTGAGGTTCCAGTGCCTGGGTAACACTGGCGAAAAAGGCGTTCATATCAGCTAAAAGCACGGTACGCATAGGCTACGCTCCTTAAAATGCTTAAAATGAAAAGTGAAGAGGGTAAGCCTAGTTTAGCACTGCGAACAAACGTTCGTCAAGTAAGGGGTCAGGCTTGAAATATTCCCTTATTCCAGGAATAAGGGAATATTTCAAGCCTGACCCCATGTTTTGTTAATATGATATAATTGTATAATTAGCAATCATGAAAGGGGTTTTGGCGATGAAAATAGCTCGTTTTGAGGTTGAAGGGCGGATTGAATATGGGGAAGTTAAGGAGGACAAGGTTTATTTAATAGAAGGAAATATTTTTGGAAATTATCAGGTTACAAATAAATATTACGGTTTGAAAGAGGTAAAGTTGCTTGCCCCTGTAGTGCCAGGCAAAGTTATTTGCGTAGGTTTGAATTTTTTGTCGCATATCGGTGAGTATTCAAAAGATCCGAAAATCCCGGAAGAACCTGTGCTTTTCTTGGTTTCGCCTTCGGCTGTTATCGGTCCACAGGAAAGCATTGTTCTGCCTTATCCCCGGCATGAAAACCATCATGAGGTGGAGTTAGCCGTTGTTATCGGCAAAGGGTGCAGAGATATTACAGAAGAAGAGGCTGCAAGCTACATATTAGGTTATACCTGTGGCAATGATGTATCAGATAGGGATTTGCAAAAGAAAGATAGGCAGTGGGGCCGGGCTAAGTCTTATCACACCTTTAAACCCTTAGGGCCATACATTGATACTGATGTCAATCCGAATAACTGTAGGTTGATATGCAGGGTAAACGGCGAGGTGCGACAAGACGGGACAACACGTGACATCATTAGAAATGCTCATTTTTTGGTAAGCTTTATTTCCCGGGTAATGACATTAAACCCCGGGGACGTTATCATGACGGGCACTCCGGATGGAGTGGGTCCGCTTGTACCGGGGGATGTTTGTGAGATAGAGATTGAGGGTATAGGGGTTTTGAGGAACCCTGTGAAATAACTGAAGGAAGAAGAAGGGGGTCAGGCTTGAAAAATTCACTTATTCTAGAATAAGTGAATTTTTCAAGCCTGACCCCCTGTTTTACATCATCAAAGATCAAGATAAAGGAGCCTCATGGCATTGGACTGATGTTCGACTATGCAGCCGAAAATCGAGTTGTGGTGGCAGGTTTCGGTTGCCAGATACAGTTCCTTGAGCAAATGGATTACCTGGAGTTCTTCTTTAAAGGCGTAACGCGCCGCTTCCATAAAATCGGCGAAAACGGGAACTTCCTCCAATATTTCGCCCAAGAGAGGCAGGGAGTTTCCTGTTAGGTCATTATACATCTTTGTTAAAATATCTTTGGTGTTTCTGACGGTTATAAGGTTTAGCTCAGTCATCCTGCGGGCTTCTTCGGTGGGTGCGTTCAACAGCATGTAGCCGTAAACAACCTCAAGCTCCATCAGTTCTTTTAAAAGGTATTTGACGGGTGAGCAGTTGTTCACCTTTTATCCTCCTTCCCTGATAGGTTTATCGCTTAAACCTGTATTTTAGGTACGTCCTCTTTATATGTTTATGCGACAACAGAAAAAGAGTGAGGGCATATTTTTTTTTAGTCTGTCAAAGAATAAAGGAAACACTTTAACCCGGTAAAAAAAGATACGGATCGTTGTAGGCAAAGGAGAAAAAATGGCTAAGAGACAGGATAATGAAGGGGAAGGATTAAGTCAGGAAAAACAAGGGGGTCTGATTTCTAAGGGGATTAAAGCAGGCGTGAAGCTTTTGGTTTTTAAAGAAAAAACGCCGGTGGATAATTTTATCCTTGAAGGTGTTGACGAAAGAAAACAGGAGGAAAGACGAGAAGAAGAAGATGTGGCTGCTGTCCATACAGCAAAGGATGATAAGACCGGGGAAAAAGCGCGGGCCAACAAGGGAAAGCTGCGGCAAAAAAAAAGTAAAAAGTGCAAAAAACCGATGCGGGTCAAACGCTTGTCTGAGCAAAAAGGACCGATAACCCTTGACAATTTGCTTGTTTCTCCGGAATTGAAGGTTAATAAGGAATATCTTGAGACGATATTTTCTCTGCCGGAAAATAAGGATTTTGTTCTCAGGGATTTTAAAATATTTTCAGATAAGCCCACGGCTGCCTTCGCCTTGTTTATGGAGGGGATGGCGGATAGAAGCACTATTAATGAAGGGGTCTTAAAACCGTTGATGCTGCTTGACGGAGGGCAGGACAGCAGTAACGATGTTACAGGTATTAAGATGGCCGAGTACATAAAAGAGCGCGTTGTTTACGGGAATCAGGTCGATATTATAGAAAAATACGAGGATATTGTTGAGAAGGTCAATTATGGTGGTACGGCTGTTTTTATCGATGGATGTCCTCGTTGTATCCTGGTGGAAACGAAGGGATGGGATAGAAGACCCATTGGGAAGTCTGAAACGGAACAGATCATTTGGGGTCCTCATGAGGCTTTCAATGAAACGCTGCGGAGCAATACGGGTTTAATAAGGAAGTCCATCAGGAACACAAATTTAATGACGGAATTGATCAAGGTAGGGGTACAAAACAGGACGGATGCAGCCGTGATGTATATGAAAAATATTGCCAATCCTCGTTTGGTTGAGGAGGTAAAACGCCGTATCGAAGCGGTAAAATCAGATTATGTGGGGGAGTCCGGAATGTTGGAGCAGTTTATTGAGGATCACCCCTTTATGCCGGTTCCTCAGATTTTGGCTACGGAAAGGCCTGACCGCGTCGTTACCTACATCTTGGAAGGCAAGGTGGCGATTTTGATTGACGGTAACCCTCATGTTCTGATAGTACCAACAACCTTTTTTTCCTTGCTGCAAACGTCGGAGGATTATTATCTGCGATTGCCCTATGGAAATATACTGCGTGTGCTGAGAGTCGGGGCAATGTTTATTGCTACGACCTTACCGGCGGTGTATGTGGCCATAACGACCTTTCACCAAGAGATGATCCCCACAGATTTAATACTGGCGATTGCCGCGGCAAGGGAAACCGTTCCTCTCCCGACGGTGGTTGAGGTGTTTATGATGGAGTTCGCTTTTGAGTTGATTCGGGAGGCAGGTCTGCGCGTTCCCGGAGTTATCGGAAATACTCTGGGGATCGTGGGGGCTTTGATCTTAGGACAGGCCGCGGTCCAGGCCGGGATCGTCAGTCCTATTTTGATAATAATCGTGGCCGTGACAGGGCTGGCTTCGTTTACAATACCAAACTATTCGATGGCTTTTGCGCTGCGGGGTATCCGTTTTGCGTTTACTGCTTTGGCCGCAGTTTTTGGTTTTTTAGGAGTTTCGGCTGCCTTTTTTGTTATTTTGACTTCTCTGGCAAGTATGAAGTCCTTTGGGGTTCCCCTTCTTGTCCCGAAAGGGCCTAAAACCAAGACAGAAAGCGATGTTGTCCTGCGAGGCCCTGTGTGGTCCATGGAGGAAAGACCGGACTATCTGGATACCTTGAATAGGAGGAGACAGCCTAGAATCAGCAGAAAGTGGACGGTGGAAAGCGGGAAAAGGGGTGATGATAATTAAGACCACAAAGTTGGGCTATTCCGAGGCTGCGGGGTTGGCTTTGGTATTCATTGGGACAAAGGCTTTTTTGGGTTACCCTCGGTTGATTTCCCAACTCGGTTTTACGGCAGGATGGCTGATTATTTTAATAAGTGTGTTTGTAAGTATGGGTTTTTGGTTGATTCTCAGTGCCCTTTTAGCAAAATACCCGGGAGAATCCTTGCTTGCAATCAATGAAAAGGTAATGGGGTCCAAAATAGGGCTGGGTATAAATATGTTATTGTTCGTTTACATTATGTTGAGTACGGGATCGCTATTAAGGCAATTCAGTGAGGCGGTCATCTTAACGGCTTTGCCGGAAGCCCCGGTTAGCGCTGTAGCCGTTCTTTTTCTTATTCCGGCTTGGATGGCAGCTCATTTGGGATTAGAGGCGATAAGCCGCAGCACTTATATTTCTCTGCCCTTCATTCTTGTCGGCGTATTGGTTGTCTTGCTTTCCTTGTATCCTTATTGGAATATTGAAGAGTTGTATCCTATTTTAGGAGCAGGTTTAGGTCCTGTCGTTAAGTACGGATTTTTAAATTCGTCTGTCTTTGGCGAGGTAATTATTCTTGCGATTTTAGCCTCATATTTTTCCTTTCGAACGAAGACTTTGAGAAAAGTGGGGCTCTTTTCCCTCGTTTTTGTCGGTATCTATTTTATCCTGATTGCTATTGTTTATTTAATGGTCATCCCTATGCCGATGGCAACCGAAAGCATAGCTCCGTTTTACCAGTTGTCACGTGCGATTTATTTGGGCAGATACTATCAGCGGTTGGAGTCCGCCTTTGTCATCTTCTGGACCTTTACTGCCTATTTAAGACTTGCTATTGGAGTGATGGTCGTGGCACTCATTATTCGTGATTCGTTTAAAATACCTTATTATCAGCCTGTCCTGCCGGCAATATCCATGATTGTTTTTAGTTTGGCCCTCACTCCTGTTGATTTTTTGCAGGCTATAGAATTCGAAGGAGGTTTTAGATTACCCTATGGTTGGGTTGTAAGTTTTGCTGTTCCATGTGCGGTATGGGGTGTTGCCGTACTGACAGGAAAGGCGGGAAGGGGTAAGGAGTATGACGAGAAAAAGGAGTAGAGTGGTTTTGCTGTTTGTGTGCCTATTTTCTATACTCATCACGGCCGGATGTTGGGGAGCAAGGGAGACAGACGAAATGGGATATGTATTATCCTTGGGGATTGATCAAGGAGTTGAAAATGTAATTCAGGTTACCTTTCAGATTGCCATACCACAGTCACCGGAAGGCGGAGGAGGTGGCGGAGGAGGTGATAAAGAGAACAATATAGTAGTTTCGGTAGAGGCGGCTTCCCTTTTCGGTGCGCTACAGTTAGCAAATTCCTTTGTCAGCAGAGAGCTTACCCTTATTCATAACAGGGCGGTGATAGTTTCTGAAGAGATCGCCAGGGAAGGTATTAACAAATATCTTGAGCCTTTAGTTAGGAGCAGGGAAATAAGAAGGAACACCTTTTTTCTTGTGACTAGGGGCATGGCTAAGGAGTTTGTCGAAAGCAATCAACCCTTACTGGAAAGAAATGCGGCCCGAGACTTTGAACTCCTTCTGGCCGGGCGGAAGGTCGTAGGGTTTATTCCCAATTCTATAATTAATGATATCCATAGATCCGTAAATGATTATGGCAGAGAAGCGATTGTGGCCCTTGTCGGTGTCAATAATGATAAAAAGGGAGAGGAAAAGCAAGAGGATTATCAAACTATGGTAAAAAGTGAGACGGCCCTTTTTCCCAACGAAGTTCCCCGCGAGGGTGGCAATAAAATAGAGGCTATCGGCTTAGCGGTTTTTCACGGGGATAGGCTCAAGGGTTACCTTAACGGATTAGAAACAAGCTACTACCAGATGATAACAGGCGACTTCAGGAGCGCGATCTATTCCTTTCCTGACCCGGAGAAGCCGGATGGGCACCTGATTGTTGTAAGGGTGACCAAAGGACGCAATCCACAATTCAAGGTCGTCTTTGAAGAGGGGAAGGTTGTCCCTTCTCTAGAGGTTACTCTCGCTTTGGAAGGAGAAATCCTCAGTATACAAAGTGGTCTTGAATATGAGAAAGGTAGTAAAGAAAAAGAACTGGAGGAATATCTGGCAAGATATCTGGCCTCCGGTGCCAACGATGTGATTAAAAAAACACAGAACGAGTTGGCCTGCGATATTTTTGGACTGGGTGATAAATTGCGCAAGTATTTTTGGACTTTTCAGGAATGGAAGGATTACAACTGGCTGGAAAAGTACCCGTCCTCTGAGGTCAATGTTAAGGTCAACCTCATAATACGGCGGACAGGGCTTTCATCTTAACTAGTGATGCAGGAGGCGAAAGATAATGGAATCCAATATTTACGATTATGTCTTAATGCTTATTCCTTTGGCGGTGGGAGTTTATACGATGAGTTACGCAAGGTGGTTATGGCAAAAAAAATTAAGGCGTGGGGCTGTTGGTGTTTTTTGCATTGCCTTGTTTGCTGTAATATATCCTGGTATAGTGTTGTTTTTAGTTCATGTTTGAAAAAATATTTTGCATACAGAACACAATATACCAAAAACATGTTATAATGTAGACCGAACTTTTATTAATGTAATATGAGGAGGAGTAAGAAAATGAACAATGACCTTTTTTGTGAAAGGGCAATCAGCCTGGTTAAGAAGGCTTGTGAAATCCTGAAGTTGGACGAGGCCACAGAACAGATCATATGTGAGCCCAAACGTGCGATTGAAGTAACCATACCTGTCAAGATGGATGATGGTTCAACCCGTACATTTAAAGGCTGGAGGGTTTTACATACTGATGCTCCCGGACCAGGCAAAGGCGGGCTGCGTTTTCATCCTGACACAAACTATGGTGAAGTCAGGGCGCTGGCTACATTGATGACCTTTAAGTGCTCAGTTGCCGGTATACCCTACGGGGGTGGTAAGGGAGGAATCCGCGTTAACCCGAAGGAATTATCAAAAGCGGAGTTGGAGAGGCTCAGCCGTGCTTATATGCGGGCCATTGCCCAGTTTGTCGGTGTTGATAGAGACATACCGGCTCCTGATGTTTATACTAATCCTCAGATAATGGCCTGGATGATGGACGAGCTTTCGGTCATCAGGCAATATAACGAATTTGGGTGTATTACCGGTAAACCTTTGTCGGTGGGAGGTTCAAAAGGACGGGCGTCTGCTACCGCCCAAGGGAATCTTTATGTCACCAGGGCAGCGCTTAGGTATATGGGTAAAGAGCTGGAAGGTGCCAAGGTATGTGTCCATGGGTGTGGTAATGCCGGAGGCATTGCAGCTAAGCTATTCTCTGCCGCAGGGGCGAAAATTGTCGCTATTTGTGATAGCAAAACAGCTATTTATGATCCGGACGGAATCGATATAGATTTGGTTATGGAGACGAAAGCAAAAACCGGTAGTCTGAAAGAATATCCTAGAGGGAAACAGATAACACCGGATGAAGTAATAGCCACTCCGTGTGATATTTTCTTACCGGCCTCACTGGAAGGGATTATCGATAAGGACAATGCGGATAAGATTCAGGCAAGTCTTATTTCCGAGATGGCTAATGGTCCTATTACGCCGGAAGCCGACACAATATTAAGCAAAAAGGGAACAATAATTCTTCCTGATATATTGGCAAGCGCCGGTGGAGTTATCGTCAGCTATTTTGAATGGGTTCAAAATAGGGGTGGGTACTACTGGTCTGATGCTGAGGTGCAGGAAAAGCTGGAAGCAAAGCTGGTTGAAGCCCTCGATGAAATCAAGAAATTTAAAGAGGAATACAAGCTTGACAGCTGGCGCCATGCAGCGTTCGGTGTAGCCGTGGCTAGGGTTGTACAGTCAATGAAGGATAGAGGCTGGTGCTAAGACCGGTTCAGTCGTGAACAATAACAAAAAGGCCCGCATAAACATATCATATTAGAGCAAATTCCTTTGCAAAGGAGATGTTCTTAAATGCGGTATGTTGTTCAGACGGGCGATACGCTATATACGATTGCCCAGAAGTTTAACACGACTGTCGATGTGCTCACCAGATTGAATAACATAAGTGATCCAAATGTAATCTATGTGGGTCAGGTGCTCATAATCTCTGAAGAGGGCGTTCCTTCACCGCCTCCTTCTGTGCCGACACCTCCCACCGTGCCGTCTCCTCCTGCGGTTTCAACTTGTCCGGAATTAAGAATAGGGTCTCGAGGGGTAGCGGTAAGAAGGCTGCAAGAACTTTTAGAGGCCAAGGGCTTTGAACCTGGACTGCTTGACGGCGTTTTCGGCATCAGAACCCAAACGTCGGTGAAGTCAGTTCAGAGGCAGAATAATCTGCCCGTTACCGGAATTGTTGATGTGGCAACTTGGAGGGCTTTGGGAGAAACATGTATTGACGTTACCCCTCCATCCCAGGAATATCATTGTCCCGTGTTGAGAGTGGGTAATACAGGACCAGCAGTGAGATTTTTGCAGACGCTGTTAAGAAGAAAGGGTATTTACAGGGGCGAGATCGACGGAATTTTTGGAAGCAGAACACAGCAGGCTGTACGAGAGTTTCAACGCCGGCAAGGTCTTATGGTGACAGGTGTTGTTAATGTGGCAACCTGGGAAGCGTTGGGAGTAAAATGTATTACCGAGCCAAGGCCACCTGTTGATTCGCCGGTCAGTACTAGGGTAGGGAGAGGAATCAGACATATCTTTTACACCGACAAGCGTGTTTATAGCCGGGGTGAAAGAATTAAAATGTCATTGATTAAGACTAACATCACAGACAGCGAGATAGATTTACGCTATAGCACAAGCCAAATAGTGGAAATTACAGCTGCGAATTCTAGCGGCAATATCGTTTGGCGTTATTCGACCAACCAAAATTTCGCTCAGTTCACCAGGATAATTACCATTTTTCCGGGCGGGACACAGTTGATTAATGAGTATTGGGATCAGCGCAACGATGCCGGCAGGCAAGTGCTGCCCGGAAATTATACCCTGACGATTACTAACTTAGCTACCAATGTCAGTGTATCAGTACAAATACAGATAAGATAATGCAAAAGAAAGAAAAAACAAGCGAGAAAGCCGATTTTCGGTGTTAAAAATGGCCTCGCTTGTTTTTTATTGTGAAAACAACAAGGTTCCCGGGACCCGACAGCAATCTTTGATTGCGATGTCGGGTGGGGTTCTTATTGTGATGAGGATCAGTAGACAAATACGCAATTCTTGCCCATTTCCTTTGCTTTATAGAGTGCTTCATCGGCTTTTTGCAAAATGGTATCTTCGGTATCACCATTTTCGGGGAAAGAGGCTATGCCGATGGAAATGCTCAGGTCAGGATATGGCAACAGTTTGGGATTGATCAAGACATTATTTCTTATTCTTTCGGCGATGTTGCGACTTATTTCCTTTGGGGTTTTTGGGAGAATAATAGCGAACTCGTCACCTCCGTATCTGGTAACGAAATCATCTGTTCTGGTGGATTCTTTCAGGATGCTGGCAATTATTTTCAAGACATAATCTCCATGGTGATGTCCCTGGGTATCGTTGAGATTTTTAAAGTTATCAAGGTCTATTAAAACAAGACTAAAGGGTTCTTTGTCACCGACAAGTTTCTTTAAAACAGTGGTAAATAGACGCCTGTTGAAAATCTTGGTTAAACTGTCCTGGTTTGCCTGCTTGTAGTAGGCTTGCTGGACATGATGCACTAAAAATCTGGTAAAATATGCGGTTATGAAAAAAAATGTTATCTGGATAATAACAGGAGGCAGCGGATATTTGCGCAGACAGGCCACAATAAGATAGCTGAATCCTGCAAAGATGGCTCCGGCGAAGGGGAAATAAGGCTTTCCAATGAAAGAAAGCGCAATAATGGGGAAAAGATAGATGTTGGAAAGTACTGTTGAATATTTTTGACAATAATATATCAGCAGGCTGATAACCGTCATGTCAATTATCAAGGGAATAGGTAATAATATACAAAGCCAATAATTAAGCCGCGGCAGTGCAAAGAGGAGAGCTGAATACAATAACGCAAAACCGGCAATATAATAAAGCTGTTGCGGTAAGGTTCTATCCAGTAGCAGCAAAAAAGGAAAAAACAGGATAGAGGTCATAAGGCGTAGAAAAGGGAGGGTGTCGCGATTGCCGATTTGTTTATGCGGCATAAGGATTTCTCCTTTTTAATTTAGAGCTGTTAGGGTATATTATTCTATAAGTTTTGGCGAGTACCTTTTAAAAATCAGAAAAAGGTATTAAATTAGTACTTGCATAATACAATAAAAGGTTATTCATATATTAAGCCGAGTGCTGTTAAAATGGTAAAATAAAGGGACAAATGATATAATCAATCTGTAATTGTCTAACAAAACGAATAAGAATAGTGGGAGGAATCGATATGTCAAAACAAATCAGCTTGCAGGTGATTTCCGAAAACAGTGCCGGGCGCGGTAATTTCATTGCCGAGCACGGTCTTGCTTATTTGTTGGAATGTAATGGGGAAAAAATACTTTTTGACACCGGACAAGGACTGACGCTGGAACATAATATGAGAATACTCGGTGTTGATATGCGAGAAATAAAAAAGGTCGTTATTAGCCACGGCCATTATGATCATACCGGAGGTTTAATGGTTTTTGCAGAAAACAGTAGCGGGGCAGAGGTTTTCGCCCATTCCGATATTTTCACAATGAGGTATGCGGTTAAGGACAAAAGCAGACGTGTTGTTGGTATTCCTTTTGAAAGGCAGGATTTGGAGAGCAAAGGCCTGAAATTTGTTTTTGACCGGAAGCCTCGGGAGATAAGCAGTGGCTTGATGTCGGCGGGGGAAGTTGAAAGGTTCACTGAGATACCTCCACATACTTTTGTCAGGGAGAGTGAAAACGGTGAAGAGCCTGATCCGTTCTGGGATGATCAATTTATGTTGGCCTCAACACCATGGGGTGATGTATTGATTTTGGGTTGTACCCATTCAGGGCTGGGCAATGCCTTACTGCATGCTCAAAAAATGAATGGCGGCAAGAAAATCAAGATGGTCTTGGGAGGCATGCACTTAATTGACATGGATGATGCAGAGGCGAAAAAGAATATAGAGTTGTTAAAGGAAATGGGAGTTGAGTATGCAGCTCCAATTCATTGCAGTGGTTTTCCTGCCCGGTGTATGGCCAGGGAAATGTTTGGGAAAAAGTATCTTGAACTTAAAGTAGGGACAAAAATGACGTTTAGCGAGGACGGTTTGCTCGTTAGCTAGTGAGAGGTGTGGCGTGAATACAAGAAAATTAGTACGTATTGCCGTAATAGCAGCGCTGTACGCAGCTATTACGATTGTACTGCATCCCCTCAGTTATGGTGTGGTGCAGGTACGAGTCTCCGAAGCATTGACGGTGGTGCCATTTATTTTTCCGGAAAGCATTGTAGGTTTGTTTTTGGGTTGTTTAATAGCTAATATTTATGGTGGATTAGGGATGATAGATATTGTTTTTGGCAGTATAGCAACCCTTATTGCCGGTTATCTGACCCGAAAAATGCCCGGCGTGTGGCTTGCACCTTTGCCACCGGTGTTGGTTAATGCCGTTGTTGTTGCCTTTATACTCAAGATTGTAATAGGAGCACCGCTTGTCTTAAGCATGGTTTACGTTGGAGTGGGACAGGCGTTAGCTTGTTACGGTCTGGGACTCCCGCTCCTTTATTTGCTCAAAAACTACAAGTGGGACGAGTAGAGGAGAGAAGATAATGAAAAAAGAACTTGTCGATAGATTCGGACGAAAGCACGACTATTTAAGGGTCTCGGTAACGGATCGTTGTAATCTGAGATGTGTTTACTGTATGGGCCCGGAAGGCATACAGCTTATTGATCATAAGAATATTCTGCGTTATGAGGAGATAGTAAAAGTTATTGCTGCTGCTGCCGAGTTGGGTATTGAGCGAATCAGGCTGACCGGGGGAGAACCGCTGGTAAGATTAGGTATAGAAGAGCTTGTGGCGAAAATCGCGGCAATTCCGGGCATCAAAGATGTTGCTATGACCACAAACGGCATACTCTTGGCAGAAAAAGCCAAAGTATTGAAAGAGGCAGGATTAAATAGAGTCAATATCAGTATGGATTCTCTCAAGCCAGAGGTTTATCGGGAGATTACCCGTGGAGGAGACTTGAATAAGGTTTGGGCAGGGATCAAAGCGGCTCTTGCGTGCGGATTATCTCCTGTCAAAATCAATGTAGTGTTGATGAAGGACGTAAATGACAATGAAATCGAGGATTTTTTGCGGTTGGTTTTAGAGTATCCTTTGCATTTGAGATTTATCGAGTACATGCCTCTGGATTCTCACGACAAGGACTGGAAGGGAAAGTATCTGCCGTTGGAGACGGTTTTAGAGAAGTCAATTGCTTTGGGTTGTCCCCTACAACCTGTAGAGGACAATGAATCTTCAGGTCCGGCGGAAATGTATCAATTGCCGGGTGCGCCGGGGCTGGTTGGGCTGATCCATCCGATAAGCTGTCACTTTTGTGATAAATGCAAAAGGTTGCGTTTGACGGCAGACGGTTTTATTAAACCCTGTTTGTATTGGCAGGGAGAGTTTTCCGTGTTGCCGTTCCTCCAAGATAATATGGGACTAAAGGGTATTTTGCAGAAAGCACTTGATTATAAGAAGGAGAGGCATGCCATGTATACGGAAAATCGGGATAGACAAGAAAATGGTATAGTGCGCGGCATGTCTAAAATCGGAGGATGAGGGGGAGTAGCGATGAAACCGCCTGTTCTATCGACCGCGGGAGAGACCAACGGTGGGTTTACTCATTTTGATGACCAGGGAAGGGCAAAGATGGTGGATGTAACCAAAAAAGGTACAACCAACAGGGTGGCGGTTGCCAGGGGCGAAATTGTAATGAGCAGAGAAACCATGCGGATGGTGGAGGAAGGGCAAATGGCTAAAGGAGATGTATTGGCCGTTGCTCAGGTTGCCGCAGTGATGGGTGCAAAGGAAACGAGTCGTCTCATTCCGATGTGTCATCCGCTGATGCTTGGCGGGATTTCGGTAGATTTTCGTTTTGCTGAGGAAGCAAAAGATGTAGATGGCGAAAATCCCCAAGGCAAAATAGAGGTGACGGTTGAGGTTAAACTGGCCGGACAGACCGGTGTGGAAATGGAAGCGTTGACCGGAGTGAGTGTTGCGCTTTTAACCATCTATGACATGTGCAAGGCTGTCGAAAAGAAAATGGTGATAAGCAATATCCGTTTGTTAGAAAAAAAAGGCGGAAGGTCGGGTTATTTTATCAATGACGCATGATTTAAGGTGATTTTGTTATTAAGGGTTGGTGAAGGGAAATGGGGATCATCGCCGATATTTATAAAGAAAACGGAAATAAAGAGCATGTCCAGGAAATTACCTTAGAGGATAAAAAACACCTTTTTTTGTACTTTCCGTTAAAGGACAAAAAAAAAGCCCCGAAGGACAGGCTTGACTTTGTAACCGGTAATTATCCCGGAGAATATGAGTGCTGTTTGAAGGCAGAAGGCTTGGAGTTAACAGATATACAGGCAAGCTGCCGGCTGAAAATCGGACAAGGTGTTTATCTGCGTGTTATCCAAACAACAGGATATGTAACAGCTTCCGAAGGATTCGCCGGAATAATTTTGGTTGAGGTTCTGTTAGGAGGGAAGGTAAACACAGGGGATAGTATTGTACTATATCCGAAATATCGCTTTGCCGTGGTAACTGCCAGTGATAAGGGATCACAGTCTCTGCGGGAAGACACGAGCGGTCCTTTAATCAAGGAGATGCTCATGCCTTGGGGGGATGTTGCGGAATATCTGATTGTCCCTGATGAAAGGGAGAGACTTAGGGATGTGATGATTGATCTGGCAGATCAAAAAAAGGTTGATATAGTCTTTACTACCGGAGGAACAGGATTTAGTCCCAGAGATGTTACGCCGGAAGCTACCCGGAGTGTTATCGAAAGAGAAACGCCGGGAATATCTGAAGCCATGCGTTTGGAAAGTTTAAAGGTGACACCGAAGGCGATGCTTTCTCGGGCTATTGCCGGTATTCGCGGTAAGACGCTTGTCATAAATCTTCCCGGAAGCCCAAAGGCTGTCCGGGAGAATTTAGCAGTATTTCTTCAGGTAATAGATCACGCCCTGGAAATTTTGACCGGAGGAGGTGGGGAATGCGGACAGGAATAAGCGCTCCACATTTACCTTTGTTTGACAATATCGGCCAGATGAATGCTTCTGGTATGAAGGGTATGTGACCAGGAAACTCTTGTTTTACCAAAGAAGCTGATACACATAATCGGTATCCAACTATATACGAAGAAGAGGTAATGGAAAAAGGTCCACTTAACTACGCGACGCGGTAGTTTATCAATCCAAATAACCAAGAAGGGGTAAAGAATTTGCAGGGAAAAGACTAATTCCCAGAGAAGGGGCGGCCAAATGTACCGAAAAACAGGGGTGTAGATATTGACTACGAATGCGTCGAATAAGCCGATGACGGTGAAAACACCCATAAATAGTACCAGTAAGGGTTGTATCGATTGGAGAGCTCCGTCGAAAAGGACTTTAGTTCTCTTGCTAAGGGCCTGCTTGATGAATTCCAGGCTGTATGTACGGAACAACTCAACATGGCCTAATGCCCAACGCTTTCGCTGGTGCCAGGCTTGTTGGAAAGTAAGGGGTTTTTCGTCGTAGACGATAGCTTCGTGAGCCCAGGTTGTTTTGTATCCGAGCAGGAGTGCTTTAAGACTGAACTCCATATCCTCTGTCAAAGAGGTTGCGCCCCAGCCGATTTCCTTTAAGACATCAAGGGAGATAGTCATTCCTGTGCCTGCCAGATAATTTGACAGTCCCAGATTATATCGGGCCAACTGCAACATGCGATTCGGCACCCAAAAAGACATGGCGAAGGCTGCGGTTACCCAAGTGTCGGTGGGATTTTTCGCGTCAATGTACCCTTGTACAATCTTGGCTCCATCGCAAAGGCGGTTGTTCATATGCCTTAGAAACTGCAAATCCACCAGGTTATCGGCATCAAAAATAACAACGGCATCATATTTTTTTGGCATGGTGTACAGCTTGTTGAAGAACCATTCCAGGGCATAGCCTTTTCCTCTAAGCTCGGTATTGAATCTTTCATACACGATTGCGCCATGTTTTCTTGCAGTATCTGCCGTCGAATCGGTGGCGTTATCGGCAATTACAAACACATCATATAGCTCCCGAGGATAATCCAGGGAGTTGATGTTTGTTACCAAAGGGCCGACAACCATTTCCTCGTTGTGTGCCGGTACAATAATGGCGAACTTTTTTTGCGGAGAGTATTCTTTTGTGGTGCGAAAATGCACAAGGCCCGACATCCCCAGAACGAAGAAATAGAAGGCAAGCAGGGAAAAGGCAAGCTGTGCCGGAATCATGATATAATCTAAAGGCATGATAAATAGTTCTTTAAAGCTCACAGGTTCTGTCCTCCAAATAATATTTATTAAAAGTATCTTTCATCTTGTATTTCCTTCTTATAGTATGACTTGATTGTTGCCAATTTAGTTCCAAACAATCATATCATATTTTACCATAAAATTCGTTGTTGGTTTTGTACTAATTTTGGCGAAACTTGCAATTTTATTTTCTAATTATATAATTTAGGTATATACTAATTATGCAATCTAGGTATATACTTAAATACCGATATTTATGATGAGAAATCATTTTGGCAATAGAATTAATATCAAACGTAGCAATGGCAAGAGGAGGTGTGTAATGACCGAAAGAAAACTTCACCGTTCTCTAACCAAGAAAAAGATAGCCGGAGTTTGCGGCGGCTTGAGTGACTATTTTGATTTGGATGTATCCTTAATACGCGTGTTGTTGGTGGCCATGGTTGTGTTGGGTTGTGGTTCAGGTATAATTCTATACCTTCTTTGTTGGCTGATTATACCTGAGGAGCCATATTATTAAAAAATGAACAGGGAGCATATTTAAGGAGGTGTTATCAGCACCGTCGGAGCAAGACGATCGAGTGCTGTTGCCAAATGTTAACTGGAAGACAAAGAAGATTTTTACGGGCCTTTGGTACAGGGATAGATCCTGTAATTCAAATCGGGAAATCCGGAGTAACGGAAGCTGTCTATAGACAGCTGGATGAGGTCTTGGAGTCCCGGGAGCTTGTCAAAGTCAGGGTTATTGCCAATGCGCCGGTGGAACCTCAAAATATTGCGGACGATTTAGCCGGCGTGACCCGATCTGAAGTGGTACAAATAATAGGACGTAATCTTCTTTTTTATCGGCGGTCGGAAAAAAAACCATCTATTGAACTTCCCCGCTAATCTATGTATCAGGTGATGTCTATGAGAACGAAAGAACACAAAGAATTATTAACTGCAGCTAAACGGATAGTTATTAAAGTTGGAACCAGTACTTTGACTCACCCTAACGGTAAGCTCAATTTATTTCGGATGGAGAGCCTTGCCAGGGATATATCCGACCTCAGCAATCGCGGGCTGGAGGTTATTTTGGTTTCTTCCGGTGCCATCAGCGCCGGGATGGGCAGGATGGGCATTGCTGAAAAACCCAAGGCTATGCCTGAAAAACAGGCATTGGCTGCTGTGGGCCAAGGAATATTGCTCCATATGTATGAGAAGCTCTTTGGTGAATATGAGCAGATTGTTGCTCAGGTTTTGCTTACTAAGGACGATATACAGAATAGGGAGAGGTATTTGAATGCCAGGAATACACTCTTTGCTCTGCTTAATTATGGGGTAATACCGATTATTAATGAAAATGATACGGTAGTTGTTGAGGAGATTAAGTTCGGAGAAAATGATACACTGTCGGCCTTAGTGGCAGGACTTGTTGACGCGGATTTGTTGGTGCTTTTATCAGATATAGAGGGGTTGTATACCGCTGATCCGCGCATAGACGATGATGCTCAATATATTGATGTGGTTGAGGAAATAACGCCGGAGATAGAGAGTCTTGCCGGTGATTCGGTAAGCAAGCTGGCTTGTGGAGGTATGGTTACAAAGATCAAGGCAGCCAGAATAGCCTGCGGGATGGGTGTACCCATGGTTGTCGCCAACGGCTCCAGAGGGGGAATAATTCGCGAAATCATTGAGGGTAAGGAGCGCGGGACGCTTTTTTTGCCGCGCGGCGGACACTTGAATTCCCGTAAATGTTGGATTGCCTTCGGTTCGAAAACAAGCGGACTTATCAGATTGGATAGAGGAGCCGAACAGGCTATCGTAAAAAAAGGAAAGAGTCTTTTGCCAAGCGGTATTATTGGAGTTGAGGGTGAATTTAGCAGAGGTTATGTGGTCAGTCTTTACGGCAGTAAAGGTGAGATAGCACGAGGTATCGTGAACTATGGGTCGGCTGATATTGATAAGATCAAGGGATGCCAGAGCAATGAGATTATGGAGAAACTGGGCTATAAAGATGATGACGAGGTTATACACCGGGATAATCTCACGTTATGCGTGTGAGAAAATATAGCTTATCTCCGTTGCCTGATAAAAAATCGGGTCTTATGATATAAGCGACGGTGCGGCTGTTGCCAGTATATTCTTGCTCTTGCCTTCCAGAATAATCGCCTTATGAAGTATCTAAACATAGCGTTTTTCCTTTCTTTCAGGATGCTTGGTCACATTTGTGCCAGGATACTTTGGTTAGGATATAGTATGTTTTTTAAAACCTCGGGGTTCATAGGGATGTATGGGAAACTTGCAAATTATGAGAGATGAAAGAGATGTAAGACAGAAAATTCAAGATAGAAAATTCTGCTTGTTTGTCACAAGGATATAATGTTATACTGGGGTAAATCGTGGCATAGGAGACAAATATGGACGAGCATACGGATGTGCAATTAAAATCACTGAGCAGGGTAGGAATAATGGGAGGAACCTTTGATCCGATACACCTGGGGCATTTGGTGACGGCTGAGGCAGCTCGTTCCGAATTCAAGTTGGAAAAAGTTATTTATGTTCCTTCCGGCCAGCCACCCCATAAGAAGGGCCTGTCCGTTACCGACAAAAAACGCCGCTATTTGATGACATTTCTGGCTGTTTCCGCCAACCCATATTTTGAGGTTTCACGTGCAGAGATTGAACGTCCGGGAGAAACTTATACTATTGACACGGTACGCCATTTTAAAAACAATATGGCTTTGGGTAGTGAATTGTTTTTTATCACGGGAGCAGATGCGATTTTTGAGATTTTGTCTTGGAAGAATGTGGACGAGTTATTTGAATTGTGTACGTTTATTGCCGCTACCAGGCCGGGTTATAACCTGGGTGGTTTAAGAAAAAAACTGTCCACGGAGTTAAAAGGGCGGCAGTTGGAGAAAATAATACCTATTGAGGTTCCGGCTATGGCCATTTCTTCCACCGATATTCGCGAGAGGGTCAAAAATGGCAGGACAATAAAGTATTTACTGCCGGAGCCAGTTGAGAATTATATTCACAAAAAGAATTTGTACAAGTAATAATACTATTTGATTTAAACGGAACGAAGTATAATAGAGGGTCTTTAACGCATAATAAGAGCAGAGAAATTTTAATTGTTGATAGAGGTGAACGAATTGGCGAGAACCATCTATGTGGGTAATATTCCTTGGACAACTACGCCCCAAGATTTAGTTGATTACTTCAGTGAATACGGACGGGTTATCAGCAGCAGAGTGATAAAGGACAAAGAGACAAATCGTTCTCGGGGCTTTGGTTTCATAGAAGTTGCCGACGAAGACGTCGAAAAAATACTTAAAGTCACTGACGGCAAAGAGTATAAAGGGCGTGTTCTGACTGTCAATGAGGCGAAGGAAAGGGATAACGAAGCAGAGAAAAACCTTGCCCCCTAATCTATGGGGGTTTTTGTTTTCATCCCGGAAAGGAAAAAAATGGATAACATTTATTTGCGTAATATAGTAAGAAAAAGGTTAAGTGAAAAAAGATTCAATCACTCCCTGCGTGTGGTCGAAACGGCATTGAAAATGGCTGAAGATTTAGAGGCTGATAAGGAGAAGGTTTATACCGCTTCCTTATTGCATGACTATGCAAAGAATATGTCCCCTGAGGAACTTCTTTCGATTGCCAGAAGGAATCAACTGATTTCTTCTTGGGTCGAAGAACGGCAGCCCGGTTTGCTGCACGGCCCGGTGGCGGCTTATTTATGTAAAAAGGAACACGGGATTGAAGATGAAGAGATACTGCGGGCTATACGCTTCCACACAACGGGATGCGAGAACATGACCACTCTGGATAAAATCGTGTATTTAGCGGATGTTATTGAGCCGGGGCGTACATATGAAGGGGTAAATGAATTAAGGGATATTTGTAAACATGATATTAATAAAGGTCTGTTATTTGCATTTGATCGTACAATTGGTTATGTTATAAAAAGAAGGATGCTAATCCATCCGTTTACTATTGAGGCTAGAAACTGGATAATTACTGGGATAGAACGAGGGGGAATGCTATGAACAGCAGAGAGTTGGTATCGAAAGTAGTGAAGGCAATTAAGGAAAAGAAGGGAACAAATATCATTATACTTCAGATGAAGGATTTATCGGCACTTACCGACTATTACGTTCTTGCGAATGGAAATTCACGGGTGCAGACCCAGGCGATAGCCGATGAGATCAAGGACGAAATAGCCAAAACCGGTATTTCATTTGCGAGAAGGGAAGGCTATGCAGAAGGCAGGTGGATACTGCTTGATTTTGGCAATGTGATTGTCCATGTTTTTCAGGAGGAAGAGAGAGAGTTTTACAGTCTTGAGAGGCTGTGGGGGGATGCATTGCGCATTCCCGGTGAGGAATGATTTATTGTGACGGCTTATTCTGATTTAGCACGGGTTTATGACAGATTAATGGATCACCTTGATTTTTCAGGGATAACCGCTTATTACCTGACGCTTGCCGCGAAACACGGCTGGCCTGAGGGTAAGATACTTGATCTGGCGTGTGGCACGGGAAACATCAGTCTGGAATTGATGAAAAGAGGACATGATGTTTGCGGAATTGATCTTTCGGTTGATATGTTGGCTGTGGCAGATAAGAAAATACGCGAAGCCGGGTATGTACCGTGTCTGACCAGGCAGGACATAAGGTCCTTCCGTGTTGTGCAGCGGTATGCCGTGGTGCTGTGCGCTTTTGATAGTTTGAACTATATCATGAAGGAAGAGGAACTGTTCAAAGTATTCTCCCGGGTGAATGAGGCATTGCTGCCAAAGGGACTCTTTCTTTTCGATGTTCATAGTCTCTATAAGATGCAGGAAATGATAGGAGATAATGTTTTTACCTATCGGTCCGAGGACCTCTGTTATATCTGGAAAAATTGGTATCTGCCGAGTGAGGGCATTTGCGAAATGCAGCTGGATATTTTTCATAAACTGGTAAATGAGCAATATGAGAGAATCGAGGAGTTTCACCGGGAAAGATATCACTCACAGGAGTTGATATGCAAATTTTTGAAACAGGTGGGGTTCGAGCTGCTCGGGGTTTATGACGGTGTGGGCTTGGACCAACCCGGAGAAAAAACCGAGAGGCTGTATTTTGTAGCCCGGAAGCATTGACAAGTCGTATGATTATTAATATAATTTATAGGTGTCGTGGGGCTATAGCGCAGCTGGGAGCGCGCCTGACTGGCAGTCAGGAGGTCAGGGGTTCGATCCCCCTTAGCTCCACCAAATTAAAAACATCTGAGGTCGGTTTTCGATCTCAGTTTTATTTTATTAGAATGGCAATTTACTAACATAACCAAATCATGATATAATTAGACTATATATTATATCGGAGAGAGGTTTACCATGGAAACAGTAATCAGACCATCAGCAGATTTGAGAAATCATTATAGTGAAATCTCTAAGCAGTGCAAAGAAACAAGGAATGCCGTTATTATTACCGTGAATGGACGAGGTGATACAGCAGTTCTTGGATTGCATGATTATTACCAAATGAAATCAGAACTGGAACTGCTCAGGACACTTGCAGAAGCGGAGAATGATGTAAAAAGTGGAAGAGTAGCACCAATGCAGGGTTCGTTAGACGATCTTCGTGCATCTTTACTGGAAAGGAAGAATGGATGAAGTATCAAGTTTTAAGAACGGATAAGGCTGAGGAGCAGTTGCGTGACATCATATATTATATTGCAGATGAATCAGGTGATATTGATATTGCGCTGGGATATCTGGATAAGATTGAAACTTCAATCAATCGTCTGCAGGAGTTTCCGGAATCAGGAAGCATACCGAGATATTCGATATTAAAAAAGCAGGGATTTAGAGTAGTAATTGTTGAAAGACATCTTGTATTTTATAAAATTAATGAGGAAGATAAAGCGGTTATTATATATGCTATCGTAGATGGCAGAAGGGAATACCGAAATTTAATTTAAGAAGTACAAAAAAGTAGTTTGGTCAATACACGGTTAGGGATAGGGCTCTTTTGGGAGCGCGCTTGACTGGCAGTCAAGAGGTCAGGGGTTCGATCCCCCTTAGCTCCACCAAAACGAAATTTAAGCAAAAGGACTTGATCTCTCGTGGATTTAGTCCTTTTGTTTGTGTAATACTTATAATAATCAATGTAAAAAGCTCTTTGCATTCTTGATTTTAATATATATAATAAATGTAAAGACTTATTTACATTTGGAGGTATATCATGAAATCGTTTTTTTCAAAATTAGGCTTTCGTAAAATGGATGAAATGGAGAAAGATATTGCCCTTAAAGCACAAAGAAATGCTTTGATTTATGTTTTATTGGTTTTAGTGACATGGTCTTTTTATGAATCTTTCAAGGTGTATACACAGCACACACCTCTCAATTCAGCACCCAGCTTTTTATTAGTAACTACGAGTCTTGTACTAATTTTATCACAACTCGTGTTACAAAAAAGAGTTGTAAAAGGTGATGATGAATATAAAGATACTACTCCAATTTTAAAAATTATCGTAGTAGGTATAATTGTTGCTGCAATTATTATTTCAATTGGCGCTTGGATAGTCTTGTCAGGGATATAAAAAAATGAAGAATAGTATAAAGAAATTAAGAAAAGACAAAGGTTTACGACAAGAAGATATGGCTGTTTCATTAAATGTCTCAAGGCAAACAATAATTGCAATAGAAAACAACAAATACAATCCTACGCTGGAATTGGCTATGAAAATGGCCAGATTATTGGATACAACCATAGAGGAATTATTTATTTTAGAGTAACTTCTTGATTTGAGCATAAATTCGTAGCAAAATGACGGCCTCTTTTATTACCTAACTTCTTATGGCAAACCCTGCAGAAAGCAGGGTTATATTTATATATGATAGAAATAGAAGGCAGCGAACCCTTCGGAGGGTTTGGAGGTGTCCCTCATATATTGATAAAAAAATGATTTGCTGATCTTGCATTACAGCGGAGCGGCTTCTGTTATATTGCAATGACTTAGCTTGGTGCGCGATAAAATATAATCCGCATTTTTCTGTGGAGTTGATTGGTATTGTTGAAAGTAGGTAGGGATATGGAATTATTGCTACCGATGTGTTGACGCCGCTTGTGGGTATGCAATATGACAGGGGTGGATTTAACCGCTACTTACAGTGGTTCCCTGGCAGCAGGTGCCAGCGTTAGCTTCATTATTACCGGCACTCTAACTGGAAGTGTAGGAGGTACTGTGACCAACACCGCAACTGTCAGCACAGGCGATACTGATCCTAATCTTAGTAATAATTCGGACACTGGGACCACCTTTTCACAGATCAAAAATATTGTAAATAAAGATTGCCTGTAGAGATTAAAGTATATCAATGCACGGTTTAGTTATTTTTTTTGTTAATTTTGTTCCAGGTGATATTTTTGAAGTCTACAGGTACGTCATCTTTTTTGTATCCTCAAGTCACGTAGAGACTTAATAGAAGATACAACATGGAGATAAGGCTCCTTTTATTTTGGGGTAGTGTTTATTAAATGACGTTGATAATTGTTTGACATTTTGTTTGAAACGTTGACATCAGAAAGGCAATGCAACGGGGTAAAAAATGGTATAATAATAGGGTATTTTGAATAAAGGGGTTATGCTCATGAACCAACGCTTATTGGGACAATTGCTGGAAGAAAAGGAAATGAAGCTCAAAGGTGGTTTGTACCATCAGACGCAGATTAAGCTTGCGTATAATTCTAACCGGATTGAAGGCAGCTGCCTTTCTGAAGAGCAGACCCGGTATATTTACGAAACAAATACAGTAAATTTTGGACAGGATGAAGCGGCAAGTGTCGATGATATCATTGAAACTGTCAATCATTTTTCCTGTTTTGACTATATGCTTGTCCATGCGGATGACGAACTGACGGAAGATGTGATTAAGGAGTTTCACAGGCTTTTGAAACGGAACACATCCGATGAACGCAAAGAATGGTTCCGAGTCGGGGACTACAAGACCAGACCAAACGTGGTCGGCGATATGGCAACAACGGCACCTGCAAAAGTCAGCGATGAAATGCAAAAACTGCTTACTGATTATCATCAAAAAGGAAACATCACAATAGAAAACATAGTAGATTTTCATTACAGATTTGAAAGCATACATCCTTTTCAGGATGGTAATGGAAGGGTAGGCCGTATCATTATGTTTAAAGAGTGCTTACAGAATAATATCATGCCTTTTATCATTGACCAGGAGCATAAATTGTTCTATTATCGCGGCCTTAAGGAGTATAAAACGGAAAAAGGGTATCTCATGGATACTTGCCTGGCGGCACAAGATCAATACGAAGCAATGGTTTCATATTTCTTTCCGGATATTAAATAATCCGGTTCGAGTTGGTATTCAAAGTATTTGAGAGAGGAGTTAGAGGTCATGAAATCAGAAAGTGAGGAAAACAAGGTTTCAGAAAACATTGAAGCAACAGAAGAGAAAAATACAATAATTAGTCAAGAAAATGTTGCAAGTAAAAGTCCGAATATTAGAACGGAGGCTTTCTTAAGGGTAAGGGATTATCTATTAATTTTACTCGTTTTTGCTATACCCCTTGTCAATATTATTGCAATCTTAAAATGGTCTTTCAGTAAGGGTATCAATGTCAACAAACGGAATTTTGCCCGGGCCGCTCTCATTCTTAGCATAGTGGCTGTCATGATTATAACAGCATCCACTATGCTGTTTAAACCTGACCGGCCATCGGAGTGGGCAGAAAAGGAGGTAACGGCGGCACTTGTTAATGGGCTTGTACCGGGAGGATTCACAAGAAACTATGGGCAAGGAATCACCCGCCAAGAAGCAGTTGATCTTATGGTAAGGGTTTATGAAAAAGCAAAACAAGAGACAATCGAACCTGCAGACCCCCAGCTGATTAAAGATACTGAAAATGAAGCCGTACTCAAGGCGGCTGCTTTGGGAATTGTTACGGTTACTTCCGGGGAAATGGTTGAGTTCAGGCCTGATGATATTATTTCCAGGCAGGAAATGGCTGTTTTTATGCTGAGAACCGCATTGGCCGTGAAACCCAAACAAAACTTCGATACAAAAGCGCAGGTTAGCTTTGCTGACGCTGATGAGATTCAAAGTTGGGCCCAAGAAGGCATCCATTTTGCCTTTAATAATAAAATCTTCAGCTCTTATGAAGAAAGAATAGCCCCCGCCATGACCCTGAACAGGGAAGAGGGTATCATATGTGCACAAAGACTTTACGAAGTATTGGCAAGGTAAGGAGGTGTATAGTATGACTGCAAAAAAATACATATTCTTGATTGGCTTTCTGCTTATCGGCATCTTTGTTAACGGTAATCTGCTGGCAGCAAATACGCCTGAAGTTACAATAGACGAGATTATTGGAACTTGGGAGGGTACTGTGACCACCGAGTTGGCGGAAGGAGACCTGGACCCGGAGTCTGTAAAGAGTATCGGTTACGGTGAGACCACGGTCATGTTTACAAAAGCTATGAACAGTGATGTTATTGCCTTTCGGGGCATCAATTATTACGCCTCCGGCGCCATATTACACCCGGACGGAAAGGTGACGGCGAAACAGGAATTCACAAGCAATGTCGATCCGGCAAAACCGGTTATTGCAGTTTACAGTATGGAGGGTACTATCGAACGGCAAAATGGGAAGTTGCTTTTAAAATGCAGGATGGAACACATTCAATATGAGTCACCCCATGGCGGCGCTCACAGATGGGTCACCCATTTTACCGGAACTAAAGATACTACGGTAAAGGAGGCACCGGCTACGGAAAATAAACCGGAAACCAAAGAAGCTTCGAACCCTGTCACGGTTCCAGCCACAAAAGCACCTGTCGGTGAAACGCCGGACAAAACCGGTCAGCAGGCTGACACTGCAGCATCAAAGCAGGCGGAGAACAAGTCTGATGCACTCCGGACAAAAGAAGAGTTAGACCGGGAATGGCGTCAAAATTTTATGAAAAGGGATACTTCCGCGGAAATCCTGTTGACACCGGAAAATGCAGAGACTAAGGGAGATCCCTATGGGAGTACGATGGAAAATGCAACACCCCAAGGCAAAGGAACAGACCCTTTCGAGAGCACCATGGAAAACGTCGACCCGCAAAAGACCTCTATTTTTGAAATAATGCGCAGACCCCAGGGAGTCGATTTTTATTCGGCGAATGCGGAGGAAAACGAGGAATACGTGAACGGAGTGCTTTCCAGAACTGCGGATGTAGTTGCTCCTCCTGTGGGCGCGGGGATAGGTTTATGGAGTGATTTTGCCGATAATGTCAGGCGTGGAGACGGGATAATCTTATCTGCGGGTAAGTCCTTCTCCGGTAATGCTATTTACGGCCTTACAGGTTTGGTTGGTTCCTCCATTGATTTGGTTACTTTTTCCGCGGGGGGCGAAAGCCAACACAGCCTTCAGGATGCGGTGAAGGGTAATATTAATCTGGTTTGGGATATCGTCACGAGGGTGGAAAAGGAAGAAAAGATAGCCAGAGCCCGGGACGGTTATTACAGCTACAAGCACAGGTATTATGATGGCAGCGCCGATTATTTCGATAATAAAAATCCCCAGGACCCCCGGGAACATGAACGGTTCAAGCATGATGAGGTGGGCCCCGGAAATGATGCTTTCTATTAAATGGTTGAAGATGCAATAAAGAGGAGAGATAGATGGATAATACGGAGTACATGCAAAGGGTTAATCAGGCTGTTGACTACATTCACAAAAACCTGGACAAGAACCTGACGGTGGAAGAAATCGCAGATTATTGCCGCTTCTCGAGATTTTATTTCAACAGGATGTTTAAGGCAATAATGAACGAAAGCGTCTACGCTTTTATAAAAAGGCGGAAGTTGGAGAATGCGGCTTTTCTTCTAAGAGTAAAATCGAACCTGCCTGTTACCGATATTGCTCTTAGAAACGGTTATAGTCCGTCTAATTTTGCCAGTGCTTTTAAAGACTATCATGGTATAAGACCAACGGAATATCGGAAAAAGAACGATATTCCTCTAAAAGATTCCTATCTTGAGGTTGCCGAACATATAAAAAGCATGAGGAAAAGGGCGGATTGCTTTGATGAGGTAAACAATAAAATAAAGATAAGAAAAATTGAGAAGATGAACCTTTTGTATGAAAGGTTCATCGGTAATTATATTGACTTATCGGGTTTTTGGAAAGAGTTTTGCCAAAAGGTAACTGCAAAGCAGATTGTTAACGAAAATACGTGTTTTATCGGAGTATCCTACGATGATCCGCTAATCATTGATGAAAACAGGTGCATTTACGATGTCTGCATCAATGTAGAAAACGGAGGCGGTTCTAATGTGCATATAGTAGAGGAAGGGTATTATGCCTGTTATGAATACCATGGGATGGTAGAAAATCTCGTCAAAGCGTACAACGAGATTTTTTCTATTTGGTTACCCTTTTGTGGCTATGATGTGGATCATAGGATTCCTCTGGAGATATATAATTGGGTATCGGATGGAAAAGAAGGTATGTGGTTGGACCTGGATATCTGCATACCAATAGTTAAAGAGGATTAACCCGATTATTGTTTACAGCACGAATTCAGAAGTTATAAAAAAACTCATGTCTTAAAATCATTCTATAGAAGTTTGTTAAAAGGAGAAATGCGAATGATTAAGGACAAGAGTAAAAAGGGTTTGCTGAAAACCTTCTTAAACTATTCAATCCCTTGTATTATCGCGATGTTTCTTACTTCTTTCATTACCATAGTTGACGGCATATTCATTGGGAATAAGTTAGGAGGGAACGGGCTTGCGGCGGTAAATTTGACCCTGCCGGTTCTTTACTTGTTGCTAGGTATAAGCGTAATGATTGCACTGGGTGGAGTAACCCTGGCAACTCAAAATTTGGGGGCCAAGGAATATGGTAGTGCCAGGCAGCGTTTCAGCTTCACGTTATTTTTGAATGCGGTGGCAATTCTGGTAATAGTTCTACTGCTCAGACTGTTTCTTGATGATGTAGTGTGCCTACTGAATGCTAAAGGCCATCTTCAGGGATATGTAAGGGACTATTTAGGTACGATGTCGATTTTTTACGTGTTTATGACTACAAATATAATCTTCTCAAGTTTTATCAGGGGGGAGGGTAAACCACAGCTGTCTTTGTTTTTTGGGGTTGCCGGTAACATTATCAATATATTGCTTGATTATTTGTTCATAATTAAATTGGAATACGGTATGAAGGGAGCTGCGTTTGCATCGGGCATTGCAGTGCTTATTCCTTTTCTTCTCGGTCTCTTCTATTTTCTGCTGGGAAAGTCGGTATTTAGGTTAGTTAAGCTTGTTTTTAACTGCGAAGATTTCAAAAAAATCCTGTTTAATGGTTTTTCGGAGTTTATCGGACAGGTTTCAATTGGATTTACTACATACCTTTTCAATTACGTTATCTTAAGGAGAATTGGTGTTGACGGCGTTGCTGCTTTTGCAATTATCGGTTATGTGGCCTTTATTCAGTATATGATACTTACCGGTATTGCCCAGGGTGTGAATGTCCTTGTCAGTTATAGCTACGGAGCACGGGATTGGGATACGATACTGGGGTTTCTTAAGATAGCACTGAAATCTGTTATTGTGGTCGGGGTGATTTCGTTCATTATTTCCATCACTGCAAGCGAAGGGATAATAAGGATGTTTGTGGGAGATCGCAGCGGCATAGTGGAAATAGCAAAAGGTGGCTTGCGGATATTTACCCTGACGTTTCTGTTTAACGGCTATAACTTTATAGCCTCAGCATATTTCACCTCTCTGGGAGATGCCAAGACTTCCGCCACCATAGCCTTGCTTAGGAGCATTGTCTTGTTGAGTGCATTTGTTTTGACGCTTCCCCTTATCCTGGGAGATATAGGTGTATGGCTTGCGGCACCGTTGACAGAAGCCTCAACCCTTATCTTTTCTTATTTATGCATAGCGAAGTCAAAGTCGCAGCTTTCTTTAAAATAATACTGAGGAATACATGACTGGAGTCCTTTCTGGGATAGTTTATCAAACTATGCTAAATTAAAGAATTGTTCTTGGGATATAGAGAATTGTGTTTCCTTGGCTAAATCCATTTCTTCTCGGAAGCCCACCTTTTTAAATGCTTTTCTCGATCTTCTGTTTTCTATGTGAATTTTAGCGATTACTTTTTTGTGCCGTAATGTGAAGAAGGCATGTTTTAAACCAAGATATATGGCTTTATAGCCGAATCCTTTACCCCGGTTCTTTATATCACCGATTATCACAACGATTTCAGATACATCACCATTAGGAACAAGCCTCAAAAATCCTATCGGCTCGTTCCTTTTTGTAATTACAAAAAAACTGCCGTCTCTATTGAACAAATGGGTAAGAATAGGCATTTTTACCCTGTATATTGCTTGCTTAATTGATTTGCTGATATTCTGTTCCTCATTAAGATACTGTATTACTTTGAATTCCTCTAACCACTCGGCGATTTTCCAAGCATCAGATGCAAAGATTTCTTGTCTTAATTGTATTGTAGATGGCACAGCTATAATCCTACTTGCATTAGGCTTCTTCTTTGTTTTGATATAACATTTAATGGTATTTATTAAAAAAATACAATAAGACACCTCACATGTAAAATGCGAAATGTCTTATCCATTAATATATCACTAATGTTAATGGCTGTCAATTATGGAGCCAAATAACACTTAATAGTAAACAGGATATTTCTTGGGCATAAGTCTGAAGAGAATAATATTCAGATATTTACAATACTGTATGGCATACAGTATAATGTGACCATGGGGGTATGAAAGATGGAGACAGAAATTGCCACTAAGTTGTTACAGAACTTTTCACTTGAATTGAGGCGGGGAACTTTAGTGTTGAGCATCCTCAGTCAACTTAAAGAGCCCAAATACGGTTATCAGCTTCTTGCGAGTTTTTTTGAAAAAGGAATGGAGCTTGACCAGGGAACCATTTATCCTATGCTTAGAAGGCTGGAACAGCAGGGAATACTGGAAAGCAATTGGTCGGTGGAACAGCCTCGCCCACGTAAGTATTATCACTTGACCACGAAAGGCTCCGAAATTCTTGAGTGGTTGATAAAAGAGTGGGAAAAACAGACTGAAGTAATGAAGCGTTTGTTGAATGAGTAAAGCGAGGAGGTATCGGTATGGATTTGGTAAAAAGATATGTTTATTCTGTTGGGCGCAGGCTTCCGGAAAAGCAGCGGATTGACATTGAGAAGGAATTGGAGTCATTGATACGGGATACATTGCAGGGGCGGAACCCTGAAGGTGAAAAACCGTCCGAAAAGGATATTATCGAGGTTCTGAAGGAGTTTGGATCGCCCAATGAGGTAGCAGCACGTTATACTCAACGTCCAAGGTATCTAATAAGCCCTAGGTTGTATAATGCATATTTTATTGTTATGGGCATAGTACTAGGTGCACTTGCACTTGGGCTTACAGTCAGTGACGTGATTGGTTTTATTGGCAGGCCAGAAGGAGCGGGGAACATATTTACGGCGATAATCGGTATTATACCCGGCTTTATTTCAGCCTCGTTAAGCGCAATAGGTTCCGTTACAATTGTTTTTGCTATAATGGAACGTGTTATACCGGAGGATGAATTAATTGAATTTAATGACGGGGATTGGAATCCTTCGGATCTACCTGAAATTCCCGTTAAAAACGAAAGAGTCAAGTTAGGTGAATACATAGCGGGAGTTTTCTTTATTCTGGTTTTCCTTGCAGTGATAAATCTGTTTCCGGATAAGATAGGGTTATATTTTTATGAAAAGGGAATAGGCTGGCAAGTCATGCCTTTATTTTCTCAACAGGCCTTGGCAGCATATATTCCTTACTGGAATGTTTTGATGTTTTGCTCACTCGTTCTGCATTTTGTGTTGCTTTACAGACGTCGCTTTAGTCTTCCTGCACATATTTTTGAAATTGTATTGTCTTTCGGCGGATTAATTGTTTTGTCAGTTATGGTTGCTGATCCGAATTTAGTCAGCTTAATACTACCGGTTGGAAAGATTGACGTTGCCGCATTTGAAGGATATAAAGTTGCAGCAGAAATTTTGAGCCGACTCATTAGGGTAGTATTTGTTATCATGATATTGATTATTTCAGGAGTAAACATAAAAAAGATATACTATTTATTTAGGCAAAGAGCGGCTGAATGAGAATAGGGGTATTATGTCTGAGAATAAGAAATCGTTTGTGCTATGCCAATAAAATATTCCGATTCCCGGCGGATGTGGCTAATCACTGTGAGAGCCACAGGATTGTTTCTGACGGCCTCGCTTTTAACGGTAAGTTCATTTAAGAATATAATAAATTGTTGACTCTGTTCCAAGCAAAAGCAAACCAATTGTAATATTTGTTGTTCCAGCATGAAATTAACAACACCTTACTACCATGTCCTCAGTCTGTGAAAAAGCCAGTTGCCACTTTTTCAACTTTTCTACATGATCATTCTCCAAACCAGGTACAATCTCTCGGATTACGACGGTGTGTTCCGATTCCTGGTGTTTCCAAAACTCGGCTTCATCCAGTACTCTTAGCAAGTTTTATCTCCTTTCAAGGGGATAGTTTGTTATATAGTATTCAAAACGGACAGGTTTGCCACAAGATCTAAACAGGAGATTATAGGCATAATTAAACAGCCTTGATTCAATGAAAGTTCGAACCAAGACTGTTTACCGGCAATTCTATACATTGATTTTAGGAATTTATAACGACGGTACCGATATGGCTGATAACAAGAATACCTATGCCAAGGACTACTGCGAAAAATGTCAAATCAATCATCTGAAGATGCTGTCAAGTTCAATCTGTAGTTCTTCGAAATGAAAAGATTTTATGATATCTCCCTTTCTGAAGTTGGCGCTGTCACAAATGTCCTTATTTGCAAAAAGATGAACGGTGGCTTCTTTAGTCAGGGGGTTGATGAGCCAGTATTCTCTGATACCGCAGGACATATAAAGGTCCAGTTTCTTGACCTGGTCTTTGCTGCGCGTGCTTTCTGAAAGGATTTCCACTACCAGGACAGGAGTCCCCATGTAGTAGTCCTTTTCATTCAACTTCTCTGCGAGGTCGCAGATGACCATGATGTCAGGTTGGACTACGTTGATGTCCTCGGGATACCTTCTTAGAGTGATATCAAAAGGGGCAACATAGGGACGGCATTTCTTGTCTTTGAACCGGTTGTAGAAGAGACCGAACAGTTCGGTCAGGGTTGCTTGATGTTTAACTTTGGGCGATGAAAGCAGATAGATTTCACCGTCGATGTATTCGTGCCTTTCCTCAGAATCGGCCGAAAGGGCAAGGAATTTCTCATAAGTTTCTTTCCATCCGCCGTAGTTGCCTTTGGTCATTACCTCGCGGACCTTATCCGGTGATTGGGCAGAGTCGGTATAAATACCGGCATCTTTTTTTGCCGATAATACAGCGATCTCCATTCCGTTACGGGTGATGACTATATCTGCTTTAGCGGCCAGCTGTAGGTATTTGCCAAAGTTGTTTTGCACTTCTGTAGAACTGACTTTCATTGGTACACCTCCGTTCTGAAAAAATAGGGGTATAGTTACATTAGCTAAAATAGCTAATGTAACTATACCCCTTGCCGGAAAGTCGTGTCAAGTCGTCCCGCTGCCTATATCTTGTTGTCTGTAGTTGCAATCTTTTAAAGTGACTTTTCGCCGCAAAGAACCAAGAGGTCTTCCCATCTTTGGTCTATTTCTTTCTGGTATTCTTCGATAAGATGTTCATTATCTGGCGTGAACAAATGCTTAAACCTACCTTGCGGTTTCAGGAAATCTGCGATGGGTAGTTTCTTTTTCGGAATATAATTCAGCTTCCATTTGCCGTCTTCAACCTCATACAGCGGCCAAAAACATGTATCAACGGCTAATTTGCACATTTCCATAATGTCCTCGGTAGGATATCTCCAGCCTCTGGGACAGGGGGCCAAAATGTTTAAGAAGGCAGCGCCTTTTTTGTAAATGGCTTTTTCGGACTTTTCGTGTAAGTCTTTGAAGTTCCTGAAGAAGGTGGTTTGAGCTACGTAGGGTATATGATGATTAGCGATTATTTGGGTTAAATCTTTCCTGCCTTGCGATTTTCCGGTAGATACCTTGCCGGAGGGTGTAGTAGTGGTATCGGCAAATTTCGGCGTAGCCGAAGATCTTTGGATGCCCGTATTCATATAGGCGCCGTTGTCATAGCAGACATAGACCATGTCATGGCCTCTTTCCATGGCCCCGGAAAGAGATTGGAATCCGATATCGTAGGTTCCGCCGTCTCCCCCAAAGGCAATGAATTTGTATTCGCCTTTGATCTTGCCTTTTCTCTTTAGGGCGTTATAGGCAGCTTCAACACCGCTCATGGTTGCTCCGGCATTTTCAAAGGCATTATGGATAAAGGAATCCTTCCAGGAGGTATAGGGGTACATGAATGTGGATACTTCCAGACAACCGGTTGCACAGCCGACGACGAGTTTATCTCCTTCTTTGACGGCTCGCGTGACACCCCTTACTGCAATGGGAGCACCGCAGCCTGCACACATTCTGTGTCCTCCTGCCAACCTTTCAGGCTTGGACAATTCTTGTTTCAGATTATATGCCATTTATTTTCCCTCCTGATTTCTTACAGAAAGATATCTGTATGTTTCTCCGGTAACACCGGTTGCCAGTATTTCATAGAGGTCTTCATAAACGCTGCTGATGTCCTCTACCTTGACATCTCTGCCGCCTAAGCCGTAGATATAATTTACTATTTTCGGGGATTTTTCTTCGTGGTACAGGGCTGCTTTAATCTCGGCTCCCAATGGACCGCCTTGACTGCTGAAGCTTTCGGTCTTGTCCATGGCAGCTAAGACCTTGACATGTTTTAAGGCTTCGGCAATTTCTTCGGCAGGAAACGGTCTGAAGAGTCTTATTTTCAGTAAGCCTACTTTCTTTCCTTCGTTTCTCATTTTGTCAACTGCGTCTTTAGCCGTGCCTGCTGTAGAGTTAATAATCACAATGGCCGCTTCCGCATCCTCTAGCTTGTAGGCTTCAAACAAGCCGTATTTTCTTCCGCTGATCTTTTCAAACTCTTTAGCAACTTCTAAGGCTACTATTTTAGCGTTTTTCATGCCTTCCGCTTGTTGCCTTTTATGTTCAAGATAGTAGCTCGGCGTATCATAAGGTCCAACCGACATAGGTTGTTTTTCGTTTAAAAGATAGCATTCCGGATTGTATTCACCGACGAATTCCTTAACTTTGGCATCTTCAATCAATTCGATATTTTCTACGGCATGACTGGTGATGAAGCCGTCCTGACAAACCATTGCGGGTAATTGGACGTCTTTATGTTCGACAATTTTAAGGGCTTGGATAAAATTATCATAAGCTTCTTGGTTGTTTTCGGAATATATCTGGATCCAGCCGCTATCCCTTGAACCCATAGTATCCGAATGATCCGCGTTGATATTTATTGGTCCTGACAAGGCCCTGTTGATAGCTGCAATTGTTATCGGCAGTCTATTTGAAGCGGCTATGTACAGAATTTCGTGCATCAGGGCTAAACCACAGGAGGAAGTAGCCGTCATAGTTCTGGCCCCAGCTGCTTGTGAGCCCACGCAGGCCGAGATGGCGCTATGTTCACTTTCCACAGGCACAAACTCTGTATCTACCTGGCCATCGGCTACATATTGGGAAAAATACTGGGGTATTTCTGTGGAAGGTGTTATCGGAAAAGCCGCAACGACATCAGGGTTTATCTGTTTCATGGCAAAGGCGATTGCCTCATTGCCTGATAATCTTTCTCTAATGGACATTGGTATTGCCTCCTTTAACTTCTTAATTATCGGCTTTCATTTCAATGGCTTTAACCGGACATACTTTGGCGCAGATGCCACAGCCTTTGCAATATTCGTAGATAAAATCGCCCCTTTTTCCGTCTTTGACCGGAATTGCCATATCCGGACACACGGGTGCGCATAGTAAGCATTGGTTACACTTATCGGCTATGAACACCGGCTTGATAGTCCGCCAATCACCGGTGTGAAAATCTTCGGAGTTACCGCTGGCGCAAACATTTCCACCCGGGGTGATTTGTTGCCAGCTGATTGTTTCATCAATATTTATTTTATTTGTCATCATCCAACCTCCTCAGTGTCATAATCAAAGCATTCATGTTCCCCTCGATAACATTTGGTTTGGCTGCGAATTTGTGCTCGAAGGAATGCTTCATTTCCTCGAGAAATCTGTTTTCGTCCATTAGTTTACTGACTTTAACCACGGCTGCCAGCATGGGCGTATTGGGGAAATATTTGCCCAGTGTGCTTTCGGATATTTCCTTAGCATCAATGGTATAGATGCGACAATCATAATTGGGATAATTGCTCTTGATTTCTTCCGGGGTCTTGGCGGTGTTGATAATAATGGCGCCGTCTTTCTTTAAGCCTTTGGCTACAGGAACCGATTCTAACAAGGATTCGTCAACGACAACTACATAGTTCGGTTCATAGATGTTGGAGTGGACCCTGATTTTGTCTTCGCTTATTCTGTTATAAGCTGTTATGGGGGCTCCCATTCTTTCAGGCCCGTACTCTGGGAAACCTTGTACATACATGCCGGTACTAAAGGCGACATCCGCCAAGAGTAAGGCCGCTGTTTTGGCACCCTGGCCGCCTCGCCCATGCCAGCGGATTTCTGTTAATTTGGACATTAATTGAACCTCCTCACGTTTGATTAACTTAATTTATATTGCAAGAAGCATGCCAAGGATAAAAAAGCCAACATGCAACGTTTTTCTTGAGCAAAGATGTTATAAATGTTAGAATGATGGCATAAAATGTTATAAACGACGGGTGGTTATATTGCTAAAATATGAAGATTTACATGAGAACAAACTGTTTGAAAGGATTCTTAATAGTTGTAATGATGGTATTAACGTAGTAGACAAAAAGGGCATATTGATTTATGCAAATAAAGTGTCTGCTGATTACGCTAATAGTAAACGAGAAGAGATGATAGGTAAGCATATTTCCCTTTTTTATCCGCAAGCAGTTGTACTGAAAGTGCTGGAAAATCAAACTGCCATATTAGATGAAAGGATCCATTACGTAGGGCAAAAAAAGTATGTGATTAGTTCCTATCCTATCTATATTGATAACGAATTTCAAGGGGCATATTCTGTTTTTCAAGATATTCGGGAAATTGATGAGCTTAATCGAAGGATTAAGTACTTAGAGCTCCATTTGGCCTTGAGTAAAACAGAAACGAATATCACTTCTGTTATTGGTAATAAGGGGAGTCTGGAAGATGTACTGATTAAAGCCAAAAGAACAGTCGGGTCGCTGGCAGGGCCCAGACACTCAATTATTATTGGGGAATCCGGGACAGGGAAAACAATGCTGGCTAATCTTATCTATAAATATGCGATAGAAGTAGGCGTTCTTGATAAAAAAGCTCCTTTTATTGAAATAAACTGCGGACAGTTTACCAACTCTGATATTGCCGCACTAGAGATATTTGGCAGTGAAGAAGGAGCCTATACCGGGTCCAAGCAAAAAAAAGGTCTGTTTGAACAGGCCAGTGGTGGAATTCTTTTTTTGGACGAAGCACATGCCTTAGAAAATTATCAAACTCTTCTTCTTAAAGCTATTGAATCGGGACGTATTCGCAGAATAGGTGGAAATAGAGAAATCCCGGTAGATGTGATAGTTATTGCAGCCTCTACAAAAAACTTAAAAGAAGCCATGCTTCCGGAACTCTATCAACGTTTGGCCCAATACGAGTTGTATATTCCTTCCTTGACGGAACGAAGTTTTGCAGAGAAAAGAAGTTTATTTAATCATTTTGTTGAGAATTACATTCGTGCCGTAGAAAGCCTGCATGGGATTAGATTTAAAATCAGCTTTCGTAAAGATGCCGAAGAGGCCATATTAAATGCCAACTATCCAAGAAATATACGACAGTTACGTGACGTAATCAATTACAGCATCGACGCGGCAACTCCATTAATAACGGATATTAAGGGTGAAAAGACCATCAGTGTGGTTGTTGGTCTTGAACACCTTCCCTTTGAAAAAAGCCATGGTAAGAAGATAAACATCGATACAAGGGCAGAAGACCTGATAAAGAATTATTATAGACAGGGATACGGACCGAGAAGGATTTCAAAAAAAATCGTTAGTGACGGATATAACATTGAGTACTACAGGGTTGCTTATTATTTAAAGAAACATATAGGATGATTACTTGGAAGCGCCTGGTAGCAATGTATTTGAATAAAGTAAGGATGATTTAATTGTACAAAGGGATAAGATGCAGATTATGTAATGCTGAAACAACGTTTTTCTTTGAATTTAGGGGTAATCGGTATTACCGATGTTCTTGCTGTTTATCTCTAATGTTGGACCCTCAAAAGTATCTTTCGCTTGAAAGTGAAAAAAAGCTCTATGAAGAGCACAACAATGACGTGGAAGACCCGAGATACCAACAATTTGTGACTCCTATTCTCGAAAAAGTTGAACATAGGTTTGATCAAGGACACTTAGGCTTGGATTTTGGTGCCGGAACCGGGCCTGTTATTACAAAACTTTTGCGGGAAAAGGGTTATAATATAGAGCTCTATGACCCTTTTTTCTGGAATGATCACAAGGTTCTTGAACTGAGGTATGACTTCATCGTTTGTTGTGAGGTAATCGAGCACTTTCATAATCCGGGCAAGGAGTTTGAATTATTGCGGCTGCTGCTAAAACCCGGTGGTTCCCTTTATTGTATGACGATAGTTTATAGTGAGGATATTGACTTTGGTAAGTGGCATTATAAAAATGACCCAACTCATGTGTTTTTTTACCATGAACGTGCGCTGGCGTGGATCAAAGAACATTATGACTTCTCGGCACTGAGAAGAGAAGGCAGATTGATTCAATTTGAAGTTTAGCAATAAAGATGGGGCTGTAACGAAACTTAGCTTTTCGTTACAGCCCCTTAGTATTGATTCATCCGCATTTGCATTCGCATTTATGTGAATTATTATCGTGACTGTTTGGCATAATAGTTCAGGGCGAGACGATTCAAAGGAGGAAAATGCTGTGACTGTCGGTTCCCAGGTCAAACAAACGCTTGCCGGTCTCAAAGGTGTCCGGGCTACTTTGAAAATCTGTGCGGCACAAAGCGAAGAAGAAGATAGTAAAACCGTTTTTACAGATGCAACCGGAATTACCGAAAGCGTCAGTAAAGACTTGGAAGAACGAGTCAAAGTATTGGAATTTCAGGAACCACAATACAAGGGTCATTAGTGAGGGATATATATGCCGGAATGGATCAATGGGAAACCCACCACCCTGATTAAGCAAGGTAAGGTGATGGAAGAGAACTTGGCCCAGGTCAGACTGAACGGGGAAGAGCTTTTACGCGAACTGCGGGCCAAAGATGTTTTTAGACTGGCAGACGTGGAATTTGCCATCATGGAACCAACCGGTGCGGTAAATGTCATGCTCAAAGCGGATAAAAAACCTTTGACTCCCCATGACATAGGAAAACAGGTTTCACCCCAAACTGAACCCCAAACGGTGATCCTGGACGGTAACGTTATGGATGAGTCCTTAGCTAATATGGGTTTAAACAAGAACTGGCTGGAAACCCAATTAGCCGGGATCGGCGTGTCCTTAGATAATGTATTCATTGGTCAGATTGATACCACCGGAGACTTGTACATCGATTTATATGATGATGCAATCCAGATGCCTCAGCCTAAGGTAAAGGAGCTTCTTTATGCTAACTTAGAAAAGTGCCAAGCTGATCTATTGACGTATGCTCTGGAAACAAAGGACAAAGGGGCTAAGGCCATGTATGATAAAAATTCCGAAAAACTGGAGCAACTGATAAAGATATTAAAACCTTATTTGTTAAGATAGCGGGTGATTGTTTTATGTCCAATAAGAAAAAGAAAAAGTTGACACCAACTCAACAGGAATACCAGGCTTTAGCTAATAACCTGGAACCCAAAAGACCTGTTATGGCAAACTGTTTAAAAGCCTTTTTGGTTGGTGGGATTATTTGCACCTTAGGTCAGGGGTTGCAGTGGATGTTCATAGAGTATTTTAATTTCACGGAAGACACGGCAGGTGACCCCACTGTTGCAGTATTGATCTTTATTTCCGCCTTGCTTACCGGTTTAGGGGTATATGACCATATAGCCCAATTCGGTGGTGCCGGCACAGCCGTACCTGTCACCGGATTTGCCAATACCATCACTTCCGCTTCCATCGAACACCGCAGTGAAGGATATGTCTTGGGAGTGGGAGGCAATATGTTTAAGTTGGCGGGATCAGTGATAGCTTTTGGGGTGTTTTCAGCCTTTGTAGTTACCCTGGTGAAAATAACGATCAAAAAGTTAGGTGGGATGTGAATGCTCAAGGGTCATCAAACCTGGGTTTTTGAATCCAAACCTGTTATTGCGGCCTCCTCTGCGGTGGGAGGGCCCTTTGAAGCCCAGGGGGCTTTAGCCGGTGATTTTGATAAGCTGCACGAAGATATCTGGTTAGGTCAGGATAGTTTTGAGAAGGCGGAAAAAAGATTGCTGGAAGAGGCCTGCGAAGTTGCCATTAATAAAGCCGGCATGAAAAAGGAAGATGTGCAGTTTTTTTTAAGCGGCGATCTAATGAACCAGATAATCTCCAGCAGTTTTGCTGCCCGCACGCTGGGAGTTCCTTTCCTGGGCCTTTTTGGGGCATGTTCCAGTTCTATGGAGGCATTATCTTTAGCGGCCTTGCTGGTTGATAGCAAGGCGGCCGAAAATGCCTTGGCTGCGGCATCCAGTCATAATGCCACTGCTGAAAAGCAATTCCGTTATCCCACAGAATACGGGGCGCAAAAACCGCCCACCGCCCAATGGACGGTTACGGGAGCAGGAGCGGCATTGCTGAAAGGAGAGGGAGATGGTCCTCGAGTTGTCGCCGCCACTATTGGCCGAATCGTAGATATGGGTATTTCAGACCCGTATAACATGGGGGCAGCTATGGCACCTGCTGCCGTTGATACAATCCAGGCCCATTTTCGGGATTTAAACAGAGAGCTTTCTTACTATGACATTATAGCTACCGGAGATTTGGGAAAAGTAGGTCATCAAATCGCTTCAGCCCTCTTAGTCAAACATGGCATGGAAATCCCGCCCGACATATTTACCGATTGCGGCATTTTAATATATAACCAAGAACAACCCGTTTTGGCCGGAGGCAGTGGATGTGGTTGTTCGGCTACGGTGACTTTTGGTCACTTTCTGAATAGATTGCGAAAAGGAGACTTAAGAAGACTTCTTATCGTAGCTACAGGGGCATTGATGTCACCTCTATCTTATCAACAGAAGGAAAGTATACCCTGTATTGCTCATGCTGTAGCAATTGAGATATAACGAGGGAGGTGTGGCTTTGGAAAAGTTCTTGTGGGCTTTCGTGATAGGCGGAGGGATATGTGTAATTGGGCAGATTATGATGGATGTATTTCGCTTGACACCTTCACATACTATGAGCACATTGGTTGTGGCAGGTGCTGTTTTGGGCGGCCTAGGTTTATATGAACCGTTGATCAAATTTGCCGGAGCCGGGGCCTCAGTTCCTATCAGCAGTTTCGGAAATTCCTTGGTCAAAGGCGCTCTGGCCGAAGCAGAAAAAACCGGCATTATCGGAGTATTAACAGGTATCTTTGAGGTAACCAGCGCAGGTGTATCTGCCGCTATAATTTTTGGTTTCATAGCTTCTTTGCTATTTAGACCAAAGGCATAAAAGCTTGAGGAGGTGATAACAATGACTGTATCTACCCAGCTTCAACAAGCCATTTCCAGTATCCAAAGCGTGTCTGCCAGCATGAAGACATTTGCTTTAGAAACTGAAGACCAGCAAGCAAAACAGACCTTTGAGCAATTGGCTCAGACCATGGATTCATCTCTGGAAAGTCTGAAACAAAGACAGCAATATATTGAGAGTCAGGAACCTCAATATAAACAGCACTAAACTGTCATTGATTAAACAAATAGTTATGAGTAAGGAAATGAAAAGGGATACTCTTATGCATTTAAGAATATCCCTTTTCATTTCATAATGAAGGTAATATGACTGTCACGTATAGACATTACCTGGCATAATATGAATTATCCAAAAGTTAAAAAGGAGGAACTAAAAATATGGCACAAGAAGTTTCCGGTGGCTATGGAGCATTTGGTGGTTTTGGGCAAAGAGGATTTGGCATCTTCTTTCTAGTTATTCTTATTCTCCTTTTATTCCCCAGCTTTTTCGGCGGATATGGTTACTAGAACTCGTCATGAGTTCTCAGATTTTCAACAAAATAGCTATCAAGCGGCAGCGCTTGATAGCTATTTTTATTACATGCAAAAAATATTATTATTAAACATTATGTAAAATCAAACAGAAGAGCAGGAAATTTGCCGGTGTAAAGAGAATAAGTTTTCATGATGTGCAGATTATTGCGCAACTTGAAGGGGCAGGAGGCGGGAAAAGTGATTTCAAGAATGAGTTTAAGGGTCCGCCTTATTGTCATCTTACTTTTCACGGTTACGGTTCCTATCCTTTTCACCGGGTATTTTATGATGAGCCGGGCTGAAACCGCCCTTCTCAGTGAGAAGGAGGCTAAGCTGTTTGGATATGCTCGCTTGTTAGACAAACATTTGGAAGGTTCATATAATGATATTTTGGCCAGAGAAGGAGTTCTTAACAGTGACCGGGATACTAAAATCAAAACACTGAACCGGGTCTTGCGCGATTATACGGACCGGGTGGCTTCAACTCATCCGGGACTTGGCATCGGTTACTACTCTAAAGAACTAGATGCTATACTGACTTATGGTCCCAGCAAGGAATTTGACGAAACGGTAGGACAGTCAATTTTTACCGGTCATCAGGGCTACACTGTCATGGAATCAGGGAAGGAAATGGTGCAATCAGGGCCTTTGGTGCGGGGAACCATCATGAATTGCATGGTGCCCATCATTCGGGAGGGAGAGGTTATAGGATATATTTGGTCAAATGAGTTGTTGTCTGACATCGAAGCACAGATTTCCGGCATGGAAAACCGGGTTCATGAAAGCATTGTCATCGGTATTTTTTGTGCTTTGTGTTTGGCGTATCTCTTAACTGCAAATATTGCTCGGGGCGTGGAGACAATAAAAAATGGTCTAAAAACACTCCAAAAAAACATTTCCTACCGCCTTCCACCACTTAAGGCGGAAATGGGGGACATTGTCGAAGCTATCAACGAGATGTCCGATGCCTTGAAAAACATGAAAACACACACCGAAAACATTGTAGCCAGTACCCCTAATGGGCTAATTACCGTTAATAATCAGGGTATTATTACAATTTTTAATTTGCAGGCAGAACGTTTTACCGGAGTATCCGCCCGAGACATCATTGAACGGCCATATATGGAAGCTTTTCGGCCCTGGTCACAGCTTGTGGAAATTTTCAAGAACGCCTTTGCGGGTGAGCCTTTTCAAAACAAGGAATTAACGCTTTCTTTTCAAAACAGGCAAACGCCACTGCTGATAACTACTTCTGCCTTGTTAAGCGCCAATGATGAGCAAACGGGTATCCTCATGATTATTCGGGACCTTACCGATACTAAAAAGCTGGAAGAGCAGGTGCGAAGGGCCGATCGCTTGGCCGTTACAGGTGAGTTGGCCGCCGGTATAGCTCATGAGGTAAGAAACCCTCTTACCGCGATTACCGGTTATCTCCAGCTTCTAGCCGTTGATATGCAGCAAAGTGACCCCCGACACGAATTCACCAGAATAATTACCAAAGAAATAGTCCGGCTCAATTACTTAATCGACCAGCTCCTTTATTTCCCCCGGCCTCTGCCTCCCCAGTTCTTGACTACTGATTTGCATAAAGTAATAGAGGAGTGCCTGCTGTTAATAAATAATCCGGCGATTCTAAAGAAGGTTAATATTGTAACCGATTTTAAGGACAATTTACCACCGGTAAAATTAGATGCTGTTCAATTCAAGCAGGTTTTGTTTAACATCATGCTTAACGGAATTCAAGCCATCAAAGATTCCGGTTCCCTGTTCCTACGTACCTGTTATGATAGTACTTCTTCTCATGTATGTCTGCAAATCGAGGATACCGGAAGCGGTATTCCGGCCGAAAACATTCCCCGGCTCTTTGATCCCTTTTTTACCACAAAAGAAAAGGGAACAGGATTGGGGTTATCTGTTGTAGATAAGATTATGGAGGTACATCAGGGATTTATTGAGGTAGAAAGTGAAATAGGAAAAGGAACTTGTTTTTCGTTATACTTGCCTGTGCAAGAGGAGGTAAAAGAGAATGGCTGATTTTCCTTATACCATACTGGTTGCTGATGATGAGTCCAGTGTGCAATCCTTGCTATGCAGTGTTCTGCAAAAGGAAGGTTACAATGTGGTCACAGTGGATAATGGACGAGAAGCCCTGAAAGCTTTTCACAAGTACACTCCCGATTTGATTCTTCTGGACATACGTATGCCAGAACTAGATGGTATCGAAACATTTAAAGCCATACGTCAGGAGAATCAGGATATACTTGTCATCATGGTCACGGCTTACGGTACTATTGAAACTGCGGTGCAAGCTATGAAAATGGGAGCTTTCGATTATCTGGTAAAGCCTTTTAATATTGAGGAAATAAAGGTTGTTATTAAGAAGGCCCTAAAAATGCGTAACATCAGTAAGGAATTGACTGTCCTCCGACAAGAACTTTCTGAGAAAAACACCAGGAATCTGGTTCTTTCCAAGAGCCCCCGCATGCAGGAAATAATCAAGCTAGCCAGCATTGTAAGTAAAAGTGATGCCACTGTATTGCTGCGCGGGGAAAGCGGTACCGGGAAAGATTTGCTGGCCCGTTTTATCCATGCTAATAGCCCAAGGGCTAAGGGACCTTTTGTTAAAATACATTGCGGAGCTTTGCCGGAAACGCTGGTAGAAAGCGAACTTTTCGGCTACGAAAAAGGCGCTTTTACAGGAGCCGTTAACCGCAAGCAGGGCAAAATAGAGCTGGCCCGAGGAGGTACTCTTTTTCTGGATGAAATCGGGGAAATTAATCCCGGGGTACAAGTCAAACTTTTACGAATACTTCAGGACAAGGAGTTTGAAAGAGTGGGGGGGACGGATGTTCTCAAAACAAATGCTCGCATTATTGCGGCTACCAATAAAAATCTGGAAGAGGCAATGCAACGCAAGGAATTCCGGGAGGATTTGTTTTACCGCCTCAACGTAATCCCTATTCATTTGCCCCTCCTAAGAGAAAGAAAGGAAGATCTGCCTAAGCTTGTAGAATATTTTATCGATTTCTTCTGTAAGGAACTGGGTCGTTCTTCCCTGGAGGTAAGCGAAGAAGCTCTTGCTATTCTAATTTCTTATGATTGGCCGGGAAATATCCGGGAGTTGGAAAATACCATTGAGAGGGCAGTAATCCTCACAACCGGTTCTGTTATCACCCCTCAAGTTTTGCCTCACAACATTTATCAGTATAAGCAGCGATCAACACAGTTTTTGTCTTCCTCCGGTGAGCGTCCTCTGAAGGAAGTTATGTCGGATATTGAAAAGCAAATCATTATAAAAATCCTGGCGGAAACAGGTGGGAACCGCTCAAAAGCCGCGCAGCGTTTAGGAATAAGTCGTCGCTCCCTTCATTATAAACTGGTGGAATATAAATTGGATTTTGACGAATAATGGATGAATAATGATTGTAATATTTTGCTCAGAGTGCGCAAAAGCATGCGCACTTTTTTGTTTATTCAATATTGTTTAAATATCCTTTTAGGTTCGGAAGATACCGTCGAATAAGAATCCCCAAGGGGTATAAATATTTTCAATTATCACAAAATTATATGGCCCGGTTCTTGCAATATCATACCTACAGGGCTTGGAAAATATCCGCTTAAGGAGGTGAAACGGACGCCTTAATCCTAGTCCTAACTACCATTATTATTCTTTAAGATTTAATAATTCAAGGAGGTATAATAATGATTAAAAAACTCACCAAAGGTTGTGTGGCTTTAGTCCAGCGGTATTTGCCCGATCCCTATTTGTTTGCCGTTATCCTGACACTTATTGTGTTTATAATGGGCTTGGGTATTGCTCATAATTCACCGCTGCAGATGGTGCAGCACTGGGGTAATGGATTTTGGAGCCTACTGGCCTTTTCCATGCAGATGGCTTTGGTCTTAGTAACTGGACATACTTTAGCGAGCAGCCCACCCTTTAAGAAACTGTTGGGTAGCATTGCCGGAGCTATGTCAAGCCCGGCTCAAGCCGTTATGACCACTACTTTTATAGCATTAATCGCAGCCTGGGTCAACTGGGGATTCGGCCTGGTTATTGGTGCCCTGTTAGCGAAAGAAATGGCCAAAAAGGTCGAAGGAGCCGATTATCCTTTGTTAATAGCTGCCGGATATATTGGTTTTCTCATTTGGCACGCAGGTTTTTCCGGCTCGATTCCGCTGACCATCGCTACCGCAGGTCACTTTATGGAAGAGACCATGGGTATTGTTCCTACGTCGCAAACGATTTTTGCCGTCTTTAATATTGTGCCCATGCTCATTATCATCATCACCATGCCCTTTTTAGTTAGGGCTATGATGCCTGATAAGGATAAAGTAATTACTATTGATCCGGCTTTGCTGGTTGAAGCTCCGGTGGCAGCGACGGTGGATAAGGCTGATCAGACTCCTGCCGATAAACTTGAAAACAGCACAATAATTTCGATGATTACTGGTTTATTGGGCATGTGCTATATCGTCTGGTACTTTGCCACTAACGGTTTTGCTTTGAATTTGAACATTGTTAATTTCATTTTCCTGTTCGTTGGCATTATCTTCCACGGTACTCCTCGGAGGTTCTTGGATGCGCTCGCTGTAGCAGCCAAAGGTACCGGGGGCATTATCCTCCAATTCCCCTTTTATGCAGGAATTATGGGGATGATGACCGGATCTGGTTTAGCGGCCATAATTTCCCTGTGGTTTGTAAATATCTCTACCCCTACAACCTTCCCTCTCTTTACCTTCTTGAGCGCCGGACTGGTTAACTTCTTTGTTCCTTCCGGCGGGGGTCAATGGGCAGTGCAGGCACCGATCATGGTACCGGCCGGTTTAGACTTGGGCGTATCTATGGCTAAGACATCTATGGCCGTGGCCTGGGGCGATGCCTGGACCAATATGATCCAGCCTTTCTGGGCCTTGCCTGCTTTGGGCATTGCCGGTTTAAGTGCTCGTGACATCATGGGCTATTGTGTGGTTGCTATGCTTTATAGCGGGATAATCATTGGGCTTTGCTTGATGTTTATCTAGTATAAAATCTGATGTTTTTTTGGGGATTACAAAGGGTTTAAACGTGACTGAGGCCTGTACAATGCCGTGCAGGCCTTTTTTTTGGTTCTTATTATATTAATGCCCCTGTATAATATATAGGTAAAAAAGTACAGCATAGAAGGGAAAGCCTGGTACTTGACGAATATAAAAAGATAAGCATGAAATTGTTGGTAAAAATATTTTGATCTAAAGGAGGAAATATTTAATGAACAAGGTTGAAAAAGCCTTGATGCATGGACTTTTTGTACACTTGCATCTTTGGGGGCGACCGGCATAGGGGTGGCAGTGTCTGAATCAGCTCGTTTCGGTGGTTTTGGCGCAAGAATAGACTTAACGAATGTACCAGTCAGGGATAAAGAGATTACCCCAGAGGAGATACTAATTTGCGAGACCCAAGCTCGTATGCAGTTCCAGGTTAACCCGCAGGACGTGGATGAAGTCCTGGAAGAAATTCATTCCCAGAACGTAAAGACTACTATTATCGGGGAATTACTGATGACGACAAAACAGTTTTCGAGTACAACGGAAAAGTAGTTGCCTCAATTCCCAACAAACCCTCCGAAGAAATCATTGCAGAGCTTAAGAAGTATTGACCATGCAGGGTTATATAAGCCATGATGTTTTAAGCCGGATAAACTGAAATCTAAAGGTGGTCAAAATGGATCATATAATCGGTTTTTATCATTCAATTGATAGCATTGTCGTTGATGCAGGTATCGCTGCAGCTATATTTTTGTCATTCCTTGTATTCAGGAAAATTTTTGTAAATTACATATTCAAATTGCTATTGAAGTTTGCAAAAAAAACAAAGACGGAGTTAGATACCGCTGTTGTAGTGTCTTTTGAAAAACCCTCAAGAGCATTTTTGGTTATACTGGGAATGTATCTTGCCCTTATGTATTTGCCCTTGCAACTTAAATATGACTTAGTATTGCTGAGTTTGTTTCGCATTTCTGTTATTATCCTTATTGCCTGGGGCCTGTATAATCTTGTCGAGAGTTTTGCCGTCCTTTTTGCGGAAGTGGAAAACAAGTTCAACATCAGTGTTGATAATGTTTTGGTGCCGTTCTTTTCCAAGGTAATAAAGTTTGTTGTAGTTTTCCTTGCGTTGATGCTGGTTATTAGTGAACTGGGTTATGATATTAACGGGTTCATCGCCGGTTTAGGTTTGGGTGGTCTTGCTTTTGCGTTAGCTGCTCAGGACACGGCAGCCAACATATTCGGCGGCATTGTGATTATTATTGATAAGCCTTTTTCAATAGGAGATTGGATTGCTGCCGCGGATATTGAAGGTACGGTGGAGGATATAAACTTCAGAAGTTCAAGGATCAGGACATTCGCCAATGCTTTAATAACCGTACCAAACTCTACGTTAGCAAACCAACCGATAACAAACTGGACGAGGATGGGCAAGAGAAGGGTCACCTTCAATTTAGGAGTGACCTATACCACACCCAAGGATAAGCTGCAAAAGTGCGTCGAGAGGATCAGGGAAATGTTAGAACGCCATGAGGGCGTTCACCAAGATACAATATTTGTAAGATTTGATAAGTTTAACGACAGCAGTCTTGATATTCTTCTATACTTTTTCACTAAGACAACGGCTTGGGGAGAATTTCTTAAGGTTAAAGAAGAAATTAATTTTAGAATTATGGAGATACTTGAAGAAGAAGGCGTTTCGGTTGCGTTTCCCAGCAGAAGCTTGTATTTAGAAACACCTTTGGAAAATTCCAAGTAATTACCTAAGTACGCAAAGGTATTTGAGCCTGCAACGCCCACAGCAGACGGTTTTCAACTTCAGTCCAATTTATCAACTTCCACCATTCTTCAATGTAATCGGCACGGCGATACTGATAATCGAGATAATAGGCATGCTCCCAGACATCCAGTACAAGAAGGGGGATACCTCCCCATTGGGTAAGATTCTGATGCTTTTCGGCCGTTAATATTTCCATATGCCTCCAGGTGGGATGCCATATCAGGATTGCCCATCCGGAGGCTTCAACGTCTGCAGCTGCTTTGCTGAACTGCTCTCGAAAAGCCGGGAAGCTACCGAAATAAGCGTTTATCATATTGAGGGTGTTGGTTTGTGGTTCCCCTCCTGTTCCAACAGGAGCCATTACAGTCCAGAAAATGCTGTGCAGGATATGACCGGAGCCGTGAAAGGCCAGTTCGCGCTCCCAGTGCTTTACAAGGGAAAAATCTCTATTCTGTCTGGCTTTAACCAGTTTGAGTTCGGCTTTATTTAATCCTTCCACATAGGATTTATGGTGCCGGTCATGGTGCAGTTGAAGCAAAGTGGAGCTTATGACCGGTTCAAGAGCATTATAGGGGTATGGAAGGGGCGGCAGTTGGTGGCCCCCAGGTGGAATCATATAGTAAGGCATAAAAAAGATACTCCTTTGAATTTACTTAATGTCATTTGAATTATTAGTATGCGAATTATTATAATTTGTTTCGGTAGCTGTGATAATTATATTTTATATTGTATGTTAGTTGAGATGAATTAGAGTTTGTGAGGATTTTAGACTAGGGATTAGTTCCTTAGTCAATTTTTTTATACGTTTAATTAACAAACATATAAATTTCTAATAAACAATTAACAAAAATATTCGATATATATATAAAAGCATATTGTTGATTTTCAGTAAAAAACGGGAATAAGTGAATAATTCAAGCCTGACCCCGTTAGGGTTTTATCGAAAATTGTCGAATAAAGTCACATACTGAAAGTAATCTAATATGACTCTAAGAAAGGGGAACAGTTATGAAAAGGTATTTAAAAAGTTACTCTTTTACGCTTGTCATTCTTATTAGTATTATCTTGGCGGTGGTATGTGTAAGTCTCGGTGTTATAAGTTATAATTCGGCCTCACAGGCAGTTGTTAATGAGGTCGATAAAGCTTTGTTAGAACTAGCCAAACAGGGTGGAAATCTTGTGCAATCCTATCTTGATTTGCAAATGGAAAAGTTAGAGATGGTCGCTGACGATGGAATTATCAAAGATGTCGATAAAACTTGGGAGGAAAAGCTTGAGGTATTAAATAGGGAGATAGCACGGGCCGGACATGTTCGCATGGGTATAGCCAATCTTAACGGAGAACTTACGAGCTCAAATGGTGTTGTTTCGGACATTACGACTCGCGATTATTATCAAGATGCCAAAGCAGGGAAAACGGCGGTTTCGGATCCGATAGTCAGTAAAGTTGATGGCTCGGTAATTATTATTTATGCGACCCCTATTAAGAATGGCAATCAAACTGTCGGTGTTTTGGTGGCCATTCGGGACGGTAATGATTTGAGTGAAATTACCGATAGGCTTTTATTTGGAGAAACGGGTGACGGTTATATGATTTCGAAGGAAGGTACTATAATAGCTCATAGAGACCGAGAAATGGTCACAACAATGTACAACCCCTTCGAAGAATTGGAAAACGATTCAAGCTTGTTAGGATTGACGGAACTATTTAAAGTTATGCTGGAAGGGAAAACAGGAACATGGGACTATTTGTTTGGCGGAGGAAAAAAGTATGCAGGGTTTACACCTGTGCCGGGAACGACATGGTCGCTAGCAATCAGGGCCGATGAAGAAGAGGTAATGAAGAGGGTATATGATTTAAGAAATAAAACTGTTATGGCTTCGCTACTCTTTATTATCCTTGGTATTGTGCTTGCTGCTGTGTTAGCCAACAGAACTGTTCGTCCTTTGAGAAAAGCCACTGCGCTGACACAACAGTTAGCTGGTGGAGATTGGCGGCAAGAAGTATCTGAAAAGGATCTGCAACGCGGTGACGAGTTTGGAGAGCTGTCGCGTTCTATCAATGAGATGATTATTAACATTCGTAAATTGGTATCAGGTATCGTTACAATGGTAAATGAAGTAGCAGCTTCTAGTGAGGAGTTAATGGCTACCAGCCAGAGCACGGCGGCTAATATGGAAGAAGTTTCGGCTTCAACCGAAGAAATGGCAGCCAGCCTGGAGGAAGTGTCAGCTTCGGCTGAGGAAATCAGTGCTTCCAGCCAGGAGATGAACGGAACGGTCGAGAACCTCAACAACGAAATGAAAAACGGCAGCGATAAAGCTAAGGCAATCGAGAATAACGCTTCTGAAATTCAGAACCAGGTATTGCAGAGTCAAAAAACAGCTACGGAAGTATATACGGATTTAGAAGGAAGAATGAAGGCTGCTATTGAAAAAGCAAAGATTATTGATGAAATATCCAGTATGGCATCGTTAATATCCGATATTGCTTCTCAGACTAACTTGTTAGCCTTGAATGCCGCTATAGAGGCGGCCAGAGCTGGTGAACAAGGACGAGGATTTGCCGTTGTGGCGGAAGAGGTCCGCAAACTGGCAGAGCAATCCGCGGAGACGGTTACGAGAATTCAGGCTCTTACTGAACAGGTACACGCTAATGTGGGGGATTTGACGAAGGATGCCCAGGCCTTGCTTGAATTTATGAGTACTGATGTGGATAAGGATTATAAGGAATTTGTCAATACGGCGGATAAATACAAAATGGATGCGGCTGCCTTCTATAATCTTGCCCAGAGAGCTGAGCAGCAAAGCCAGCACTCCATTGAGGTTGTAACTCAGGTAGCAAAGGCAATCGAAGAGGTAACGAGCAGTATCAATCAGAGTAATTTGGGTGTGCAACAGATTGCACAGAGTACGGATCACTCCAGTAAGTCTATGGTGCAGATTAATGACGCAGCCGTGAAATTAGCTGAAATGGCTGAAGAGTTGTCTCACGCGGCCGGAAAATTCAAGGTATAGGAATATCTACGGTAAAAGCTACACCATAAAAGTAGGGGCATTAATTGCCCTTACTTTTATGATTTTATAGCATAATGTGGTAGTATAAATTTGATTGAAGCGTAGAGGCTATTTTACGTATGCGAGGAGGTATGTAATGAATACGGGATTGTACGCTGCTATTGCCCTGGGAGGTGCTTTGGGAGCTTTATGCAGATATTTTCTTGCTACTTGGGTATATAGTAAGTGTGATTTTGTTTTTCCTTGGGGAACATTCGTGGTCAATATTCTTGGTTGTTTCATTCTTGGTATGGTTTTCATCTGGGGTACGGAAAAGATGATGATAGGACCAAATATGAAAGCATTTCTAGCTATTGGATTATTAGGTGCCTTTACAACTTTCTCCACCTTTTGTTTAGAAACAATAAATATAATCAAAGATGGGGAGATAAAATCAGCCTTGATTAATACTGTGGGAAGCGTAATATTGGGTTTGTTGGCTTTGTGGTTGGGGACGGTTATTGCTGAATTGTTATCAAAATAGATTAGACTCACGAGGAGGTGCCTGTATGGTTAAAATATCGGGTAAAGCAAGAAGGTTGCGGGTTTATCTTGGTGAAGCCGGTAAGTATAAAGGGGTCCCGGTGTATCACGCTATTGTACTCAAGGCCAAAGAATTGGGGCTGGCGGGTGCTACCGTTTTTCACGGTGTTGAAGGGTTTGGGGCCAATAGCAGAATAAAAACAAGCAGAGTGCTGGAATTATCCAATGACCTGCCTCTAGTAATAGATATTGTGGATAGCATTGAATACATAGAAAAAATCATGCCGTTTTTAGATGAAATTGTGACGGAGGGATTAATAACTATCGAAGATGTTGAAATAATTAAATATACAAATAAAGGATGACGAATATCGCCGGTACTTCCCATGTATTCTTCTCGCACCGGGAGCATATGATGACACAGTGGCCAAGATAATTGAAAACGTTAACAGTCCTTGCAGGTGGAAAAAAATAATTATTACTGTGTAATGAATCCAGTCCATTCGGTACTAATATATATAGTAAGATAATAGCGACAAAGTGAGTTCGGAGGAGATGCCCGTGGGTTTATTGCAGTATGATGAGAAAAAGCGATTCGAAACCGAAGAATCTTCGTGTATCGAAAGGATATACAATTTTATTTATCGTTTGTCAGGCAATACAGAGGTGGCAGAATCGTTAACGGAAGGAGTTATTTTCCGGCACTGTGACAATCGGGGGGACGAACTTTTTTTGCTGAAACAGGGCTGGCTTGATTTTTTCAACTGTTATCAAGGGAATGAGTTTGAGGGAAAAGAATTTATCCAGCGGTGCTTACTGCAGTTAGCGCCGGAGCCTCGTTGTGCCTTGATTCTTCGTGATGTTTTCGGTTATTCTTATAGACAGATTGCCTTTGTTTTAGATAAAGTAGAGCCGGTGGTAGTTTCCCTTGTTTCTTCGGGCAGACGTGAAATGACGGAAAACAACCGTATTTTAGCAAGTCTCTAGGATTATTGTTTGTTGGAGGGGTGATGACAGATGACTTCAAAAGAATGCAAACTAATCCGCGAGTTGTTACCCTTATACGCGGAAAAACTGGTTAGTGAAGAAACAGTTGAACACATTGAGGAGCATTTGAGAAAATGTGATGATTGTACCTGTGAATGGGAGACATTCAGCAGGTCTCTTCCCGATCCTTTACCAACAGGAGAGATATCCTTTGCTAAGACAGTCGAAGACAATTTACTTAACAAATTAAGAAAAACGGCTTTTGTGGCGATGTTGCTTTTAGTTGTTTGCGGAGCCGGTCTGACCTACGCTTCATATAACGCGGGAAAACACGTCGGAACTGATGATCCCATTTACCGTTTTGCTCAGGAATTGGAGTTGTTCACGGAGATCGGGCAGACAAAAATGATGGATGACATACAGGTTACCGTAGAGAAAGGTCTTTTTGAGGGTACGCGTAGCATTCTTTTTGTCCAGTTTTCTAAACCGGTGGAGCCCATGTTTCAAGCTTTGCTTACTGATGAGCAAGGACAATGGTACGAGCAAAAAAGCGGTAAGGGTTGGCAAAATAAGTATTTTATGCTGGAATTTGAACCAATTAAGGTGGAAGCAGAACAAGTGAACTTCTCTTTGGATATGAACGAAAACGATCACCTGGAATTCACCTTTCCCGTTGATATGGTTAAAACAGCCCAATATACGAAAATTATTTATCCCAATCAGGAGAAAAAGACCTCCAATCTCAGGATTACCTTTGATAAGGCTGTGTTAGGAGTGAGCGAGGCGGAGTTCAAAGTGCGGCTCAATTGGCCGGTGGATGGGTCGGTAGCGGGAATTGCTCTGGGTGAAGGTGCGGCTCATTTCCACACTTCTGTCTTTGAGGTATCCGATGAAACTTCCTCCTCAAGTCCGGGTGCCCCTCCGGGTGGATTGAGTTCCGGATATGCAGCCGCACACGGAGAGTTCTACCGTCCACAAGACCCATCTATGAACCGTCCTGTGCTTTATGACTTAACCGATCGTCAGGAGGTAATGGCGGAAAGCAGTGAGTACCGGACCACTCAATTTCCCTGCCAAGTCGAGGCTATCATGAAATTTGCTCCGGTAAAGCAGGAAACCGAGCACTTGGAATTACACCTGCCGCCTATATACGTATATCAAGAGGTGGAAGATTCACCTCAGTTATACCTTGACTTTCAAGATGATGACGAGATTAAGCTGGTGAGAGTTTTGCCTTATCATGGAGGGAATGTAATCGTTGAGAAGGTATGGATAAAAGACGGCAGAGTTTATCTTGCTTACAAGACAGAACCCTATGCTGCCGACGAGATTACCTTGCCTCATTTTGTGCTTACCGATGTACAAGAAATTAAGCAAGGGAAACCCTACTTTGACAGAGAAAGGTCTCAAGTAATCATGTTCCACGTCTTTAATGAGGAAAACAAAGAATTCTATCTTACACTGGACAGTATGGGTTATCTGCAGCCCAGGGAAAAATTCACCTTGGATCTGCGGGAAAACCAATAAGGGAATGGGTTTAATACACATATTATGCTTCATATGTAATTCAATGGGGATTCCTTCCGGGGGTTCCCTTATTCATGTTACATTGGTTTAAAAAGTGGGATAGGATTTATCTTTTCTTTGTCGAAGTAAGAAGGTCAGGGGGATACCATGGAGAGAATCAAGAAGCTTTATGTGCTTCATAAAGAGGCTGTATATCGTTATTTTTTGCGTATGACCGGCAATGGTGAAGAGGCTGGAGAATTAACCCAGGAAACATTTTACCAGGCCTGTCTGTCCATCTACCGCTTTAAAAAAACAGCCTCCTTAAAAACCTGGCTTTTTTCTATTGCCCGCAATGTATATCTCAAAAACCTCCGCCAAAAAGGTGCTCATAAAATGTTGCCCTGGGGACAGGAAGAATTTCCCGACGGTGTGGATATGCATATTAGGGAAGGGTCCTTGCCTGACCAAGCTTTGATTTTAAAAGAGGATAAGGAAAGGATAAGGAAGGCTCTGCTTTGTCTTTCCGAGAATGATAGGACTATCATTATTTTGAAAGAGTATGAACAGCTTTCCTATGAGGAAATTGCCGGGGTTTTCGGTCAATCAGTCAACTGGGCCAGGGTGACCTTTTTCCGGGCCAAGAAACGTTTAAAACAGTTTTACGAAGAATCGGAGAGTGGAAAATAAGAGTTGTACAACTTCCCAAAAAGTGAATAGGCACGTATCATATACCATCACATTATTGTTTAGTTTAAAAGCTGTTCTAACGGAGGTGATGGTTTTATGATTTCTGATGAGGCGGGTGTGAGGCAAAATCAGGTCGTGCCCGGGGAGTGCCCGCCGGATGGCTGTCCTTCTCCTACACGAATAGAATGTATTGATGTTGATAAGGTATACGACAGTTGCTTTCAGGTAGAAAATATAGTGAGGAATATCGCGGTTTCCAGAACAGAGTTTACCAGTCCTTTTGTAATCGGTGAGGAAATATTTTGCAGTCCTTTCGGTCATATCACTTGCAGCGAGTTGGCACGAGTTGAGGTGGGCGAAGGTTTTCTTAATAATACCCTTTTAATTACTATCCCTGTAGCTTTAATGAACTTGCAAGATCCTCCGGAAATGGTTTTAAGGAACGTAATCTTAATCAAGACTGTTACTCTTTGCTGTCCGGAAGGCGTTGATATTACTTGTGGAGAAAATAATATCATGTTTTGTAATTGTCTGGTTTCCGGTCTTACCGCAGAAGATGTCATTTTGACCTGCGAGCTGCAGGTGTGTTTATTTTTAAATTGTGTTTCAACGGTACAGCTTTTGGTGCCAAGCTACGGGTTTTGCCAGCCTTCTCTTTGTCTTACTCTGCCCGGGGAGTGTCCTCCCCCTTTTGCCAGGCCCACAACGACTACGACAACCACAACAACCACAACAACGACGACTACGACAGACACAACGACGACCACAACAGACACAACGACGACCACGACGGTGCAAACGGAGTGTGAATGTTTTGCCACAGGTGGCGGCAATGTCATACTGCCAAACGATGCTTTTCCGGAAGGAGCCAGGGGAGAAAGGGCCAACCTTGGTTTGAATTCTTGCCCGGGGTGTAACTTTAACTCCAATGTTACTTTCCTGACGGAAATCGATAATGAGGTGGCAAGGCTTTTGGGACCTGACCTTATTTCTATGACCTGCGATGCAGCGGACACCGAAGCCACGATAACAGGTTCCGGTACGTTTGAAGTGGGGACTGATATTCAGCCGGTGACCTTCATTCTAATTGTAAATGACCCGAACAATACCTTCGTGTTGAGGATATTTGATGCGAGTATGGAGTTGTTGTTCAGCAGCAGCGGAAGTCCTATCGAATTATCCGGGGGACCGCCGATCATGGTACGCAGTTGTCCTTTAGGGCCCTAGCAGAGGTTCCAGTTGATTCTTCCAGATCCAGGACGGAGAGTACCGTTGTCTGATCAGAGTCTTGCCATAGATTACAGAATCCTCCCGCATAAGGTTTACTACCCGTTTTCCATGCTCTGCCAGGTAGGCTTTTTCGGAAGGATGGTACTTTTCCTTTGTGTCGTAGCCGAAATTCCTGGCATCCCAGCGCATAAAGTAGGCGTGCAGGTGTTTGCCCAGTTCCTCTAAAGCCGGTACGGCTTGATTAAGTACAAGGAAATTTCCCCTGCTGGCAGCTTCCAGGACAGTAAGGCCGAATGATTCGGAATATGAGGGGCACACAAACAGATTGGAGAGGATAAAAAGTTCCAAGACACTGTCGCGCGGAAAACCGTGGGGATAACCAAGATCAGAGGTAAAAAAGAGGTCATTGTTGTCAAGTCCGAAGTCTATGCCAACCGAACGAATCCTCTTTTTATATATTTCGGGTTCAATATCCAGAGAAGGGAAGTCGCAATAAATAACGCGGACTTCTCTTTCTGTTTGTTTTTTTATAGCTCCGGCAAAGGCGGCCAGTTTTTCAAACTGTTTTCCGGGAGTCAGCCTGCCGGGATAGATCATGAGGATATCGGGGCAAAAGAGGTCAATATTTTTGGCGATGTCATGAAGGGAGTTGCTCATACCTGCGAGCAGGTCAAGACTGTTGTTTACCACGCGACATTTGCCTTCCGGCACATCGTACTGTTTGGCCAGAGCGGGGAGGCCGGATTGGGTGGGATAGACGTAAACCGTCTTGGGCAAGGGGGTAAAGCGGGCTGCGAAAGGCCATTGAGGTTGGGGAGGGCGGTTAACGGGCAGGGAATGGGTAAAGGCCACAAACCTGGTATCAGGAAGGTGGTCTTGGGCTTTTCTTAGGGCAACGTTGTGGACAAGGTGCCAGCCCTGATAGAGGATATCATGGAGGAAACAAACCTCCACATCGGCAAGGTGTTTGACAAGGTCAACTGCGATGTGTTCAGCTTCAGCAAAAAAGGTGTCGTGCGGTTTGCAGTTGGGCCGGGAGTAATCATGCCACTTAATCTGTTTGTTGTTCAATCGGTTGGTGATCGTGCACCATTCCAGCCGCGGATCAAGAAATACCCCGAAACGTTCCTGAAAAGGGCAGTCTTCGCTTACTAGCAATTTTGTTTTTATTCCGGCGTTAAGAAGCATGGTGAGCTGCTCGGCAACAATATTTACTAAAGAATATGTCCTGTTAAGACCGTTAAACATGGTTAAGATTCCCACCTTCATTTACTCGTCACCTTTCTCTATTCACAATATTTGCTTATTCCTATGTTTATGAAAAGAAGGTGAAATAGATGCACAGGTAGCAATCATACAGGTAGCAATCTTATATGGACAATCCTAAAACCCTGTGGCATAATATAACAAACAACGAAGGGAAGTGCGAGAATGAAGACGAAAGTAGAATTCTACCGTTGTGAAGTGTGTGGCAATATTGTAGGCCTTATTAAGGATGGGGGAGGACAGCTTGTCTGTTGCGGCCAACCGATGATAAAAATGGAAGCCAACACCGTTGATGCCTCATACGAGAAGCATGTTCCTGTTGCCACAAGAAAAAATGGCAAGATAGTTGTTGAAGTAGGTTCCGAAGCGCATCCGATGACTGAACAACACTATATCGAATGGATTGCAGTGATTTCCGAAGAGGGGACCGAAAGGATTTCTCTTTCTCCGGGCGAGGAGCCGAAAGCTGAGTTCTGTGATAAGAAAAATGCAGAGGCTTATGCCTATTGCAATTTGCATGGTTTGTGGAAGAGTGACATCAAATAATTGTTCAAGGGGGGTCCTAAAAAAATTAGGACCCCCCTTTTGCATACCCTCATGGTTTTTGAAATCCTTGTGGTGCATGGAATATGTGGTTTTATAGATATCAAATATTGACAAATAACGCCGCAAAAGGTTATACTCAATACAGAATTTAAAATATCCAAAATATTATGCGTGGATTGTATATTGGTGTTTTTTATTTTTAATTCTATAGTGGAGATAGAGGGACGGAGCAGGTTTCATACCTGCTGATGTTCCTTTATTTATAAAGGAGGAGATTATATGCAAGAATTACAGGGTAAAGAGCTTTTGGAACTATTTATTAAACTCGCTCCATACATAAACGAGTTTATTCCGACGGATTTTGGTATTGCGATAGTTGAAGACGGCAAATATGTTCACTATACCCCGGCAAGAGGACTGAACCTGGGCACCAAAGTAGGAGCCCCTGTGAATCCGGGAGCGGCGAAGCAGGCTATTGATACCGGTAAGCCTGTTTCGCGTATAATTCCTATTGATAAATCTGCCTATGGTGTAGCATACACAGCCTTCGCCACACCCATCAAAGAAGACGGTAATGTTGTGGGTTGTGTTACTATTACTCAAAGTGTCGAACTCTTAGATCAAATAAACGGTATTTCAAACGAAGTTGCATCCTCATCCCAAGAGCTTACCGCAGGGATGCAAGAATTAGCAAGTCAGGCAACGGAAGTATCAAACAACAGTTCGGAATTGGATATGTTAAGCAAGAAACTCATTGATTCTGCACAACGTACCGATGAGATTGTAAGTTTTATTAAAAATGTTGCGGACCAAACTAATCTCCTTGGTCTTAATGCCTCCATTGAAGCGGCCAGGGTTGGCGAGATGGGACGTGGTTTTAGTGTGGTTGCCGAAGAAGTTCGTAAGCTTGCAGCGGCCAGTGCGGAATCTGTCAAAAGCGTTACGGCATCACTGAATGAAATTCATGAAGCAATAAAGGTTCTATCCCAGAAGTCTAATATTATTGATAATGCTGTCAATGGCCAGAGTTTGGCCATAAACGAGATGACTGACTCAAGCCAGAGCCTGGCAGAGGTAGCGGGCAAACTGGCAGACATTGCTAAACAGCTTTATGAGATAAAGGATTAGTTCGCTTGCTAATTGACTTACCGCCATATTTTATATATAATCGGATTTATCAGCAGTGATATGGGAAATGGCTGTGAAAGGAAACAGTAGGCTGCAGCAGTATTTCACAGAGAGTTGCCGGTAGGTGCGAGGCAACGGATACAGGCAGTCGAACTCGTCCTTGAGTTGCAGGGGCAAAAGCTTGTTCCTGTCGGGTGGGTCCGTTATTAGCCCGCAAGGTGGACGGTTTGGCCGGTTAGTCGTCTGGCCGTCAATTAGGGTGGTACCGCGAGCAGGCTCTCGTCCCTTAGAGGATGAGGGCATTTTTTTTGTGAATACAACATGTTTCTTATTATTTTCTAGGAGGATGAAGAGATTGAAGGAACGCTATTGTTTTGACGAAATCGAAAAGAAATGGCAGGATAAGTGGGCAACGGAGGGCTTGTACAGGGTTAAAGAGGATCTTGATAAGGAGAAATACTATTGCTTGGAGATGTTTCCTTATCCCTCCGGAAATCTGCATATGGGCCATGTCAGAAACTATTCCATCGGCGACGTGGTGGCGCGCTTTAAGACAATGAATGGTTTTAATGTTCTTCATCCCATGGGCTGGGACGCCTTTGGTCTTCCGGCGGAGAATGCGGCTATCAAGAATAAAATCCCACCCGCCGAATGGACTTTATCGAATATAGATAATATGCGCAGTCAGCTGCAGTCGATGGGTATCAGTTACGATTGGGAACGTGAGGTAGCCACTTGTCTTCCTGATTATTATAAATGGACCCAGTGGTTGTTCCTACAGTTATATCATAACGGTCTTGCCTATAAGAAAAAGTCCCACGTCAACTGGTGCCCCAGTTGTGCCACTGTTTTAGCCAACGAACAGGTGGTTGAGGGAGGATGTGAACGATGCGGTACGGCTGTTGACAAAAAAGCCCTTGAACAGTGGTTCTTTAAGATTACAGATTATGCACAGGAGCTTTTAGACAGTCTTCAGGATATACCCGGCTGGCCTGAAAAGGTTAAAATCATGCAAAAAAACTGGATCGGACGCAGTGAGGGAGCGGAAATCGTCTTTACCGCCCAAAAGACACAGGAGAAGATGCCGGTTTTTACTACCAGACCGGACACGGTGTATGGTGTGACCTATATGGTGCTGGCTCCTGAGCATCCTATGGTGGAGGAGCTTATTGCCGGAACCGAATATGAAAATGCGGTGTGGGAGTTTATTAAAAAGGTACAGCAGATGTCAGATATCGACCGCACCTCGACAGAAACGGAGAAAGAAGGTATCTTCACAGGAGCCTATGTAATAAATCCTCTTAATCAAGAGAAGGTCCCGATTTGGGTAGCAAATTATGTTCTGTATGAGTATGGCACTGGTGCAGTCATGGGTGTGCCGGCCCATGACGAAAGGGACTTTGCCTTCGCCAAAAAGTATGATCTGCCCATTCATATAGTAATTCAACCCGAAAACGAAGAGTTAAAGGTAGAAAAAATGACTGACGCCTACACTGAGGAAGGGCTAATGATCAATTCAGGGCCTTTTGACGGAATTTCAAATAAGGAAGGGATCAGGAAAGTTGCTGACTACCTTGCGGAAATCGGTAGCGGTGGACCGAGGATTACCTATCGTTTGAGAGATTGGCTTATTTCCCGGCAACGTTATTGGGGGGCACCTATTCCTATCGTTTACTGTGAAAAATGCGGTGTGGTACCTGTTCCGGAGGAGGAACTGCCAATCAGGCTGCCTCTTGATGTCGAATTTCAGCCGACAGGGGAATCGCCCCTGAATCATATTCCCGACTTTTTGCATACTACTTGCCCCCGGTGCGGGGGAGCGGCCCGCAGGGAGACCGATACGATGGATACCTTTGTTTGTTCTTCCTGGTATTTTTTGCGCTACACGGATCCTAAGAACGATAAAGAGGCTTTCGGCAAAGGGTCGGTAAACTATTGGATGAATGTCGACCAATATATCGGCGGTGTTGAGCACGCTATTCTACACCTGATGTATGCCCGTTTCTTTATGAAGGCGCTGTCTGATTTCGGTTTGGTTGACAAGCGCGAGCCCTTTCAAAACCTCTTGACTCAGGGCATGGTTTTGAAGGACGGTACTAAAATGTCAAAATCCAAGGGTAATGTGGTCAGCCCCGAGGAAATCATCAAAAAGTACGGAGCCGATACGGCCAGACTCTTTATTCTTTTTGCCGCTCCGCCGGAGCGTGACTTGGAGTGGAGCGATCAGGGAGTGGAGGGATGCTACCGCTTCTTGAACAGGGTGTGGCGTCTCGTGTACAGCTATGGGGAAGAACTAAAAAATCCCGGTCAAGAGGGAAAAGAAACTCTTGCCGGGGAAGATAAAGAACTGCGTCGTCTTGTTCATACAACGATAAAAAGAGTCACGGATGATATCGAGCAGCGCTTTAATTTCAACACCGCTATTAGTGCGATCATGGAGCTTGTCAATGGTTTGTACCATTACCGGGAAAAGGAAGAACAGAACATTTCCCTTGTTAAGGAAGCCGTTGAGACTTTGATCGTTCTGCTGGCTCCGTTTGCACCGCATTTTGCCGAAGAGCTGTGGGAAGTAACAGATCATCAGGGAAGCGTTCATTGCTTGTCGTGGCCGCAATACGATGAGGAAGCCCTGGTGGCCGATGAGGTGGAAATTGTTTTGCAGATTAACGGAAAGGTTCGTGACAGAGTGAAGGTACCGGCCAATCTCAGCCGTCAGGAACTGGAAAAGGTGGCCTTATCCCTGGAAAAGGCCCAGGCTGCCGTGGCGGGCAAAAAGATCAAAAAGGTCATCTCTGTACCGGATAAACTTGTCAATATCGTTGTTTAGTATCTTACCGCAGTGCGGGTATAATATTAGGTAACTAAATGGTTTAGCGGGAGTGTAAAGATTTGACTGTCGGATGCGGGGGACTCCAAGAACTGAAAAGGGAGTTGGAAGTCGACCCTGATGAAATGAAAAGGATTGCCGCTTCTTTTCAGCGGGAGATGGAACTGGGACTGGAAGGTCGTTCCGGTTCCTTGCCGATGTTGTCCTCTCATGTAGGGAGTCCCACCGGAGATGAGCGAGGTGATTACCTCGCTTTGGATTTTGGAGGAACAAATGTCAGGGTCCTTCTGGTGGAATTGAGAGGGGAAGGGGTATATAGGGAGAAGCAGAGGCTGTCCGTTCCTCTTAAGGATAGTAAGGCGGGTTATGATTTGACCTGCTGTGTGGCTGACGGTGGACAATTGTTTGACTTTATTGCCGAAAAAATCGGCTTAGTAGCAACGGGAGAGATTTCATACCGCTTGGGGTATACCTTTTCTTTCCCCTGTTGTCTTTTGGAACCCGGTAAAGCCGTTTTGCTGCGCTGGACAAAGGAATTCAGCACAAGGGATGTTGTAGGCCGGGACGTGGGGGAATTACTGCAAAACGCTTTACGGCGGAATGGTATCAACAATGTTCAGCTTGGGGCTATCCTCAATGATACGGTAGGAACACTGCTGGCAGCGGCCTATCAGGATAAGAACTGTGATATCGCTAGTATTCTGGGGACCGGTCACAATACCAGTTATCTGGAGAAAAATAAGCATTGGTGTGAACGTCCGGTTATCATTAATATTGAAGCGGGTAATTTCGATAAGCTCAAAGGTTCCAGGTACGACCGTATCCTGGATGAGAATTCGGAAAATCCGGGAAGACAGCTTTTGGAGAAGATGGTGAGCGGCAGATATCTCGGAGAACTGGTAAGAATCGTGCTGATCTCTTTTTATCAAGAGGGGTTGATATTTGGCGGCAATTGGGGTGAGGCGTTCGCCGCAAAGGATATTTTTACCGCCAAACATATCTGCAGGATCCTCGGAGATGAGTCCCGTGGTTTAAAAGTGATTGACGAGGTTTTGCATAAGGATTTTTCACTTATTGATACCGATTTGGAGGAACGCAGATTACTGCGGGACATTTGCGGCTTGGTGGTTGAACGGTCCGCGAAGCTTGCCGCGGCAACATACCATGGGGTAATATGCCATCAAGGGTTTCCCTGCGGTACAGAGCGTACTATTGCTGTTGATGGCTCGCTTTTCGAAAAAATACCCTTCTTTCCCGTTTTTCTCGATGCCGCCTTGGAAAAATTGAGAGAAAATGAGGGGGCCCCGACGAGGATGAGGCTGGTCAAAGACGGCTCAGGAATAGGTGCGGCTGTGGCAGCCGCTTTGGCCAAAAATTGATAGATTTTACAAAAAGTCACAATGCTAAGCAGGAAAAAGAGAAAAAATGACGAAATATGAAAAATATTACATATTCTTAGCGGGGTGGATTATGCTGAATAAACTTTCTTACAGGGCGCAAATCATCGTGGTGGCGGTGTTTGGCGTTCTGCTTTTTTTTTGCGGTGTTAAATATCACCAGATGAGGTTGGATGATATTCGTGTTGAGACGACTGTTAAGGTGCAGGGAGATATCACTGAAGGAGAAGAGAAGGAGTCAGGAATACAGAGAGAAGAAAAGCCGGAGACCGTCACGGTCCACGTGGCGGGAGAGGTTGTCAATCCCGGTGTTTATACCTTGGAGAAGGGCAGTAGGGTTAATGATGCGGTAGAGTTGGCAGAGCCGACAGAAAAAGCTGATTTAAGCCTGTTGAATCTGGCCATGTTGCTGGTGGACGGCAAGCAGATATATGTGGCGTGTAAAGGGGAAAGGGAAAAAAGGGACGGAGGTTATGCGCAGGTCTCAACGGAGTCGGGAATAATCAATATTAATACGGCGGGGAGCTCTGAATTGCAAGAACTGCCCGGTATAGGACCGGCGTTGGCTCAAAGGATTATTGACTATAGAAAAAGCAACGGCGATTTCAGGAGTGTGGATGACCTGCTGAATGTTAAAGGCATAGGATCGGCCACGTTGGAGGAAATACTGGACAGGATTGCTGCGGAGTAGGATGGGATGAGGCCGAAGCGGTATTTAGTCCTGATTGTGAGCTTTTTTGTCTTGGGAATAGCTGTTGGAAACGCTATAAGTCTGGGGACAGAATGGTGGTTGTATTTGGCTTGTGGGGCTGCTCTCGTTAACGTGTTTTTGCTTCTGTGTTGCGGCAGGCTGAATAGCGTGGCTTTGCCGGTGTTTTTGGTTTTGCTGGGAGCCCTTTGGTGCTCCTTGAGTTTGCTGCCGGCGGGATATTATGATGATTATCTGGAAGGCTTTATCCGTGGAGAAGGTATTGTCGTTTCCTACCCTCGAAAGGGGGAGTACTATACCACATTCACTTTAAAGACGGAAAGGGTTTTTGCCGACGGGCGGGAACTGCCGGTTTGTGGGAAACTGAAGCTTAAGGTATCGCCTGCCGACGGTTTTAAGCCTGTTTTTGGCACAAGAATAGCTTTTACGGGGAAGCTCCTTAAACCGGAGGGCAGAAGGAATCCCGGTGAATTTGACTATTATGGCTATCTCATCAATAAAGGAATATTCTATGAGGTGAAATGCGCTGCAACGGCTTGTACGGTGCTGGAACAGAGTGGGGGTATGAGAGGATTTGCGGCTGCCGGCAGGGAGAAGGTGGAGTCTTATCTTTCGGTCGTTTTGCCGCCGGAGGAAAGGAATCTCATGTTGGCCTTGCTTTTTGGCGACGTTGGTGGCATGGCAAAGGAGGAATGGGAAGGCTATCGACGGGCGGGGGTACTGCATCTGTTTGCTGTTTCCGGCTTTAATGTAGCCTTTGTTTTAGGGTTGGCCTGGTTTTTTCTTTTAGGCATTACGACTGACAGGATTATTCGCCTTATCTTGGGAAGTACCGTTTTGCTGTTTTTCTACTTTATGATAGGTTGGTCGGCTTCCATCGTGCGGGCCTCTTTAACGGCTTTTGTGGGGCTCTTGGCTCTCGCGGTCGGAAGGAAGCCGGATATCTATACCGGTTTGGCCGTGGCGGCACTGGTGATTCTATTAGCCAATCCGGGGGAGTTGCTTTTATCCGGTTTCCAGCTGTCCTTTGCCGCCACCATAGGTATTGTTTATTTAACACCCTGGTTAAAAAGACAAGGCATCGGTAAAAAGCTTTCCGTACCCTTGGCGGCATATTTGGCAACACTGCCCTTGATAGCCTACCATTACAACATGCTTTCGCTGATTGCCCCTTTTCTCAATGTTATAGCCGTGGTAATCAGCGGGATTGTCATTGTTCTCGGTTTTATCGCTTCAATACTGACCTGGATTTTTTCAGTTTTAGCCGAACCGGTATTTCTTGCGGCGGGAGCTCTAATATATGTTTTCAGCAGGTTTGTACTGTGGTGTGCCAAGTGGGAAGGGGTAAGTCTGGTTGTTGCTTCTCCTTCTCAGATTTTCATAGTGGTGTACTATTCTTTGCTTCTTGTGCTCCCTCATGTTTCGCGCCTTTGGCCTTGGTGGAGAAAACAATCGCCCAGACTAAGATTAACCTCTTACTTATTAGCTTTTTTGCTTCTTGTCTTCGTATTATGGCCGTCCCCCGGCAAAATGGAAGTGATATTCCTGGATGTGGGACAGGGGGATAGTATTTTTATCAGAACACCCTCCGGACGTACCATGCTGGTTGACGGTGGAGGCACGCCCTCTTCCGATTATTCCGTAGGGCTTAACGTAGTCCGGCCCTTTTTGCTGCACAAAGGGGTCGGAAGGCTTGATGCTTTTGTGATGACCCATAATGACTATGACCACAGCGAGGGTTTATTAGAGATACTGCCATATTTTCAGGTAGGGAAGTTTTTAATGCCGCCGGCAGAGGATGATAACGAGATTGAGGGAGAGATTCTTTCCCTTTGTCGGGAAAAGAAAATTCCCATCGTCGAACTGACGGCAGGAGAGAGGGTCTTCTTAGATGATGAGGTTTTTGTGGAGGTGTTGCATCCGGACGCTTCCGACCAATCCAAGGGTAATGAGCATTCTCTTGTTTTGCGGCTTGTTTATCGGCAGACGGAGTGGCTGTTAACGGGGGATGTGGAGAATGAGGCCATAGAGAGGATGCTGTCCGCAGGTGGCAATTTACAGGCGGATATGTTGAAGATACCTCATCACGGTGGTCTTTCTTCTTTTAATGAAGACTTCTATCAAGCGGTCAGACCGGAGGCTGTTGTTATTTCTGTAGGGGTCAATAATTATAACCATCCTCACAGTGAGGTGACGGAATATTTTTCTCAAGCCGGGATACCCTGCTATATCACAAAAGAAAAAGGTGCGGTAATGACAAAAAGCGATGGTGTAACTATAGTAATACGTACCATGCTGGAGTGAAGAAAAAAACATCTTAATCTGTTATAATGATGAAGAAGAAATACAACAGCAACAATTAATCCGGAGGTAAAAAACGTGCGGTATCAAGCAATTATCAATAGTATCAACCGTGGGACAGTTTCACCCGTTTATCTTATCTATGGGGAAGAAGAATACCTTCAGGAAATGCTGGTGAAGGCTTTACAGGAGAAACTGGTGGGTTCCGGGATAGGAGCCTTTAATTACGATGAAATAGACGGTTCCAAGGTGGAAACAGAAGAAATAGCGGAAAGGGCAGCCACTTTTCCCCTTTGTGCGGAGAAAAGGCTGGTTGTTGTTAAGGAACCGGTGTTTTTAGCGGCAGGGAAAAGAGAAGCAGGGAAACAAGAAGCAGGGAAACAAGATAAGCTGCTGTGCGAATACCTGGAGAACCCGTCTGTTTCTACTTGTCTTGTTTTTTGGATGAAGGGCTCTATTGACAAGAGAAGAAAAATTGTTAAATTAGCAGAGAAGGCAGGTGCCCTGGTCGAGATATCTTCATTAAAGGGAAAGAGCCTCAGCGATTGGATTCAGCAAGAGGCTAAGCTTTTGGGCAAACGCTTAGAACCAAAGGCGCTGGAACATTTGATCCTGAATTCGGGCTATGGATTGCGCTTTTTGAAAAACGAACTGGAAAAGCTAGCCCTTTACATGGGAAACGAGGGAACAATAACTTATGCTGCAGCCGAACAGGTTATGACAAGAACGAGTGAGTCCAATATTTTTAACTTGGTTGACAATATTGGACAAAAAAAAATCGAGAAAGCCTTGCTTGAACTGAGAAGGATTTTGGACAACGGCGAGCCTGCGGTAAAGGTGTTATTCATGATAACCAGGCAGTTCAGGCTGATTCTACAGGCTAAAGAGCAAAAGCTGAAGGGTTTAAGCGAAAAGAGAATAACCGCAGAGCTTGGTTTGCACCCCTTTGTCACCGGAAAGGTATTGCGGCAGGCGGAGAATTTCTCCTTTACCGAACTGGAGGAAATCATGGAGTGGCTTTTAAAGAAAGATGTGGATTTAAAAAGAGGGATAGATGCTGCGGTAGCAATTGAAGGTTTTATTGTAGACAGAAGATAGCTGCGCAAGAATGAAAAAAAGCTGTTGACCGTATGGTCAACAGCTTTCGCTTTAACTGGCTATTGAATTCAGTTTTTTCGACAAACGTGATTTTTTGCGGGCAGCAGTGTTTTTGTGAATAATTCCTCTGCTGGCGAGCTTGTCGATAATCTGTAAAGTCTTTTGCAGGTTCATTTTCGCGCTTTCAGGGTCTTCACCCTGCAGGGAGGTCTCAAAACGGCGGATCGAAGTCTTCATCATCGATTTATATGCAGCATTCTTTGTAGTGCGAATGCGGGCTATCTGCGCTCTTTTTAAAGCTGATTTGATGTTTGCCATACCAATAATCCACCTCCTTCTATGCAAAAAAACTAGATATGATAAATTTTCACGAACTAAATAATATCATTCTTATGAATAAAAGGCAAGAGAATATTGGTGTTAAGAACAAAATTTGTAGAATAAAATATTTAAGATAAGACTATCATAACTAGAGTAAGTTGATTTTATCCTTGTCATTAGTAAAGGAGAGGAAATAATTGATTAGGACTGTGATAAGGTTTTTGGTTTCCGCCGTGGTCTTACTGGTTGTTGGCTGGCTTGTACCGGGAGTTTCCGTATCGGGCTTTGGGGGGGCGTTAGTAGCTGCAATTATCATTGCCATTTTGGGCTATGTCGCGCAAGCACTTTTAGGTAAAAAGGCCACACCTCAAGCCAGGGGGCTTGCGGGTTTTCTTGCGGCAGCAGTAGTGATATATCTGGCCCAATTTATTGTGCCGGGCAGCATAAAGGTATCCGTGATTGGGGCGTTGCTGGCCTCGCTGGTAATAGGGGTGATTGATGCTGTGGTGCCGACGGAAATAAGATAAACGACTGCTAAGTTATATTGCTTTTCTCCCGTTCATATAAATTAGAGAAGGGACGGGAGATTATGCTTTTTAGGCGACAAAATAAGGTATATTTATTCACCGGGGGACGGGTTAAGACGCGAAGGTTTATCAAAAAAGCTTTTTACTGTGCTTTGCTCCTGGTCTTTTTATTGTTGTTATATAAAAATAGCGGAGGCGTTTATGCGGCTGCGAAAAACATGCTTAACGATGAAGATAGGCTCAAGACAGTATTTTGTCAGGTCCTGCCAGTGAGTTCCATGGTCGGAAGCGGTTCCGGCATAAATCAGGGTTCTGAATTGGAAAGGCTCGTTTATGCCGTAACCGGGGTCAGGACCGGTGAGCCCCGAGCTATTCTAGGGGCTGAGCTAAACCTGAGTACGGCGGATTTTGCAGTCGGAGCTGTCTTCCGCACTGCGCTGACGATTGAGGAGGAAGGCGGAGAAGAAGACTTTTTTCTGCCGGAACAGGAAGAGAATCTTGAAAATTGGCTTACTATACCGGAAGACGGTTTTCCTCCTGTCCAGCTGAATGGAGAGCCGATGATTCTTGTTTACAATACTCATAATGCGGAAACCTATAAGCCAAGTGACGGTACTTCCCGCGTGGAAGGGAAAAATGGCGGTGTAGCTGACGTGGCCCAGGCTTTAAGTTTTGCTATGGAAAGAAAACACTCTATCAAAACCTTGTACAGCAGCGTGATCCATGATTACCCGGATTGGGCCAAATCTTATGTAAATTCCATGCAGACTGTGAAAAGTATGTTGGAAGAATACCCTTCAATACAAATGGTGGTAGATATCCACCGGGATGCCGGCCTGGCTTTACGGTCCGATACGCTGGTCAAAATAGGGGATAAAAGCTGTGCCAAGGTGATGATTGTCATTGGGAAAGAGCACCCGCGGTGGCAGGAAAACCTTGCCTTTGCGGAAAGGATCGAGCAGCATGCCAACAAGATGTATCCGGGACTTATTAAGTGTATCCGGGTCTGCAAGGATAGGCGATACAATCAACAATTTCATTCCCGGGCTCTTCTATTTGAGTTTGGGAGTGATTTAAACACCCGGGAGGATGCCTTGAATTCGGCAGAGATGATGGCAGACGTTTTTGCCGCGGTTTTAAAGGAGTAGTAGTTTATTGACCCTGATTTATGGTTAGCTTATTATCAAGGGGGTCAGACTGCTATGACAACATACCGCAAACAGGTCATTTTGATTTTATTGTTTGTTTTTATATTAATGCTCGGCGGATTGTATGGAACAAATCATGTTATGAAAAGAAACACCATGTATGCCAACGACGATTTTTTCTATTATGCGGCGGACAGCGAAACATTGGCTGTTAAGGTACTGGGCCTAAGCTTTACGGCGCAAACAAAGCAGGGAAAAGATAAATTTCTGGAGACGGTTGACAGGCTGAAAAGTGTCTGGGGCAGAATAAAAAACATAGACAAGCGTGAGGACTTTCGTTAGAATTATCTTGACCTGTCAAATAAAGGTGTGACCATAAATGACTGCAGGCAGAAAAGTTGCCAAGGCAGCGGGTATTTTAATGATTGCCATGTTCCTGTCGCGTATATTGGGCTATGTGCGGGATATGGTTATTTATGCCCAGTTTGGGCAGAATAATCTGACCGATGCCTATAACGCTGCTTTTTCCATACCTGATTTTATTTATTCTTTATTAATAGGGGGGGCTTTGAGCTCAGCCTTTATTCCTGTTTTTTCGAGTTACTTGGCTGTGGAAAAAGAAAAAGACGCTTGGCGCGTTGCCAGTACGGTTTTTAATCTTATCATCATTCTGATGCTGGTGGCAATAGTCTTTGGTATTATCTTTACCCCGTCTTTGATTCGACTTTTAGTTCCCGGTTTTGATGCGGAAAATATCGCGTTGACGGTAATAATGACCAGAATCATGTTTGTCCAAACCTTTTTTATGGCGCTAAACGGAATATCTATGGGGATACTTCATTCTTATCAAAATTTTTTGGCTCCTGCCGTCGGTTCGGTTTTGTATAATCTGGGTATTATCATCGTCGGTCTTTTGTTGATGCCTTATTTTGGCCCTGATTTTGGTATTATAGGTTTTGCCGTCGGGGTAGTGGGCGGTTCGATCTTTTATTTTGCCATGCAATTCCCTGCTTTGCTCAAGATAGGGCTTCGTTACCGTCCGGTTATTGATTTATCGCACCCCGGCGTCAGAAAGATAGGCAAGCTGATTTTACCTGTTTTGATCGGGCTTTCTGTTACACATTTCAATTTGTTTGTTAACCAGAATTTATGTTCTACGCTTCCTCAGGGGATGATTTCGGCCTTGAGAGCGGCACAACGGATAATGCAGTTGCCCATCGGTGTTTTTGCGATTGCCATTGCCGCCGCTATGTTTCCAACCTTGACGGGTTATGCGGCCCGTGAAGAAAAAGAGGACTTTAAAAAAACAATGTCCTTGGGCGTGCGTACCATCATTTTTATTACCCTTCCGTCGGCGGTAGGTTTGATTGTGTTGAGGGAACCGATTGTCAGATTGTTGTTTCAACAGGGGCGTTTTACGGCTGAGGATACGGCTGCCACTGCCTATGCTTTGCTTTTTTATTGTTTCGGTCTGTTTGCTTATTCTGCCATCCAACTGTTGAACAGGGTTTTTTATGCTTTGCAGGATACAAAAACGCCCGTTACAACGGGCATATTAACCATTGTGGTCAATATCATCTTGAATTTTGCCCTTGTTAAACCAATGGGTCATGGAGGCTTGGCTTTGGCCTATTCCTTGGCCGGTCTTTTGAATATGGTAATGCTGCTTCTCGTTTTGAGGATGCAGATCGGGTCTATTGACGGGAGAAGGATGCTGGCCTCATTTGTGCGAACCCTGGGCATCTCCGTTGTGATGGGAATGGCAGCCTACTATTCCGCTCTTGGGATGGAAAGGGTGGTTGATACCGGGACAAAGCTGGGACAATTTTTGCAGGTAGATGTAGGAGTTTTTACAGGTGCCTTGGTCTTTTTTATCCTGGTGTACCTGATGAAAATGGAGGAAGGGCAACTGGCCTTCTCGCTTTTTTCAAAAAGGATTAAGCGCAAGGCTTGATTAATAGTAAGTGTCCTTGCAGCTGTGCGTTGTAGTTGATATAATGGTTTGCGTACTATAAGGAGGAAATATGGACCAAAAACGAATTCGCAACTTTTGTATAATAGCTCATATAGACCACGGTAAGTCTACCCTGGCCGATCGCTTGCTGGAGTATACCGGTGCGCTGACGAAACGGGAAATGACCGAGCAGGTCCTCGACAAGATGGATTTGGAGAGGGAGCGAGGTATTACCATTAAGCTGCAGGCAGTTCGCATGAACTATCAGGGGAAAGACGGACAGGAGTATTTATTGAATCTTATTGATACCCCAGGCCATGTGGATTTCACTTACGAGGTTTCCCGGAGCCTGGCGGCTTGTGAGGGTGCTATTCTTGTGGTTGACGCCTCTCAGGGCATTGAGGCACAGACCCTGGCTAATGTTTATCTGGCCTTGGAACACGATTTGGAAATAATTCCGGTAATAAACAAGATAGATTTACCGGGGGCTGAACCGGAAAGGGTTATGCAGGAGTTGGAAGAAATTATCGGACTGGATTGCAGTGAAGCCATTCTTGCCTCGGCCAAAGAGGGGACAGGAATTGCAGAAGTATTGGAAGCTGTCGTTGCCAAGGTGCCGTCCCCTGTGGGGAATAAGAAAGAGCCTTTGAAGGCACTGATCTTTGATTCGCACTTTGACCCATATAAAGGGGCCATTTCATATCTCAGGATTGTTGATGGTGTGGTCAAAAAGGGAGATCACATCAAGATGATGTCGACCGGACTGACTTTTGAGGTAACGGAGGTTGGTGTTTTTACCCCGGCCATGAAGATTGTTGAGGAATTGCCTGCCGGGACGGTAGGCTTTTTGGCGGCAGGGATAAAAAATGTTAAAGATACCCAAGTGGGGGATACGGTGACCTCCGCTGAAAATCCCACCAAGGCTGCTTTACCCGGTTATCGCAAGGTTACACCGATGGTTTATTGTGGTCTCTATCCCTTAGAGACAAGTGATTATGCTAATCTGCGGGATGCTTTGGAAAAGCTGAAGCTTAATGATGCTTCCCTGCTTTATGAGCCGGAAACATCGTTGGCTCTTGGGTTCGGCTTCCGTTGTGGGTTTTTAGGACTATTGCATATGGAAATCGTCCAGGAGCGTCTTGAACGAGAATACGACTTGGAACTTTTAACAACGGCACCCAGTGTTGTTTACCGGATTAAAAAGACAGACGGCGAAGTCGTGCAGATAGATAATCCTACCAAGCTGCCGCCGGTGCAGCAGGTGGAAACTATCTCGGAACCGTATGTCCAAGCTACGGTCATGGTTCCCAGTGATTATGTCGGACCGGTGATGGAATTGGCACAAGACAGAAGGGGTACTTTCATTAACATGGAGTACCTTTCTATCGGTAGGGTGATGATTAAATATGACCTGCCCTTGAGTGAGATCATCTTTGATTTCTTCGACCAGTTGAAATCGCGCACGCGGGGTTACGCTTCTCTTGATTACGAGCTCAGCGGTTACAAGGAGTCCAAGCTGTGCAAGCTCGATGTTTTGGTAAACGGAGAGAACGTCGACGCCCTTTCCTTAATCGTGCACAGCGATAGAGCCTATCTGAGAGGTCGGGCTTTGGTGGAAAAACTCAGAAGAATGATACCGCGGCAGATGTTTGAAATTCCCATCCAGGCTGCGATAGGCAATAAAGTTATTGCCCGGGAAACAATTAAGGCTTTGCGAAAAAGCGTTTTGGATAAGTGTTACGGCGGAGATATTACTCGTAAAAGGAAACTGTTGGAAAAACAGAAGGAAGGTAAAAAGAGGATGAAAATGGTGGGGAGTGTTGAGATTCCCCAGGAGGCTTTTATGGCTGTTTTAAGTCTTGATGAGAAATAGGTGAGGCGGCTATGACCCTGGCTTTGTATGTGCATATTCCTTTTTGTGTGGCTAAATGCTATTACTGCAGTTTCCATTCCTATGCCATCGGTCGGGAAAACTGTGTCTTAAAAGGGTTGGGCCAGCGTAATACCTTGCTGGAACGTTATGTAAGAGCCCTTTTGCAAGAAGGAGAAAAATACAGCCGCAGTGATTATTTAGCGGGGGAATCATTTAACAGCCTATATATCGGAGGAGGGACGCCCACCTGTCTTACGGGTGGGCAGTTGTATCTTTTGCTCGCTTCTCTGCGGGAGTTGTTTGGAATTTCCGCAGAGGCTGAAATAACGGTGGAGGCCAATCCCGGGACCTTGGATAACGGCAAGCTACGTAAGTTAAGGGAAGGTGGCTGCAATCGTCTCTCCCTCGGTGTGCAGAGTTTTGATCCGAGGGAACTCGAGGCCTTGGGGCGCATACATCAAGCTTTGGACGTATATAATACTTTCAGTGAGGCCCGGAAGGAGGGTTTTACAAACATTAATATCGATTTGATGTACGGCTTGCCCGGACAGGATTTGCGGCAGTGGGCTGCAAACCTCAAGGAGGCCGTGGCGCTTAATCCGGAGCACATTTCCTTGTACCAGTTGAGCCTCGAAGAAAACACTCCTTTTTATGATCTTTTACAGAAGGGACTGTTGACCGAATTCGACGAGGATACTGCTGCCGGGATGTATGACCTGGCCCAAGGGTATTTGGCTGCCAATGGATACGGGCATTATGAAATCAGCAATTATGCCAAGTCCGGCCGGGAAAGTGTTCATAACAAGACATACTGGAAATATGGGGAGTATGTAGGACTGGGGGCTGGGGCTACAGGCTTTTTTGGCGGGAAACGTTATACAAATCATTGCGATATCCATGCCTATTGTGACGCGGTTATTACTGACAAAAGGCCGGTTGAAGCTGAGGAGATACTTGAGAAAAGGACAGCGATGGCAGAAATGATGTTTATGGGTTTGAGGCTTAGGCAAGGGGTAAGTAAGAAGGATTTTGCGGAGAGATTTACGGAAAGAATTGAGGATATTTTTGGTGAGACAATTAAAAGGCTTAAATCAAAGAGACTTTTGGAGGAGTCTGCCTCTCACATTTTTCTTTCTGAAAAGGCCATACCTCTCGCGAATATGGTTTTTATAGAATTTTTACCTTAATTGGCAGTAGACGTTGACAAAAAAATGAGCAAGTGGTATTTTTAAAGAGATAGATTTAGCACTCAAAGAAGGAGAGTGCTAACAAGAGGTGGAGCGATATGAAAATGGATGAGAGAAAACGACGTGTTCTTTTGGCTACCATCCTAGACTACATTGCTACCGCAGATCCCGTCGGGTCAAGGACAATAGCGCGCAAGTACAATTTGGGAGTAAGCCCTGCGACTGTGCGTAATGAAATGTCCGATTTGGAAGAAATGGGCTATCTTGAACAGCCCCATACATCTGCAGGCAGGATTCCCTCACAATTAGGTTACCGTTACTATGTTGACTTTTTGATGAAAAAAGAACCTATTGAAGGTGAAATCAGGGATATTATTTATCAGACGTTATTAAACCGTATCAGAGAAACAGATGAGCTCATTCAATTGACGAGTAAGCTTTTGTCGCAGCTAACGAATTATACAGCCTTTATTCTGGCACCTTTCTGTGGGGAAAATACCCTCAGGCACATTAAATTGCTTCCTATCGAAGAAGGCAAGGCCGTCGTTATAATTGTACTGGACAGCGGGCATGTGGAGCACCGAATAGTGGAAGTCCCGGAGTATCTGAATGAAGGTGATTACGCGGCTATCTCCGCCATTCTCAACGGGCATCTTCAAGGCTTGACTCTGGAACAGTGGCATCCGGGTATCATCCAGGCGGTTTACCGTGACCTTGATAGGCAGCGGGAGACGTTGAAGCAGATTATTGAGGTGATTGAACAGTCTCTTGATTATGAGCATGAGCAAAAGGTCTTTCTCAAGGGCACTTTGAATATTCTTGATCAGCCGGAATTTAAGCAGATAGAGAGGGTAAAAGCGCTTTTTGAACTTTTTGAAGAAGAAGAAACAATCAAGAATCTGTTGCATTGTGACCATGAAAACGGTATTGTCATCAAAATAGGTACGGAAAACCGTCATGAATCCATGAAGGGTTGCAGTCTTGTCACAGCCGCTTACCACCGACAAGGAAAGGTGATTGGCAATATTGGTTTGCTTGGTCCCACCAGGATGGAGTATTCTAGAGCGGTAAGTATTGTAGAGCTAGTTACTTACGCCTTGACGGATATGTTGGAGAAAATGAGATAAAACGGAAACATGTTCAAACGGAGGATAAATGATGAGTGTTAAGGACAGAGGTGCGCAAAATTCTGAGGTTGATGAAAAGATAGCAGCCCTATTAACAAATTCTAATGCCATCAAAGCCCTGGCCCGGGCCGTAGAGGGAACAATAGGTCCCAAGGGCTTGGATACCATGCTGGTAGATCAGATTGGTGATGTGGTTATTACCAATGATGGCGTAACGATTTTGGATATGATGGATATTAGTCACCCGGCTGCCAGACTGCTGATCAAAACGGCAAAAGCCCAGCAAGAAGAGATAGGGGATGGAACCACGACGGCAACCATCATGGCCGGGACTTTGGTGGAGGAGGGTGTGGCCCAGGTAATGAAAGGAGTGCCGGTCATCAAGGTAATCGAAGGAATGAGACTTGCTTTGAAAACGGCGCTGGATGTTTTGGATAAGAAGACTGTCCAGGTTGAAGACACTAGTGATGATGTCCTAAAGAATGTAGCGCAAATAGCCGGCAGAGGTCATGAAGACATTGCCCGGCTGGTGTACGAAGCACTTGGAATTATCGGCGGAGAAAAGCTGCTGGAGCCTTCTTTTAAACTGGCAGATACGATTCGTGCTTATGAGGGTGCGGAAAATCAAGTGATTTCCGGAGTGGTTTTGGATAAACCGCCTCTGAATATGGAAATGCCTAAAAAGTTGAAGGGTGTAAAGCTGTTAGTGATAGATGATGCCTTGGAACCTGAAGAAATTGATGATGAAGCGTTGGCAACAGAGGTTGGTGTGAATAGATACATACAATTCCAGGAAGAGTTTAAAGAAAACATCAGAAAAATTGTCGGTCTGGGTGTGAATATGGTTCTGGTAGACAGGGGTGTCCACGATGCAGCGGAAGAGATCCTGACGGATGCTCATGTTATGGTGCTGCAGCGTGTTCCCAATAAGGAGTTGTACCGGGCTGCTGAACACTGCGGGGCAAAGATGTTAAAAAGGACAGGCTTAAAGAAAAAAGAAGAAGAATTGCTGGCCGGTTGCGGTAAGGCAGATGAAGCTTTTTACGATGAGAAGTTAAAGCATGTCCGTCTCTTGGGAGGCGAGGCTAAAACACAAGCCACTATTCTTGTTGGTGCTTCTACACAGGAGGTTGTGGGAGAACGGGAAAGAATAGCTAAGGATGCTGCCTCCGCCGTGCAGGCCGCGGTAAAAGGCGGCATTATGGCGGGTGGTGGAACTGTTGAACTTGCCGTTTCCAGAGAGGTGGAAAAAGCACGCAGAGAAATCAAGGGAATGGCTGTTTATGGTATGGATTGTGTGATTGCCGCTCTGAAAAGGCCTTTTTCGCAAATTGTGATGAATGCCGGTTTTAACCCCCTGGAGAAAATAGGTGATGTTACCGCGGCACAAGTCGAGTGTGGGAAAGATTCCCTCGGTATCGATTGTGATACCGGAGAGATTGTCGATATGGCCAAAAAGGGTGTCTACGACCCAGCACCGGTAAAAAGATACGCTTTGTCGGCAGCAGGAGAAATTGCGGAGGCCATTTTAAGGATCGATACCATTATTAAAAAGAAGGATGAAAGCGGTTCGGGTTTACCCAGAGCCGATGAAATATGAATAGGTGGTGAGCAGTGTGAAAAAAAAGAAAACAGAAGGAGAAGTGGTCGAAGATACGTTACCGGAGGAAGAGAGAGTAGATATAAAAGAGCAATCTGAAAAAGACATTGGAACTGAAGAAACGGTTTCCCGGAAGGAACAGGAAGAGGAGCCGGAAAGCAAAATGTTAGAAATCAAAGAGGCAGAGGTCAAAGAATTAAATGAAAAGATATTAAGGATTCATGCTGATTTTGATAATTACAGAAAGAGAGCGCAAAGAGAAAAAGAGGAGTGGGTTAAGTATTCCTCACTGGATTTAATTAATAAAATGCTTCCGATTATCGATAATCTGGAAAGAGCGGTAGAATCTCTTGAACAGCAAGATGAGACAATCAAAAAGATTTTTGCCGGCATTGAAATGATTTACCGGCAGTTGATGGAGGTGCTGGGGGAAGAAGGACTGTTGAAAATCGAATCCCTTGGCAAGGTTTTTGACCCTCAGTTTCATGAGGCCATGATGCAGGTTGAGGCTGAGGAAGGCCAAGAGGACAATGAGATAGTAGAAGAATTGCGTAAAGGATACTGCTTTAAAGATAGGGTAGTACGTCCTACCATGGTGAAGGTAGCAAAAAAATAAACCTAGTTTTATTAATTTGAACATAGGAGGGAATAAAAATGGGCAAAGTTATTGGAATTGATTTAGGCACGACAAATTCTTGTGTGGCGTTTATGGAAGCCGGCGAGCCTGTTGTAATAACAAATTCTGAAGGAAACAGGACGACACCTTCGGTGGTTGCCTTCGCCAAGGATGGCGAAAGGTTAGTGGGGCAGGTGGCAAAACGCCAGGCGATTACCAACGCCGATCGTACCGTGCAATCTATTAAAAGACATATGGGGACCGACTACAAGGTGAAGATTGATAACAAAGACTATATGCCGCAAGAAATTTCGGCGATGATACTTCAAAAGCTGAAGGCAGATGCCGAAGGTTATCTTGGCACGAAAGTGGATAAAGCTGTAATCACGGTACCTGCATATTTTAACGATTCCCAGCGTCAGGCGACTAAGGATGCGGGGAAAATAGCCGGGTTGGAAGTGTTAAGGATCATCAATGAGCCTACGGCTGCCGCGCTTGCTTATGGTATAGAAAAAGAAGAAGATCAAACCGTTTTAGTTTACGACCTGGGTGGAGGAACCTTTGATGTTTCGATACTCGAATTAGGTGAAGGTGTGTTTGAGGTCAAAGCCACCAGCGGTAATAATAAGCTGGGTGGGGATGATTTTGATGAAAGAATAGTACAGTGGATGACAGAGGAATTCAAGAAACAGACCGGGGTGGATTTAAAGAAGGACAAAATGGCTATGCAGCGCTTAAAAGAGGCTGCTGAAAAAGCAAAACATGAACTGTCCTCAGTTGTAACATCAAATATCAATCTGCCCTTTATTACCGCAACCTCTGACGGACCGCAGCATTTAGATTTAAACCTAACCAGGGCTAAGTTCAATGAGATGACTGCCGACTTGGTGGAAATGACAATGGGGCCGACGCGCCAGGCTTTAAAAGATGCGGGTATAGAGGTTGGAAAGATCGATAAGATCCTTTTAGTAGGAGGTTCAACAAGGATTCCGGCGGTTCAGGAAGCCATTCGCAACCTGCTTGGCAAAGAGCCTTTCAAAGGGATCAACCCCGATGAGTGTGTGGCTCTTGGTGCAGCAATTCAAGCAGGAGTTCTGGTAGGGGATGTCAAGGATGTGCTTTTACTTGATGTAACACCGCTCTCGTTGGGTATTGAAACTTTAGGGGGTGTATTCACCAAGTTAATCGAAAGAAATACGACGATACCTACCTCCAAGAGTCAGATTTTCTCAACTGCCGCGGACAATCAGACCTCCGTTGAGATCCACGTTTTACAGGGCGAAAGGGAAATGGCTGCTTACAACAAGACCTTGGGACGTTTCCAACTGACTGGCATTCCGCCGGCTCCCAGAGGCGTACCGCAAATCGAGGTTAAGTTTGACATCGACGCTAACGGAATAGTCAACGTATCGGCCAAAGATATGGGGACAGGGAAGGAGCAAAAGATTACTATTACCGCTTCCACCAGTCTTTCGAAAGAGGAAATCGACAGCATGGTTAAAGAATCTGAAAAACATGCCGAGGAAGACAAGAAGAGAAAAGAAGAGGTTGAATTGAAGAACCAGGCCGATAACCTCATTTATCAGGCTGATAAAACCTTAAAGGATTCCGGCGACAAGGCGGACCAAGAGGATAAGGATAAAATAAACGCCGCCAAGGAGGACCTGCAGAAGGCTGTTCAGGGAGATGACACGGAGGCCATCAAGCAGAAGACCGAGGAACTGACTAATGCTTTGTATCAACTGACTTCAAAGCTCTATCAGCAGACAGGGCAAGAGCAAGCAGAAGCAGGTGCTAATGCGGCGGGAGAAGCAGGAAACACAGGCGAAAATGATGATGAGAACGTAGTCGATGCCGACTATAAAGTGGAGGAAGACAATTAAAAGCCGGAGGCTGACTTCCTGTCAGCCTCTCTCTTTAATTGTTTGTTGACGGAGTGAAGGAGGTGGACCATGGCCAAAAGGGACTATTATGAAGTTCTGGGAGTGGAAAAGAATGCGTCGGAAGCAGAGATAAAAAAGGCGTATCGTAAATTAGCCAGACAATATCACCCAGATGTTAATCCGGGTGATAAACAGGCGGAAGAGAAATTTAAAGAAATTGGCGAAGCATACGAGGTCTTAAACGACTCGGAGAAGAGAAAACGCTATGACCAGTTTGGCCACGCGGGTACCGATCCCAACGGATTCGGTGGATATGGCGGCGGATTTGGTAACGCCGGAGATTTTGGCGGATTTGGCGATATTTTTGATATGTTTTTTGGAGGAACAGCCCAACAGCAAACCCGAGGGCCGCAAAGGGGCTCGGATTTACGGCTGGATCTGGAGTTAACATTCAAAGAAGCCGCCTTTGGGGTTGAAAAGGACATTAATCTGCCTCGTTATGAAACCTGTGAAACCTGCCACGGCAGCGGAGCAAAACCGGGAACAAGTCCGACAAAATGCCCTCGCTGTAATGGAACAGGTCAGGTAAGGACGACACAAAAAACAGTTTTCGGTCATTTTCAAACAGTTACTACTTGTCCCGAATGCGGCGGTGTCGGGCAGAAGATAACCAATCCCTGCCCCGATTGTCGGGGGGCAGGCCGGGTAAGAAGAACGAAAAAGCTTCATATCAAAGTTCCTGCCGGGGTTGATTCGGGCTCCAGAATTCGTCTGGCGTCAGAAGGAGAGCCGGGGGAAAAAGGTGCACCAAACGGAGATCTTTATGTATATATCGAAGTTAAACCCCACGAAATATTTGAACGAAGCGGCGAGGACCTTTATATGGAAATGCCCATAACCTTTGTGCAGGCAGCTTTGGGGGCTACGATAAAAGTACCTTCGCTGGAAGGAAAGGTTGAATTAAAGATACCGGCGGGCACGCAAACCAATACTGTTTTTCGAATGAGGGGGTTGGGTATTCCTCGGCTGCGCGGTAGCGGGCGAGGAGATCAGCACGTTAAGGTAATAGCGGTAACCCCTACCAAGCTCAGTGAGGAACAGCAAAAGGTGCTGGAGCAGTTTGCCAAAATCAGCGGACAGGATAATTACCGTCCGCCTGCTAAGGGAAAGAATAAAGGGATATTGGAAAGGCTTTGGGACAGCTTAAGAGGCTAGGAGAGGATATCATGGATTGGCAGGAAGTCGTGATACAAACGGAGAAGGAAGCGGTAGAGGCTGTGGCCGAAGTTTTTCATCTGTTGGGCTCCGGGGGTGTTGTTATTGAAGATCCGGAGTTGATACAGTATATGACAAAGTCCGGACAGTGGGATGCCTATGAACTCCCGGAGGTATTAATCGAGTCTACCGTTTATTTAGTTAAGGGTTATTTCCCCCTTGACCAGAGACTGCCTGCAAGACTAGAAGGTCTAAAGAGTGAACTTGATGCAATAAGGCTACGTTTGGGTCATACGCCATACGAAGCGGCTTTTGCGGTTATTAACGAAGAAGACTGGGCGAACTCTTGGAAGGCGTATTTTAAGCCGATCAAAATCGGCGATAGAATTGTGGTGCGTCCTACTTGGGAAGAATACACACCTGATGAAGGCGAGATAGTGCTGGATATTGACCCGGGAATGGCTTTTGGTATTGGGAGTCACGCTTCGACGGCAATGTGCGTTCGTTTGCTGGAAAAGTATGTCGGTGACGGAGACTATGTTATTGACGTGGGCACGGGAACGGGAATTCTGTCCATGTCTGCTGTCCGCCTGGGTGCAAAGGGTGTGCTAGCCCTTGATTACGACGATACTGCTGTTAAAGTAGCTCGGGAAAACGTTTGTTTGAATCAATTGGACGGTATAATAGATGTGAGATGTAATGATTTGTTGAATGGATTGGCAAAGAAGGCCGATTTGATAACTGCGAACATTACTGCCGACATTATTAAAAGACTCATGCCCCAGGTCAAAGGTTGTCTAAAGCCGGGCGGTAAGTTTATCACTTCGGGGATCATTGTCGAACGGGAACCGGAAATTAAAAAGGTTGGTACAGACTTAGGCTTTGTATTATTGGAGGAATTAATCCAGGAAGGATGGGTAGCCTGTGTCTGGCAGCTTAAGGAGTATTAAGATGCACAGATTTTACGTACCACCGCAGGATATAAGGGAAAAAGAGGCTTATATCAGAGGAGAGGAAATGAAGCATTTATCCAGGGTGCTGCGTTTAGTTACCGGCGACCCTGTTGTAATATTTGACGGTCTTGGTTGGGAATATGAGGGTGTGATTGAAGGCTGCGGAAAGAATGAGGCTTGTATAAGTCTCAAGCCGGGCAGTTACATGACTAAAGAGAGCTCCTTGAATGTAGTGCTGGTACAGGGTTTGCCCAAGGGAGACAAAATGGAGTTAATAATTCAAAAGGCAACGGAGTTGGGCGTGAAAAAAATCGTGCCGGTAATGTTACAGCGCAGTGTCGTAAAACTTAACGAGAAAAAAAAGGCAGAAAGGCTGCTGCGCTGGCAAAAGGTAGCGGTGGAAGCTGCTAAACAGTGCAGGAGAACGGTGGTGCCGGAGGTATCACCTGTTTTTGAACTTAGGGGATTCCTTGGCGCTTTGCCTTCTGAGAGAGTCTTGCTAACCCCTTGGGAAGGGGGAGGGAGACCTCTAAAAGATGTGTTGGAAGAAATAACCCCCGCTAAAAAGCCTGTTTATGTTCTCATTGGGCCGGAAGGAGGTCTGGCCGGTGAAGAAGTGCAAGCAATCACGGAAAGCGGAGGAATGACGGTTGATTTAGGACCGCGCATCTTGCGTACGGAAACGGCAGGACTGGCTGTTTTGGCGAATATTATGTGCCGGTGGGGAGACCTGGGCTGATGGAAAAAAGAAAAAAGGTAGCCTTTTATACTTTAGGTTGTAAGGTAAATCAATATGAGACAGAAGCTTTAAAAGCGCTTTTGATTGGGAAGGGTTATGAAATAGCTAAGCCCCAAGAACCGGCAGATGTCTATATTATCAATACGTGTACGGTAACAAATCTTGCCGAAAGGAAGTCTCGTCAGATCATTCGCCGTTGCAGTAAGGGGAATCCCCAGGCAAGGGTAGTAGTGATGGGTTGTTATGCTCAGGTTTCACATGGGGAAGTAAAGGAAATAGCCGGAGTGGATCTTGTCGTAGGCGTTGATGGTCGTAAAAAGATTCCTGCCTGGCTTGAAGAGACGGAAAACAGTAAAGGTGTCTTGGTAAAGGTAACTAAAAACGAAAACGTAAGGGCATTTGAAGAGATTGGAGCCGCACCTTATCTATCTGAGAGAGTCAGAGCATATCTCAAGGTGCAGGAAGGCTGCGATCAGTTTTGCTCGTACTGCATTATTCCTTATGCCAGGGGTCCCCTGCGGAGCAGGCCTGTTGAGAAAGTGTTGTCTGAAGCCGGTGAGTTGATTGCTAAGGGATATCGGGAAATAGTACTGGTGGGGATTCATTTAGGGGCATATGGTCGAGATTTTGGCAAGGAATTGTTGTTGGAAGCTTTGCTGGAAAAACTCCTGAATCTAACAACCTCAGTTCGTTGGAGGTTGAGTTCCTTGGAACCCGTGGAGGTTAATGAGGAGTTAATCAGACTTATGGAGGATTATGATAATTTCTGTCCTCATCTTCATTTACCATTGCAAAGTGCACATGATGATATTCTCAAATCAATGAACAGACCCTATACAACCGAACAATATCGTAATATAGTAGAGGGTGTAAGGAAGAGGATTCCTGATATTTGTATTACCACGGATATTATGGTCGGTTTTCCCGGTGAAACCCAAGAACATTTTCGTGCTTATATTGAGTTTGTGAAGGAAATGGGTTTCGGGGGTATTCATGTTTTTCAGTATTCGCCCAGAAAAGGGACGCCTGCGGCAGACTTTCCAAAACAGGTGCCGGCCGCAGTGAAGGCTGAACGCAGCAGTCTGTTAATCGATACGGCCGGAAAGCTGGCTTTTCGATATTCTGCCCGGTTTGTCGGAAAAAAGCTGCAAGTGCTGGTTGAAAACCCTGTGGGGCAAAATATCTGGGAGGGACATAGTGAAAACTATTTGAACGTCAGGTGCTATGGGGAAGAACAGCAGAGAGGCCAAATCGTGCCTGTTAAAATAACCAGAAACGAAGGCAAGATATGTTTTGGTGTAAAGGAGGTGTAGGTTGTGTCTGATTGTATTTTTTGCAAGATTATTGCAGGTGAAATTCCAAGCCAAAAGGTTTATGAGGATGATCGGGTCATAGCAATACATGATATCAATCCGGCGGCACCGGTGCATATTCTTGTGATGCCGAAGGAACATATTGCCAGTATGGAAGAAGTCTCAGATGATCATTTGCCCTTGCTTGGACATATCCATGGGGTAATACGCAAGGTAGCAAGAGAGCTGAAACTTGATAAGGGTTATCGCATAGTCAATAATTGTGGCGAACAGGGTGGGCAGGAAGTGCCACACATCCATTTCCATTTATTGGGAGGAAGAAGTTTAACTTGGCCTCCCGGTTAATTCTTGACCCTCATCTTGTGTTGCAGTATAATATAACATGTGCATTTTTAGGCTAAATCTCATTTTTCCTGGTGCGAGATAATGCAGCACATCTACGGCAAGATGGTCTTAGTGGAGGGAGGGAAAAATGCATGAGTGAAATAAAGGTTGGTAAAAATGAAACCCTTGACAGCGCATTGCGGCGCTTTAAACGGACTTGCCAAAAGGCAGGTGTATTGTCTGAGGTTAGGAAGCGGGAGCATTATGAAAAACCAAGCGTCAAAAGAAAAAAGAAATCAGAGGCAGCAAGAAAGCGGAAATTTAAATAGGGGGTCCCTTAAATGAGCCTCAAAGAAAGACTTACAGCGGACATGAAGGACGCCATGAAGGCCAAGGAAGAAGGAAAGCTTAGGCTTTCTGTTATCCGGATGACGAGGGCAGCTGTTAAAAACCAGGAAATTCAGTTAGGGCGTGAATTGAATGAAGAAGAGATGCTTCAAGTCCTAACAAAAGAAGTAAAGCTGCGGCGGGATGCCATACCGGAATATGAGAAATCAAATCGTCCTCAAGCCATTGAAGATCTTAAACGCGAAATTGCGGTGCTAATGGAATATCTCCCTCAACAAATGACCGAAGAAGAAGTTGTTGAACTTGTCAAAAGGGTGATTAACGAAGTTAAGGCCGAGTCGCCTAAGGATATTGGAAAGGTTATGGGGAAGGTAGTTCCTCAGACTAAAGGCAAAGCCGATGGCAGACTGGTAAGTGAAATAGTTAAGAGCCTGTTAAATGATGAAAGATAGGTAAAAAAAAAGGCCGGTAACGAAATTTTTGATTTCGTTACCGGCCTTCTCAAATATAAAACCGGTGTTGAGGGAGGGATAGGCACCTCCACGCTGAAAAAAAACGAAATTCAAATATTACTTTGACAGGTATAGTAATACGTGATAATATTTTAACAGATAATGTAACGAACAGAGGTGATATATTGATTAGCAGTGATATTATTCGTGGCCATTTAGATGCTATAATTCTACGCTTAATTTATGAAAAGGACCGTTATGGATATGAAATGTCAAAAGAAATCAGCCGGCGAACAGATAATCAATTTCAAATAAAAGAAGCATCTCTGTATGCAGTGTTTCAAAGACTTGAAAAAAAAGGAATTATCGAGTCCTATTTAGGGGGTGTTTCTTATGGGGGCAAAAGAAGATATTATAGAATTACCAGTCTTGGAAAAGCATATTTCAAAGAGCAAATAGCAGAATGGGAGGAAACAAAAAAAATAATCGATATCTTTATGGAGGTATTAGAGTGAAGAAAATAGAAATTTATGTGGATGAGCTGTTTAAAAAAATTCCTCAAAGCCAACAAAAAGAAAATATTGTAAAGGACATTAAACAAAATCTTGAGGAAAAAGTTTTGGATCTCATGAGTCAAGGAAAATCCGAAGAAGATGCAATCAATAAAGCAATTGTTGATTTTGGAGATATTGAAGATATTAAAATGGAACTTGGGAGCAATCAATCGAAAAAAATTGAACAAGCTCGTATACAACTTGGTTTTTCAATTTGTGGAACTGTGTTAATAACCGCTTTGTTTATCTTTATCAATTTTAATTACACGCCCGATATAATATGGTTTGTATATCCAACCTTTGCAGTATTATGGTGGCCTTTGTTTATGTTATACCGTTGGCTTGGATTAAGGCAATGAAGTATAAAATGCTGCAAGACATTTTTTTATTATCCACTTTGTTTTGTGTTTTGAGAAAACAAACCTAAAGCAAGAAAAAAGAGATGCGACAAAAATCGCATCTCTTTTTAAAAGCTATTCTCAATCATTAGATTTACTTTTTACCTTGAAATAATAGTAAGAAAGCGGCCACCATAATATAGCAAATGCAGGATAAACTGCCCAGATCTCATCCGGCGAAGAGCATATGTTAACAATTGTAAAGAAAAGTATGGTTAGTAAAGCGCCAAAAATTGAAAACCCAAAATACTGTTTTCTTTTTATAAAGTATAGAGTAGAAGGCCACCAGATTGCTACATAGGCTGGATATATAGCCCAGGGATAACCTGGTGATAGCACTATATTTAATGTAGAGTAATATAAGATGATACTTATACATCCAATAACAGCATAACCTATCAGTGCTGTTTTCTTTCCCATGCAGACGATAATCGGCCATAACAAGGCAGGAAACACTGCATACCAAAACCATGGATGAGAGGGCGAAAACAGGTAGTTTGAGAGAATAAAAAAGGACGAAAGGAGTAGCCCCCCCATAATAGAAAAAGCTCTAATATCTCGTTTGAAAAGATAATGTAAAATCAAAGGAATACATAGAATACAAAATGACGGATAGACGAACCACGGATAATTCCTACTGGTTAGTAGATTAATAATGGCTAAGAACGAAATGGTCATGATACTACCCGACCATACAAAACTCATTGTGTATTTATTCATTTCAGACTTTTTCCTCCTTTTTTCTGATTGAGTCAAGGGATTAATGGATTTGAATAGCTACTGCAAAGGCAGTTCCAAGAATACTTCCCGCGAGAATGTCTGTGGGATAATGATGCCCAAGATAGATCCGTGACACTCCAACCAATAAAGCTATGAAGAGTAAAGGAAGGGTGAGGGAAGGGTAGGGAATAGCGTAATTTACCGCAAGGGTAAATACTGAAGCAGTATGGCCCGAAGGAAAGGCATAATCTTTGAACACAGTTCCGCCGATATATGTATTGGGGAAGATAAGATAAGGTCGCTGGCGCATCAGCATTCTTTTCAATACAAACCCAAGCAGAGAACTGCCTGCTAGTGCAAATAAGCCTCGGGTTGCAACCATTTCCAGCTTTCCACGCCCGAATAGCATGAAGATAAGGGAAAGCCCTATAGTGAAAATTGCCCCTCCTATATTAGTGATTCTTGGCATAGCTCGATTGAGAACTCTACAGTGCCAACGTTGATTCAAGTAGCAAAAGAGATTCGCATCAGTTGTTTTTAACCTAAGCAGAATATCTTTCATAAGAACACCAACCTTTGTTGACCAATCTTTGATTTTAGAACCTGCTTCAATATCTTTAAGAATATGTTGAGTTAAATCAGAAGCTTTAATAAAGGCAGCTGGTTTATTTTTCATATGGAATATTCCTCAAATTAAATTCTTTATGAGATATTACTCTATGAGATATTACTCTGTCAAATATAGTAATACCCGCTGGAATAATAATAGTCAATATTACTCTATCTGTCAAGATAATCCTTGACAAAAACTTAAAACAAATATAAAATTACTCTATCAGAAATAATAATGTCACGTAGAGCAATTTTAAAAGTAGTTTACACCAATTGAAGGATGAATTTTTTTGTTCCTGATTGGTAAGGGAGATCATGGCTATAAGCACATGGCAAATGGAGGAATAATGAAAAACGTTACAGCTATAATTCCTGCGTATAATGAGGAACAAGCAATAGGAAAAGTTCTGGAATGCCTCAAAAAGGTTGATAGTATAGGCAAAATCATTGTTGTAAGCGATGGGTCGACCGACAAAACTGTTGATATTGCAAAGGTATACGATGTTGATGTTATTGAGTTATCGAAAAATATTGGTAAAGGCGGAGCGATAAAGGTTGGAGTAAATGAGTGTGAAACTGAGATAATACTTTTTCTTGACGCTGATCTGGTAGGGCTAAAGGAAGAGCATGTGGTCGGACTGATTCAACCGGTGATAGACAACGAAGTCGATATGACGATTGGTATCTTTAAAAAAGGCAGAAGGGTGACCGACCTGGCCCAAAAGGTGGCTCCTTGTCTTTCGGGGCAAAGGGTTATCAGGAAATCAATAATTGATAGAATGCCCAATATTGATGTGACAAGATACGGCGTGGAAGTTGCACTTACAAAATATGTGAATAAATTCAATATAAAAGTCAAGGAAGTATATCTTGAGGACATGACACACATCACAAAGGAAGAAAAACTGGGAATCCTGAGGGGTGTGAAGGCAAGGCTGAAAATGTATTGGGATATAGTTAAAATATTTAGCAGCTTCAATATTAGGAAATAGTCGAAGTTTAAAATTGATTATATAGAAAATAATCAGAAAGGAAAATGTATGATGGAAACCCTATATTTGCATTATACAAGGTGATTTAATGAGTGCAGTGGACAAAGCAACCAAACGATCTATGATTGCAGCCGTGGTTTTCCTTATCTCAATGGTTGCACTGACCTTAGTCGCGTTGCCATATATAAAACTTTTATTTGAACCAAAAACTCAACAGAAATTTATATCCTGGATTATTTCTTTGGGCGGGTGGGGATGGATTGTTGTCCTGGGGATCCAGGTGGTACAGATTATCATTGCATTCATTCCCGGTGAACCAATTGAGATTTTAGCGGGGTTGTTGTATGGTGGGTTTGGTGGTTTGCTAATCTGTCTTGCAGGGTGTGTCGTTGCTTCTTCCGGCATTTTTCTTCTGTCAAAAAGATTTGGCACCCCTCTTGTGGCGAAACTATTCAGGAAAAACAAGCTCAATGAATTTGTTTTTCTAAAAGATTCCCGGAAACTGGAAACGATTGTTTTTATTTTGTTTCTCATTCCAGGCACTCCCAAAGACATGCTGACCTATATAGTCGGAACAAGCCCCATGAAAATATCAAAGTTTTTATTAATTTCTACTTTTGCGCGCATACCATCTGTCATATCTTCAACTCTTATCGGCTCTACAATGCGGCAGGGCAAATGGGAAATTGTTGTTCTTATTTTTGCTTTAACAGCTGGTATGGGTGTTTTAGGAATTGTATACAAAGAAAGAATGCTAGGCGTTTGTAAAAGAATAGGCCGTCGGATTAAGGATGAGGTTGCAGAAAGGAGAATTATTCCATGAAACCAAAGATATTATCATTTTTGCTGGCTGTGTTGCTCTGCGCCGCATTGACCGGAATATTTATAAGCGATAAATATGTAATATTAGTTTTTGCCTATATATTAGTATTCGTCATCATGCTGTTTCGCAGCCTCTATGCGGCTGCAACATTACATGTTAGGCTTTTGTACATTGGTATATATCTGGCCATAATGATTTTACAAATTCAATACACGACGTTAATTACTTTTAGCTATGAGACAGACAGTTTGATATTTACTCTGTTTAAGCTAATCAGTACCGCGATCATATTAGTGCCACTAATTATAGAAAAGCTGTTTTTTGTTGAGAACAATAAAACATTTTTCATGCCTTCGGTACAGGAATTTGCAGTTGTCACTTATGCTCAACTTGTCCACGAAAAAGACAAGATTGTGGAGGCTGCCAATACTGCTAAAAAGGCTGGGCAGGCTTTTTCGAAAGAGAATTTATCAAAAGTGCTGGAGATTATACCTCAACACAGTTCATTCCGTTATTTGAGTAATGGAAATCTGACAGACGAGTATTTCAAAGCAGCTTATGACAGTCTGAACGACGAACACATTTACATTGTGCTTACGGATTCGGGCAGTCCTGCGAGTGAGTTAATTTCAGTGTTCACGAAAAGACAGTTTAATCATGCATCGTTATCCTTTGACAGTAATTTGAAGACAATTGTTAGTTATAATGGCGGTCAAAATGTATATCTACCGGGCCTGAATCACGAAATGGTGGAATGCTTCAATGAGAAAGCTGATTCATCCATTATGGTTTACAGGATGAAAGTCACGAAAGAACAGAAACAAAAAATGATAAAGAAGATATGGGAGATTAATCGTGAAGGCAGTGCCTACAATTTATTGGGGTTGGTGTTTAAGTATTCATTTAAGCCAAATATCATGGTATGCTCCCAATTTGTATATCAAATGCTGCAACATGCAGGAATTGCGTATTTTGAAAAAAAGAGTGCAAACGTCAAGCCCACCGATTTAATTGAATTAGATTATCGCAGAAGACTTGAATTTGTCTATGAGGTAAGACTGAATGAACAACAAAGAAGTGGTGACGTACTCCCACCACCTGAAGAGGTGGGGCTTCTTGGGACGTACCAACTAACGTCGGTATAATTACCAAGCTATCCCCGTTCGCCCAACGGTTCATATAATGTATTAGGCTATACCAAGTATCCGGCAACCCTCGTTTTTGATATTGATGGCAGCGTTGATGTCCCTTTCAAGTTCTTTTCCGCAATGGTGGCAGGTCCAGCTTCTTACCTTGTTCTGCCAGTTTGTAGGCCAAAAATGTTTTCAACATCCCAAAGCCATTGCCGTTTGTTGACTTCGCCAGTTTTAGGCCTTGCGCCATACCCCGCATATTTAGGTTTTCTATTGCAATTGCATCATAGGCGTTGGTTATCTGCCTGGAGAGCTTATGCAAAAATTCCTTTCGTTGATTGGCTACTTTTTCATGGATTTTCGCTACTTTTTGTCGTTGCTTTTCACGATTTTTACTACCCTTTTTGCGTTTGGATAATTTACGTTGGGCTTTCTTTAGTTTTGCTTCTGCTTGTCGATAATATCGGGGGTATTGGGCGCTGTTTCCTTCGCTATCTATATATAGCGATTTCGAGGAGTAGTCCAAACCCAGCGTTGTTTCAGGTTTTGCTGTTTTCGGTGTGATTTTGGCATCATTTTCAATCAGTATGGAGATATAATATTTCCCTGTAGGTGTTTGACTGATGGTGGCTGATTTTATGAAAGCATCGTTTGGTAGTTGTCTATGCAGCTTAATTCGTACATTCTTTAGCTTAGGCAGTCGAATTGTTTTAGCGTCTATCAGCCGGATTGTTCCTCTTTGGTTGTTGGTGGTGTAAGATTTTTTGTCATGGCGCTTACTTTTGAATTTTGGGAAGCCGATTTTCTTATCACGGAAGAAATTTCTGTAAGCTGTATTCAGGTTTAGCTGGGCGTTTGCCAAAGCCAGACTATCCACTTCTTTGAGCCATGGATATTCTTTTTTATACTTTGCAGGGGTTGGTGTTTTTAGCTTTTTTATGGCTTCTTTAGCTTCTTGATTTTTTTCATATTGTTCTTTGCGTTCTGCCAGCATTTGATTGTAGACAAATCTTACACAGCCGAATGTTTTTTTGATTAGCAACTCCTGTTCAGTGTTAGGCATTAGACGATACTTATATGCTTTGTTTCCGATAGGATATCACCTTCTAGCGAACGTGTGTTCGGATAACAGTTTATCCCATCGGGATATGTTTTTCAAGCTTTTTGTTACACAGTGTGTTACGCAGATTTTTAGGAAGGAGTGAAGCAGGCAATTCATCTCCCGCCTACGCTCTCACTTGCGTGAGCAAGGTGACTTAGAGGCGGGAGATGAATTGCTGATTGTATGTTAATGATGAAAGAATTGTGTCTATACAAAAATAGGATGCAACTTGAAATTTTCAAGATGCATCCCACTTTTTGCGTTAAATACTTCCGCTGTTTTCACTGATTTTTAAGGAAAAAGTACTTACAGCCGTACCTGTCCTTTCGATATACCTTTTGAGTCCTGTTGGGCCTCTATTGTAAGCGGTAAGGGCCATGTGGTAATCAAAATCATGCATTTTAAGCAACTTGGCAAGGTAGTATGCCCCCAGCTTAATATTGGAACTTGGTTCGTTAAGCAGCTCGCTGTGGTAATCTATTTCAAGTTCTTGACACAATTCCTTGGCGGTGCCCGGTATAAGCTGGCAAAGCCCTTTGGCTCCTTCGCTGCTGACGGCTTGTGAATCAAAATTACTTTCCGTTTTAATGAGTTCCAACATGACAGCAGGATCTATTCCGTTGTTTTCACTTTCATAAAAAACGGCACTGATGATTTCAGGTGAAGTGCCGTATTGTTCGGCATATCTGTTTAGTTTTTGCAGCTCGTTTTCCAGCCTGATTTTTTCTTGCTGTTCTCTTAATAGTTCTTGTTCTATGGCATTTTTTTCGGAATAAAGCATTAAAATACATAAGAAGGCCATAATAACAATGGTTATGTAGATAAACAGCAGATATGGCAGTCTAATGTTCTTTCCAATACTTTGTGATAACATAACTTTTCCTCCGTTATCTTACGAAATGATATTAAATGTAAAAATAAGGGATGGGTTTTTACACAGTGCTTGAAATTATATTCGAGAAAAAGATGCATGACAACAGAACATATTGTTA